>NZ_FNDM01000030.1:0-15341 GCF_900100505.1 Bacillus sp. cl96
GGAAGGGATAAGTGCTGAAAGCATCTAAGCATGAAGCCCCCCTCAAGATGAGATTTCCCATAGCGTAAGCTAGTAAGATCCCTGAAAGATGATCAGGTTGATAGGTTCGAGGTGGAAGCATGGTGACATGTGGAGCTGACGAATACTAATAGATCGAGGACTTAACCATATAATATGTAGCAAATGTTATCTAGTTTTGAAGGAATATGCCTTCATAGTTTGGTGATGATGGCAGAGAGGTCACACCCGTTCCCATACCGAACACGGAAGTTAAGCTCTCTAGCGCCGATGGTAGTTGGGACCTTGTCCCTGTGAGAGTAGGACGTCGCCAAGCAACTAAAAACACAAGTCATTTGACTTGTGTTTTTTTATTTCCCATGAAATAGATTTGGTTCCATTAATAAAAAATTTGAAATATAGTAAGGGATTTTTTGAGCAGAAATACTTAGAAATTGATAAATAAATGGATAATCTTCAGAACCATAACTTCCAAGTAAGTCATACCACCAATCTGTTTCATATCTAGAAATCATGCTTAAATTATAGAGCAATAAATAATGAATGAGGAGTTCAGGTAATATTGGCTTAGGATTTCTAGGGTCAGTCGTAAGTGGCAAATAATAAGTATTAGTAAGATGTTCATAGTATAAAGGAGTACTGTACATAGGATTCCATGATTGAATAGGCGCTGTAAAAAGTAAATTCGATTCATTAGTCTTCTCAGGTACGTGTTGTATTGATAAATGCTTACAAGATGTTTCAATGTAACGAGAAAATCTCTCTTTAGTCATATGTAATCGATCTAGTAGGTTGACTGAAAAGGAGAGCTCATTTTTAATTGTTGAATCAATTTTATATAAAGTTGATCCTTTTTGACTATAACGAAATAAATTTTGTAATTCTGGAATATTTCCCATTAGTTCTAACATGTTAAATTTTTCTGCTTCTAAGTGTTTCATGTGAAACAGTTGTTCTGCAACATGAGTAAACAATCCGTTTTTTTGTACCTTCACCTCATCTTCTAAAAATTGATACCCTTGTTTTTTTCGTTTGCGAGTTGTAACGCCATGAGCTAAAACAGTAGTTGATTCAGGATAGTTAGGGTCAATAGTTAGTAGGCATGCTTTAAACAGTTGACTAATTCCATAAAATAACAACATTGGTTGAATGGAAAATGGAGCTGTCTTATATAATTCATAATAATTTTTCCCGTGTTCTAAATAATAAATAAAGGGATAACAATTTTCAAAACTTTTTTTTTCTGCATCCTGAATAGAGGATTTTTCATAACAACGGGCAAGATAACGTTGTACGTTTTGAGATGAAAAAAAGAAACTTAACTGCTGCCAAGTACAAGATGTTTGATGCATATATTACGCTCCTTTTATTGTCTAAAAATTCTAACATATATATACGTCCTTGACAGTATTTTAACCAATTGATAAGCTACTAATAATAATTTCTGGTATCATAGGGGGAACAATTATGTGGGAATCTAAATTTGTTAAAGAAGGTTTGACTTTTGATGATGTATTACTTGTACCAGCTAGGTCAGATATATTACCAAGAGAAGTAAGTGTTAAAACAGTTTTATCTGAAAGCTTACAGCTAAACATCCCGTTAATTAGTGCAGGAATGGATACAGTAACAGAAGCTGACATGGCTATTGCAATGGCTCGCCAAGGTGGTTTAGGAATTATTCATAAGAATATGTCTATTGAGCAACAAGCAGAGCAAGTTGATAAAGTAAAGCGCTCTGAAAGCGGCGTTATTTCAGATCCTTTCTTCTTAACTCCAGAACATCAAGTATATGATGCAGAACATCTTATGGGAAAATATCGTATCTCAGGTGTACCGGTTGTAAATAATTTAGATGAGCGAAAATTAGTTGGTATTATTACAAACCGTGATATGCGCTTCATCCAAGACTACTCAATCAAAATTTCTGACGTAATGACAAAAGAACAATTAATTACAGCTCCAGTTGGTACTACACTGGAAGAAGCTGAAAAGATCCTACAAAAGTATAAAATTGAAAAACTCCCTCTTGTTGATAATAACGGTGTATTACAAGGGCTTATTACAATAAAAGATATTGAAAAAGTAATTGAATTCCCAAACTCTGCTAAGGATAAGCAAGGACGCTTATTAGTTGGAGCAGCAGTTGGTGTAACAGCGGATGCTATGCTTCGCATCGATGCATTAGTAAAAGCTAGTGTAGATGCAATTGTACTTGATACAGCACATGGACATTCTAAAGGTGTTATTGATAAGGTAAAAGAAGTTCGTGCTAAATACCCATCACTAAATATTATCGCTGGAAATGTTGCTACTGCTGAAGCAACGAAAGCATTAATTGAAGCTGGTGCAAACGTAGTTAAAGTTGGTATTGGACCAGGTTCTATTTGTACAACACGCGTTGTAGCCGGTGTTGGTGTACCACAATTAACTGCAGTTTATGATTGTGCAACAGAAGCTCGTAAACACGGTATTCCAGTTATTGCTGATGGTGGTATTAAGTACTCTGGTGATATGGTGAAAGCTTTAGCGGCAGGAGCACATGTTGTTATGCTAGGTAGCATGTTTGCAGGTGTTGCAGAAAGCCCTGGAGAAACTGAAATTTACCAAGGTCGTCAATTTAAAGTGTATCGTGGTATGGGTTCTGTCGGTGCGATGGAAAAAGGAAGTAAAGATCGTTACTTCCAAGAAGGTAATAAAAAGCTTGTCCCAGAAGGTATTGAAGGACGAGTGCCATATAAAGGACCTTTAGCAGATACAGTTCACCAATTAGTTGGTGGCTTACGTGCAGGTATGGGATATTGCGGAGCACAGGATTTAGAATTCTTACGCGAAAATGCACAATTCATTCGTATGTCAGGTGCTGGCTTACGTGAAAGTCATCCTCATCACGTACAAATTACAAAAGAGGCTCCAAACTACTCATTATAATGTCTTATATACAAATAGACAGAGATTTGATATCTCTGTCTATTTTTTTTTGATTATGTTAGAATAACGGTTATGTGAGTACATAGATATTGGGGGTAGCAAAAGTGAAAGGTATGTTTTGCAAAAGATTCATTGCTTTGGTAACAGTGCTTACACTAGCTTGTAGCATTTTTATGCCATATAGCAATGCATCAGCTGAAACAGGAGCCGCTTTAAACATTGAAGCAGGTGCGGCAATTTTAGTAGAAGCGAATTCTGGGAAAATTTTATATCAAAAGAATGCAGATGAATTATTATCCATTGCTAGTATGACAAAGATGATGAGTGAATATTTAGTTCACGAAGCAGTGGATAAAGGAAAACTTAAGTGGGACCAGAAAATTAAGGTTTCTGAATATGCATATAAGGTTTCACAAGATGCTTCATTATCAAATGTTGCATTAGAAAATGGTGGCTCTTATACAGTAAAAGAGTTATACGAAGCAATGGCAATCTTTTCTGCAAATGGTGCAACAATTGCATTAGCAGAAGCAATTGCAGGTAAAGAAGTAGACTTCGTAAAAATGATGAATGACAAATCGAAAGAACTAGGGTTAAAAAATTATAAATTTGTCAATTCTACAGGTTTAACGAATAAAGATTTAAAGGGAATGCATCCTGAAGGAACAACAGCGGATGAAGAAAATAAAATGTCTGCAAAGGATGTTGCAACTTTAGCACAACATTTAATTAAAGATTATCCAAAAGTGTTAGATACAGCAAAAATCCCTAAAAAAGAATTCCGTCCAGAAAAAGAGAAGTTTGGAATGTCGAACTGGAACTGGATGTTAAAGGGCTTAGTTAAAGAATATGATGGCGTAGATGGCCTAAAAACAGGCTCAACTCCAGAAGCAGGAGATTGCTTCACTGGTACGGTTGAAAGAAACGGAATGCGTTTTATTTCTGTAGTTATTAAAACAAGTTCTCATACAGCACGTTTTGATGAAACAAAGAAGCTATATGATTATGGATTTGCTAACTTTGAAGTGAAACAAATGTATAAAAAAGGTTCTTCAGTAAAAGGACAAGAAACAGTACGAGTAGAAAATGCGAAAGATAAAGATGTAGCAGTTCAAACGAAACAAGCTATTTCACTTCCAGTGCCAAAAGGAAGTAAAGATGTTTATAAAACAGAATTAAAAGAATCAAGTAAGGGACAAGAAGCACCTATTAAAAAGGGAGCTGCGCTTGGTCAAATGGTAATTACGCCAAAAGATACAAACGACCCTGGATTTTTAACTGGTAAGTCACTGCAAGTGGATCTTGTAACGACATCTGAAGTAGAAGAAGCAAACTGGTTTACTCGTGCTATGCGCGGAATTGGTTCATTCTTTAGTGGTATGTGGAATAGTGCTGTTGATACAGTAAAAGGTTGGTTTTAAAAGCTCCTCACGATAGGAGCTTTTTTTTATTCCTATTTTTCATACCGACTTTATGAAAAAGTAGTAGACAAGCATCTGATAGTTAGTGGTAGAATGTAAGAGTATTCTTAATTTTCGCCTTTAACGGGGGAAAGCAATTCACCTAGGGGGGTTTTTGTACATGACAAATGTAACAGGGACAGAACGTGTAAAACGTGGAATGGCAGAAATGCAAAAAGGCGGCGTTATTATGGACGTAGTTAACGCTGAACAAGCAAAAATTGCAGAAGAGGCAGGCGCAGTTGCCGTTATGGCATTAGAGCGTGTACCAGCAGATATTCGTGCAGCAGGTGGCGTTTCTCGTATGGCAGACCCAACAATTGTTGAAGAAGTTATGGGTGCGGTGTCAATTCCGGTTATGGCAAAATGCCGTATCGGTCACCTTGTAGAAGCACGTGTATTAGAATCATTAGGGGTAGACTATATCGATGAGAGTGAAGTATTAACTCCTGCTGATGAAGTATACCATTTAAATAAACGTGATTACACAGTTCCATTTGTATGTGGTTGCCGTGATATCGGAGAAGCTGCACGTCGTATTGCAGAAGGTGCATCTATGCTTCGTACAAAAGGTGAACCAGGAACAGGAAACATTGTAGAGGCAGTGCGTCATATGCGCCAAGTCAATGCAGAAATCCGTCAAGTTGCGAGTCTACGTGAAGATGAGTTAATGACATATGCAAAAAATACTGGCGCTCCTTACGAAGTATTACTTGAAATTAAACGTCTTGGTCGCTTACCAGTTGTAAACTTTGCGGCAGGTGGTGTAGCAACACCAGCAGATGCAGCATTAATGATGCAACTTGGTGCTGATGGGGTATTTGTTGGATCTGGTATCTTCAAATCAGAAAACCCAGAGAAATTTGCACGTGCAATCGTTGAAGCAACGACTCATTATGAAGATTACGAACTAATTGCAAGCCTTTCTAAAGGATTAGGTAATGCAATGAAGGGTGTCGAAATTTCAACGTTATTACCAGAACAACGCATGCAAGAGCGTGGATGGTAATTAAAGGAGAACTTTAAAATGGTGAAAATCGGTGTACTAGGTCTTCAAGGTGCAGTTCGTGAGCATGTAAAATCAGTTGAAGCAAGTGGTGCAGAAGCTGTTGTTGTAAAGCGTATAGAGCAACTTGAAGAGATTGATGGTCTTATTTTACCGGGCGGTGAAAGTACAACAATGCGCCGTCTTATTGATAAGTATGCTTTCATGGAACCACTTCGTACATTTGCAAAGTCTGGTAAACCAATGTTTGGTACATGTGCAGGGATGATTCTTCTTGCGAAAACACTTATTGGCTATGAAGAAGCACATATTGGTGCTATGGATATTACAGTTGAGCGCAATGCGTTCGGACGCCAAAAGGATAGTTTTGAGGCTGCGCTTTCAATTGAAGGCGTGGGTGAAGACTTCGTTGGTGTATTTATCCGTGCGCCGTATGTTGTAGAAGTAGCTGATAATGTTGAAGTGCTTTCTAAGCATGGTGACCGAATGGTAGCGGTAAGACAAGATCAGTTTTTAGCTGCTTCATTCCATCCGGAATTAACAGATGATCATCGTGTGACAGCATACTTTGTTGAAATGGTAAAAGAAGCGAAAATGAAAAAAGTTGTATAAGTAACTTGCAACTTGTATAAGATTATAGTAAATTGATGGTAACAATTTTATAAAATAAGCGTGTTGATAGGAAATAGTAACAAATGTCGTTTCTTATAGAGAGTCGATGGTTGGTGGAAATCGATAGAAACAGTTTGTGAATCCATCCTGGAATGGAATGTGGAATATCTTTTGGATTAGTAAGCATTCCCGGTGAAGAGCCGTTATTTCTACTTGAGAGGAAAGCGGTAATGCTTTCAACTAGGGTGGCAACGCGGGTTAACTCCCGTCCCTTTATATAGGGACGGGAGTTTTTTGTGTTTTATAAAATAAAAGGAGGAGTATATAATGCTTGATATTAAATTTTTACGTACAAACTTTGAAGAAGTAAAAGCGAAATTACAGCATAGAGGCGAAGATTTAACTGATTTCGGACGTTTTGAAGAACTTGATACGAGAAGAAGAGAACTACTTGTTCAGACAGAAGAATTAAAAAGTAAACGTAACGAAGTATCTCAACAAATTTCTGTATTAAAGCGCGAAAAGAAAGATGCAGAAGCTCTAATTTTAGAAATGCGTGAAGTTGGAGAAAAAGTAAAGGATCTTGATAACGAACTTCGTACAGTTGAAGAAGACTTAGAAAGATTAATGTTATCTATTCCAAATATCCCTCATGAATCTGCTCCAGTTGGTGAAACAGAGGATGATAATGTAGTAGCACGTACTTGGGGAGAAGTGAAAGAATTTACTTATGAGCCAAAACCACATTGGGATCTTGCTACTGATTTAGGAATTTTAGATTTTGAACGCGCTGGGAAAGTAACAGGAAGCCGCTTCGTATTTTACAAAGGTGCTGGTGCAAGATTAGAGCGTGCTTTAATTAGCTTTATGCTTGATCTTCATACTGATGAGCATGGATATGAAGAAGTATTACCTCCATATATGGTAAACCGTGCAAGTATGACAGGAACAGGACAACTTCCAAAGTTTGAAGAAGATGCATTCCGTATTGAAAGTGAAGATTACTTCTTAATTCCAACAGCTGAAGTACCTGTAACGAATATGCATCGTGATGAGATTTTAAATAAAGAGCAATTGCCTATAAGATATGCTGCATTTAGCTCTTGCTTCCGTTCTGAAGCAGGTTCAGCTGGGCGTGATACACGTGGTTTAATTCGCCAGCATCAGTTCAATAAAGTAGAGCTTGTGAAGTTCGTAAAACCAGAAGATTCTTATGAAGAGTTAGAAAAGTTAACAAATGATGCAGAACGCGTGTTACAATTATTAGAGTTGCCATATCGCGTTATGAGCATGTGCACAGGCGATTTAGGATTTACAGCAGCGAAGAAATACGATATTGAAGTATGGATTCCAAGCTATGGCACATATCGTGAAATTTCTTCTTGTAGTAATTTTGAAGCTTTCCAAGCGAGACGTGCAAATATCCGTTTCCGCCGTGAACCAAACGGAAAACCAGAACATGTTCATACATTAAATGGATCTGGTCTTGCAATTGGACGTACGGTTGCAGCTATTTTAGAGAACTACCAACAAGAAGATGGTACAATTATAATTCCAGAAGTTCTTCGCCCTTATATGGGAGGAAAAACAGTTATTAAGTAAATTTAAACATTCATCGGTATGAGTGATTGGTAATTATGAGCGTTGTCAGTACTGTAATATAGGAAGGGGAAAGTAAAATTTTCCTTTCCTCATAATTTATTTTAGTAGGGTTGACTAACTGTTTTTCTTTTGATATTATATTTGATGTCAATATGGAGGTATACCCAAGTCTGGCTGAAGGGATCGGTCTTGAAAACCGACAGGCGGCGAGAGTCGCGCGGGGGTTCGAATCCCTCTACCTCCTCCAGATATAATTGACAACAGCGCATATAAGTGGAGATTGGAGAACTCGTTACCAACACGTAACGAGTTTTTATTTTAAAACCAATCATAAAGTATGGTGTAAGGTAATTTTGTCCTTATTACACACTCATATTCCGATGATTATCTTCATAGATATGAAAGGAGTCAACATGGATCTTATTATACAAACGTTTCCTTTAGATGGAAAAACTTTATATTATGTACAATGTCCTGTCTGTAAGAACAATAGAATTTTAAACAGTGGTGCAAACGTATCACGCATTATTAGTGATGATACATTCCGTAAACTTTGTGGTTGTACTTGTGATGTAAAACCAGCTACGAGTAAAGTAGAGGCGCCAAAACAAGTTAAAAAAGCAGCTGTAAAGAAAGAAGCAGCTCCAAAACGTACAGGTAAAGTATTAACGGCAGTAATTAACGGGAAAGAAATGACTGTTAAAGAGATTGCTGAAGCATACGATATTAGTACAAGTACTGTTCGTCAGCGCATTAACGCAGGAAAACCTGAGAGTGAAATTATTGCTCCAACAAAGAAGAAGTAATTTAATAGGAAAACCCGTGCATATGCACGGGTTTTTTATTTTACAAGTTTACGTGTTTGTTTTAAAAAATGGCCAATTTTTTTTATGATTGGTTCGATTGAATCACCATCTTTTAAAATATCGTACTCATTAATATTTAAGCGTAATACAGGGCATGAATTAAAGTTGTTAATCCAGTTTTCATAACGTCCATGCATTTCTTTCCAGTACTCAATTGGTGTTTGCTGTTCCATTGGGCGCCCTCGTTCTTGAATACGATCGACAATATCATCGAAAGAACCTTCTAAGTAAATTAATAAGTCTGGATGAGGGAAGTAAGGAGTCATGACCATAGCGTCAAATAAACCTTTGTATGTTTCATAATCAGTTTCCGTCATTGTTCCTTTTTCATGATGCATCTTTGCGAAAATTCCAGTGTCTTCGTAAATGGAACGATCTTGAACAAAACCGCCACCATATTCAAAAATTCTTTTTTGTTCTTTAAATCGTTCTGCTAAAAAGTACACTTGTAGGTGGAAGCTCCAGCGAGTGAAGTCCGCATAGAACTTGTCCAAATATGGATTGGAATCTACTTTTTCAAATGATGTGCGATAACCTAAAGCATTAGCTAATGCAGTTGTCATAGTTGATTTACCCACACCTACTGTTCCGGCGATAGTGATTACTGCGTCATTGGGTATATCATATTTTTGCCTTAAATTCATTATTATTTCGACTCCTTTAAGAGAGTATTTTGAAGGGCAGATAGGATAACGTTTAAATCATCAGGATTTTTTACAAAATCCATATCGTCGCCATTAAATTTCAATACTGGTATTTCCGGATGATCTTTTTTAAAAGCATCCATTGCTGTTTCATAATCTTTTGTGAGCTGTAGTAAGTAATTTGGATCCATGTTTTTTTCAAATTCTCTTCCGCGCATGGCGATTCGTTTTTGCAATGTCTCTAGGCTAGCTGTTAAATAAACAATGACATTTGGCACAGGCATATCTTGTGTAAGGATACGATAAATTTGCATGTATTTGTCATATTGAGAGTCTTTTAATGTGCGGGATGCAAAAATTAAATTTTTAAAGATATGGTAATCCGCTACTACTGGTTTCCTTTGATTCAAGTACTTTATGTTAATGTCTTCTAATTGTTTGTATCTATTACAAAGAAAGAACATCTCTGTTTGAAAACTCCATTCGTCGATGTCTTCATAGAACTTTCCTAAAAAGGGATTTTCATCAACAATCTCTTTTAGTAAGTGGAGTTGCATGTGAGTTGAAATTTCCTTCGCAAGTGAAGTTTTTCCAACACCAATTGGTCCTTCAACCGTGATAAATGGTACTCCGGTCACGCTGTTTCCTCCTTTCAATCAGTGATTTACCGTGACTACTAAAAACACAAAACAGAATTATTGTAGCACAAGAGGGAAGCGAGCGGGTTAATTTGATATAAAAAGTTAGAAAATAGATATATGTATCAATTAAATTTTATTTTGGTTGATGATGTTATATTTGCTTTCAATGTAGTTTCCATTATTTTTAAAGCATGTATATTATCTTGGTCGTTGTTAGAGGCGATACAATCCTGTGGTACATACAATTTATAATTTCTCATATGAGCATCATTAGCTGTAAATAGGATACATATATTTCCGGCAACCCCTGTTAATATTAGATTTTCTATTTTTAAATAACCTAGTAATGAATTTAAAGGTGTTTCATAAAAAGCGGAATAATGTGGTTTAATAAAAATGTACTCATCAAAACTTGGAGCAATCTTATGGATTATATTTTCGCTATATTCATTTGTGCAATGAGTAATAAGTTGGTCGATATCAGATCTCCAAAGTTGATAATGGTCATTAACGTAAATTATAGGATAGCCAAAGGATTTCATTTTTTTCTTTAATTGTAAAATAGGGTTTGTTATAGTTTCGCATTTTTTAGCTAGAATGGGTCCGTGGGAAAATTGAAAGTCATTAATCATATCGATAATGAGCAAGGCGGTATTTTTCATATGTAATCCCCTCTCTTTTTTCTTTTAGGGTGGATTGAATTTGTAAAAGTTATCCCCTGTGTAGTAAATGGAAATAAGTGTACTTTATTTGTAATGAAAGGACTATGTTATGGAACAAGATCAAGATATTTATTTTATGCAATTAGCGATAGAAGAAGCTAAAAAGGCAGAGGAAATACAGGAAGTACCAATTGGAGCAGTTATAGTGTTAGATGGTGAGGTAATTAGTGTTGCCCATAATTTAAGGGAAACTGAGCAAAGATCAATAGCTCATGCTGAGTTGCTAGCGATAGATGATGCATGTAAAAAATTAGGGACATGGCGTTTAGAAGATGCAACATTGTATGTAACATTAGAACCTTGTCCAATGTGTGCGGGTGGAATTGTTTTATCACGAGTGAAGCGAGTTGTATATGGTGCAAGTGATCCGAAGGGCGGATGTGCAGGGACATTGATGAATCTTTTAACGGATGAACGCTTCAATCATCAATGTGAAGTAGTATCTGGTGTACTAGAGGAAGAATGCGGTACGTTGTTAACAAACTTTTTTAGAGAGCTTCGTAAAAAAAGAAAAGCAATAAAAAAATTAGAGAAGAATACTGGGAACTAACGTATTTGCATTTTCTAAAGAAACAAGTTATACTGATAATGCCTTTAATGAAGGCAACCGAATATTGGTTTTAACTTTGCCGTGCTAAGCGGGGAGGTAGCGGTGCCCTATACTCGCAATCCGCTCTAGCGAGGCCGAATCCCCTCTCGAGGTTATGTTGCTGTAAGGTCTGCCTTAAGTAAGTGGTGTTGACGTTTGGGTCCTGCGCAACGGGACCCCGTGAACCTTGTCAGGTCCGGAAGGAAGCAGCAATAAGCGGGTCTTCTCGTGTGCCGCAGGAGTGCCTGAACCGAGCTAACTGCTTGAGTAACGCTTATGGTACGTAATCGACGGAGGGTGCACGGCAGTTATATATGTATACAAAACTCACCTTAATACAAAGGTGAGTTTTTTGTATAGAAAATAACTTTTGGAATCTATAAACAGAATGGGTTATAATAAATGAGATAATAACCTTTGAGGGAGGCCGTATTTTCGTGTCATACCAAGCGTTATACCGAACATGGAGACCGCAAAAGTTCGAAGATGTAGTCGGTCAAAAGCACGTGACAAAAACGTTGCAAAATGCCCTTCTTCAAGAGAAAGTTTCACATGCTTATTTATTTTCTGGCCCGAGGGGAACAGGAAAAACGACAATTGCAAAAGTATTTGCAAAAGCAATTAACTGTGAACATGCTCCGGTAGCTGAACCTTGTAATGAATGTCCTTCTTGTTTAGGAATCACACAAGGATCCATTTCAGATGTATTAGAAATTGATGCGGCTTCAAATAACGGTGTAGATGAAATTCGAGATATTAGAGATAAAGTAAAATACGCTCCAAGTGCTGTAGAATATAAAGTATACATTATTGATGAAGTTCACATGCTTTCTATGGGTGCATTCAATGCGCTTTTAAAAACCTTAGAAGAGCCGCCAGGACATGTTATCTTTATTTTGGCGACAACAGAACCTCATAAGATCCCACCTACAATCATTTCACGTTGTCAGCGCTTTGAATTCCGAAAAATATCAGTGAATGATATTGTTGAGAGATTATCAACGGTCGTGACAAATGAAGGTACGCAAGTGGAAGGTGAAGCATTACAAATTGTTGCGCGTGCTGCCGAAGGTGGTATGCGTGATGCGCTTAGTCTTATTGATCAGGCTATATCTTATAGTGATGAGATTGTTACGACAGAAGATGTATTGGCCGTAACGGGATCTGTTTCTCAGCAATACTTAGGCAATTTAGTAGAGTGCATACGTGAAAATGATGTATCAAGAGCATTGCAAATCATAGATGAAATGATGAGTAAAGGGAAGGATCCAGTTCGTTTTATGGAGGATTTCATTTACTATTATCGTGATATGCTTTTATATCAAACTTCACCACAACTAGAACATATGTTGGAACGAGTAATTGTAGATGATCAATTCCGTAAGTTGAGTGAAGAAATGCAACCGGAAGTGATCTATGAGATTATTCATACCCTTAGTAAGGGACAACAGGAAATGAAGTGGACAAATCATCCGCGTATTTTCTTAGAAGTTGTTATGGTGCAATTGTGTCAACAGTTTATGATGCAAGCAAATGGTACAGATCGTTTGCAAGCAATTATGAACAGGATGCAGCAACTGGAGAAAGCGTTAGAGCAAGTCAAAAAGAACGGTGTGCCAGCTGGTGTACAACAGGAAGTAAGAGAGACACGTGCAACACCAAAACCGGTACGAACAGGAAGTATGAAAATTCCTGTCGGACGTGTAAATGAAGTATTAAAACAAGCGAAGCGTCAAGATTTAGAACAATTAAAAGCTGTATGGGGTGAGTTGTTAGGAAGACTCAAATCATATAACAAAGTAGCGTTTGCCGTTTTACTAGAAAATAGTGAACCAGTGGCAGCTTCAGATGACACTTACGTTTTAGCATTTCAATATGAGATTCACTGTAAGATGGCGAGCGAAAATCGAGAAGCTATGGATACAGTAGAACAAGCTTTATTTGAATTGCTAAGTAAAAGGTTAAATATGATTGCCATTCCAAAAAGTGAATGGGGTAAAATCCGTGAAGACTTTTTACAACGTGAAGGTGGAGAGTCTGAAGAAAGCCCGGAGAAAAAGGAAGACCCTCTTATAGAAGAGGCAGTGAAGTTAGTAGGGCAAGAACTCATTGAAATAAAAGAGTAATAATAATTAGGAGGAATTAATTATGATGCGTGGCGGAATGGGAAATATGAATAACATGATGAAACAAATGCAAAAGATGCAAAAGGACATGGCGAAAGCACAAGAGGAGCTTGGTGAAAAAACAGTTGAAGGTACAGCTGGCGGCGGAATGATTACAGTTATTGCAAATGGTCACAAGCAAATTCTTGAAGTGAAGATTAAAGAGGAAGTTGTAGATCCAGAAGATATCGAAATGTTACAAGACTTAGTATTAGCTGCAACAAATGATGCACTTAAAAAGGCTGATGAGCTTTCAAACTCTACAATGGGTAAATTTACAAAAGGCTTAAACTTACCAGGTGGAATGTTCTAGGAGGATATTGATACATGCATTATCCAGAACCAATATCAAAACTAATCGATAGTTTTATGAAGTTGCCAGGTATCGGACCGAAAACAGCGGTTCGATTGGCATTTTTCGTATTAGATATGAAAGAAGATGATGTGTTAGGTTTCGCGAAAGCACTTGTAAATGCGAAGCGAGATTTAGCGTACTGTTCTGTATGCGGACATATTACTGATCGTGATCCTTGTTATATTTGTAATGATTCACATCGAGATCAATCAGTTGTTTGTGTCGTGCAAGAACCGAAAGATGTAATCGCGATGGAAAAAATGAAAGAGTATCAAGGTGTATATCATGTGTTACGTGGTGCGATTTCTCCTATGGAGGGAATTGGACCGGAAGACATTAATATCCCGCAACTCTTAAAGCGACTACATGATGAAACGGTACAAGAAGTGATATTAGCAACAAACCCTAATATTGAAGGGGAAGCTACAGCGATGTATATCTCCCGCCTCTTAAAACCTACAGGCATTAAAGTAACTCGTATTGCACATGGTCTGCCAGTTGGTGGAGATTTAGAATATGCAGATGAAGTGACATTATCCAAAGCGTTAGAAGGGCGCAGAGAAGTATAAGAGGAGAAACAAAAATGTTCTTTCAAAAAAAGGGTAAATTGCGTAAAGAGTATGACGATAAGTTAATTGTACTTTTGGAAAAAGTGAAGAATGAGTGGTTACGTCAGAAGAGAATGGTCGAACAAAGTGTAGAACCGTCTCAAGATGTCATTTGTTCTTTGAAAATAGCAGAGGCGAAATATTTCTTTTTGTTGAAAGAAGCAAAGCGTCGTCCTGTAAAAATGGAACAATGGTAAAAGGTTCTGCTTTCTAAGCAGGCCTTTTTATTTTGGTTTTTAAGTGCTGAGGTATTGTTTTATTTAGTGTATATGAAAGAGATGCTGCATATGATAACTGTTCTTTTTTATTGTCTTGTCCCATACAAATAGATGTATAGGTCATTCATAAGGAGGAAAAAATGAATTCTACAATTATTATTGTTGGTATTCTTACTTTAGTATTTATTTTTCTTGTTTTTGGTGTTGCCTCTAAGCCATTACGTTTTATAGGTAAGGTGATTTTTCATGTTACTTTAGGAATAGCATTGCTTTTTATCGTAAATGTTGTAGGGACATATTTTGATTTTCATATCCCAATTAACATGGGTACAGCAGCAATAACGAGTTTATTAGGTCTACCGGGTGTGGCAGCATTAGTGATTATTAAGCTTTATATCATGCCAAGATAAAATTATTTTGGCATTTTTTTAAAAAGTGTTGACTATTAAATGATTAATATGGTAAATTAATAAGCGTCGTCAGGAACGAAAGAAAAAAGTTGTTGACAGATTTAACGCAAAATGTTAAATTATAAAAGTCGCTGAAACGCGATATTGAACTTTGAAAACTAAACGAAACAAACAACGTGAAACGTCAATTTTTATTTTAGATGCTAGACAAACTAACTTTATTGGAGAGTTTGATCCTGGCTCAGGATGAACGCTGGCGGCGTGCCTAATACATGCAAGTCGAGCGAATGGATTAAGAGCTTGCTCTTATGAAGTTAGCGGCGGACGGGTGAGTAACACGTGGGTAACCTGCCCATAAGACTGGGATAACTCCGGGAAACCGGGGCTAATACCGGATAACATTTTGAACCGCATGGTTCGAAATTGAAAGGCGGCTTCGGCTGTCACTTATGGATGGACCCGCGTCGCATTAGCTAGTTGGTGAGGTAACGGCT
>NZ_FNDM01000012.1:0-209755 GCF_900100505.1 Bacillus sp. cl96
AGCTAATGCGACGCGGGTCCATCCATAAGTGACAGCCGAAGCCGCCTTTCAATTTCGAACCATGCGGTTCAAAATGTTATCCGGTATTAGCCCCGGTTTCCCGGAGTTATCCCAGTCTTATGGGCAGGTTACCCACGTGTTACTCACCCGTCCGCCGCTAACTTCATAAGAGCAAGCTCTTAATCCATTCGCTCGACTTGCATGTATTAGGCACGCCGCCAGCGTTCATCCTGAGCCAGGATCAAACTCTCCAATAAAGTTAGTTTGTCTAGCATCTAAAATAAAAATTGACGTTTCACGTTGTTTGTTTCGTTCAGTTTTCAAAGAACTTGTCCGCCGCTTCAGAAGCGACTTCATCATATTAACATCTTAATTTTTCGATGTCAACTAAGTTTTAAAATTTCTTTTTTGTCGTTTTCTGCGTTTCCGCATCAGCGACGTTTATTAATATACCATCACAACTTTTAAATAACAAGTGTTTTTTTATAAAAATAAAAAAAATTATCTACCCTACTTTCTTCTATAGAAGTAACTATTATCCTTACTACTGAAAATAGTTATTCTAATTGTATGCTAATACACTCCGTTCAACCAAATTGTATTTCACAATACCTTCCCAAATTTTCATTCTCTTCTATATTAAAGCTTATAATCATTATCCTTCTATAAAATAACTATATAAATTAGCCTTAAGAAAAAATCCCGTCTACATTAAACAGCCACTCGCGCGCATTATCCCCTCCCTTCTCATTCAAAAATTTCCCCCCTACAAATTAACAACATTCCAATCCTAATACAAACTTAAGGATATTGTTAGAATTTTTTTACATTTAATTAATGAAAAATATCCATTTTTTGTTATATAGTAAGAAAGGACGCACTCAACTATAAATAAACCAATGGAGGAATTATTTTATGGATAGGTTAACAAAGTTTTCATTAAAAAACCGAGCTGCCATTATCATCATGATTTTTCTCATTTCCATACTCGGTGTTTATTCCGGCTCTAAATTACCTATGGAATTTTTACCGAGTATCGACAATCCAGCAATTACCGTCACAACCTTATCTCAAGGACTCGACGCTGAAACGATGACAAAGGATGTAACTAATCCTCTCGAAAAACAATTTCGCAATTTAGAACACGTCGACACCATTACTTCTTCTACATACGAGGGATTATCACGTATCGACATTGCGTATACATCAAAAGCAAACATGAAAGATGCAGCACGCGAAGTCGAAAAAGCCGTCAATACAATTAAATTACCTAAAGATGTAACCAAGCCCGTAGTTAGTCAATTAAACACTTCTATGATTCCACTCGCTCAAATTACTATCCAGAAACAAAACGGTTTTTCAAAAGCAGATGAAAAACAAATTGAAAAAGAAATCGTACCACAACTCGAAAACATTGATGGTGTTGCCAACGTTATGTTTTTCGGAAAATCCACCTCTGAATTATCTATCGTACTTGATCCGAACCAATTAAAAAACAAAAACGTAACATCACAGCAGGTACTAACTGTTTTACAAGGAAAAGAAACTTCTACTCCAGCTGGGGCAATTACTGTTAATCAGGAAGAATACAACCTCCGCGTCATTGGGGACATAAAAAATGTAAATGACATTAAAAACATCACTGTGGCACCCCAAGTGAAATTGCAAGACATTGCTCAAATTGAAATCAAACAACACTACGATACAATCTCACATATAAACGGAGAAGAAGGCACAGGATTAATCATCATGAAAGAACCGAGTAAAAATGCAGTTGCCATTGGAAAAGAGATTGATAAAAAAGTTAAAGAGATAGATAAGGAATATAAAGATCAATTTTCCATTAAACTTTTGGCTTCAACCCATGAACAAGTTGAAAATGCTGTTACTAGCATGGGAAAAGAAGTAATACTTGGAGCAATCGCTGCAACTCTAATTATCTTAATCTTTTTACGTAACTTCCGAACAACACTCATCGCTGTTGTCAGTATTCCATTATCCATTTTATTAACACTCTTTTTACTACATCAATCTAACATTACGCTTAACATTTTAACCCTCGGTGGTTTAGCTGTTGCGGTTGGACGTCTCGTCGATGATAGTATCGTTGTCATCGAGAATATTTTCCGCCGTTTACAAAAAGATTCTTTCTCTAAAGATATCATTCTCGATGCAACGAAAGAAGTCGCAGTCGCAATTACTTCTTCTACTTTAACAACGGTCGCTGTTTTTTTACCTATCGGCCTCGTATCAGGAGCAATCGGAAAATTAATGTTACCTATGGTATTAGCAGTTGTATATTCTATATTATCATCCTTAATCGTTGCACTAACAGTTGTTCCACTTATGGCTTTTTTACTACTCAAAAAAACAAAGCATCGAAAGCCAAGTTCTTCATCACGATATGTCGCTACATTAAAGTGGGCTCTTTCTCATAAATTCATTATTCTACTTACTGCATTTTTATTATTTGTAGGATCAATTGCAGCTTATATATTACTACCGAAAGCAAACATAAAATCTGAAGACGACACAATGTTATCTATTAACATGACATTTCCAGCCCATTATAATGCTGAATCTCAAAAACAAAAAGCATTTGATTTTGAAAAGAAATTACTTTCTAATTCAGATATAACAGACGTTATTTTACGAATGGGATCTAGCGCAGAAGATGCACAATGGGGGCAAACAACTAAAAATAACCTCGCTAGTATATTCGTAGTCTTTAAAAAAGGTTCTGATATTGATCAATATATTAAAGAGTTAAAAAAGGAACATAAAACTTTTGAGCCTGCTGAACTTGATTATATAAAAACAAGTTATTCAAGCTCTGGCGGCGGCAATAACTTACAATTTAACGTAACAGCTACTAACGAAGCGGATTTAAAAGAAGCGGCTACTATCGTTGAAACAAAACTAAAAAGCATGGATGATCTTTCTAAAGTAAAAACAAATTTAGAAGACTCTAAGAAAGAATGGCAAATTCATATTGATCAAACAAAGGCTGAACAACTAGGTTTAACACCAGAAATAGCTGCGCAACAAGTAGCATTCCTTATGAAGAAATCACCTATTGGCGAAATTACAATTAATAATGAAAAAGCTACTATTATGATAGAACACAAAAAAGAAAACATTAATAAACAAGAAGATATTTTAAATACAAACATACTATCACCTATTAATGGACCAATACCTTTAAAAGACATTGCAACTATTTCAGAAAAACAAACACAAACAGAAATTTTCCATAAAGACGGAAAAGAAACAATCCAAATTACAGCCGAAGCTTCAAATGAAGATTTGAGTAAAGTAAACACAGCAGTAAATAAAGCGATGACTGACTTAGATTTACCTGGTGGTGCAAAAGTAAATATCGCAGGAGCTACTGAATCTATGCAAGAGAATTTTACAGATTTATTCAAAATTATGGGGATTGCAATCGGGATTGTATATTTAATTATGGTTATCACCTTCGGGCAAGCACGTGCTCCTTTTGCAATCCTATTCTCCTTACCATTAGCTGCTGTCGGTGGTATTTTAGGATTAATCATTTCACGAACACCTGTTGATGTAAATTCCTTGATCGGCGCATTAATGTTAATCGGGATTGTTGTTACAAACGCTATTGTATTAATAGAAAGAGTCCAACAAAATCGGGAACATGGAATGGAAACTAGAGAAGCCTTACTTGAAGCAGGTTCTACTAGACTACGCCCAATTATTATGACAGCTATTACAACAATCGTTGCTATGCTCCCACTCCTATTTGGCCAATCCCAAGCAGGAAGTATGGTATCAAAAAGTTTAGCCGTCGTTGTCATCGGCGGTTTGGCAGTCTCAACTGCTCTTACATTAGTAGTCGTTCCAGTTATGTATGAACTACTAGATAAAATCGGGAGAAAAAGACGCTCCCGTAGGAAAATAAGCACTTCTACAGAAACACCTGATATTTAAAAACAAAAGGCGTTATCTTCACAAATGAAGATAACGCCTTTTCTCTATTTAGTCATATAATCCATCATTTTTTCCACATATTGCTCTATAGGTTTACTAGAACCCACAATCTAAATTACATCTGTTCTTCTTTATAATTAATCACAAATTCAACAATCATTACATCCATTCCTTCTATATTAAAATACAAAAGAACCCCCTACTTATAAATAGAGAGTTCTTCTTTATAATTTATGCCGCTTTTACCTTTTTCGTTGTTTTACTTTTTCTTTTCGTTCCTGTAAAGCGCTTGTGTAATATAGATGCTATCAAGCGTGAAATAACATTGAATAGTAATACCATAATAATTAATACAGCTGCAGATTTTGTCGCAATCAACTTCGCATCTGGAATAACTCCTTCAGAATTTAATTTCCAAATGTGAACCGCTAATGTTTCAGCTGGTCTAAACGGATTTAAAGGATGCGCAGGACTTGAGAAATCCGCTGCTGAATTTAAAATCGGGGATGTTAAACCCGCTGTGTAAATTAATGCTGCCGCTTCCCCAAATATACGACCCGCCGCTAAAATAATCCCTGTAATAATTTGTGGTAATGACGATGGGATAATAATACGAGCGATTGTTTGCCACTTCGTTGCACCTAATCCAAGACTTGCCTCTTTTACATTCTGAGGAACTTCTGAAATCGCATTTTCACAAACACGCGTTAAACCTGGTAAATTTAAAATAGTTAAAGCAAGAGCACCACCCATTACTGTGTATCCCCAACCTGTCATTGTAACGAACACTAACAAACCAAATAAACCAACAACAATAGAAGGTAAAGACGCCATCGTCTCTATACATAGACGAACAAAATTTAAAAAACGTCCTTGTTTTGCGTACTCCGCTAAATATATTCCAGCACCTAATCCAAGAGGAATAGATATAATAAGCGTTATAACAAGCATGTAGAAGGAATTGAATAACTGCGGACCAATCCCACCACCAGCTCTTGTATTGCTTGGTTCTCCAAACAAGAAATTAGGATCCCAAAATCCCCATCCCTTTTGTAAAATCTCAAATACTAAGAACACTAGCAAAGCTACAACTAAAGCCGCAACCGCATAAAAGATACCCGTCCAAACTTTATTTACCGTTCTTGCATTCATTATTATCGCTCACCTCTTTGCCCAATCGCTCGAATTACTAAAATAAACAGGAATGAAATAACAAGTAAAATCATCGCTAAAGTCCATAGCGCATTGTTCCAAGCAGTTCCGTTCAATGTATTCGTCATGTCCATTGTTAAAATACCAGTTAACGTCGCTGTCGGACTATATATTCCTTCTGGTAATTTAATCGTATTCCCGATTACCATTTGAACCGCTAACGCTTCACCGAAAGCACGCGCTAAGCCTAAAACAACACCTGTTAAAATCCCTTTTTTCGCAGCAGGAACAATCACTCGGCTAATCGCTTGCCATTTCGTTGATCCTAGACCATAAGAAGCTTCTAAATAATCAAATGGAACAGAACGTATTGCATCAGAAGCGATACTAGCAATAGTAGGTAAAATCATAATACTTAATACAACAATACCTGCAATTAAACTAAAGCCTACTCCCCCAAACGAATCACGTAATAGTGGTACTAAAATCGTAACACCTAATAATCCGTATACAACCGAAGGAATACCAACTAACAATTCTAGAACAGGCTTCAATACTTTATTTCCAAACTTTGGCGAAATTAAATTCATGAATATAGCAAGAGCTATAGCAATTGGTGCACTAATAATAACCGCACCTAACGAAACCACCGTTGAACCTACAATGAAAATTAAAGCCCCGAAGGATCCTTGATCAGCATTTGGATTCCATTTTGTCGATGTTAACATCTCAGTAAATGAGATACCACTTTGTGTAAAAGATTGAATACCTTTACCACAAATAAACGCAATAATAGCTAATGTAATTAAAACAATAAAAATACCACAAAACGTAACAAGTGATCTTCCTATATATTCACTTTTCACGTAATTAATTTGCTTTTTCCCCTTCATCACAGGACAGACCCCACTTCACAGATTGAAATGAACAGGACTGGCCTTGCAGCCAGCCCCATAAAATTTTATTACTTATTTAATTTAGACATTGGAATGTAGCCCATATCTTCTACTTGCTTTTCAAAATCTTTACCTTTTACATAATCGATATAAGCTTTCGTCGCTTCCTTCGCTTCACCTTTTGTTACCATATATTCGTAAGACCAGAATGGATATTTACCAGACGCGATGTTTTCAACTTTCGGTTCAGCACCATCAATTTTCACTGTTTGTAGTGCGCCTTTTTTCTCGCCCACCATGTAAGACATTGCTAAATAACTCACCGAACCAGGAGTAGAGTTAATCGCTTGCTCTACTGCACCGTTAGAATCTTGTGTTGTACCAGTTCCATCATTAATTTTCGCGTCTTTCATAATCGTTTTTTCAAATGTAGCACGTGTACCAGATGAAGCCGGACGATTAATTACATTGATTTTTTCATCTTTTCCGCCTACTTCTTTCCAGTTTGTTACTTTTCCAGTGAAGATATCTTGTACTTGTTGCATTGTTAAGTTATCAACTTTTACATCTTTATTTACGACAAGAGCGAATGCAATACCCGCTACCTTGTTATCTACTAATTCTTTCGCCTTTTCAGCATCTTTTATTTTATCTCCGGACGGAACATCTGAATTACCAATTTGTACTGCACCAGATGCTACTTGGTTAATCCCAGTTCCACTACCGCCACCTTGAACTTGAATAGAAACTTTTGAATTTTTCTCCATGAATTTCTTTCCAGCTTCCTCCGCAAGAGGTAGAAGAGCTGTAGAACCAGCCGCTGCAATCGTACCTGATAATTCTTGTTTTGTATTATCGCTTCCTTTAGCAGTGTCTTTACTAGTTGTATCTTCTGCTTTCCCACAACCAACTAATGCTCCTGCTACCACTAAAGCTGCTAAAGAAAATTTAATACCTTTTTTCATAACCATGTCTTGTACCCCCATTTGGATTATCACTTTTCGAATTCATTTTCTTTCGAACACAAATTCATTGTAGGACAACAATATTATGTGAGTGTTAAGCAATTTTTAATTTTAAGTAAATGACGATAATAATCCTTAAAAGCTAGAAATCCCAACATTTATAGTTAAATAACCAAACAAAAACCACACTAACTACACTGCAATGTAAATATATTCTTAACAATGTAAATTCAATGTAAATGTTTTTCTCTCTTTTTCCCTTTTCGTTAAAGTTACATTTACAATTCCGCTGTATTTTGTAATTTTCACACACCTAATTTATGCACATTAAAAATAATTTCAGTAATATTTTTTAGTACAACTAAATAAATTGGAACAATTCTAAAAATAAATGAATATTTTTAAAGTACTAATTGACAACATAATCCAATGTAGTCTACTATATTACTAACAAAAAGTTTACCTTAGGAAACTTTTTAAACTCAAACTAAAAATATAGAGATGAGGTAACTTTTATGGTATCGGCTAATATAAAACCACTTTCCGAATTTAAAATAGGAGAGTTTGTACAAATTGAGAAGATACAATTAGAAGGAACTATGAAACGACGCTTATTAGATTTGGGATTTATCCCGGGGGCGACGATTAAAGTATTGCAACGCAGTCCACTTGGAGATCCGGTCGCTTATCAAGTGAGTAACACAACTATTGCACTGCGTAAAGAAGAAAGCTCCCTTATTTTCGGGGTATTAATAGGAGATGATTTCAGATGAGCAAACATCGTATCGCTTTAGCTGGTAACCCGAATACAGGGAAAAGTACATTATTTAATACTTTAACAGGCTTAAAACAACATACTGGAAACTGGACGGGAAAAACTGTTTTAAAAGCTGAAGGAGAATATGAACATAACGGAAGTAATTATACATTAATAGATTTACCTGGAACCTACTCACTATACTCAAATTCCGCAGACGAAGAAGTAGCGAGGGATTATATTATATTTGAAAAACCAGAAGTAACTGTAGTTGTTATAGACGCAACTGCTATGGAAAGAAATTTAAATTTAGCACTTCAAGTGATGGAGATGACAAACAATGTAGTCATTTGCATTAACTTAATTGATGAAGCCGAGAAAAAAGGGATTGTTATCGATGAAAAGAAATTAGCAAAATCACTTGGTGTACCTGTCGTTAAAATTTCAGCACGTAACCGAGTAGGTATTGGTCATTTGCTAAATGTTATTGCAAAAGTAGCAAATAAAAAACTAATTCCAACACCAATTAAAATTACTTACAGCGAAAAAATCGAAAATATGATTCAGGAATTAGAACCACAAATTTATAAAGTGTTCGGTGATACGTATCCAGCACGTTGGATTGCGTTACGTATATTAGATGGAGATAAAAATTTCTTAACTACACTTCAAAAACACCATAATGAACCACTTGTAAGGGAGGTCGTAATTAATGGAATCTCACTCAGCCAGTAAAGCTCTTCCATTAGACTATATTATTCAACATGCACAAACACTTTCAAAAGAAGATATACGAGATGATATAGTCGGAGATATTTACCGAACATCTGCAAGCATATGTAAAGAATCTGTCCAATATACAAATACTGATAAATTATATCGTTCCGAAAAACTAGATAAAATTTTCACATCTCCAATCTGGGGATTCCCAATTATGCTCGGTATTTTATCTATTATTTTTTATCTTACAATTGCAGGCGCTAACGTACCATCTGATATGATTGCCGAATTCTTCGGATGGGCCGAAGGATATTTAACATCTTGGTTCCAAGCAGCGCATGCACCTGAATGGTTACATGGCATTTTAATACTTGGTTTGTTCCGTGGTATCGGTGCTGTTATTAGCGTTATGTTACCACCTATGGCAATCTTTTTCCCTATGTTCGCGCTATTAGAAAATTACGGATACTTACCACGTGTCGCGTTTAATATGGACCGCTTATTCAAACGATCCGGCGCACACGGGAAACAATCTTTAACAATGGCAATGGGATTTGGTTGTAATGCAGCAGCCATTATGTCAACACGTATCATTGAATCACCACGTGAACGTATGCTAGCAATTTTAACGAACAACTTCGTTCCTTGTAACGGTCGCTGGCCTATGTTAATTTTAATGGCTTCACTATTTATGGCTGCTGGTTATACAGGCAGTATGCAAACATTGGTTACTGCTGGCGTTGTAGTTGGAATGGTTGTACTTGGTGTTATTATGACATTAACTGTTTCTTGGGTACTATCAAAAACAGCCTTAAAAGGGGTTCCAACTCACTACACACTTGAGTTACCTCCGTACCGCAAGCCAAAAGTTTGGAATACAATTGTTCGCGCAACACTCGATAAATCAATCTACGTTTTAAAACGAGCTATAGTTGTTGCTGCCCCTGCAGCTGCATTAACTTGGTTACTTGCTAACATTTTTATCGGTGACACAAGCTTACTTATGTATTTTGTAAATTTCCTAGATCCATTTGCTAAAATGTTAGGACTTGACGGGTTTATTCTAGCTGCATTCATTCTTGGACTACCTGCTAATGAAATTGTAATCCCAATTTTATTAATGTCTTACTTATCAACTGGGGCTTTAACTGAAATAGATGATTTTAATCAAATTAAAAATCTATTCCTAGAAAATGGTTGGACTTGGTTAACAGCGTTAAACACAATGTTGTTCTCACTTCTTCATTTCCCGTGCGGAACAACACTGGTTAACATATACAAAGAAACCAAAAGTGCAAAATGGACATTCTTATCGTTTGCAATCCCTACCGTTATCGCCATTGTTGTTACATTCCTCTCTACACAATTGGTACATTGGTTAGGGCTTGTATAAAACAAAGCATACATAGAAGGCATCCCCCTTCACATATGCTTTGTCCGAAAGAAACCTGAAAATCATTCAGGTTTCTTTTTTTGTACATCAGTATTCCACGGCTGCGCTCCATACGTTGTGAGTTTTTTATGAATGAAATATATAGCTCCGGGAAGCACCGCCATTAATATTGTGCAACTAATTCCCAATTCAGTAAACAATTTATATCACCTTACTTCACTTTCTTCGGTAAAGCTGAACCTGAATGTTCAATCGTCGGATGAACGTAAACAGTAATTTCAGCATTACTAAAATAATTCTGGCCTTGATCCCAATTCTTACTGATTTTTCTCCACTCTTTATAATTATGCCTCTTATATACCTCTCCTAGTTCTAATACGTCTACCTTATATTTTTTTGAACAAGCTGTATGGACTTTTCAATACGCTTCTTCATTTCCTTTGAAAGCTCTTTCTTTAAAACCTTTTCATTCATCACTTGTTTTGGTTCATTAAAATGCAGCTCAGCTAATGTCCCTTCTGTAAACACGTGAATATCAAACTTCGGTTTTGTAGCATGTTCCGTAGACACCTTAATCTTCCGACGCAATTTATGAACTTCATATGTAATAAGCTGATTTTTTTTACGAACAGTAAAGAAACCTTCAATTTTTTTACCTATTATATAGTTCATTCCTAATGTTTGTTCTCCACTCAAAGTTCCAACGCACTTATTATCCTTTCCACGGATCAATGCCGCTCCTTCCATTTGTACACCTTGTTTAGTTAACCCTAAGAGAGGTAGTGCAAAACTTCGATCTGCAATCATTTTCCCTTGTACTTCACCAATTCTCGCCGCCTCAATCATTTGAGCGTTTTTCGGAGGATGTTCAGCTAACATATCAATGTACTGCGCCGGTAAGTTTTCAGGTTTTGCACTTTGTTTTAAAATAGATTCTGCATTTTTCTTCGAAACGAACAAACGAATATTTCTTCTCATTTCATGATCACGAAAATATACGTCTAACGTATTTTGCAAAACATACGGATTCGCTAGTAATTCATCCGAAAAAATAATAACTTGTATATGCGGAAAAAATAATGTTCGACTAATTTTCTTAGCAATTATTCTTATTTGCTCAAAGACGCTATCTGCTTTCGCACTTACGTTAATATAATTTTCACTATCTCCGCTCCCTTGTCCACCCTGTTGAGACAATTTACTGGGGAGTACCATCTGATAAGTCCCTTTCATAATTGGATTCACTTTCTTTTCCTTCACAATATCGTAGGCTGCACCTACTACAAATCCTCTTTCTTCTATTTCTTGTAACTCAGAACACCCACTAATAGGTCCAACAAAAAACATAACTATTATAATTTTAAGAAGGTGTTTCATTTCTACCATTCCTTCTTTTTATTTTATATACAATAAAAACCAATAAAGGTGCTAACACGACAAACCCCATATCTATCCAAGCTAAATAAGTTCCATAACTTGATAAAGTATTCAAACTACTAGGTATCATATTCACCATAAAAATAATTGGGGCACTTACGAAAATAAAAATATGTTTCTTCACTTTCGGAAACATAGCACAAAATAATAAAGATGCGACGTCATAATACATTGCTGTAGTGTTATAAATTGTAATAATCCAAGTCGTAAAAAAAATCGCATCAAACCTTTCTAAAAACCCTCCACCAATTTCAATTTCTTTCCCTAATTCAATTGTTGGATATGTCAATCCACGTGTTGTCATATACGTAAAAACACTAATACAAGTTACATAAATTAAAATGTATGACAACACGTTTACCATCACCGCCTTCGCAACTGCCATCGGCGCTTTTTTCGCTGTCTTATCATTCAGTAACACCGCATAAAACAGAGCTACTTCAAATCCAATAAACGTAAAAATAGAATTTTTAACTCCAACAGCGTATTGACTTACTTTCGTTTGAAAAGCTGGTAGTAAATTATTGATTTCCACTAAATTTATATTTAATAAAGAAAGAAGCACTATCGCAATTAAAACAATAGGTAAGAATATAACATTTAACCTTAATAAGGCTGCTCTTGATCCTGCTATGCCATAAATAACAACTAATAAGAAGAAGAAAGACAGTAGTTGTATCGGTGTATCACTAAATAAATACGTTTGAGAAATAACTGAAATCATTCGCGATTCATATGCTGTCAAAGCAGCAAACGTTAATACTAAAATGCTACTAATTGTGTATGCAACAGGCTTCGTCAAATGCGCACTCGTATATTGAACAAAATTTTGTTTTGGAAATAAGATAGCCACCCTCGTCACAAACCAACCTAAAACTGCGCAGATCAATCCACCCAAAAGCAAGATAATCCAACCGTCCGAAAATAAAGTTTGGTTAGCGATATCTCTTGGCATAGACAATGCCCCTATACCAATAATGGTCGATGATACCGCAAACCCAATTTCACGAGATCCAATCTCTTCATCGCCATACTCAAATGGTTTCACTTATTTTCGCTCCTTTGGACGTATTGTAGAATCTTTTGTTTGTAAGTACTCTGGTCTATCTTTCAACATCGATTTTGGCATGCGAATAAATTCTTCTTTCCAATCTTTATAAAATGCAGGAGCAATTGGAGTTGTATACGGTATACCAACACTTGTTAAATTTGTAATATGAATAGCAAGTGCGATCAGAGCTAGAATGATTCCATACAGCCCAAAAGCCGTTGCAGCTAATACAAAGACGAAAAGTAAAATTCGGAACGTAATCGTAATACTATATACAGGAAGCGAAAACGTAGCAATCGCAGTAACTGCAATAATAATAACTAAAAACGGATTTACAATCCCTGCATTTACCGCAGCTTCTCCAATTACAAGACCTCCTACAATCCCTATCGTTTGTCCCATCGGTTTCGGCAATCGGATTCCAGCTTCTCGTATTAATTCCATAGTCAAGGCCATCATTAACGTTTCAATATATGCAGGAAACGGAACACCTTCCCTCGCACCTGCAATTGAATAAGCCAGTTTAGAAGGAATAAGTCCTTGATGATAAGATACAAGTGCTACATACATAGCTGGTAACAAAACCGCAATTATGCCTGAACCCATACGTAAAAATCTTAATAACGTTCCAATCACCCAGCGCTCGTAATGATCTTCTACAGATTGAAAAATATCAACAAACACAAGTGGTGCAATAAGAGCAAACGGGGATCCGTCTACTAAAATTGCCGCCTTCCCTTTCGCTAATGAGGCTATAATATTATCAGGCCTCTCTGTATTCAAAAACTGTGGAAATGGGGATAAATTATTATCCTGAATTAATTGTTCAATCGTACCTGTTTCCAAAACGACATCTGTCACTATTGATTGAAGACGGCGATCTAGCTCTTTTACAATGTGAGGATTAATAATATCTTCTATATATACTAGGGTTACTTCTTTCTGCGATCGCTTCCCCATAATATAAGATTGGAACCTCAACTTTGGATCGCGTAAACTGCGTCGGATTAACATTTTATTCACATTAATATCTTCATTTAATCCAACTCTCGGTCCGCGTATTAAATCTTCTGTCACTGGTGGTTCTAAACTTCGCTTCTCCCAGGCCCTACTATTAATAACGATAGCGGTTTGAATATTATCAATTAATATAACTGTATCTCCCGCTAATATCGCATTCATAATATCTGGAAACTTCGTCTTTACGCCCACTTCTGCGATAGAAATAAAACGATCCAATAACGTTTGAACAACAGCTTCCTCATTTATAATTTCTTCGTATTGCAGTGTGCGAATGACATATTTATAAACATTATCCTTATCTGTCAATCCACATAAAAACACAACCGCACAACGTGTAAAACTCCCAGCAAGAGCAACTTCTCTAATTGTTAAATCATTAGGTGAACCTAACTCATCCCTAATTTCTTTCATAACTTCAAATAAGTTACCTTCAAGCTCTAACAATTTCCCCACCTAGCTTCCTTTTCAACACGTTTTTAGTTAGATTCCGCTAATAGAAGGAAATATATACAAAAAAAGAGCTATCTCTTTTCAAAGATAGCTCTAATAAAGTAAAACTTTAATCAACCCTCACCAATCGGGCTTTTACGGACAGTTTAATCCCCACCTAACTTCTTTGCTTCCGCTGAATTTTGAGGTGGGGGTCTTACTGCCCGTTAATGCAGGATAAACGAATTACTTTTCTACTATTATAGTGTTTTTCTTTATAAATACACCTTTTGTAAATCCACTAACTACAAACATCACAATTATATTAATTAACAATGCGACTATACCTACATTCAAATCTTTTATATACTGCGGGAAACTCGGAAACATCGTGGCTATAGTTGAACCAGATAAGGTAATATATGCGACCACTAATAGCCCAACTCCCATTCCTGCAATCGCCCCTTGCTTCGTAATAATTTGACGTGGAAACAAGCTACATACAAGTGCAGGGAAAAGTTGTGTAACGATACTGTATCCCATTAATAGAAGTGCTCCTATTGTTTCTCCTCCTTTAAATGTAAATAAAACTGCCACGAGCGTTACTACAGGCACAAATAATTTTGCCATCTTAGCAACTTGTCTATCTGAAGCAGACGGGACTATCGTTCGGTAAATATTTTTTGCTAACAGTGTAGAAGCCGCCATAACAAGCATAGACCCTGGAACCAATGCCGTTAATACTCCCGCACTACCAATAATTCCAATAAACCAAGGATCAAAAGTTTGTAAAGCAAGACGGAATAACGAAAGATCTACATCCGCTCCCTTTAACCCAGGAACTTGCAATATAGCAGCAAATCCTGCAAAAAATACGAAAAGTAAAACTAAAGAATACAATGGCATAATTGCTGCATTTTTACGAAATACTTTTTCATTTTTTGCAGAAAAAGCAGAAGCAAATGTATGAGGCCACATATAAAAACCGAGGGCCGTTAATATAATAGTAGAAACAAACCAAGAAATACTCATTCCTTCTTCAGGTAAAGATAAAAATCCCGGTTTCGCTGCCTCTACAGCCTCAAACATCGGCTGAAATCCTCCATAATAATGATACGGCAAATATATACCTAAAAACATAACGATAAACAGTATCATAATATCCTTCAAAGCAGCCGTCCAAGCCGAACCATGTATACCTGAAACCATTACATATATAGTTATAACAATAGCACCGATCCATACTGCAACAACAGGTGACACCCTTCCGTAAGAAGCTTCTGAAACGATAATTCCCAGTCCTTTTAACTGTAAAACAAGATATGGGATGATGGAAACAACACCAACAATCGAAACAATAAGTCCAAGCGCTTTACTTCTATATTTCTTCGCAAAAAAATCTGACTGTGAAACAAGGTTATGCTCTTTCGCATACTTCCAAATGGGTGGCAATAAAAAATACGATAAAAGATAAGCTAAAGCACCATATCCCAAAATATAAAAGGTAGGTGCTCCTTTACTATACGCCCAGCCGCTTCCCCCTAAAAATGTAAACGTCGTATAAATTTCACCTGCCATAAGGAGAAAAACAAAAATAGTGCCAAATCCTCTTCCTCCAACTGACCATTGTTCTAAATTCATACCTTTTCCATGTTGTGCCCGAATCCCTAAAAATAGTGCGAGAAACAAAAATAAAATAATGATAAGTAATGCAGTCATTTTACATCCTCCTTATTAGCAGGATCAAACACGTACACAAGCCCCATACAAAAAGATGTAATAAACACTGATAATAATACCCAAAATAATAAAAATGGCATCCCTAATACGTAAGGAGTAACTGAATTCGCAAATATTGGCCCAACTACTAAACAAAGAACTGGGATAAGCGCTAGAATGTGTATTTTCTTCATCTCATTCTCCTTTACTTATAAAGTTCATAATGGCTGATACAAAGACTTCCACTCCAATCGGTAATGCATCTTCGTCAATCGTAAAACGAGGGTGATGGTGAGGATATATAATACCTTTCTCTTTATTTCCCGCTCCGATAAAAAAGAATGTCCCCGGTGCCTTTTGTAAAAACGCTGAAAAATCTTCTCCAGCCATCGTCGGCTGTAAACGAACAACTCTATCCCTTCCATAAAGTTGTAATGCCGTTTGTTCAATAAGCTCTGTAGCTTCATAATCATTTACAACTGGTCGATATCCATATTCATATGAAAATGTATATTTCGCTCCGTAAGATTCCGTAATATGCTTCACAATCCGCTCAATCTTCTTCTCTGTTTCACCTCGTAATTCATGTCTTAAACTTCTTACTGTCCCTTCAATCTCAGCTTGCTCTGGTATTACATTATGAGTTGTCCCAGCATGAAATTGCGTAACAGATATTACGAGAGAATCTAATGGATTCGTGAGGCGAGATACAATTTGCTGAAGTTGCGAAACGACTTGTGTTCCGATTGCAATACTATCCACCGTTTCATGAGGGATTCCAGCATGTCCACCTTTTCCCTCTATCTTAATTTTAAAAACATCCGGTGCAGCCATTGCAGGACCATAAATAACACCTATTTTCCCAACCTCTAACGACGCCCAAAGGTGAGCACCAATAATATAATCCACACCTTCCATTACACCTGCAGCAACCATCTCCTCTGCACCACCAGGAAAATTCTCTTCAGCATGTTGGAATAGAAAACGAATCTCCCCTTTAATCTTCTCTCTTTCTTCTACCAACTTATGTACAACCCCAAGTAATATCGCTATATGTCCATCATGACCACATGCATGCATTACACCTTTATATGTAGAAATAAAATCAAACTCATTTTCTTCATGAATAGGAAGAGCATCCATATCGGCTCGAATCGCAACTGTTTTGCCCGGATGTTTACCTACTAGCTTTGCCATCACACTATATTTAGTCGGCCGTGACACTTCTAAATATGGGAATTTCCGAAGTATATCGAACACAAACTGCGATGTTTTCTCTTCTTGAAAAGATAACTCTGGATACTTATGAAAATGCCTTCTCCACTCAACTAACTGATTTTTTGACAAAACAAGTTCCTTTGCAACATCCATTTCTCTTCTCCCCTTCTTCACCAAGTTAAATGTTATTATAACGTGAATCGTTAACTTTTAAAAGAATCTTCTGAATTTTCAGTGTTAATAAACCAAAAAGAAAAAGCCATCCCAAAGATGACTTTTTCATTATTATAAAATAGTAATTGCTTGTTTTCCCATTTGCTCCCAAGCTTTCTCAAATTCTGTTCGCGGAACAGCCAAACGTGGATTATTTTTAAGAGGATCATTTACATATACAAAGTTTTGATCATATCCAATTACTACTGCACTATGCTCATAATATGTAATTTTCACTTCGCCTGAACTCGTATTCCATGTTTCAAAACTACTTTCAGCTAGTGGCTTAAACGTCGTATTAATAATGACCCATACCGGAGAGCCAGAACTAATTACTTTATATATATCTTGCATGTCTCTACCTGTTAAATTAATTACTTTTTCAGGAACATATTTTTCTGCTAAATCAAAGATTGGTTTATTGTATACACCATATCCAGGCTCTGCCTTTGTATAAATATTTCCCACAAATCCCTCGTAAGGATTTCCACGCAAACCATTTTGTTCAAATGGAACACGATGAATTTCGCTAGCAAGTTGCATCTTATCTACTTGTACACCTTTATATTGCAGCAACATAGCTAAACTTGTCACTTCACACCCTCTAGGCAATTCTGGTAATTGTTTAATAAACGGAACATCTTCAATCATAGCTGCTTCTTTCATTTCAGATAGAAACTCTAAGCGTAGAACTTGTGCCTTTTGCATGATTTTATCTTTTCCTATAAAAAATGCAGCAGCAAGTATAATCCCAAAAACAAAAAGATATTTTAACTTTTTCATTATAAACAAAACTCCATTAATTATTATTTTACAGATACACCTCTTATCATTGTACCCTTCTTCTTACTAGTTTGCTAGAAAGATCATGTGAATTATCGCTCATAGAATTAATTATAAAAATTCTAATTATTTTTAATAAAAAGAAAAATAAATATACATTTACAGAATATTTTGCTAAAATCAAAATTGTTAACATAGTGAAGATATCACCATGTTAACAAACATTCTTAGAGTATTTAGTCATAGTTCGTTTTTTTACATACTCCATTCATTTCATAGCAAATAAACCGAGTGTGTGTTGCATCCCCCACTAATGATTAAAAACTCAGAATAAAACGAAGTTCACACATTCAAGAAAATACGGGGTGAGGGGCATATGAATCAACAAATTGAACAAACAGATTTAAAACGAACAATGAAAAGTAGACACCTATTTATGATTGCACTCGGCGGTGTTATCGGAACCGGGTTATTTATGGGATCTGGTCAAATTGTCCATAATGCCGGACCTGGTGGTGCTATTCTCGCATTTTTAGTCGGTGGATTTGTTATGTATTTAACGATGTTATGTCTTGGTGAATTATCCGTCGCTATGCCAGAAGCAGGTTCATTCCAAAGTTATGCAAGCAAATTCATTTCACCTGGTTTTGGATTTGTTGTCGGTTGGATGTATTGGTTAAATTGGGCTGTTACAGTTGGCGTAGAGTTAACAACTGTAAGTATTTTAATGAAACGCTGGTTTCCAGACGTTTCTTCCTGGATTTGGTGCGTTACATTTGCAGCAGCACTCTTCCTCGTAAACGCTTTATCAGCAAAAGCATATGCAGAAGCAGAGTTTTGGTTCGCAAGTGTAAAAGTCGCAACAATTGTTATTTTCATCGTACTTGGCGGCGCTGTTATGTTCGGTCTACTAGACTTTAATGGAAAGCCAGCTCCAATGCTTCATAATTTCACTGAAAATGGCGGGCTATTTCCAAATGGTGCATTAGCTGTTCTTCTTACGATGATTACAGTAAATTACTCCTTCCAAGGAACAGAATTAATCGGAATCGCTTCAGGCGAAAGTGAAAATCCTGAAAAAACAATTCCAAAAGCAATTAAAAACACAATTTGGCGAACTCTCTTCTTCTTCGTCTTAGCGATATCAGTTGTTGTAGGTTTACTCCCATGGCAAGAGGCTAATCTAGTCGAAAGTCCCTTTGTACTTGTATTTGATGTAGCCGGTGTCCCATATGCAGCAGACATTATGAACTTTGTTATTATTACAGCTGTATTATCCGTTGCTAACTCTGGTCTCTACGCAAATTCTCGTATGCTGTGGGCGATGGCAAAACAAGGAATGGCAAGTCCAGCATTTACGAAATTAACTAAAAAAGGTGTACCGCTAAATGCATTAATTTTCAGCCTAATTTTCGCTAGCCTGTCCTTACTAACAAGTGTATTTGCGGCAGATACTGTCTTTCTAGTTTTAACATCTATTGCAGCAATGGCTGCCGTTGTCGTTTGGATGTCAATCGCCGCTTCACAGTTTTTCTTCCGTAGAAATTTCGTGAAAAACGGTGGCAACATAAATGATTTAAAATATCGTACACCGCTCTATCCACTAGTTCCAATCATAGCGTTTTCGCTGAATTTCATTACATTTGTTAGTTTGGCTTTCATTCCAGATCAAAGAATTGCTCTTTATTGTGGCATTCCATTTATGATTATTTGTTACATTTTATATCAAGTTAAATATAAAAAAATTGTCACACTTGAACAGCCACGAACTGTCATACGATAAATAAACTAAATATACAAAATATTCAGCTATCTTTCTTATGATAAGATAGCTTTTTTCTATTTCTTGGATATCCTGGTATAACTTTATTTATCTTAAAATTTTCACAATCACGTTTTTCTCTGGAAAATAGTTTACAATGTAATCAAGTTACAAATGATATTCACCTTAAAAAGTGTGCATTTGTGTCTATTTTTTAACAATATATCAAAAACTATTGCCTTCTATAAATTAATAGGTTTATATTGTTTTATTGGCATAGTTTCAATCCAAGGAGAAAGGAGATTTTCAATCGTGCAACTAAAGAAAGCGTTTTGGAAGTTGGCTTCGCTTCTTCCGTTATCATTACTTCTGTTCCTCGGTGGCTGTGATAAAAAACTCGCAGTATTAAATCCGCAAGGACCTGTTGCAAAAGCACAGTATGATTTAATTGTTTGGTCATTCTTGCTTATGTCATTAATTATCGCAATTGTATTCATTCTGTTTACAGTCATCTTGATTCGTTATCGTGAAAAACCAGAGAATATGGACTATGAGCCACCTGAACAACACGGTAACACATTACTAGAAATTATTTGGACGCTTGTTCCTGTTATTATCGTTATCGCATTATCGATTCCAACAGTAAAAGCAACTTATGCTTCGGAAGAGGTTCCGAAAGAGTCCAAACATATTAAACCAGTTGAAATTTATGTTACATCTGCAAACTGGAAATGGTTATTCAGTTACCCAGAGGAAAAAATTGAAACCGTTAACTATTTAAACATCCCAGCTGGTGTACCAATTCAATTCAAACTGACTTCTGTCGGCCCAATGAATGCTTTCTGGGTACCAGAACTTGGTGGTATGAAGTACACAATGGATGGCATGATTATGGATCTTTATTTACAAGCTGATAAGCCAGGTTCTTACCTAGGCCGTAGTGCGAACTTCTCTGGTGAAGGATTCACACACATGGAGTTCGAAGTTGAAGCAAAAACTAAAGAGAAATATGACAAGTGGGTTAAAGAAGTACAAGAAACTGCTCCTAAACTAACAGAAGCTAAGTACAACGAAATTGTTAAACCTGGTGTAGTTGGTCGTATGACATTCTCTAGTCACCACTTAAGTTATGTAGATCCAAAATCACTTGAATATTGTGATTACAACTACTACAAAAACAAAAAATAATAGCTATTATTCCAACAGATTGGAGTGAACACAGTGAAGCTTGATGAATTCTTTGTCACAGGTGACCCGATTATTTACGGTGCAGACGCTTCTATCGTTCTTGTGACATTAGCAATCATTTTCGTACTAACAAAGTATAAAAAATGGAAATGGCTTTGGGACGAATGGTTAACAACTGTTGACCATAAAAAAATCGGAGCTATGTATATTATTTCTGCGGTTATCATGTTATTCCGTGGTGGTATGGATGGTTTAATGATCCGTGCACAGTTAACATTCCCAGAAACAACTTATTTAAACGCTGAACACTATAACGGGATCTTTACAACACATGGTACAGTAATGATTCTTTTCATGGCAATGCCATTCGTTATGGGATTAATGAACCTTGTAGTACCATTACAAATTGGTGCTCGTGACGTTGCATATCCGTTCTTAAATGCTTTAAGTTTCTGGTTATTCTTTGTCGGAGCAATGTTATTCAACATCGCTTTCGTAATCGGTGGTTCTCCAGACGCCGGGTGGACTTCTTACTTCCCAATGGCAGGTACAGAGTTTACTTCGGGCGTAGGAAATAACTACTACGCAATTGCATTACAGATTTCAGGTCTCGGTACGCTAATGACCGGTATTAACTTCCTTGTTACTATCTTAAAAATGCGTACACCTGGTATGACTTTAATGAGAATGCCAATGTTTACTTGGTCAATCTTAATTACAACAATTATCATTATTTTCGCTTTCCCAGTATTAACAGTTGCTCTTGCATTAATGACATTTGACCGTCTATTCGATGCTCACTTCTTTACGATGGCGAGCGGCGGTATGCCAATGTTATGGGCCAACCTGTTCTGGGTATGGGGTCACCCTGAAGTATATATCGTTATTTTACCGGCATTCGGTATTTTCTCTGAAATCATTAGTACATTCTCACGTAAACGTCTATTCGGTTACAGTGCAATGGTATACTCAATGGTTGCAATTTCTTTACTAAGTTTCGTCGTATGGCTTCACCACTTCTTCACGATGGGTGCAGGTCCAGCGGTTAACTCATTCTTCTCGATTTCGACAATGGCGATTTCGATTCCAACCGGGGTTAAGATCTTTAACTGGTTGTTTACACTGTATAAAGGACGTATTCGTTTTACAGTTCCAATGCTTTGGTCATTGGCATTTATTCCAAACTTCGTAGTCGGTGGGGTTACAGGGGTTATGCTTGGAATGGCAGCAGCTGATTATCAATACCATAACAGCTACTTCCTAATCGCTCACTTCCACTACGTATTAATCGCAGGTACAGTATTCGCTATGCTTGCTGGATTCACATTCTGGTATCCAAAAATGACTGGTCATATGTTAAATGAACGCCTAGGTAAATGGACATTCTGGATCTTTATGAGCGGATTCAACATCTGTTTCTTCCCAATGTACTTCTTAGGTTTAGACGGTATGACTCGTCGTATGTACACTTACTCTGAAAGTCTTGGATGGGGATGGCTAAACCAAATCGCATCTGTTGGTGCGGTAATGATGGGTATCGGCTTCCTACTTCTTTGCTACAACGTAATTTGGAGTGCACGTCACGGTGAACGTGACACAACTGGAGATCCATGGGGTGGTCGTACACTTGAATGGGCAACTCACTCTCCTGTACAACATTACAACTTCGCGAAGCTTCCTGAAATTAAAGAAGCTGATGCTTTCTGGTACATGAAAAAACGCGGAGAAACAGTTACACCAGCAGCAGAAGATATTAAACCAATTCACATGCCAAGTAACTCTGGTGTGCCTATTATTGCGTCTGGATTCTTCGGTCTTGCAGGTTTCGCATTAGTATTTAGCTGGTTCTGGCTTGCAGCAATCGGTGGTATTGGTATTTTAGCTTGCTTAATCTATCGTTCATTCGATTATGATGAAGGCTACTATATCAGTGTTGATGAAATTAAAAAAACAGAACATATAGCATGAGAGGTGAAATGACATGGCGGCTTTAGATAAAAGCTTACCTTTGGAATATCAATCCGAACAAAGCAGATTGAATATCCTAGGATTCTGGATTTTTCTTGGGGCTGAAATTATGCTGTTCGCAACACTTTTCGCCTCTTATCTAGTCCTTGCTGGTCGTACGGCAGATGGCCCAACACCAGCGCAATTGTTTGAACTTAAAACGCTTTTAATTCAAACATTACTACTTTTAACAAGTAGTTTTACATGCGGTATCGTAATTCATGAAATGCGTAAGCATAACCAAAAAGCGATGCTTGGATGGTTCGTCCTTACATTACTTTTAGGTGCAGGTTTCCTATTCTTCGAGATCGAAGAGTTCATTATGTACATTGGTGAAGGCGCAACAATTCAAACAAGTGCTTTCTTATCTGGATTCTTCGTTCTTCTTGGAACGCATGGAGCCCACGTAACAGGCGGTATCATTTGGGCAATTTGTGTTATTATCCAAATTTTAAAACGAGGTTTAACACCAGTTACAGCTCGTAAAGTATTCATTATCAGCTTATACTGGCATTTCCTTGATCTTGTTTGGGTCTTTATTTACACACTAGTTTACTTGAACGGGATGGTGGCGTAAATGGCTCAAAACAACAATCAAGCAAACGGACATGCGCATAGCGGATTCCCTTGGTCACACGTTTTCGGATTTATTTTATCGCTTGCATTAACGTTTCTAGCGTTATACGTGGCACTTTACACAACATTGCCACTTTCAACAGTCTTAACAACTATTATCATAATGGCTGTTGCGCAAGCATTGTTACAATTAATTATGTTCATGCATTTAAAAGAAGGAGAAGGAAGAGTTCAAATTCTTACAATGATATACAGTTTCTTCGTTGCAACTGCAACAGTTGGTTTAACTGTATGGATCTTCTTCTCAATGTAATGTACATGAAAAAGACTGCTGAGATTCCTCAGCAGTCTTTTTTTATCCCCTCTATTACATCCACATTACGGAATTAACAGCATAATCATGAAAAATATACTTATTATGACAAATGTTAAGAAAAGTCTTTCTTTATGAAATCGAATCCATATGCGTTGCTTTTCTACCTATTATATGGCTAAATAGGTACTATATTTATTTGAAGGGAGAGAACGCAATGGAACATCATACTTCTGTTCTATCACTTATGGTTGTCGTTGCAATCGCGTTTTTCGTTCCCCTTTTGTTACAACGCTTTAAATTAAAAGCACTTCCTGTGGTCGTTGCAGAAATTATTGCAGGAATCTTTGTAGGTAAAAGTGGGTTTAATATTATTGAGCCAGATATATGGCTTCAAGTTTTATCAACATTAGGATTTATCTTCCTCATGTTCTTAAGCGGTTTAGAAATTGATTTTTCTATCTTTAAACAAAAAGGGAAAAAAAATACGACAAACGAACCAAATACATTTCAGGCAGCAAGCATTATCTTCTTATTTATTTTCATCTTATCTTATGCCCTATCATTACTATTCGTATGGCTAGGATTCGTAGATAATGCAATGTTCATGACTTTAATTATTTCAACTATTTCTTTAGGTGTTGTTGTACCAACATTAAAAGAGAATAACTTAGGAAAAACAGCAATTGGGCAAATCATTTTATTAGTCGCTGTTATTGCGGATTTAGTTACAATGATTTTACTCGCTGTATTCGTCGGATTAAATTCCGAAAGCGGCCAAAGCATGTGGCTTCTTCTTCTTCTATTCGGCGCTGGTATTGTTATTTACTTCGTTGCAAAACGTTTTAAAAACATTCCATACTTAGATAGTTTAAAAGCTGGTAGTGTACAAATTGATACACGAGCTGTTTTTGCACTCATTTTAATCTTAGTTGGGTTATCGGAATCTGTTGGAGCAGAAAATATTTTAGGCGCCTTCTTAGCAGGTGTACTTGTATCGTTATTATCACCAAATGAAGATATGGTGGAAAAACTTGATTCTATCGGCTATGGTTTCTTCATCCCTATTTTCTTCGTAATGGTTGGTGTAAATCTAGAGGTGTGGTCTATTTTCAAAGAACCTTCTAGCATGCTAATGATTCCAATCTTAATTGTAGGACTCTTTATTTCGAAACTCTTACCATCACTCGTCTTAAGAAAATGGTATCCACGTAATATCGTACTTGGAAGTGCAATCTTATTAACATCGACACTTTCTTTAGTTATTGCGGCTGCACAAATTGGTGAAAAACTGGAGATCATCAGTCCAAGTTTATCTGCCTCTCTTATTTTAAGCGCAGTTATTACTTGTATTTTTGCACCTATATTGTTTAAAAAAATGTTCCCAAAAGTAGAAACACCAAAACCAAAAGTAGCTATTATTGGCGCGAGCAGAATTACCCTTCCGTTATCACTAGATTTAAAACGAGAAGATTATGACGTAACGCTATATATGATGCGTCAAAACAAAATAAATGATGAAGAAGCGACATCACATGACTTCCCTATCGTGAAATTAGATGACATCACAATCGCATCATTAACTGAACAAACAGCATTTGATGCAGATCGCGTCGTTGTTGCAACAAGTGATGATGAACAAAACTTATTATTGGCAGAACATGCAAAAGAGCTAGGTGTTGAACATGTTATTGCAAGTGTAGAAGATCCACTTCTACAAGAAAAAGCAACGCAAGAACATATCGCTGTATTCTCAACAATTAACTCTACACGTATTTTATTACGTGCGCTTATTGATAAACCTAGTCTCGTTCGCTTAATTACAACAGCAAACGAAACAGTCCGTGAAGTTGAACTACGGAGCAATAAATATAACGGCGTTGCACTTCGTCGCCTTCCGTTTTTAGGTGATGTACTAGTCATTCAAATTTATCGTGGAAATAAAGCATTAATCCCACATGGGGATACAAGACTACAACACGGTGATACATTACTTGTAACAGGCTCAAAAGAACATATCGATACACTAAAAAACATATTAGAATAAAAAAATGCCCCTCACATAATTGAGGGGCATTTTTTCCATTTCATATGGTAAAATGTTACTATCACATATTATGGGGATGGATTACATTATGTCTATTATAACTTTAGCTCTCTTATTATTAGCCGAAATACTCGTTGCCATTATTCTCATCGGTGTTAGTATTGAGATTTGTAGTTACGGATGGAAAAAATCGAATGGAATAAAATATTCTTGCCTCCTACTTTCACTCCTTCTCGGAACTGCTAGCATACTCGGACTTCTCGCCGCACCTGCCTATTTCTTTATACAATTAACAGAAAAAGCGTTATAAGAAAGGATGTTAATATGATTACCGTGAAAAATATTGAGGGATCTGAAACTTACGTATTACGTCAAAAAATTTTACGCCCCAATCAAACATTAGCAGATTGTAAATACCCTTCCGATTATGAAACAGACACCTTCCACTTAGGCGCATTTATAAACGATCAACTTATTAGTATCGCTTCTTTCTCAAAGGAAATGCATCCCGACTTACAAGCAGGTATGCATTATCGTCTACGAGGAATGGCCACATTGCCTGAGTTTCGAAACAACCACGCTGGAAGCTCCTTAATTCAGAAAGCAGAACAAATCTTACAAGAGCGTCAAGCAAATATGCTATGGTGTAATGGCCGAATTACTGTAGCTGACTATTACAAGCGCTTAGGCTTCCAAGAACATGGTGAAATCTTTGAAATTGAACCAATTGGCCTTCATAAAGTACTGTATAAAAGAATATAAGAAAAGCTTTCCGCAATACGGGAAAGCTTTTCTTATATTTCAATCTTCACTTTTTATCTTTTTCATATATATGTATATAAACAGACTAGGAACTAAAAAACAAGCAAACATAATAAATCCTGTCATACTAATTTCCTTTATCGAAATATCTGGTGTTACAACGATACAAATAGCTAAAATCCCAATAACAATACTTACAGGAATTAATAATAGTTTCATGAAATAGCTACGTGATACTCCCCCTGTATGCTCATACACTTCCACTGAATTTTTCAGATTTAAAAAGTTAATAACTACAATCCCACCCATAAATACCATTAATAAATCCGAAACACTTTCATATCCTGCATCTTGCAAAACGTAGCGATAAAAAACAATACCTAGTATGAAAATATTTTGTAAGATGAAAACTAATCTAATATGTTTTAACCCCTCAATCATTAAACGTTCATCTTTCACAATTTTCATCGAATCACTCCTTTTCCTCCCAAAACAAATCATTCAAAGTTTTATCTACTGCATAACAAATTTTCAAACATAAATCTAAAGACGGATTGTATTTGCCCTTCTCAATTAAACTAATCGTTTGCCTTGTAACGCCTACTTTTTCTGCTAATTGTTGCTGTGTTAAATCTAACTGAACACGCGCGACTTTTATTTTACTTACAGCCATTCATGTTCCCCCTCCATCCATATTGTAACATATATATTCCATTAAGTAATTTATATTTTGCGTGACTGATTATAGTTTCACTTTATTATACACAAAAAAGGAGCCCCTCATAAGAAGCCCCCTCTCCTATATTATAAGAATAAATGACATCCAAATAAAATTGTAAATAAGTAGAGTAACGGATGTACCTCCATCCCTTTCCCTTTCACAATTTTTAAGACTGGATACACTAAAAATCCAATTGCAATTCCATTCGCAATACTAGACGTTAACGGAATACCAACGAAAATTAAAAATGCTGGTAATGCATCTTCAAATTCATTCCAATTAATATCACGAATACTTTGTGCCATTAAACTACCTACAATAATTAATGAAGGAGCTGTAATAGCGGCTACACTTGATAAAGAAGCAATAACAGGGCTAAAGAATGCCGTTATAATCGTTAGGCCGACTACTACAATACCTGTTAATCCCGTTTTACCACCTGCAGCAATACCAGCTGACGATTCAATCGTCGCTGCTGTTGGGCTTGTCCCAAAGATAGAGCCTGTAGTACCGCCAATTGCATCCGCAATAAATGCTTTACCAAAACGTTTCTCTGTATTATCTGTAATTAAGCCTGCTTGTTTAATTAAACCGAGTAATGCTCCTGTTGTATCGAATAAAAGTACAAGTAAAAATGAAAATACAACGCCGTATAATCCGTATTCAATTACATCTGAAAAGGCTTTGATTGGGTTTGAAACGATGATACCCTCTGGTAAATGAGGCATCGCCACAATTTTATCAGCAAACTTCAATTGCCCTGTAAAGAAGGCAATAATTCCTGTCACAATCATACTAATAAATAATGCACCGCTCACACGCAATGTCATTAATACCGCCGCTAATATTAAACCAATTAAAGTTAAAATAACAGCTGGAGAATGAAAATCACCAATCGTAACTAAATTAGACGGATGATCCACGATAATTCCAGAAAGGCGCAATCCAATAAAAGCAATAAATAGTCCAATTCCACCTGCAATTGCATGCTTTAAACTATCAGGAATTGCTAAAATTAACTTTTGCCTAAACGAAGTAAAAGATAATAAAAGAAAAATAATCCCCGTTACAAATACAGCTGAAAAGGCAACTACATATGTAATCCCTTCTGCCTTCTGTACAACAGAATAAGCAAAATATGCATTCATTCCCATAGCTGGAGCAATAACAATCGGGTAATTCGCGAAAATCGCCATACCTACTGTTCCAACAACGGTTGCAATAATTGTTGCTGTAAACGCTTGGTCAAATGGTACACCTGCATCAGATAATATTTTTGGATTGATGACAAGAATATACGCAAATGTAAAAAAAGTTGTGATGCCAGCTAAAAACTCTTGCTTCACAGAAGTATTATATTTTTGTAATTGAAACATGCTTATGTACCCTTCCTACACCTGAATTATTATCACACATTCTTTTTCTTACTAGTATGTGAGAAAATATAATACTTAATCTTAACAATCAATAAAAAGAAGAGTCAATATATTCCCTAATAGTTAGAATTTTAAGTTTAAGTCTGACAAGTACAGATGTAGTACAGTTCATTGTGATTATTTTTGTAGCATAACAGATAGAAATGTTTTATAATTTGAAATAGTTAAATATTTAGTAAACGCATTCAAATATCGTTCACTCTACAAGGGGGATTCTTCTTATGCAGCACACAAACAAATCTGGAACTTTAAATCGTGGTTTAAAAGAACGACATATTACTTTAATGTCACTGGGCTCAGCTATTGGCGTTGGGCTATTTTTAGGATCCGCTTCCGCCATTAAACTAGCAGGTCCTTCTATTTTGCTAGGCTATATGATTGCCGGTCTCGTTATTTTTTTCATTATGCGAGCGCTTGGGGAAATGGCAATTGAACAACCTGTTGCTGGTTCTTTTAGTAAATATGCATATGATTATATTGGACCACTCGCTGGTTATATTACTGGTTGGAATTACTGGTTCTTATGGGTTGTTACTTGTATGGCTGAAATTACAGCAGCTGGTATTTACATGCAGTACTGGTTCCCAGATATCCCGCGCTGGACTTGGGCATTACTTGCTCTATTATTAATGAGCGCTTTTAACTTCTTATCGGTAAAAGTATTTGGAGAACTTGAGTTTTGGTTTGCTCTCATTAAAATTGTCACAATTATCTGTATGATAGTAGTCGGAGCTGGTATTATTTTATTCGGATTCGGAAACGGTGGTATCGCTACTGGTATTTCAAATCTTTGGACACATGGTGGCTGGTTCCCAAATGGATTTTCTGGGTTACTACTCTCCATGCAGATGGTACTATTCGCTTATTTAGGCGTTGAATTAATCGGTGTTACAGCTGGTGAGGCTCAAAATCCGAAGAAAACACTCGCAAAGGCAATCGATAACGTATTTTGGAGAATTCTACTCTTTTACGTTGGGGCATTATTCGTTATGATGGCAATTTATCCATGGAACGAACTTGGTGAGAAAGGCAGTCCATTCGTATTAACATTCCAACAAATTGGTATCGCAAAAGCAGCAGGTATTATTAACTTTGTCGTATTAACAGCAGCTCTTTCTTCTTGTAACGGTGGTTTATTTAGTACAGGCCGTATGCTATATACATTAGCTCAGCAGAAAAAAGCTCCTGAAAGATTTGGTCGTTTAAATAAAAATGGCATTCCAAGCCAAGGAATTGTAGCAACTGCTATCGTTTTACTAATTGGTGTTATATTAAACTATCTCGTACCTGCAAAGGTATTTACATGGCTTACTAGCATTTCAACTTTCGGTGCAATTTGGACTTGGGGAATTATATTAGTCGCTCAAATTAAATTCCGTAAAAGCTTGCCTACTCAAAATAAACAAAAGTTATCGTATAAAATGCCTTTATACCCATTAAGCTCATATTTCTCACTCGTTTTCCTTGTATTAGTATTAGGTATAATGGCGTATTCAGAAGATACACGAATTGCATTGATTGTCGGCCCAATTTGGCTTATCGGCTTAGCAATCGTATATTACATGAAAGGGTTTCATAAGATTGATGAAACACCTAACTCAAAAATTAGTTAAGCAAAACATCCCTTCCTTATTACTTGGAAGGGATGTTTTTATATCTATATAAATATTTCTCAACAAAATTCACGGTATTTTTACAATTTTTTAATATTTTTTATGTTTTCCGTCTTTATTTTTACAGAAAAATAAATTACATTATTAAAGCACATATATTTATTATTAGGGGGATTCTTCTATGAAGAATAAAAAATGGATTACATTTTCTTTAGCAACAGCAATTACACTAAGTATAGGGACCTCGTTCATACCGTCTACTTATGCCGAAAGCTCTGTAGACCCAGCTCCTGAAATTGCTGCAAAAGTTGTAAATCAAAACAATGGGAAGAAAGTATTATTCGATAATACACACGGTCAAACTGCTGGGACAGCTGACTGGGTTATTGACGGCGGCTTTTCTGACTTCGGAAACGGCATTGCAAAAAACGGATATCACGTAAAGGAACTTCGTAAATCAACACCTATTACGTACGAAGACTTAAAAGATTACAATGTATTTATCGTTCCAGAAGCTAATATTCCTTACAAAAAATCTGAGCAGGACGCTATGTTACAATATGTAAAAAATGGTGGTAGTATCTTCTTTATTGCTGATCATTACAATGCAGATCGTAATAAAAATCGCTGGGACTCTTCTGAAGTATTTAATGGATATAGACGCGGTGCTTGGGATAATCCAGCAAAAGGAATGTCTAATGAAGAAGCTAATTCACAAGCTATGCAAGGAGTTGAAAGCTCTGATTGGCTCTCTGACAACTTCGGTATTCGCTTCCGCTACAATGCACTTGGTGATGTTTCAGCGAAAACAATTGTATCGCCTGAACAATCTTTCGGAATTACAAAAGGTGTTTCGTCTGTAGCAATGCATGCTGGTTCTACTCTAGCAATTACAAACCCAAAACTAGCAAAAGGACTTGTTTACCTTCCAGAAAATCCATCAAAATGGAATAACGCTGTTGATAGTGGCGTTTATAATGGCGGTGGTATTGCAGAAGGCCCATATGCTGCTATCGCAAAAGTAGGACTTGGAAAAGCTGCCTTTATTGGTGACTCTTCTCCTGTTGAAGATGCTACGCCAAAATACGTTCGTGAAGATTCTGGCCAAACAAAGAAAACTTACGATGGTTATAAAGAAGAAAACGATGCGATTTTATTAGAAAACATCGTAAATTGGTTATCAAATAAAGAGACATTTACAAGTTTAGATCAAGTAAATGGTTTACAACTTGATTCACCTACAGCTCTACAAACATTTGAACAGCCAAGCTTATCAACAGAACCACAACCTGAACCTTGGAGTGCACCAAATGCAGGTTATCAATGGTTTAATACAAATACTTTTAAACCAGGTTCATACGGTTATAACGGTGCGGTAACAACAAGCGACTACGTCGTTACACACCCTAGCATTCTACCAAACAATGAAATTTTCCAAATGAAGATTCAAGTAAATAACTTACTACCTAATACAACGTATAACAACTATTCTTTAGGTATCTTCACTACTGGTGGAACACAAGTGGCTAAAGTACAAAATGCAAACGGCACTTGGCCATCTACTTTCGGATATAGTAGTGCATTTTCTTTCACAACAAACAGCTTAGGCTCTGCTGAGAAAGTTGTAAATGTACAGATTGATTCAAATACAACTGGACAAGCAACGCTTCGTCTACGCCAAAATACAACAACGAAATATAATGAAACTGTAACGATTAATAAGAAATAATAAAAAAGGCAATCCATACATGGATTGCCTTCTTCTCACTTCTCTTCCTTCGAGAAAAACATTCTTGAAATAACGATACCTATACTACCGACGATTAGGAATAACACTGCCCTAATCATCATCGATACCTCTGGTAAGTCAAGTAAGAATAACTTCCCTACCGTTACGACTAAAACGACTAAACCAGCATATAATATTTCATTCATATTTCTATTTCTTCCAAACCAAACCGCAAATAATGCATATACCATCCATAATAACGATACTGATACACTAATTACGCTTCCATCTGTAGATAAAACTTCACCGATTCTCGTAATTGTAATAAATACAATTATCATAAACCAATAGAGCACTATAGAATACATATATTTGCCGAAGCTCGCTAATACTTCTTTCGCTTCTCTCATGCAATAATAGAACGTTCCTATTAAAATAAGATGAGCAACAAAGCCTGCCGAAATAAATTGATCAAACGGGCTAAAAATAGTCTGTATCATTCCAATTGCGTAAACCGTCGCACTAACATACAATTTTATCTGTTGTTTTACTTTAATAGAAGTGACCATGCCGAGGAAACCTTGTAACAATAGTACAATCGCTGCATTCACTAAACTATACTCATATAAAATTGCTAAACTAAATGCTCCCATTGCGAAACCAAATAAGAGATTTGTAAATGTAGAATGTCTATTTTTCCTATATTCACATACGAACATAGCGGCATGTACGAATGCACTAGTAATCAATCCCCATGTTGTAAAATCAGGTATTTTTGAAATAGCTAGTATAAAGAACACTGCATTCGCACTAAATATCGCCAAACGTGGTTCTAGTATAAAACTTCTCTCCGTAAACATATGCCAAAATAATAGTAAATGAATCAAACCATATACAATCGTTAACTGTATTTGCAAGTTCTCTACTAACATTGACATAACAGCAAAGAAAACGAAAAGGACAATGGCAGCAACAGCGTAAGAAATCATATATAAGTATTTATAACGATTTTTCAACGCATACCATAATAAACTAAGTGTTAATACTGTCTCATATCCAAAGAAAATATAAGGATTAGGAGTCGTACTATTTAACAAGAATGGTACGAAGAACGCACCGACCGCTACGAAAATAGTGAGATATTCCGATTGATATCTTTTCGCTAAATAAATCCCTAAAATAACCCATGCAATATTACAGAGAAACGCGACACTTGCTGGAATAAATCCATATAAATAATGTGCTGCAAACGTCGTTAGAACAATCCCGGTAATACTTCCTCCAGCTAATACTAATCCTAACGCTTGCCGCTCTCTTTTAATTTGAATATCTCCTATATAATACAACCCGATAGATAATGCGATACCAAACACAATTCGTATCGCTGGTGTTAATAAACCAGCATCTACCCCTGCTTTAAATAACCAGATCACTCCAAGCAACATAATACCGACAAATACACGCGGTAACCACGTCTGACAAAACTTAATAATATTAAATGGCTCTGGTTTAAAAGCCGATATATCTACTTGTTTTAACTCAGGTTCTTGCAAAGGCTCTTTTATCTTAACTATTTCTTCTTTTGGCTTTTCCTCCATTACCGTTTCAATATATTCTTTCTTTTCCTTACTAACATGTTGCTGAGCGTTTTCTACTTCTATTTCCCTTTGCTTCACTTTTAATTCAGCAAGTGCTTCTTGAATTGTTTCAATTGCCGTTTCGAGTGCTTCTATTTTCTTATCCAAATCCTTCTTCATACGCTACCCCCTTATTCGTAACTCTCATTAAACCTATATATTACCAATTATCTTTATCATACTCTTAGTCTATTCATTTTCAATAGTATTTTTTCCAAAAAAAGAAAGGTGTCTTCCCAAAATAGGAAAACACCTTTTTACTCATTTATTCTTATTTAGAAAAATGCTAATGATAAAACCAAGACACATGCCTACAATAGCTGGAACAATCCACCCAACACCTTCTGTATAAAACGGGATGTATTTTAATGCTGCCGTCCACTGATTCATCATTACATTTTTATTTAAAATGTCAATTGCGCTAAATATCGCTACAACCAAAACAGTTACTGCATATACGTATGTATACTTTCCAATATACTGATGGAATAACCCTAGAATAATAAGCGTTAACGCAATTGGATAAATAAATCCAAGAATTGGTACTGATACTTTTAAAATTTGCGTTAACCCTAAATTAGCTAAAATCATACTAACAACGCTTACTATAAATGCCCACAATTTATAAGATACTTTCGGAAATGCACTCGCAAAAAATTGACTACTAGACGTAACAAGTCCAATTGAAACACATAAACACGCGATAGTAAAAATAAGACCTAATAAAACGACTCCGCCCTGTCCAAATAATGTAATCATAACTTGTGCTAACACTTTCGCACCGTTATCAAATGTTCCTAATGAGCCACTAATTGCCCCCACATATCCAAGGATGACATAAATAATAGATAATAATAGTCCTGCCCCAATTCCAGCAATACTCATATATTTCGCTAAACCTTTATCATCTTCAATACCCTTTGCACGTAATGCATTTGCAATAACAATTCCAAAGATTAAAGCAGCTAACGCATCCATTGTTAAATATCCATCTAAAAACCCTTGAAACATAGGAGCTTGTCCATAGTTCCCTATTGGTTCTTTCATATCTCCTACCGTTGTAAACATATTCTTTATAAAAATGAGTGCAATCATACATAATAATAACGGCGTCAAGACTTTTCCAAACAACCCCATTAATTTAGATGGGGATAAACTTAACCAGTAAACAATACTAAAGAAAATAACTGTGTAAAACAATAATAATCCGTTTCCTGCTTCAGGGAATAACTGACCTGGCCCCATTTCAAAAGCTAAACTTCCCGCACGTGGTATACCAAGCCCAGGTCCAATAAATACATACACGATACATGGAAAAATAATTGCAAATGAAGAATGAACCCTACCCGCTAACGTTTGAAAACTTCCTGCTTTTGCAATGGAGATAACACCTAATATAGGAAGACCTGTTGCTGATATAATAAACCCTACTAATGAAATCCAAACATGTTCTCCTGCTTCATACCCAAGGAAAGGTGGAAATATAAGATTCCCTGCTCCAAAGAACATAGAGAATAACATAAGGCTAATAAGTAAAATTTCTTTTTTCTGTAACAATTTCATTTCTTTCTCCTTCTTTAATTTCATCTTTTATGAAATCAATTTCACATATAAAAAAATACAATAACCCGCTTCCTTACAAAGAAAACATAGTCCATAGTCTATCACAAAAGAAACACCCATTCTATAGCTATTCCTCTTTTCCAATTTCTTCTGAAAAATCAACCTTTATTGACTTATAATAGTTAATAAAGTAAAATATTAAATGTACAAAATTATTAACTTTGTTTTTGTTTGTGTCAGGAGGAAAATAACATGGAATCAGCGATACAACTAGAAAGAGAACAACAAAGAAAAAAGAAACATCCTCCAGGTTTATACTTACTCTTCTTTACAGAAATGTGGGAAAGATTTAGTTACTATGGATTACGAGGATTATTAACATTATATTTAACGACAGCTTTAGTAAGCGGTGGTCTTGGGTTTAGTCCCGCATGGGCACTCTCTATTTACGGATTTTATACTGGAGCCTGTTATTTCACACCAATGATTGGTGGATACTTAACAGACCGTTTTCTAGGTAGACGAAAAGCAATCACAATTGGTGGTATAACAATGGCAATCGGTAACCTTACACTATTTGCCTTGCAAAACCAATTAGGCCTATACCTCGGATTAGCGCTTATTATTATCGGTAACGGATTCTTCAAACCGAACATCTCTACACTGGTTGGAGAATTATACGAAGAGAACGATCCAAAACGTGATAGTGCATTTACCATTTTTTATATGGGTATTAACGTCGGTTCATTTTTAGCTCCACTCGTTTGCGGATTTTTATCAGAAAATTTATTCAAAACAACAGTTGATGGCGTTGTACATTACGGATTCCGTTACGGTTTCTTAGCCGCTTCAATCGGAATGATCATTGGACAAATTTTATTTACAACACTATCAAATCGCTTCCTTGGTAATATCGGTAAAAAACCAACTCGCGATTTACAAACAGCTGCTGGACAACCATCAGTAGGAGATACACCATTAACAAAAAAAGAAAAACAACGTACCGCTGTTATCGTCATTTTAACATGCTTCGTTGTCTTCTTCTGGGCTGGCTTTGAACAAGCTGGTAGCTCATTAACATTATATACAAACAAATTTGTAGACCGCTCTGTGTTCGGATGGGAAGTTCCAACATCTTGGTTCCAATCGGTCAATCCATTATTTATTATTTTGCTTGCTCCAGTCATTTCTGCATTATGGGCAAAACTTGCAACTCGCAAGCAGGGTGATTTAAAAATCCCAACTAAAATGGGACTTGGTATGATCTTGCTCGGTATCGGTTATATCATTCTCGTTATCGCTACATTAAAAACAGGTAGTGATGAACATAACATTACAGAAAAAGCAAACTTACTGTTTATCGTCTTTACGTATCTTTTCCATACGTTAGGTGAGCTATTCTTATCACCTGTCGGACTATCAATGGTTAGTGCGCTTGCACCGGTAAAATTAGCATCTTTACTAATGGGTGTATGGCTAGCAAGTTCAGGTATCGCCAACATTTTAGGCGGACAACTTGCAAGCTTCACAACTTCACTTGGATACGCTGAAGTATTCACAGTTATTGGCGCTGTGGCAATTGTACTAGGTTGTGTTTTATTATTAATTTCTAAGAAATTAGTGAAATGGATGGATTAAAAAAGATGAGGAATTTCTCCTCATCTTTTTTTATGCTGTTTTACCTTTTTCAATTGCTTGTTCGTACAGCTCTTTATGTTCTTCATATTCACTTGGTACGAAACTCTTATAGAAGAATGAGAACCAGCTGTCTCCCTTTTTATACCCTTCTTCTCGAATTTCCGCTGCTTTTTTATTCGATTTAAATCCTTCAGTAAACCATTTCTTTAACAATTCATTTCTTTCATACTTAGCAGGAACTTTTAAATCATAGTTTTCAAATGCATACTTATAGCCAGCCTTTTCTACTACCTTTTTTGTAGACTTATAGCCTTTTTCATACGCTGTTTCATATGCCTTCACGTATACTTCTTTCTCTCTATTTCCAGGATTCTTTTCAGCTAGTTCTTTCCCTGTCTTTTCCCCTAACTCAGCTTGCTCTTTTTCAATTTTTTCTGTTCTTTCTTTATTCCCTACTTTGAATCCGTCTGCAAAGTTTACCTTAAACTCTGGAGCAACTTGACTATCGTCCATCGTCTCTTGTGCTAAACCTTGTTCTTTTCCTTTTTCAAAATGCGTTTTCTTCTGCTCTTCTAAAGACCATACGGCTGCATAAGTCGCTTTAAACGCTTGTTTATATGCATCAGATTTTCCAGCTACATGCACTTCTGCATCATTTTTTCCTGCTTTAAAATCAGTTTCTCCATTCTTTTGACCTTCAAGTTGACCTTTTTCCATATCAGCTTGGCGCTGCGCTTCCTCTTGCTTACGTGCCTCTTCAGCTTTTCTTTGTTCCTCGGCTACACGTTGTCTCTCTTCTTCAGCTTTACGCTGTGCTTCTGCATTACGTTGTTTTTCCGCCTCGGTATTGCGCTGTGCTTCTGCTTGTCTCTCAGCTTCTACAGCACTATTATTATTCTGGCTAGGAGCTGGGCTCGTTGCGCCACTACTAGAAGCTGGTTTATTGTGATAATGATATTCCCCGTACTGTAATCCCCATTTCTCACAATTTGTACGACACGTATGTCCGCCATTAGCATCTGTACGCCCTGGATGTGCATAAGCTGAAATCGGAGCTACCAATAACGCTATACTCGTTGTTAAAAGAAGTTTCTTCACCTGTTGTCTCACTCTTGTTCCTCCCAAAATATAGAATCCTAACTTTATTATACATAAATAGAATAATATTTGAATACAAACCAAAATATTCTATTATTTCTCAACATTAGTAAAAAAGAAGGTGAACTCTTTAAAGAGTTCACCTTCTTTTTTACTTCTTCGCCTTCGTTCTTACTAAATCACCAGCAACAACATAACGCTTAGAATTATCCTTTACAGATACACATGTAATAAGCGTTATCTCATCTTTCCCATGATCCTCTACAACTTCCCACTTATCAGGAGTCACTTCAGATACACCAGTAACCGCATACTCATATTCATTTTCATTGTCATACAAATAAATTTTATCGCCTTTTTTCAAAGAAGCTATATCACTAAATAAAACACCTTTTTTAGACATGTTATGTCCTGCTAATGCGTAATTTCCTTTTCCCATAACTTGATTCTCTTTTACTGTCGCTGCACCTGATAATAAGTTTTTTTCAGTAGAAGCTTTTAAAACAGGCAGTTCTACTGAAACACTTGGAACCGAAATACGACCAATTACTTGTTTCTTATCTAATGATGCATTCGCTACTTCCGCCAAGTCTGGTTGATTAATTTTGGAAGCATCTACAAATTCCGTCTCATGCTTTTCATAATCCATCTTTTGAACAGCCTGCACATTTTCAGTCTGTTTCTTTTCAGCCTGATATCCATCATAAAATGGCTTTCCAATTAACACGCCACCTACAACAAATAGCAGAATTGCTACTATACTATAAATTCTTTGCTTATTCATACACAGTTCCTTTCCCTTACAAAATCTTACTCTATATAAAATGATAAAATAATATCGCTATATGTACAAGTATTAGCTTGAAAAGAAACCTTCTTGCCGATGCAAGAAGGTTTCTTTTTAAGCTAATTTATTTCTGTATAGTGATACGTGAAATACTGTCATTTGAATAAAGAAAATAGAAAATAGAATATATAATGGGTATCCAGGAAGATATTCATTAATAATAGGCGAAAAAGTTAAAAATCCAACTGCACAAGGTAACACAAACCATAACGATACAAATGTTGTTCGACAAGCTTTATCCGTAATCGCTTTTTCACGTTCATCTTCTAGCGGAAATAATAATGGATACATCCAAAAAGATAAATTCTTATATTTTTTCTTTTGAATTCTATAAAAAATTGTAACTATAATTGCTCCAATAAATAATAAAATGAATGGTACTCCATTAAACCATACTTCAAATGGGAATTTCTCGTTTTTAATTATATCTGCTAACTCTGTAATGACACTATAAAATTCAACAAATGTCCAGCATGCTAAAGCAGTATAAAGCACGTTTATGATATAAGAAAAAACAATTCTATTCATCCTCTTCCCCCTCCTTATTTAAAACAAACACGTCTTCCATCTTTAACTGAAACACATCACAAATCGTAAGTGCTAATAACAACGAAGGAACGTAATCCCCTTTTTCAATTGCAGCAATTGTTTGTCTCGTTACTCCAACCTTTTCTGCTAATACACTTTGCGTAAAGTTAAAACGAGCTCTTAATTCTTTTACTCTGTTTAAAATGGTCAAATTTACCACCTCTCACCATTATTGTATGCTATCCTTAACAAAATGTAAACTTAACTTAACATTATTATTATAAAAAAATCCAACTCTACGTATTGTAAAGTTGGATTACTTGTTAGTTTAAAATTGTAACTTTAACTGTTCTTCTGCCCCAGCTACTTGATGAACCTTTATCTGGCATTAAAACATCAATTCTATGCCCCTTAATAGCTCCACCAGTATCGGCTGCAATTGCTACTCCATAACCTTCAACATTTACAGTCTTACCTAATGGAATAACACTTGGATCTACAGCAATTAATTTCATTCCTGGGTTTGCAGTTAGATTATAACCTTTACCACCTGGTCCCCATGCAGAAAATACTTGTTGACCTGGCGCATAACCATTTTCTCCTGGATCAGCTGTATAAGCTGTAGCTTCTACATAAATTTCTTTCCCACCAGCAGTTGGCTTAGAAGATGGTTCAGGTTGTGCAGGTTTTGTAGGTTCTACCTTCGAATTATTATTAGCAACTGGTTCAGCTGGTTTATTAGCTTTTTCCTGCTTTTGCTTTTCAGCAATTTCCGCTTGTGCTTTCGCTAAAGCTTCTTGCTCTGCTTTTGCAGCCGCTTCTGCTTTTGCACGCTCTTCCGCCGCAATTCTTGCTGCTTCTTGTTCACGAGCAATTGTTTCTTGTACTGCCTTCATATTTGATTCAATTTTAGCTTTTTCTTCCGCTGCTAAATTAAGTTGACTTGCAACCTCATTATATTTAGCTTGAACTGTTTGTAAGTTATCTTGACGTTTTTTCAAGTTATCTTGCAGTTCAGCTTGCGCTTTTGCTAATTTTTGTTTGTCTACTACTAAAGATGCTTCTTTTTCGTCAATTGTTTTCTTATCTTCTTCAATTTGACGAAGATCTTGTTCTTGTAGACGTAAAATTTCTTTATCAGCTTCTAGAATAGTAGAAACTGCGTTCATACGTTGTAAGAAGTCTGCAAAGTTTTTTGACTCTACTACAACTTCTACTACTAAACTTGTATTTGAGCTGTTTTGAACAGAAACCATACGTTTTCTCATAATATCTTTACGAGCAAGGACTTTATCCTCTAAAACGACAATTTCTTCCTTTTTTTGTTCAATCTGCTTATGTGTTTCATCGATTTTACGTTGAATAGCAGCTTGATCCTCTTTATTTTTTGCAATTGTATTATTTAAATTATGTAGTTCGTTTTCGATACCTTTAATTTCTTTACTAACAGCTTGCTTCTCTTGCTCTTTCTTTTGCATTTCTGCATCGTTTTGTTGCAATTGCTGTTGCATGTTGTTAAGTTTCTCGTCGTTTGACTCTGCTTTAACAGCGACTGTACTAGAAAGACCAATAATTCCTGCTAATACTAGACAGCTGATTCGCTTAAAATAGTTCATAATCCGACTCCCTTCTTATACAGTTATACATGATTTATTTTACAGTTTGTTTACAAAACGATTAAATACAGTTTATTTTTCGTGACGAAAAAAAGAGAATTATGAATAAAATGTAATAGATTCTTAAATATTTAACAATTCCTATATTTAAAAAATACAAAAGATGCTAAAATCCAAATATAGAGAAAATATAACTTTCGAAGGCGGTTGAAATAAATACATGTTTACTCAAAAAAAATCACTCCAACATACAATTGCTCAATTAGAAGAGCGTATACAAGAATTAGAAGCAGAATTAAAACAAAAAGATATTGAAAAACAAGAGACTATTTCTACTATCCACGATCGTGTACAAAGCGTTGTCCAAGAGCATCAACTTGTAAATAACCAACACAATACACTTCAAAATTTAGTTCAACAATTAAGTTCATGTTTCGAAAATGTTTCAACACGTACGACACATTCCAATGAGTTAAATAATGAAATGTTGCAAAAGGAACAAAGCTTAATTCAGTCTATTGCAGAAATTATTGACTGCTCTAATGAAGGAAAAGAATCCGTTCACCGCTTACTTATTGTAATTAATAAATTAGGTGAACAATCCCAACGCACGTCTAATAGTATGAATCATCTAAGCGAACGCTCAAAGGAAATCGAGCAAATTGTAGAAGTCATTCAAAACATTGCAGCACAAACAAATTTACTTGCTTTAAATGCGAGTATTGAAGCCGCACGTGCTGGAGAACACGGTAAAGGATTCGCTGTCGTTGCCAATGAAGTAAGAAAACTAGCAGAAAGTACAGCAGAAAGTACAAAAAACATAGGCAACTTAACGAAAAAAATTCAAGAAGAAATTGAAAAAGCATATGATAACACAAAAGATAATTTACATTTAGTTGATGAAGGTGTAGAAATGAGCGCCGATACAAATGCTAGAATTGAAAATATTTTAGTTATGATTCAAACGTTACAAAATGGTGCTACAAATGTTATTAAGGCTATCGAAAACCAAAAGTCTTGTAATGATGACATATTACGAGAATTCGCTAACACACAACAAATGTTCCAAAAATTAAATACTACTATTATGAATCATATTCATGATGCTGAAAAAGTCGATGTTCAATTGTCTAAAAGTCTTCAAGAAACAGTAACTTCTTAATTAAAAATAAAAATCCCTTATACTGCTATAAGGGATTTTTATTTTATTTTGAATATTTATTTCTTTTCAATATTCATCCATATCTTTGTTATAATGGAAAAGTTGTTTCTTTCAACTAATAAACAAGGAGGTTATTATGGAACAATTTTACTACGTTTTAAAATATTTAATTCTCGGTCTGTTCCAAGGACTAACAGAACCAATTCCGATTTCTTCAAGTGGTCATCTCGTTTTAGCACAACATTTGCTAGGACTAAAAATAGAAGGGTTTAGCTTCGAACTACTTGTTAATTCAGCTTCATTATTAGCTGTATTACTTATTTATAGAAATGATTTAATTCGTCTAACGAAGAATGGTCTCTCTTATATATTTACAAGAGCAGAAGACGCAAAATCAGATTTCTTCTTTATTATTTATCTTGTTATTGCAACCATTCCAGCAGGTGTTATTGGTGTTTTATTTAAAGATTACATCGATCAGTACTTAAAAGGTGTGAAGATGGTTGGGATTTCCCTTCTTATTACTGCTGTCGGCCTTTGGATTATTAGAAATTTACGCGGTCGTAAAAATGATGGCGACCTTTCTATGAAAGATGCAATCATCGTCGGATTAGCACAAGCTTGCGCACTGATTCCCGGAATAAGCCGATCTGGTGCCACAATCGTAGCAGCAATGTTACTTGGTATGAAGCAAGAAACAGCACTTCGCTTCTCATTCTTACTATACATTCCTGTTAGCTTAGGTGGCTTATTGTTAAGCATTACAGACATTGCAAATGATCCAAATCTAGACACATTATTCGTACCATATGTCGTTGCATTCATCGCAACATTTATCATGACGTATATTTCACTAAAATGGTTTATGAACATTATGGCAAAAGGAAATTTAAAATATTTCTCTTTCTATTGTATTATCGTAGGTGTACTTACTCTTATTTTCTTATAAAGTAAAACTTACAAATTGAAAGCGAGTCATCTAGTGTAATAGAATGACTCGCTTTTTTATACCTCTATTAAGTTAAAATCTATTATTTACTTAGAATTTTCTGAATAGTATAATATTATTTAAGTTTACTATTACAGTAATTCTATCTTTCCTACTATTATCGTAAAAGAGGTGTTTATATGTTTATAGTTACTAAACTCATTCACATTAAGTACGAATATGAAAATGAGCTACTTTATGGGCTTAAACAATATTATCCTTCCCCTGGAACGAACGGTTGTATTAACATAGAGTTTTCACATGTTCATCGTACAAATGATAAGGCAGAATATATGATTCGTCTGTTATGGAAAACACAACAAGATTACCATACATGGCTTTCTCAAAGAGAAGGCCATGTAACTTTGAAGCACAAAATACAAGGCTATATACTTTCTTCCAAATCAAATGCTACCTATGTGCATTAACCCTTCTCTTTTTATTCCTTACAAGGGGCAAAATGATAAAGTGAAACTTTAATCCTCACCAATTGTGCTTCCCACAAATAGCGGGATAAAGAGCCCTCTTACTTTTCCTACTGTAAGAGGGCTTCTCTTATGCATACACTTTCTTCTCTTGACAATACAAACGAATAACATGTTTATTTTGTTGAAATACATCATGCGTCAGACGAATAATAATAAAGTTTCTTTTTGTTTGATCATCATGAACAAAAATCTGTTCTCCCTCCTGAAAACGCCATGCACTTTCAAAAGTCGTAATATGATCCCCACTTACAGAAAAAAGTTCATATCGCATCTCTTGTACCCTCTCTCAACTTACATCATCATAATATCCTCATATTAAATTTATTATAACTTAATTCCTATAAAATTAGTAATTATTTCTATTTCGAAAGATTTTAACTTTGTATTTAAATATTTTTAGCGCTATAATGATAAACGAATTTTCATTGAAAGGAGTTTTACTTTGACTGCATATTTATTTCCAGTAAAAACAGCATTTATTTTATTCCCCTTTTTAGCAATGTTTCTTTTAATCCCTTTTTTAATATTTAATTATCGAAAATACGGTTATTTAAATAAATGGCGCTCATTTATTTTATACTCATTATTACTTTACTTATTAAATGCCTATTTTCTTGTTATTTTGCCGTTACCACAAACGTTTGATACTTGTAGCCTACAACCAGCTAATACACAACACATGCAACTCTCACCATTTTATTTCATACAAGAGATTAGTAGTCATACATCGGCAGTTTTAACGAAACCAGCTACTTATTTCTACTTATTAAAAGAGTCTGCGTTTTTACAAGTTGCATTTAATGTTCTATTAACTGTTCCATTCGGTATTTACTTACGTTATTATTTCCGACGTAGTTTCTTACAAACAATTTGCATTTCCTTTTTCCTTTCACTATTTTTCGAGCTAACACAAGTGACTGGATTATACGGTATATACAATTGTGCATACCGATTATTTGATATCGATGATTTGTTTTTAAATACATTAGGTGGCGTAATTGGTTTTATCATTGCACCAATATTTACGTACTTCCTTCCGAAGACAAACGAGTTAGATAGTCATATTGATTTGGAAACGAAACCAGTCGGATTCATTCGTCGCCTTATCGCGATGCAAATTGATTGGATTTTCTTATCTATCGTCGTACCTGTCGTTAAAAACAAAGGAAATTCTTTCTTCGTTTCTAATATGCAATCTTACACGAATATGTATGAACTCATTTTCATTACGTGTTCAATCCTTATTTATTTTATTCTTATTCCATACTTTACGAATGGAAAAACAATTGGGAAAGCATTGCTTCGCATTCATCTGAAAGGAAAATCAGATCGTATTACATTAAAAGAACTATTTATTCGCTACGGTATATTTTATTTTGCGTTAGGCGGAATCAATTATATTCTTTCTAGTAGCTCTATGTTAAATCATACAGAACCTTTAGTATTACTCATTACATTGTTATTCCTATTTATCATTAACGGCCTATTCATTATTCATGTTTTACTGCATGTATTTAGCCGTGATAAACTACTATTTTATGAACATATTAGTCATACAAGAAATGCAATTACACTAAAAAAAGCTGACAAATAATTATTTGTCAGCTTTTTTATATACATAATGTAAAAATTTAATCAGTGGGGGTCTTACTGCCCGGCAAATAGCGGGATAAATAACTTTTCTGCATAAGGATTAAAAAACATTCCAAGTTCATCTAGAGACTTCCTCGCCTGTAAAAACGAATGAAACTCTGGATATATATCTTGTAATTGCTCATACGATAATGTATGCATTTTCCCCCAATGCGGACGCCCTTCATACTTCAGAAAAATTTTTTCCACTTCGCCAAAGTAAGCAGCATATTTCATACCTTTATACATATGAACAGCGATATACGCTGAATCTCTTCCATAGGCTGGACTAAGCCATATATCATCACCTTTCACATAGCGGCATTCGATCGGGAAGTGCACCTTATACTTTTTCTTTTCAATAAGATTTGAGATTTCTTCTACAACCGTCCTCATATACTTTGAAGGAATGCTATACTCCATTTCATAAAATGGTACCGTACGTGATGTAGCAAATACTTCATAGCTCGGGCCAATTATTTTTGTGTTTGGTACAGCTTTAGCTGATAATCGACTCACTCCTTTACTTATAGAAGGAAACCATTTACACCCTTTAGATAGTAAAGAGAACATCCTATTTTCAAGTAACTCCACCTTTAATTTATGCCATTTCAAATCACTGCCTGTATTCGTTGTTTCGTTCGTAAGTTTTACTTGTACTTCATCAGAATAAGGAAAAACGAAAAATTCAAAATGACGATGCTTCTTATATTCTTCTAGTTTGTTCATTACAGTGGATAATGACTGTTTTTCACTTTCATAAACGAGTGAATACGCTGGAATAACCTTTAATTTTATCTTTACAATGATACCTAACATTCCAAGTGACAACTGAAACGCTCTCCAATATTCTACGTTCTCAGTTTCCGAACAAACTATACTCTCACCATTAGATAAAACTGCCGTAATCTCTATAACTTGTGTTGATAAACCCCCAAAGGTAATACCCGTTCCATGAGTCCCCGTACTAATCGCTCCTGCAATAGATTGTGAATCAATATCCCCTAAATTTTCTTGCGCATAGCCTTTTTCCTCAAGTAACTTCCCTAAATCATATAACTTTGTTCCTGCCCACACTTCAGCGACCATCTTCTCTTCATCAATATTCACAATGCCCTTCAATTCATCTAAAGAAACTAAAACTTCTTCGGTTTGCACAAGGGGTGTAAACGAGTGTCCTGAACCAACAACACGAATTTTCCGCCCCTTTTTTCGTGCAAGCCCCACTACTTCTACTACATCTTGTATACTTTCTGGATACATCGTATAATGCGGCGTTCCTTCTACATTCCCTGTCCAATTCCTCCACTTTTGTCCCTTTATAGAAAGCATTGGCCATCCCCCCGATATGTTGAATACTCCCCAACAATCTCTCCTTTTTTAACACGATACAAAAAAGGAAAGCGCTCACATAATTCACCAGCCTTACTATGACGAAACAAAATGGACTCTCCTATATCCACTCGTTCCTCGCCGCTATAAAAAATTGGCGTTTGTACCTCGCCAGCACCTTCTAAAGCTAATAGTTTTGCACCCTTCGGTCTCCAAACTTCAGGCTCTTTATCTTTTCCAACTGCTCCTGAAGCAATATATCCACCACCTAGGCAAGTGTAAATAAACGGGACTGGTTTACGCACAACTGGTAAAGCAAATCCGACCGCTGGATGAAATTTCACCTCTTTATAATAATCAAACAGCTTCGGAGAATAAAAAGCAGAACCTATTGTAATCTCTGAAACTGAATTATCTTTCTCAGTTGTTTTTATGCTTCCTGTTCCGCCTCCATTTACAAACCTTAGCTCAATACCAAGTTTTTGTATTGCTTTTACAATATGTTCTCTTCTTTCTTTCACTTCTAGCACTGATTTCTGCTTTAAATACGAAATCACTTTACTTTTCAGCCATTGATTCGGTATATGGTCTCCCACCCCAGCAATTTGAGCTTCATAACCCATCACACCATCTAACATTAAATATGATGACCTTCTCACCTTTTCTACTACTTTCAACGCATCCTGCACATTTTTTACTGGGGATCTTTGTACACCAAAATGAAATTGAAAGAAACGACTACTCATATCAATATCCAAACAAACACGAAAACATCCTTTAGATTTCTCAGCAATTTTTTCTAAATACACAATATGCTCTTCACAATCCACCATACAAGTTATAATGAAACCTTTCTTTGTTAGCAAACTAATTTCACACAAAGCTCTTTCATCATAAGCAGGATATCCGAGCAATAAATCATTAAATCCTTGTTCTATTAAAAATAAAACCTCTCTAGGTGAAAAGCACATAATACCTTGAAATCGATCATTTGTAGCTAAAATCTTTTGCATAATCGGAACAGAACGTAACGATTTACTCGCTATACGAATCTTCTTATTTCCACTTAACTCTATAATCGATTGAATATTTCTATCTAAAGCCACTTCATCCAAAAATGCACACGGTAATGGAACTTCTTTAAAAATTCCTCGATCCACATTTTTCTCTCCTCTTTTCAATATGTCTTATACATATTGGAAAGAAAGTATGATTTTCCTGTTTGCAAATAAAAAAAGTTTCTTCTTTACGAAGAAACTTTTTGAAACTACTTCATAGAAATAGTCGCCTCTACTGGATAATGATCAGAGTAATCATTATACGTATATTTTTGGAACCATGATGTAACAGTCCATTGTGGAGATTTCGGCTGTAACACCTTATTCTCTATATACGATGGGTTCGCATGGTCTTTGCTTGCAATAATATAATCTAAATATTCGGCAGGACTATCAGGGAAATTATATTTTGCAATACTGTTTGTCGTTGCATCCCAAGTCGCTGTATGTCCAGTATAAGATGGTACAGAAGCGTTCAATGTTTTAAACATAGATGCATACTCTGAATCATTATTGTTCTCTGCATTTATCTTATTTACGTTCATATCACCACCAATTAACACATACTCATTATTTGGTATATTTTTATTTTTAATAAAATCTTGAATTTCTTTTAATTGGTTCGTACGTACAGATGCTGGTGAAGTTTTTCCGCACATACTATCTTCAGCCTGCAAATGCGTCCCAATCACGTGAACGAAACGATCATTTTTCTTAATTTTCGTGTATACAAATCCTTTATTCGATAAATTATCTGGCCCGCATCCTTTTGCAAATACATATTGAATCTTTTCAGCGATTGGCCATTTGCTCACAATCGCAACGCCACCATCTTCAGGAGTTGAAGATGAATAGTTTCCTAACGTTTTATCCCATTCACTTCCACTACTACGACCTAATACTGCTGTTTGATTTGGATATTCTTTCTTCAAATTCCCTAATAAACGATCTGAAGCGCTATTATCAAACACTTCATTTAATATAACTACATCTTGATTCTTTATATAATCTGCCGCCCCGATTAAATCAGCACGCTCAGTTTGTCCCCAGTTCGGATATAAGTTTGTTGATAGCATATATACATTATGCGTCATCACTTTTAATGTATCATTTTGATTTGTAGACACTTCTGCTTGAGCTGACGTTCCGCTATATAAAGCTCCTAAACCAACACCTAAGCTAAGTACACCTTTTAGCAATTTACCTTTCACGTTTCATACCTCCATGTATTGTATAGTGATAAAAAGGCCAAATACTCTATTCTGAGATTTGACCTTTTTTAAATACTTAACGATTTCCGTACGTATCAAACCAAAGCTGAATATATCCAGCAGTAACACGTTGTGCATCCATTAAACGCTTACCTGTCATTGGTGTAACTTCAGCGCGCCATTTATCTGCATATTCTTGTGATACAGCAGCTCTCACGAACCAATCTTTCGTATTATCATTTACAATGCCAGCGTAATCTTGTTTCGCAACTACTGCCGCTCCATGAATCCAATCTTCTGGATTCGTACCTTTCCAGTTCCAATATCCATTTCCATCCGTTACTTTATAATTATCTTTTATCGTATCTACAAAGTTTTCATATTTAGAATGGAATCCTTGTGGATACGATAGATTCGTAAAGTTTGCCGCATGCATCGGTTGGTTTACATCCCCTAAATAATGAAGAGATAATCCTAAATAGAAGAACGCTTGTTTCATATCTTTATTTTTATAAGACTCACCAGCTAATTTAAAATATTTAGCTCCTGTTTCCTTTGCTTGCTTTGCATACGGAATATAAGTTTTCCCATTGTCAGGGTCATAGAAATGTGAAGCAAATGTGCTATTATCATAATAAGGATTTTCATAGTCAGCAGCATAAATACCGTTCTCTAACTCCGTACGCCATTCATTTAATAGTGCAACTCGATCTTGTTTTACAAGTGTTGTATTACGAGACATAATATCAATTGCACGGTTTACAATCCATAAATGAGAATTCACGCCTTCTTTATGTTTATCTTCAGCAGACCAGCGCGGAATAACTCCAAATCTCTGTCCCCCATCATTTTCATGAGCAAATGCAACACTTTGTAATGGAGCAACTAATGTAATAGCTGCCGCTAAAGCAAGTACTTTCTTTTTCATATAAAATCCTCCATTTTATAATTGAATTATTGTAAACATTTTGTTAGGATCCTATGATGTCGTCCGGTTAACCTATGACTAGAATATCCCACCTTTCATGAAATTTCTATCAATAAATTAAAATATGCAAATGTTCATATCATTATAACTTTATACACAGTGAATATAATGAATGAATACACTTTCATTTTAATAAACTATTATTAAGGCTTGTCTAAACTAATGTAAAAAAAAAGTAAAGCATCTGAATGCTTTACTCTTTTTTTCTATTCGATAATATACTTGGCAATTGTACATTAACTGCTAACTTATGAATAAATCCAAACACTAGTCCAATCCCAATAAATATGTATAAGATTGTAAATATCTTTCCGAAATCAGTTCGCGGACTAAAATTCCCATCACCGACAGTCGTCAACGTGACCACACTAAAATATAAAGCGTCAATAGGACGTAATCCTTCAACTGTACTATAAAAAATCGTACCCGATATTAAAGTCAAAATTGTTAATACAAATAATACTTGAAATTCTTTATCTTTCCACGCTCGTAAACAGGCTCTTAACATTCGCTTTAAAGTTAACAAAAATGAAAGCATTAGATTCTCCCTTCCAAACAAAAATACATTGAGTCAAAGGAAAGTCTATCACCTTTCAGTATAGAAAAAGAGTAGCCCTCTTCTATTTCTAGAAAAGGGCTACTCTATTCGATTCTATCTTATTTAGGTGAAACAAGAATTTTCACTTGTGTTTTATCTTTTACAAGTGCTTCAAATCCTTCTTCAACAACTTGATCGACTGTAATTTTTTTCGTAATTAATTTCTCTGCTTGAATTTGACCAGAGCTAATTAATTTAATAACGGCTGGGAAGATGTGACGGTATCCTAAAATACCAATAACTTCTTTTTCTTTTAATACTAAATTATTTGGAGTAATTGTTGCGTCTTTTTCCCATACACTAACAATTACAGTTTGTCCTTCGAAGCTTGTACTTTCAATCGCTTGGCGTAGTACAACTTCAACACCTGTTACTTCAAAGCTAACATTTACACCTAAACCATTTGTTAAGTTACGAATTTCAGCTAACACATCTTGAGTTGCTGGATTTAATACATAATCCGCACCTGCTAATTTCGCTAACTCTTGACGTTCTTTAGAAAGTTCAACTGCAATAACAGGAGTTGCTCCTGCTGCTTTAGCTGCTTGGATAACAAGAAGTCCAATTGGACCGCAACCAAATACAGCTACAGCTTCCCCTTCTTTTAATTTACTTTGACGTACTGCATGAACTGCTACTGCTGCTGGTTCTACAAGCGCACCTTGTTCATACGTCATTTCATCTGGAATGTGATGAACCATATCTTCTGGTACTACTGTATATTCAGAGAAACCGCCGCCTTCTCCGCCAAGACCGTGGAAAACAAGTTGTTCACAAACATTGTAATGTCCATGTTTACAAGCTTCACATTTACCACAAGAATAAATTGGCTCTACAACAACGCGGTCTCCCACTTTATGAGATGTAACTCCTTCACCAATCTCTATTACCTCACCACTAAACTCATGACCTAAAATAACAGGTGCTTTCACATGTGTTAATGGATGTTCTTCTGTTGGAATAAAAATAGGCCCTGCTAAATATTCATGCAAGTCTGTCCCACAAATACCACACCATTTAACTTTGATTTTCACTGTTCCTGGTTTTACTGTTGGTTCTGGTACTTCTTCTACTCGTACATCACGTTGATTATGCCAAAGTAGTGCTTTCATTTTATACATCCCTCTCTATGTATATACTTAACCTGGTGAAGTTTACAATTCTATTATAATACTTCTATCCATATATTTCAAAAAAACAATCACATCCCCACTAATTTTTTACAAATAACGTTCAATATTTTGTCACTTTGTACTTTTTTCCACATCTGTTAATTCAATTTCATTGCAGGTGAAATTAGCATTGTGCCATAATAGCATAGGAGAGGTGAATATCGCTTGAAATATTTTATTTACTTTATCGTTATCGTGGCATTTTTAGATACATTTTCACAATTACCTATTATGAGTACTTTCGCTCAAAGCCTTGGAGGAACTCCTCTTATTATCGGGCTAGTTGTCGGTATGTACTCATTCGCTAATATGATCGGTAATATTATTGCTGGAGCCGCTGTCGATAAATTTGGTGCAAAAAAAATCCTTTATATAAGCATGGGAATTACGAGTTTCATAGTCTTGTTATACACCGTTGTTCAAAGTGGTGAACAACTATTAGTTGTGCGCTTTATGCATGGATTTAGTGATGGCTTTTTAATTCCTGCTGCCTTTACATTTTTATCAAAACAAACAAATGCAAAAAGACAAGGAAAAGCAATGGCTCTATCTGGTGCTGCTGTTGGAACAGCCGCAATCGTAGGACCTGCTTTCAGCGGTATTATGAAAGCAACAGCTGGCGTAGAGTGGGTCTTCATTACTATTTCTATTTTAATGGCTCTTGGTACGATCGTATCTCTATTCTTCTTACCAAATAACGTATCAAGAAAAGATACATCAAGAACACAAATGATGAACAAAGAAGATATGGTTGAACTTTTAAAATCAGAACCGTTATTACAAGCATATATTGGTGCTTTCACATTAATGTTTTCACAAGGAATTGTCACTTATATGTTACCAGTAAAAGTTGAGGCATTAGCGCTTAAAGCATCTACAACAGGCATGATGTTAAGTGTATTTGGTATAACTGCTATCCTCTTCTTCTTGCTTCCAACAAATCGTATTTATGATCGATTTAATCGTTCGAAACTAATGCTAATCGGAATTGCAGTTATGGCATTCGCATTATCTTTACTCGGATTATTTGCTACAAAAGGTATGCTCTTTATCGTAATGATGATTTATGGAATTGGATTCGCAATCCTCTTTCCGTCTATTAACGCTTTACTTGTTGAAAATACTACAGACGATAATCGCGGAAAGGCATTCGGATTATTTTATGCCTTCTTCTCATTAGGAGTTGTTGCTGGCTCCTTTACAGTCGGCGCAATCGGAGCATCACCTAGCATCAGCTTCATTATCGGGACAGCATTTTTATTAACATTTGCTGGGATGATTTATGTAAGAAGTAAAGTAAAAAAGACAATGATGGGATAATCCATCGTTGTCTTTTTTAAAATGCATATTTATATAATCCATAATACAATGGAAGCGTTGGAATAATGCCAATTAATATAAATATAAAAGGTAATGGCTCATCTCGCTCTTCATATAAACGAAAAACAAAAACTGCAGTTAAAGTCCAACTGACGCTAAACAAGAAGATACATTTCCAAACAATCGAGGTTAATATTTGTATATCAAATACAAAACCAAAGAGCCCTATCGAATAGAACTCTTTTTGCCCAATATATTACTTTTGTGTATAACCAAATAACAATGTAAATAAATTGAGCCGTAAAGGCAATAATACATCTCTTCTTTTAAACAGAAAGTTTATAAATACTGACGATACTTCGACAATTTCCTCGGAAATATTTCCTTTCCCCACATAATTTGATACAGTACACATGAATAAACACTTGTATTACATAAAGTGAAACTTTAATCAGTGGGGGTTTTGTTCCTCCCCACTGATTATTAGTTGAACCAATCGGGCTTTTACGGGCAGTTGATCTCCCAACTAACTTCTTTACTTCCACTGAATTTTGAGGTGGGGATCTTACTGACCGTTAATGCGGGATAAACTAAAATAATAACTTACTGTACAAATTAAAAAGCACACTCTTCATATGAAGAATGTGCTTTTATGTTATTAACGTTTAATCCAAACAGCGCCTGCCGATTTATCTTCTGCCTGTCCAACAACTTGGAATTTAAGTCCAAGGTTTGGAACTTTTCTTCCTGCGTCTGCAATTTGCTTGTTACTATATACTTTTGAATCATCAAAAGTTGTAACACCTTGTAATCCAGAATAGTTAAACTGACCACGTGTTAATGAATTTACACTCCATGCTGGTGTTTTATCAAATGAAAATGCTGCATCTGCAATTTGCATGCCTGTATTACCGTATGCTGGTTTTCCGTTTAAATTACCAACTAGCGCTTCTGGATGAGAATCTACAACACCAAGGAATCCTTCACCTGGATGCACCCCAACCCAGTTATCTTTGAAACTATCATCTGCATACCAAACGACAAGACCTGTATTATACACTGGACCTTTTCCTGCTTTTAAACCATTATCTGATCCCGCATAATTTCTCCACTCTAAGTAGTAATAATGAGCTTTCTTCTCTGTCCCATCAGAAACAACAAAACCATTTAAATTCATTTTAGACTGTCCTTCTGCATCATCAGAAAATACAACTTGTCCATCAACAGTTACATTTACATTGTCCATCGCAAAACCTTTATATGTTACAGCCGGATCTGTAATATAGTCGAATTGTAGTTTCACTTTTTTGCCTTTAAATTGACTTAAATCATATGATTTATCAATCCATTTCCCATCTGTTGTATCTTTATCTCCTTGGACTACTTTTTCCCCAAGTCTATCAATTAATGTTTTCGTTCCATCTTCTGTTACTGCATGTACTTCGACGAAATCGCACTCTGCTTCTAACTCATAATTTGCTTTATAATCGAATTTTGCATTTGTTCCCTTTGTTAAATCAAAGAATGGTGTCTCTAACGTTGTATGCATATCATCGCCTCTTGTACTATAATATGCATGCTTTCCAAACTCCGGTTTAATCGTTTCAACACTTTTACCTGGTAAGTTAACACGTACAACGCCTGGACGATTTGATTTCGTAACACTTTGATCAATATAGGTAGGAACTCCCACACCACTCTTAATTTTATCGTAATCTACTTCTAATATTTTTGCCCAGTTGCCACCCATATTCTTTTGTAAGAAGTCTTTATTTTGTGGTGAAAAACTAGTCGGCTCTGTTCCTGCGATTTTCCCTGTCCAACTACCTCCACTCATTAATGACCAAGCTTCGACTGGTGAACCATTTCCAGTATATTTCGTGTCATATTCATCTGGTAATCCAAGATCATGTCCAAATTCATGTGCAAACACACCTACAGCTCCATCTTCTGGTTCAATTGTGTAATCATGTGCTGCTACTTTACCACCAAAGTAATCTACCTTTGATTTCGTACCTTCAATCGCTACTGGATCTACTGCTAATTTTGAACGATGTGACCAGATCGCATCATCACCTAATTTACCGCCACCAGCTTCTTGACCAACACCAGCATGGATTACCATTAAATGATCAATTACACCGTCAGGTTCATTTTGATTCCCGTCCCCGTTTGTATCATATCTATCAAATTGATCAAACTGAGATAAATCTAGTCCTTTCTCAGCAGCTGCATACAAAGCTTCTTTCACTAAATCACGTGCACCCTTTGGACCTTTATTATCGTGACCACTGCTACCATCAGCTCCATAATCAGATGCTTTTCCTGGAACAGTTAGCCACTCCGTTACATATCCATCTGTCGTATAACTACCACCAGACTGCTCTTCATAGTATTGTTTAAACGTTTTTACTTTTGAACCATCAAATAAAGTATACGGCTCATTACCGAACAACATCTTTTGATAATGTTCTCTACTAAAGTCTTTCGAATACATATAACCTGGTGTTTGATCAATATTATTATGTTTATAATCACTAAATTCAACGAGTAACACTAATACTTTATCCGATCGAACAGATCCCTTATATGGAGCTTGCTTTGCTTTTGAAGTTGGAACTTGCCCATTCAATTGCTTTTTATTTGGTTCTGGCTTTTGCTCAAGGCTAACATTTTTTTCAGCCTTTTTTACATTTTCCTTTTCTTCCATCTTTTTCTCTTTTACTTTTTTTGTGAAATCAGATGTTTCTTGTGAGTGAGCATCTGGAAGAATTTCTTTATTCGCCTGATCTCCTTGTTTCTTTTCAATATATTGCTCAACAGCTTTTTTCGTCTCTTCTTTAGAAGATGCTGGATTAATTGTTCCTCTTTCTTTCAGAGCTTCCGCTAAACGATCTTCTTGAATTAAATTGTAATCAATTGGTGTTGTAGATACACTATCTTTCTCTTTTGCTACCGTTTCTGCATATGCTAACGGAGCACTCATTACAGATGTACATCCGATAATTGCCGCAATTGCTAATGATGACAACACTTTAAATGGTGCTTTTCTTCTCATTCCATTTCTCCCCTTTATAAAACTTAAAATTCAGATAAATCGGTGCATTTTGTCCAAATCTCTGTTTACTACCCTCCCTATATAAAAAGACATAATTCTATAAACATTAAGCTTTTTGTTATAGAATCATGCCCTCCAGTTTTCTGGTCAGACCCTCTATCTTTTTATCCCTTGGTTCAATTAATAATCAGTGGGGGGATGAACAAAGCCCCCACTGATTAAAGTTTCACTTTATGTCGAAATATTAAAAATAAAGAGTTATGTGATATATATTAAATATCTTATATAACAAATTTAAAAGACAATATGCAAAATTGCATGAAAATTCTTTTAAATAAAAAAGAATCCTAGTCAATTAAACTAGGATTCTTACTTTTCTATTATTTCTCTTGTGTTTTTTCCCAATCAGCTAAGAATTTCTCAATTCCTTGATCTGTTAATGGGTGCTTCACTAATGAAGCAATTACGTTTGCTGGGATTGTTGCAATATGTGCACCGTTTAATGCTGCGTCAGTTACGTGAACGCTGTGACGTACAGATGCTGCGATGATTTCTGTTTCGATACCATGAATTGCAAAGATTTCTGCGATTTGACGAATTAAATCCATACCGTTATGACCGATATCATCTAAACGACCTAAGAATGGTGAAACGTACGTTGCACCAGCACGAGCAGCAAGTAATGCTTGAACTGCTGAGAATACTAATGTAACGTTTGTACGAATTCCTAAATCAGAGAACGCTTTTACTGCTTTTAAACCTTCTGTTGTCATTGGAACTTTTACAACAACGTTTGGAGCAATCTTCGCTAATTCTTTTCCTTCTTCAATCATTTTATCAGCTTCTAAGCTAATTACTTCTGCACTTACAGGTCCTTCTACAACGTTGCAAATTTCACGAATGCGCTCGTGGAAATCTACGCCTTCTTTTGCTACAAGTGATGGATTTGTCGTTACTCCAGCTAATACGCCTAATTCATTTGCCTCTTTAATTTCGTTAATGTTTGCTGTATCAATAAAGAATTTCATTTGTTGTTCTTCCTTCCTAATTTTCATTTTATATTTATTTATTTTTCTTAATAAGCTCTAATTCAATCGGAATAGATTTGTCCACTTTTTTACCTTGTGTTATCTCTTTTGCTGTTTGCATCGCCTTCTCTCCGATTAATTCTGGTTTTTGAGCGACTGTTGCAGCCATACGCCCATCGTTAACCGCTTTCACAGCATCTTCTGTTGCATCAAATCCAACAACTACTACATCTGTTTTTCCAGCAGACTTCAATGCTTCAAGTGCACCTAATGCCATCTCGTCGTTATGAGCAAACACGGCTTTAATATCGCTATTTGCTTGCAAAATGTTTTCCATAACAGATAATCCTTTCGCTCTATCAAAATCAGCCGCTTGTTTGGCAACTACTTTTAAAGACTTATCAGCTACGTTATGGAATCCTTTCCCACGTTCACGAGCAGCAGACGATCCAGGGATTCCTTCTAACTCAGCAACGTTTGCTCCTTCGCCGACTAATTCACGAATGTAATCACTAGCCATTTGACCACCTTCGATATTATTAGATGCAATGTGAGAAACAACCTTACCTGAATTCGCAACGCGGTCTACTGTAATAACAGGAACATTTGCTGCGTTTGCTGCACTTACTGCTGAAGCAACAGCATCTGAATCGGTCGGATTAATAACAACTACATCGACACCCTTTTGAATTAAATCTTCAACATCGTTCGTTTGCTTTGCTGCATCATTTTGCGCATCAACAGCAATCAATTCGATGCCACTATCTTTCGCTTTCTTTTCTGCCCCCTTTTTCAAAGTTACAAAGAAGGGATTATTTAAAGTTGAAACAGAGAATCCAACTTTAATAGTTTTATTTCGACCTTTATCGCTAGAATCCTTTGCCCATTCTGGCGGTTCCATTGAACAACCAGCAGTAATGACCATAATACATGCAACGAGTATAAGTAACCATTTCTTCATGAACTGTCCCTCCATTACGCTTCTTTTCTACGATCAATTAATACAGCTAATAAGATTACAAGTCCTTTTACAACTTGTTGGAAGAAAGAAGATACACCTAATAAATTTAAACCGTTATTTAGTACACCAATAATAAGTACACCGATGAATGTACCAACAATCCATCCTCTTCCCCCAGAAAGACTTGTTCCACCTAATACAACTGCTGCAATTGCATCTAATTCATAAGAAGTACCTGCAGTCGGCTGTGCAGAATCTAATCGTGATGTTAAGACAATACCTGCAAGCGCTGCCAAAATTCCGGAAAGACCGTAAATCATTACTTTAATTCTCGTAACATTAATACCTGATAGTGCTGCTGCTTCTTCATTTCCACCAATTGCAAATGTACGGCGACCAAATGTCGTTTTCTTCAAAATGAAGTACAGTACTGCGAAAGCGATCATCATTGTAACAGCTGGTACCGGAATACCAAGAAAATAACCGCGGCCAAACATTTGGAACATTAAATGATCACCAAGACCAGTGATCGGACGTCCGTCCATATAAACAAGCGTCAACCCACGAAAAATAGTCATTGTTGCTAAAGTTGCAATAAATGGAGCTACTTTTCCTTTCGCAATGATGATACCGTTTACAATTCCCATTACAAGACCTGCTAATAGTCCAACTGCCATTGCAAGGAACGGATCCATGCCACTTGCCATCATTCCAGCAACAAGTGCACTTGATAATGCTAAAATAGAACCTACCGATAAGTCAATACCCCCTGTTAAAATTACGAAGGTCATTCCAAATGCAATAAGCGCATTAATCGATACTTGACGCAGTATATTAAATAAATTTGGAATTTCAATGAACGCTGGATTTAAAGCTGTAATTACGACGATAATTAATACTAAACCGATTAAAGAACCGAGTTGTTGTAATACATTCCCCTTCTTAGCCATCCTTACTCTCCCCCTGTAGCTAGTGCCATAATAGACTCTTGTGATGCCTCATCTTTCCCTAAAATTCCGCCGACTTTTCCTTCATGAATAACAAGAACTCGATCACTCATCCCTAAAACTTCCGGAAGCTCAGATGATACCATAATAACGGCATCGCCTTGCTCTGTAAGCTTATTCATAATAGAGTAAATTTCTTTTTTCGCTCCAACATCAACACCTCTTGTTGGCTCATCTAAAATGAGTAATTGCGGATGAATGCCTAGCCATTTTGCGATTACAATCTTTTGCTGATTTCCACCAGAAAGAGATTTCACTGCCTGCTCCCCGCTAGATGCTTTCACATTAAGAAGCTTCATCATATCCTCTGTAAACTGTTGTTCTAGCTCATTGCTTAGAACACTTCCCTTTGAAAGATTTTCTAAATTCGGTAAAGCTAAATTTTCTCGAATTGAAAAATCTAACACTAATCCTTCAGACTTTCTATCTTCTGTAATGAAAGCAATTCTTTGTCTAATTGCATCTATTGGACTATCAATCTTTACTTCTTGTCCATTTATAAAAATTTGTCCAGAGTCTAAAGGTTCATAACCAAATATCGCTTTCATAATATCAGTGCGACCAGCCCCCATCAAACCAGCTACACCAAGGATTTCACCTTTCCTCACTTGAAACGAAACATTTTCAAATTTCCCTTTCTTCGTTCCATTACGCATTTCAAAAATGACATCACCAATTTGACTATTTCGCTCTGGGTAACGTTCACCAATGCTGCGCCCCACCATCATACTCACTACTTCATCAAATGATGTTTCTGGAATTAATCTCTTTCCCACGTATTCTCCATCACGCAAAATCGTAATAGCATCACATATTGAGAAAATCTCTTCCATACGATGCGAAATGTACACGAATGAAACACCTTCTTTACGTAACTTATTGATTACTGTAAAGAGCGTTTCGATTTCACGATCCGTCAGTGCCGCAGTAGGTTCATCCATAATAATAACGCTCGCGTTTGTCATTAATGCTTTCGCAATTTCGATAATTTGCTGTTGTCCAACCGATAATTCCTCTGCTAACATAGCGCCTCTTACATGCAGCCCTAGCTCTGCTAGTTGCTGCTGCGCAATCGCGTTCATTTGTCGAGTGCGTAAAATACCTGTTTTCCCATACATTAACTCTTTACCGAGAAACATATTTTCAGCTACTGTTAAATTCGGCAATATGTTTAGTTCTTGATGTATAAATGCGATGCCGTACTCTTCAGCTTCTTTCGCATTTTTAAAGGTGCGCTCTTGCCCATCAATCTTGATTGTCCCACCATCTTTTTTGTATACACCTGTTAAAATCTTCATGAGCGTTGATTTACCCGCTCCATTTTCCCCCATCAATGCATGGACTTCTCCTGTTTCAATCATAAACTGTGCATTCTTCAAAACAGGATTGCCATTGAACGCCTTTGAAATGTTTTTCATTTCAATATGCATTCCCATCACTTCCCTTTATTAAAAAATCACGCCTGCATGTAAAATTACATTTGCATAAGGCGTAGCCTCGCCTGTACGAATAATTGCCTTCGCTTTCTTTGTATGCTCTTTAAATTGTTCATGAGATACATACTCAAATGCTGGCTCTATTAATTTCTGTTCGATCTCTTTATTTACTTCCGCATTATTTATAATGACTTCTTCTGCTAACGTCACTTTTTCGATTGCCATATCATCAGCTACAACTTGTAACACCTCTAAAAAACTCGGTTTTCCAATCTCAACAGCTAAATCAATTCGTTTTACTCCGTCAGGAATTGGTAAACCGCAATCAGCAATTACAACCGTATCTGTATGCCCAAGTGAAGCAAGGACTGCCGCGATTTCACTGTTTAATACACCATGCTTTTTCATCCAACAATCACCTGCACTTCACGTACTCGATCTCTCGTTGGCATACCGCCCTGTGCCCCAAGTTTCGTTACAGAAAGACCACCGGCAATATTCGCGAAACGAATTGCTTTTTGAAGTGTCTCTCCTTCAGAAAGTGCAACTGCTAACGCACCATTAAATGTATCACCAGCTCCAGTTGTATCCACTACATCAACAGCAATGCTAGGAACATGTACAATCTCTGTTCCATTATGGAAACGAACACCGTTAGAACCTTCTGTCATCAATAATTTATTTGGATACTTCGCCAATAAATCTTCAATTGGTGATGTAAAATCATCTAATACGATGCGGCACTCATGTTCATTTGGCGTAATATAAGTTGCTTTTTCTAAAATTTCTTCTGATAAAACTTGTGCTGGCGCTGGATTCAACATAACAGGAATATTATGTTCCTCACAAATAGCCAATACATATTTTACTGTTTCAAGTGGAATTTCTAGTTGAAGAACAACCATATCCGCTTTTACAAGAAGGTCTTTGGAGCGATCTACAACTGACTTATTTACAAGAGCATTTGCCCCTTGTACGACAACAATACTGTTATCTTCTTCTGCTAAAACGATATGAGCAATTCCTGTCGTTCTATCTGTAACCGGTACCACATAATCGATAAAAATGCGTTCGTTCTCTAAATTTTTTCTAACTACTGTTCCATAATCATCATTTCCTACCGCTCCAACCATTGCTACATTTGCTCCTAACCTAGCTGCAGCAACTGCTTGGTTTGCCCCTTTCCCTCCTGGGATTGTATGAAACGCTTCACCAATTACTGTTTCTCCTGCTTTCGGCCGTTTTTTTGAAACAGCCACTAAGTCCATTGAAATGCTTCCTACTACTGCAATATTTGGCATCTGTTTCATCTCCTTACTTCGTTGTATTTCGTTCTATAATTTCAATTGGCAAACGATAGTGTTTCTCTTCTAATGTATTCCCTTCCATTTGCTCTAACAACAACTCTGTTGCAATTTTCCCCATTTCATATATCGGTTGTGCAACTGTTGTAATAGATGGATACATCATTTCCGTTAAAGAAATGCCATCAAATCCGATAATTTGTAAATTATCTGGAATGGCAATCCCCTTTTGAAGTGCAGCCTTTACAATACCAATCGCAATTAAATCATTCCCAGCAACAATACCATCAATATGCGGGTATTCTTCTAATAATTCCATCGCTACACGCTCACTATTTGCTGGCTCAAACGTACTCTCCGCAATCATATACGAAAGATTATTTTGCGTAATAACGTCTACAAAACCTTCAAAACGTTCATTTGCAGTACTCACATCACGTGGTCCGCGAATATGTGCAATATGTTTACATCCTTTATCTAGTAACAACTTTGTCGCAGCCTGACTTCCTGCATAGTTATCTGCATATACAGTAGGAATACGCTCATTAAACATACGGTCAATCGCAACAACCGGAACAGATAAATTCATGTAATTAACACTATTTTGTGGATTCGTTGCTACAATAAATCCATCTACATTATTTTGTCTAAGTACATCAATGTATTGTTTCTCTTTTTCTAAACTTTCATCAGAGTTACAAAGAACAACTGTGTAACCTTGTTTATGTGCTACATCTTCTACGGCACGTGCAACTTCTGGAAAGAACGGATTCACGATATTCGGAACAACTAAGCCAATTAAACGAGACTTTTTATTATACAGTGAACGCGCTACTGTACTAGGCTTATAATCTAACATCTCTATTGCACGCTCTACCTTTTTTAATGTATCTTCATGAACATATCCATTTTTATTTAGAACTCTGGAAACGGTCGCAACAGATACTCCCGCTAATTTCGCAACGTCTTTAATCGTACTCATTCTCTTTTCTCCTCATTTCATGTAACCGTTTACAGAAAATAATATAACGTATTTCTAAAAATACGTCAATCATTTCTCACTAAAAAGCTTTTAAGGTTATACTCAAAAAAGCACCGCCATAAGGCGATGCTTCTTCATTACGAGTATGATACAGTTTTTTCTTTTTCTTCAACAGCAGGCTCTTCAGCATCTTTTTTACGATCTGATAGTTTAATTTTTTGTAAGAAAATCGTAAAGATGGCACCTACTACGATAAATACTAATCCTGTTAAGAATACAGTATGAAGCGAGTCTACTAAAGAGTTTTTCAAAATAGGTACAATGCTGTTAGCAAACGCTTCTGGCATTTGTTTTAATGCCTCTGGGCTAAATAGCATCGAATATAAACCTTGTGGATCTGTGTGAATCATATCTTTAAATTTCGTTACCATTTGTCCCGCTTCTTTCGGGAATGTATCTAATACAGGTACTAATTTATTTGTTAACGTTGTACCTGAAGTGTTATTCATAATTGATCCTAAAATTGTAATACCAAATGTTCCACCAATTTGACGGAAGAACTGACTTGATGACGTTACGACACCAAGGTCTTTTTTCGGGAAGCTTTCTTGTAACGCTAATGTTAATGTCGGCATTACAAGACCCATTCCTAAACCGATAACCATCATATAAGAAGTAGCTGTAAGCTTCGTTGTGTGCATATCCATCGTTGTTAATAACCAAAAACCACCGGCCATAATAAGCATACCTGCGATAATTTGTGGTTTTACACCAACTTTTAATACAAGTTGCCCACCGATAATACTCATTACAATCATTGTAATCATCATTGGAGTCATAATTGTTCCTGATTCAGCAGCACTTACTCCTACAATACCTTGCATGAAGAATGGTACGAACATAATCGCGCCGAACATTCCAATACTCATAAAGAATCCAATCGCATTCAGTATTGTAAATGTGCGATTTTTAAAGAAATGCATTGGTAAAATCGGCTCTTCAGCTTTCGTTTCAACAATAACAAAGCTAACGATACCAATTACAGCTAGTGCGAATAAACCGATAATTTGCCAAGAATCCCATGCATAATCTTTTCCGCCAAACGTTAGCGCAAGTAATAAACTTACAACACCTAGAATCATCGTAAAGATTCCAGCGATATCAATTTTAATTGGTCCTGTTTGTTTATGTGATTTTAATCCCATTGCAATAAAGATTGTTGCTAAAATACCAACCGGTAAGTTAATGTAGAATACCCATCTCCAGTTCACTGCATCTACAATCCAACCACCAACTTGCGGTCCAATTACAGAAGCAAGACCGTATAACGCACCAAAAATACCTTGCCATTTCGCACGTTCTTTTCCCGTGAACATATCTCCAATAATAATCATAGCCATTGGCATCATAATACCGCCACCAAGACCTTGAATACCACGGAAAATAATTAATTCTGTCATACCATTCGCCATACCACATAACGCCGAACCAATCATGAAAATAACTAGCCCTGTTATATATACGTTACGACGACCAAGTAAATCCGCTAATTTACCTGCAATTGGTACAACTGTCGTTGATGTTAACATATAAGCTGTCGTTAACCATGTCATTAAACTTAATCCGCCTAGGTCACCGACGATACGTGGCATTGCTGTACCAACAATTGTTCCATCTAATGCAGCAAATAGCATCGCGATTACTAAACCGATTAACAACAACTTTCTATTTTGATTTTCTTGTTGCTCCATGTAATCTCCTCAATTCCTCTTAGTTATTCTCTTTTTTCTCTTGTGTCCCGCAAATAATGGTTTCTAACTTCTCAAAGAGACGTAATAAATCTTCTCTTTCTTGCAACTCTAAATGTGAAAAGTATTTTGCAATATGCTCGTTGCGAGCTGTCATTGCCTCTTCTACTCTAGCTTTCCCCTTTTTCGTTAACTCGATGATGACAACACGACGGTCATCTTTGTCGTGATAGCGTTCTACAAGTTCTTGATCGATTAGACGATCAATCATCACTGTAATTGCGCTAGGCTTCACATACATCTTTTTTGCTAATGTTGTCGCTCTTGAAGCCCCATAATGATCTAAAATCTTTAAAATATAAAACTGCGGTGGTGTAAGTCCTGTTGCTTGCATTTGTTCTAATAACTCCGTCTGCATTTTCTTTCCAATCGAAAAGGCAAGAGCTTGAATTTTATCGATATGCGTCATATCATTTGGCATGTTATCCACCTCTTATTTAAACAATAAAATATTTAACGTATTTAAATATTAATCCCGCGAACAAAATCCGTCAATACTTTTATTCATAAAAACGTTTACATTTTTGTCACAAAGTTGTATAATTTTCGACGAAGTTAATATTGACAGTCACGGAGAAACGGAGTACACGGCTATGAATCATAAAAAAGGAAACTTTTTTATATTTCATGGCCTTTTTATATTCTCTGTCTTAAAACGCTTCGAATTAATTAGGGGAGGATTTTCATTTTATGTTTTTTACACAATTATTTAAACCTGCGCCCCACGCGGAACGCTTACCAGCTGATCGCGTTGATAGCGAATACCGTAAATTACGTTTACAAGTATTCTTAGGTATCTTCATCGGTTATGCAGGCTACTACTTTGTTCGAAAAAACTTTTCACTAGCAATGCCATACTTAATCGAGCAAGGCTTTAGTAAAGGGGAACTTGGGGTTATCCTTTCAGCAGTTTCTATTGCTTACGGATTAAGTAAATTTCTTATGGGTATCGTATCCGATCGTTGTAATCCTCGCTACTTTTTAGCAGCTGGGCTATTTTTATCAGGTATCATTAATATTATTTTCGGCTCATTTTCTTTCATTACAACGAGCATTATACTTATGTTTGTACTTCAGTTTTTAAATGGATGGGTACAAGGTATGGGATGGCCTCCTTGTGGTCGTACGATGGTTCACTGGTTCTCTATTAGCGAACGTGGTACAAAAATGTCTATTTGGAACGTCGCTCATAATGTTGGCGGAGCGCTTATGCCTTCCCTTGTAACATTAGGCTTATACTTCTTCGCAGATGACTGGAAAAGTATTTTTTACTTCCCAGGTATTCTTTCAATTTTAGTTGGTATTTATGTATTAATTACGATGAAAGATACACCTCAATCTTGTGGACTACCTTCTATTGAAGAACATACTGGGGAATATCCACCAGATGAAAAAGTAAAAGATCGCGAACGCGAACTTTCAGTAAAGGAAATTTTATTTAAATACGTATTAAACAATAAGTTTTTATGGTACATCGCTATTGCGAACGTTTTCGTATATTTCGTACGTTACGGCGTTGTAGACTGGGCTCCTACTTATTTAGTAGAAGAAAAAAGCTTTACTCATAGTAGCTCACGTACTGCTTACGCTCTATATGAATGGGCTGGTATTCCAGGTACACTTCTTTGCGGATGGATGAGTGATAAACTATTTAAAGGACGTCGTGCACCTGCTGGTATTCTATTTATGGTTGGTGTATTTATCGCAGTTCTTGTTTACTGGTTAAACCCTCCTGGTAATCCAATGGTTGATAGTATCGCACTTGTCGCAATTGGATTTTTAATTTACGGACCGGTTATGTTAATTGGTCTACACGCTCTAGATTTAGCACCAAAGAAAGCTGCTGGAACTGCAGCAGGCTTAACTGGATTCTTCGGTTACTTAGGCGGAGCAGCTTTCGCTAGTGCAGCTATGGGCTTTATCGTAGATGCATTCGGATGGGATGGCGGATTCATCTTATTACTTGCATCTTGCGTACTTGCAATGTTCTTCCTTGCTCTTACTTTAAATACAGGGTCAGTAAAATCAAAACAAGCTTAAATAATATATAACAAGCATAAAAATAGCTCTTAGCATTTACATACATGCTAAGAGCTATTTTTTATTTTCATTGCTGTTCCTACTAATGATAACAACCCATTCCTTCCCTACTATAAGATTAAAAGATTTGATGAAACACCTTTATTAAAACGGCTAACGTAACAGATGCAGCAAATCCCCCTAAACAAATAAGACTGACACCTTGGCTATATGACAAATTTTGAAATGATTTCATTGCTTCCATCCTCCCTATCTCCCCTTTGATACTTTTATTTTACCAATGGGAAAAATTTCATAACATCGATTTCTCTAACAACTAACTTACAAATTTGTAAGTTAACATCTTTTCAACTTATATATCTAGTATTTCCACAGATAAGAGTCATTTATACATAAAAAAAGACCTCAGTTATACTAAGATCTTCGTTACATTCTATTTCATTTTACAATCATCACTGGACATTTCACACGCTTTGCTATTTTATGACTTACACTTCCCAGCACCATTTCTTGCAGTGTATTGAGCCCTCTACTTCCAGCAATGACAAGATCTATATCTCCTGTATTCACATATTGAACAATTGTATCTCCAGGATCACCATGTAATATCGTAATTGTATAAGAAATGTTCTCTTTCTTTAATAAACCTTCAATCTCTTTTAATTTATCTTTTCGACTAGCTGATATTGTTTCTAAATCTGTTTGACCTTGTATAATATCTGATTTTGCCGTTCTATTATCTACTACGTACACAACTTCAACATTTGTTTCTTCGCTACATTTTGCAATATATGTTGCATGTTCCGCTGCTCGAAGTGCATGTTCAGAACCGTCACATGCTAATATAATTTGTTTGTACATATGCTGAATCCCCTTTTCGTTATCCTACTCGTATTATATAATAAAGCCCCCTAAAAAGGAGGCTTTTAACTAGCAATTCTTTTATTATAAGTAGCTAAATTTGCAACAAGTTTTGAGCTACGTTCATTTAATCCTGTTATACTTACTTTCACGCCACTTTGTTCATATTTCATAATAACTTTATCAATTGATGCCACTGCCGAATCATCCCATACGTGCGCATGAGTAAAGTTCATTTCGATTTCTTTTATACCTTCATCCAATGAAAAAGCATTTATAAAATCTGCTGTAGATGCAAAGAAGAGTTGACCGTGAATTTCGTATATTTTCTTATTTTCAATATATAAATGTTTCACGTGAATCTTTGCCATATTGAATGCAAATAAAACCGCACTAATTACTGTTCCGATAATTACACCTAATCCCAAATTATGAGTGATAAGAACGACCACGACTGTTACGATCATGACGAATGCGTTTCCTTTTGGCACTTTATGAATCGTTGCTACAGAATTCCAATCAAAAGTTCCGATTGAAACCATAATCATAACCGCAACTAAAGCTGCCATCGGAATATGAACGACATAATCTCCTAAAACGAATAGTAATACGATTAAAAATCCGCCCGCTACAAATGTTGATAGGCGACCTCGTCCACCTGATTTAATATTAATAACAGATTGACCGATCATTGCACAACCTGCCATTCCTCCGAAGAAACCAGCAACAATGTTTGCGATCCCTTGTCCGCGTGCCTCTTTATGCTTATTACTTTCCGTATGCGTCATATCATCTAAAACTGAAGCTGTTAATAATGATTCTAGTAAACCGATAATTGCAAGCATAACTGCATAAGGTAAAATAATCCCTAATGTCTCAAGTGTAAAAGGCACGTCAGGAATACTAAAGAACGGTAATTCTTTCGGCAGGCTTCCCATATCTCCTACTGTTTTCAACTGTAATCCGCTCATAAGTGCAATACTCGTCACAATAATAATTGAAATAAGCGTAGAAGGTACAGCCGTTGTAATACGTGGAAATAAATATATAATTGCAAGTCCTAATACAACGAGTGCATACATTTGCCAAGTTGCATTTTTAAAATGTGGCAATTGCGCTGTAAAAACTAAAATTCCAAGTGAATTTAAAAAACCACTCATAACAGATTTCGGAACAAACTTCATAAATGAGCTCAGTTTGAACACGCCAAAAACAATCTGGACAATACCTGTTAATATTGTTGTAGCAAATAAATATTGCAAACCATGATCTTTAACAAGCGTTACCATTAATAATGCCATTGCACCTGTTGCAGCTGAAATCATTCCAGTTCTTCCGCCAACAAATGAAATGGTAACTGCAATACAAAAGGCTGCGTATAGTCCAACTGTCGGATCCACGCCTGCAATAACAGAGAAGGCTATCGCTTCAGGGATTAACGCTAAAGCAACGACAATTCCTGATAACACGTCCCCTTTCACATTAGAAAACCAGTCATTTTTTATCGTTTGAAACAAAGTATCACTCCTCTACTCCTTTATAATTTGGTTTTCTCCATAAGAAAATCTAGCCGACTGCACGAAAGCTATTATATAACGAGTAGAAGATTTTTTGCTATGTAAAAGTTTCCTAAAGAAAAAGACACTACCTTAGTAGCATCTTTTCTCATTTCATTAATGTCCACCGTGTCCTTGACCACTTTCCTGAACAATTTCTAACCTCTCATCTAGTATTCCTTGTGTTTCAAATGAAATATCACTCGTATTTCCTAATAAGAAACCGTGATTATATGGTCCAAGTGTTGGATCATCTTTAAACTTCGGCTGAATGCTTGCAAGGAAGTCATACACTGTTTGTGAAGCTTTACCTTCTTCTAATAATACAACAGGTGCATGTTTACCCATATGTGAAAAAGGTGCCCCAGCAACTGCTAAATCTGGTGTTTTACTTGAAACAAATGATAAACCGTGACCAGGTTTTGTGAATCCCCAGCCAAATTTTGTTTTTTCATCTTTAAATTTAGCGAACGCAATCGAGTTTTCTGTAGGGGTCTCTCCACTAATACGCGTTACTTTCCCGTATTTGCTTAGCTCTTTTTCTACTTCTTTTGAAACAATTTTTTCTGGCCCTAATACATATATATTTGCTTTATCTTTTCTCATTTTTAGTGCCTCTATTGTCGCTTCTGGCACTTTATTCTTTTCTGTATAGAGTAGTGGTTCCGGCATATGAGAAATCCAATTTACAGCGGGGGTTGTATATAAACGTCCTTCTTCTGCAGACGAACCGATAATAACACTATTTGGGTAGCTTCCTGTTATATCGGCATACTCCTTATCAACATCCTTCGCAAATATAGCTGGGTCCGTTTCTTTTATTTGTTTTACTTTATAACCTTTTAATTGTTCAAGCGCGCTAGTACCTACATCTCCCATCACCATAATTTGTGTTCCATCTTTCGTTCCGATTGGATTTAATCGTTTTATTTCTTTTAACGTCATTTCCGGTATCTTTTCTTTTTCTATAAATAAAATCGGCCCGTTATTCGGATGATGAATAAAATCTGCACTCGCAATACCTAATTGCCACTCGCTTGCTGGTACTAAAATAACAGCACCTGGCTGGTTCTCCTTATGAGTTGCTGGCCATATCGTTTGCGAAGTTAATACTGCCATTTGCGAAGGATCGTTTGTGTTTAATCTCGTTACATTTTTTAAACTTGTCGTTAATAAATCATTAGATGCACCTTGGTTCATTTCTTTTGGCGCCGTTACCTCCTGATTCATTTTCATTTCCTTTTGCTCTGTTTTCTTCTCTTTTGTAGATTCATGGTTTTTATGGTCTGTATTCGTTTGTCCGCATGCAGCAAGACCAACTGCTGTAATTATTGTTATCCCAAAAATTCGGGTCATTTTTTTCACTATACCGCCTCCGTATTAATCATTTTTGAGCCAATATGATTACCTAAAATGTAATTTCAACTCCACAATAACAAGCAATTCTGAAGAAATTATGCAGACACATCATAATCTGCACCATTTCTTCATGATTTTGCATTACACTTTAAGTAACGATTATAAATATGGAGGGCTCTCTATGATTGATATACTGCTCGTAGACGATGAACCGAGAATGCTTGAATTATTAACGCTTTATCTTACACCAATTGGATATAACTGCGTATGTGCGACTTCAGGAGAAGAAGCTATTTTACATATAGAAAATCAAAACTTTAAATTTGTTTTACTCGATATTATGATGCCAAAGATGGACGGATGGGAAACGTGCAAAAAAATCCGATCTTTTAGTAACATTCCTATTATTATGGTTACAGCTCGTGATCAAACAGTAGATGTCGTTCAAGGATTAAAAATTGGAGCCGATGATTACGTAACGAAACCTTTCCATGAAGAAGAACTTTTCGCAAGAATTGAAGCCGTTTTAAGACGTACAAATGAACATAAACAAATCCAATATCACGGTATTGTATGGGATGAAACAAAACACTTCGTTTCTGTCCATAATGAAGAACTCCTTCTCACACCAATTGAATTTTCTTTACTCGGATTATTTTTACGCCATGTGAACTACGTATTAAACCGTGATCAGCTCATCGAACGAATTTGGGGGTTAAACACAAATACAGAAGATCGCACAGTCGATTCACATATTCGTAATTTACGTGATAAATTGCGAAAAGCAAATTTCCCTATTGATCATCATTTAAAAACCGTGTATGGAGTAGGTTATCGATGGATTAATACTGAACAGTAAGGGGCAAAACGATGAAACGAATTTCAATTCAATTCGGATTTTATTTTTTAATTGTTACACTTTTAATTGAAAGTGTTCTCTTTATTTTGCTCTATTATAGTCTTGTAAACACTAGAGTAAATGAAGAAATGACAGCTTTATTAAAGCGAGGAAATAGTCATCGAGATGTACTTGAAAAATATTACGATGAGCAAACCATCTCTCACGTAGCATTAATGGAATCTGAAGCTGAAACAACTGTCGTTATTACAAATGCAAATAAAGAAATACTAGCTAAATCTAACGAAATAAACACGACTATAAACGATCATATTAGTAAAATGCAAACTCGAACAGACCATAATGGAGCGATTATAGAAAATCATTGGAAAACATCTAATTATATATGTACAGTTAGCCCCATTGTAGTAGATGGAAAGCATGAAGGCTATGTGTACATGTTTCTTGGAACAGAATCAATTGAAAAGTTAGTTAATGGATTAACAAAACAATTCATTATTGCTGGTGCCATCACATTTCTACTCACAGTCATCACAATTTTCCTATTATCTCGATTATTAACAAAACCATTGTTACACATGAAACATGCCACTGAAAAAATGAGTAAAGGTGATTTATCTGTTTCATTAACAACTACTCGAAATGATGAAATTGGTGAACTAGCATCATCTATTCAGACGCTCGCAAATGATCTACATTATATGAAAACAGAGCGAAGTGAATTTCTAGCAAGTGTTGCTCACGAATTACGAACACCGTTAACATACGTAAGAGGTTATGCTGACATTGCTTTAAAAGAAAGCACCCCTTCTGAACAACGTTTGCGATATTTATCAATTATAAAAGATGAGTCTGATTACATTACAAACTTAGTTCAAGATTTATTTTCACTTGCACAAATGGAACAACATAACTTTTCTATTCAAGTAAAGGAAGTGCATTTACACACCTTCCTTACGCGTATATGTGAAAAAGTAAACGCCATGTATAAAGAAAGGTACATTAAAGTTTCTTTCTCTTGTCCTCCTACACTGCTAGTAAACTTAGATGAACAACGATTCGAACAAGTTGTTGTGAATATTTTAAATAACGCTTATAGACATTCAAAAGAGCATTCTCATATAAACATTTCTATTACAGAAGAACATAAACGTATCTCCATTACAATTGAAGATGAAGGCGAAGGTATTCCGCTTGAAGACCTCCCTCACATTTTTGACCGCTTTTACCGTGTCGATAAAGCAAGAACACGATCTACAGGCGGAACTGGTTTAGGGCTATCTATCGTAAAAGAAATTGTAGAACTACACGGCGGAAATATTACTGTAACGAGCGAAGTCGATTACGGGTCTTGCTTTATAATTTCATTACCATCCATAAAAAAACACGACTATCATCAATAGTCGTGTTTTTTTATCACTTTACTTTATAATATAAATTTACAAATTGCCCAAAACGTTTCGTATCCATCAAAGTTAAATTAATTTCTGGGTTCTTGTCTTGAAATAACGGAACTCCAGAACCTAATATATGCGGTGTAATCGTAACAACATATTCATCAATTAGATTATTCTTAAAGAATTCTCTCAGTAGCTCTCCTCCACCAACCATCCATATTTTAGACCCTTCTTGTGCTTTTAACCTTTTTGTAAACTCCACTACATCTTCATTTACAAATTCCACGTTTCCGTCTGAACCTTTTTCTGAACGAGAAAAAACATAACATGCTTTATCTAAGTACGGGAATGTTTCCGTATGCTCTACTACATAATCGTACGTTTTCTTTCCCATAATTATTGTATCAATCGTTTCGTACATTTCTGTATAACCGTTATCTCCCTCTCCTTCCGTTTCCATTAACCACTCTAAATCATCATTTTCTTTCGCAATATATCCATCTAAACTCGCCGCAATAAATAAAACTATTTCACGTGACATATCTTTTCCTCCTTGTATCTCATCTTGATAACATATGATGTAAACAATATACTAACAATAAAACATGACAATTTATGTCACGTTAAAAAGAAAAGGTGATACATTTGTCAAAAGCTAAACGCTTATTAGATATTCTTATATTTGCTTCTGCCAAAAAGACATTTACAGCGCAAGAAATAGCTGATGAATTTAATATCTCCGTTCGTACTGTCCATAGATACATTTTAGATTTAAGTGATATGGGGTTGCCCATTTACGCAGAACAAGGTCGTAACGGCGGCTATAAAGTATTAACGAATAGAGTAATTCCGCCTATTTTATTTACGGAAGAAGAAGCAGTCTCTATCTTTTTTGCTTTTCAATCTTTAAGTTACTATCGCGACTTACCTTTTAACACAGAAATCAATTCCGTTACACATAAACTGTATAGCTCCCTACAACATGATGCGAAAGTGAAAGTTGATAAAATACGTTCTTATATCGCCTTTTGGAATCCGAAGAGAACAATTGAGACCCCACTTTTAAACGAAGTGTTAACAGCGGCTATTGAAAATAAAAATTTACACTTTCAATACGAATCTAAATCAGGGATAAAAACAAAACATGTTCATCCGATTGGTGTATATGCTCACGACGGGTTATGGTACTTACCGTCCTATGACTTCGGTAGAAAAAAAGTATTACTGTATCGCATCGATCGTATTCTTTCCATATTATCAACGGAAGAAAATGAGGATACATTCATGAATTTAGAAGAGTGGTTTGCCTCTAACTCTAACGTAGTACACATCCCTACTCAGTTACATGTTTTACTGACAACAGAAGGCGTACGCCAATGTAAAAGCGTTCCTTATCTTGAGGAATTCGTTATAGTAAACGAGGATGGGACAGGATATATACACTCAACAATTGATAAAGGTGAGATTAACTTTATTACTCCTTTATTTTATAGACTTGGAAAAGATGCAAAAGTGTTAGAACCGAAAGAATTGATAGATGGTTTACGTATACGTGCGAAAGAAATTTTACATATGTATGAAGACGAAAAAAGCTGCTAGATGTAAGCAGCTTTTTAGTCTCTTTGTTACTATTGACGAATATCAATCCACCAACGATATTCCGCATTCATATTTTCAGTGCCACCATTCCCTCTGTAATGGAAAGCATCCAAAAAGATTGAATCTAGTTTATCCTCATCTACAAAATAACCTAAGTTAACCTTCACCGTTTGTCCTGGTGTGATACTGCCAATATTATAAAAGCTTTTCCCGTCTCCGTGAGGTTCCAAGTAATCAACTTCACCCGTCATAATACGCGTTGCGTCCATTCCCTCTTCTTTAGCGTAGTTCCATGCATTCCCTTCAAATTTAAGCTGTTTTATGGATGGATGCATATAGATTTCTTCTGTCGACTTTTTACCAATATTTTTCACTGTTGTTGTTAAATAGACAAATTTAACATTAACTAATTTCGAATCTACTAATGTATCAATTGAATCTTTACCATTCCCTAATTTATATTCATCTCGTCTGTACGATAGTAATTTTCCCATCTGATCTAAAGCCTTATTCTTGCTTAATATCTCTAGGCCAAGTTCATTAAAATTCTCTTGTTTAAAATCTTTAATTGAATCAAAGACTTCAACTTTTTCTATCACATATTCAATTTGGCTGTTATCCATAGATATCGTTACTGGAACCTTTTGTCCTATATGAAATAGTCGTTTACTATCTTTTTTCAATGGAATCACCTTATTTTCTTTCGGTTCAGCTGCTTTGGTAAAGCGATTTTCATCATAATCTGCTATATATGATGCCTTTTCTTTTGACGTAGGCTCAAGTGAAATACTCCCTAACACATCTATCATTTGTTCTTCGTTTACATCGGATCCAATATAACTTTCTAACATAATCCCTTCTTTCTCAAAAAAGAGAAAGACCTTTCTGTCAAACATTACGTTGTTGTTTCCAGTTTCTTTATGGACAATTACTGCTTTCCTGCCATTTATCTCTTTTTCTTCATAACTTTTTGAATATAAAGTTTGAAAATCCGCATTTTCTCCCACTCTCGAAAGAACAAATGAAAACCCGCCCATTGCGTCGTTATCTTTAAATGAATATTTCATAGCACTATCATCAATTGCTTCCATATTTTCTGGCAATTTACCAATCTTCAACTTATACCACTGATTACTCTTTTTCGAATCCTTATTTGTTAAGGAAACATTTACTTCGTAATTTTGTTTTTGAACAATCATATTATAGACTTTCACTGCACCAAAAACAGTTGTTGGCATACCAATTAATAAACAGGCAGCAGCGATTAACATACGATGTCTTTTACGCTTTTTCTGTGGTCGCTCGCCTCTCAGCTTCATTTCTTCCATAAACAATTTCTTTTTGCGCGTATATGTATGTGAAAATTCATGTTGTTCTTCGGATTTATCAAAATCATCTAAAGCAATTTTTTCAGCAAGTTCATATATTTCTTTGGAGTTCTTTGAATTCGTCATGTTGTATACCTCCTATCATATTTTGGACTCGTTTTCGAGCGCGTTCAAACTGCTTGCGGACATTAGCCTCCGTAATCCCCATTACACTTGAAATTTCTTGATACGTTAAGTTATAGAAGACTTTGTACTTAAACACCTGTCTGTTAGATTCATTTAACTCTTTTAGCAATGTATCAATTTGAACCTCAGACATTTTACGTTTTTCCCACTCTTCAATATTTTCATCTACTGCTTCTATTGATTCTCTTTCATATTCTTCTAAAAATGTTTCATGTCGTTTATTTTTCCGGTAACTATCAATCGCCTTGTTTTTCGCGACCCTCAAAATATAGCGTTTAAGCTCTTCAGTGCTCAAGCTATGGAGCTTTTCCAAGTTCTTATAAAGAGTAATAAACGTCTCTTGAACCGCATCTTCAGCCTGTTGAATATTATTTAAAATAGAATAAGCTACATAATAAATTTTTTGTTCATACAACTCATATAGCTCTTCCATCTTTTCATAATCTTTGTTTGTAACTTTCATATAATTCCTCCTCTCACTCTATATAACGAATGAGCACTGTAACTTTGTGACACTGCAAAATCTTTTTATAGATAAAATTTAATAATAGAATAAACAAAAGCCCAATTTCTCTATTTTAACTAAGAAATCGGGCTTTTGTTTATTCGAATTTTCCTGACTGTTTCATAAAGAACATTCCTCTTATGCCTTTTCAGTCAGCAACACTTGCTCTATCTCTTCTTTTAACAACGTCTTTATTTCTTCCAAATTATGATTCTTCTTTTCTCCCGATTGTACCGTATAAAACTCAGCAAATGAACGCTCTTTATATCTCGGTACAACATGCATATGATAGTGCGTAAGTTCATTAAAGATTCCACCATTTTGACAAATCGTAATTCCGTCAGGTTTATATAATACCTTAATCGCTTTTGCAATCAGCTTAGAAGCATCCATAATGGATTTTGCTACAACATCATCTAATTCGTCTACTTCTACAACATGTTGCTTTGGCACAATTAAAGTATGTCCTGTATAGAAAGGTTCATGATCTAAAAAACATGTTACATAGTCATCTTCATATATTTTATATATTTTTTCCTCTTCATTTGCTAATTTACAACCTAAACAGTCCACTACACTTTCCCCTCTTTCTAAAAACATAAAAACGTGAGAATACGGCTCTCACGTTTTTATGTTTTATTTTATTAGTTCAATTGTTTCCGTAACTTTTATACTGTCTTTTACAGATTGAACAATCGTGCAATTTTTCACTGCAAGCTGCAATGCTTTGTCCAACTGCTCTTCTGTAATGTTTTCCGCTTTAATTTTATAGTGCAAATGAACACTTTCAACTGGTTTGGATAAAGCTTCACTTCTACCAATTTCAGTTTCGATCGTAAACGTATCGTATGTAATACGTTTCTTTTCTAAAATTGTTCGAAAGACAATTGCACTACATCCTGCGATAGAAGAAACGAGTAATTGTAACGGTGAATACCCGTTTTCTTTTCCAATCGCTAATTGAGCGTACGATAAATCTGCCTTTATATCATCGTATTTGATTGTTAGTTTCATTTGTTTTGTCCATCTCCACTTTCATCGGTTTCTGCTGTTTCTTACTCATATAATAATAATATATATAGCAGAAAATGATAAATGGAATACCGCAGTATAACGCCATTCTTTGTTCAGGAATAAACGCTAAACTAATAACAACGATGCTATTTGTAATTAAAGCTAAAATTGGAACAATCGGATATAGTGGTGTTCTATACTTTAAGTCCTCTAACTTTCCTCCGCCTTTTATATACTGACTTCTAAAGCGAAGTTGCGATAAAGCAATAATGATCCAACTTGAAACAGCCGATAAACCAGCTATCGATAATAAGTACATGTATACTGTATCTTCTGCAAGGAAACTTGTGAATAGAGATAATCCAGCTACCGCAATCGTTACGACTAGCGCTGTAATTGGAATACCACGCTTATTTACTTTCTGGAAGGAAGTTGGTGCCATTCCTTCATTTGCAAGTGACCATAGTATACGCGTCGCTGCATATAATCCAGAGTTCGCTACAGATAATAACGCAGTAATAATAACGAAGTTCATAATATCAGCTGCGTATGGAATACCAATTTTATCAAATACGACTACAAATGGGCTTTCAATTACGCCTGCTTCTTTCCAAGAAATTAATCCTACTAAAATCGTCATTGTTAAAATGAAGAATAACATAATGCGCCATACTGTATTACGGATTGCACGTGGAATTGTTTTTTCTGGATTTTCACTTTCTCCCGCTGCAATTCCGATTAACTCTGTTCCTTGGAACGAGAAGTTAACTGTAATCATTGTAAGTAATACGGCAGCTAGTCCATTCGGGAAAAGTCCACCATCGCTTACAAAGTTAGAGAAAAGAGGTGCTGCTTCTTTTCCGTCATATGATATAAATCCTAATAATGCACTACCACCAAGCACAACAAATGCAAGAATTGTAATTACTTTAATACTAGAGAACCAAAATTCTAATTCAGCATAACTTTTCGCCGAAATTGCGTTTGAAGCATATAAAATAACGCCGAATACAAGGCACCATACCCAAACATCAACATTTGGAAACCATCTTTTCATCATTAAACCGATTGACGTTAATTCTAGACCCACTGTTACTGCCCAGCCGAGCCAGTATAACCAGCCAATCATAAAGCCCGTTCCTGGTCCAATAAACTTCGTCGCATACTTTTGGAAAGATCCTGAAACCGGCATCGCTACCGTTAACTCTCCAAGACAAAGCATTGTTAAATACATAATAAATCCGCCTACTAAATATGAAAGGATGGCTCCCCCTGGTCCAGCCTGATTAATGGTGTAACCTGAACCTAAGAAGAAACCAGTTCCGATTACACCACCAAGTGCGATCATAAATAAATGTCTACTCTTCATCGTACGATGTAATTTCTCATTCGTTGGTTGCTGCATCTAAATCCTCCCCCTACCATACCCCTATATCCTGTTAAAATTTTCTGATAATAAAAATATACACGAAAGCGATTACATTTTCTATATAAAATTAAAACTTTTCTGATAAAACAATATAAAAATCGAATTATTGCAAGATTTAGATTCTATTTAGAGGAAAATAAGGAGAAACAAGGAAAAACCCTTACATATATTGTAAGAGTCAACGGAGTTCTAATCTTCTCGATAAAATTGATAAACTATAATTTACGATAAAGTACATACAAGCTACTACTATAAACGTCGGAATCATGTAATTCACATTTTGCCCGCTAATAATTTGAGCATTATGCATAAGCTCAGGGAGTGATATAACAACCGCTAGCGACGTATCCTTCAGCAATGAAATAAATTGACTGACAAGCGGCGGAACCATTCTCCTTAATGCTTGTGGCAAAATAATATGCCAAAGCGCTTGAACATACGTTAATCCCGAAGATCTTGCAGCTTCAACCTGCCCTTTTTCAATAGACAATAGACCACTTCTAACAATTTCAGATATCATTGCTGCCTCAAATATTGTTAAAGCAACAATTGCAGCTGTTATAATTTCTAATTTCAAGCCTGCTTCTGGAAGTGCAAAATACGTGAAAAATATAATTAACAGTAGTGGTAAGTTTCGAATCACTTCAACTATAACTCCTAATACTTGTGAGACGACAGGTATTTTCGTGTAGCGCAATATACCGATTACACTTCCAATAATAAAACTAAGTACAATTGCTATGAGCGCTACCTCTAATGTTATAAGTAATCCTTTTAATAAAAATAGAATATGATCTCCTGTAATTGCTCCCTTGAAATCCATTTACACCGCCTCCTTTGCTAAGCGTTTTTCTAAATAACGCACTAGCATACTGAGCGGAATTGTTAATATTAAATAAAACATCCCGACAAATATATAAACATCAAACGTAACAAACGTCTTCGTTGAAATTAAATCTCCTTGATACATTAAATCAGCACCAGCAATAATTCCAAGTATTGAAGAGTTTTTAACTAAATTGAGAAACTGGTTTCCTAAAGGGGGAATTACAATTTTCACTGCTTGGGGTAAGACAACATAATACATCGCCTGCACATACGTTAGCCCTGAAGAGCGAGCAGCTTCCATCTGCCCTTTCGCAACTGATAAAATACCAGCGCGAATTACTTCTGCAATAAAAGCTGCCGTATATACCGTAAGCGTAACTGTTCCTGCTACAAAACCATTTAAAGTAATTCCTATTACAGGTAAAGCAAAATAGAATATAAATGCAATTAATACAAGTGGAATATTTCTTACAAACTCCACAAAAGCTGATCCTATCCAATTTAAAATGCGAATAGGTGCAATACGCATTACTGCCAAAATTACTCCTAAAATAAAACTACCTATCAATGCAATTACACTAGACATAACTGTATATTTAAACCCTTCTAAATACATATCAATGTTATTCGTTAATATAGAAAAATCAGGCACATATTCTCCCCTCTTTCTTTACAAGAAGAGGATGAGTACTCTCATCCTCTCACTGTTACTATCTACTTTTCTGGTTTTTGTCCAATCCACTTCTCATATAATTTGTCATACTCCCCGCTTGCTTTCATGTCTTTAATTAAAGTATTAATCTCTTTCGTTAAATCATCTGCCCCTTTTTGCACTGCAATTCCATACGGTTCATCTGTGAAAATTTTTCCTACTACTTCATAATTAGAATCTTGTTTTGCCATTCCGTAAAGGATCGCATTATCTGTCGTTAACACATCACCTTTACCTGCCTTTAACGCTGTAAATGCCTCACTATAATTTTCAAACTCTAATACAGTCGCTTCTGGTGACTTTTGACGAATGTTATTTGTAGATGTTGATCCTTTTACAGCTAATACTTTAACGCCTTGTTTTATATCATCGACGCTCTTAATATTGCTTCCTTTTTTCACAAGTAACGATTGTCCTGCTTTAAAATATACATCTGAAAAATCCACTTCTTTTTTGCGTTCTTCCGTAATTGTCATTGTTGCAATAATTGCATCAATATCACCATTTTTCAGCATTGGAATGCGTGTTTTAGACGTTACTTCTTTCAGCTCTAGCTTCTTTTCATCTCCAAGAATCTTTTTCGCCAGTGCCTTGGCGACATCAACATCGAATCCTTCTACCTGCCCTGTTGAAGGATTTTTTAATCCAAATAAATTCGTATCATTCTTCACCCCAACTACTAATTTCCCTCGTTTCTTAATTTGCTCAACAGCCCCGCCTTGCTTCGTATTTGTTTCCTTTGCCTCATCTTTCTTACTTCCGCATCCAGCAACAACAAGCACGAATAAACATGAAAATACGATTAAAGTAAATAACTTTTTCATTTTAAGCATGAAATTCCTCCTCTAATGATTTAGCACCCGACTTAAAAATAAACGGGCTCTTTCTTGTTCAGGGTTTGCAAAAAAGTTCGCCGGTTTTGTATCTTCAATAATTTGGCCATCATCCATAAATAAGATCCTATCTGCTACCTCTCTAGCAAATCCCATTTCATGCGTGACAACGACCATTGTCATCCCTTCTTTAGCCAGTGCTTTCATAACATCAAGTACCTCTCCAATCATCTCTGGATCAAGAGCAGACGTAGGCTCATCGAATAGCATAATTTCCGGCTGCATTGCAAGTCCTCTAGCAATTGCCACCCGTTGCTGTTGTCCTCCGGATAATTGATGTGGATATACGTTAGCCTTCTCAGGGATTCCTACTTTCTCTAAATAAAACATTGCTGTTTTCTCTGCTTCTTCTTTGGAAACTTTATTTACTTTAATCGGTGCTAATGTAATATTTTGAAGAACCGTTTTATGTGGATATAAATAAAAATGTTGAAAGACCATCCCAATATTTCGCCGCAATTCATTCATGTCCGTTTTTTTATTGTGTACCTCTGTATTTTGTACAATTAATTCTCCATCTGTAATTGCCTCTAATTGATTTATACATCGAAGCAATGTACTTTTTCCTGATCCTGAAGGCCCGACAACTACTACCACTTCGCCTTTTTTCACTTGCACATTAATATTTTTCAAAACTTGAAAGTTACCATAATATTTATTTACATTACGAAATTCTATCAACATACTCCCCCTTCCCCTAACAATGCATGTACATTCTTTTTATATTCAAAAATAGTCCCAAAAATAACTTTTAGCTTCAATTTGTCCATAAAAAAAGCAAAGGGTTTCCCCTTTGCTTCTTCATTTTTATTCGATTAAGATACTTCTTCTTTCTTATCTTTCCCGTATTCATGCTCCCAAAAATCAGCATTTTTAATTCCTAATGGCCCTGGATCGAATACTGGATCTTTTCCTTCTTTTTTCTGTTTTTCATAATCCTTTAATGCGACTAATGCAGGTTTTTGTAACAATAAAATCGCAATGATATTTACCCATGCCATAATTCCTACCCCAATGTCGCCTAAAGCCCAAGCCGTTGCTGCTGTTTTTATACAGCCGTAGAATACAGCTCCTAAAAATACAAACTTTAGTACCATGGACATCCAAGGGCGATCTTTATCACGATTTAAGTACGCGATATTCGTTTCTGCAATGTAGTAATACGCCATAATTGTTGTAAACGCGAAGAATAATAACGAGATTGCAACGAAACCATTTCCAAATCCAGGGAAAACAGATTCTACCGCCGCCTGTGTATATCCTGGTCCTGGCTGAGCGCCGTTTAGTTTATTAACGATAAAGTTTTTTCCGCTTGCATCAAATACGTTATACATGCCTGTAATAATCATCATAAATGCTGTTGCTGAACAAACAAATAATGTATCAATGTAAACGGAAAATGCTTGTACTAAACCTTGCTTAGCTGGATGTGATACTTCGGCTGCAGCTGCTGCGTGTGGTCCAGTCCCTTGTCCTGCTTCATTGGAATAAATACCACGTTTTACCCCCCAAGAGATTGCTAAACCGATAATACCACCGAAAGCAGCTTCTAATGCAAATGCACTTCTTATAATTAACATAAATGCTTCTGGCAATTTTTCAATATTCATAGCAACAATGACGCAAGCTACTAAAATATAGCCTATTGCCATAAACGGTACGACAACTTGCGCTACGTTAACAATTCGCTTTACTCCACCGAAAATGATAAGAGCTAATACGACAACTAATATAGCCCCTGATACGGTAGTATTAATACCAAAAGCAGTTTCTAAACTTACAGCAATACTATTTGCTTGTACACCTGGTAGTAAAAGCCCCGTTGCAAGAATTGTCGCTGCAACGAATACTAAAGCATACCATTTCACACCTAAACCTTTTTCAATGTAATAAGCAGGTCCACCACGAAACTGCCCTTGATGTTTCGTCTTATATATTTGCGCGAGTGTTGATTCTACATAAGCTGATCCTGCTCCTAAAAAGGCTACTGCCCACATCCAAAATACAGCTCCTGGTCCACCGAATGCAACCGCTGTTGCTACCCCAGCGATATTCCCTGTTCCAACACGTCCTGATAACGAAAGTGCTAACGCTTGGAATGAAGAAACACCAGCTTCTGATTTTTCCCCTTGAAATGTCAGCTTCACCATTTCTCCTACATGTCTTACTTGTAAAAACTTCGTTCGAATAGAAAAATATAAACCTACTCCTAAACATAAATAAACAAGTGCTGGACTCCAAACAATATTATTTAACCAATTTACGAAAGCTTCCAACATTCCCCCTCCTTTTTATAAATAATATTCAGAATATATATAAAATTATAAGTGTATACCGAATCTAGGACAATATTATTTTAATAAAGTAAACATATTTTTGTATAAAAAAACAAAGTATATATTTGTTTTATATACTTTGTTTTGAACTAAATGTATTATATATTCACAATTGCTTCTCTTTTAATAATTCTTTCGTATAGCTCTTCTGATAATTTCAAGAAGTTATCAGGCATATCTTTCCCTTTAAACTTCTTTTGAAGCGTTCCATATAAACCTATATCACGTAAACGTAAAAATAGTGGTAACGATTCATACCAACTATCCGCCAGCCTGTGCTCATACTCATATCCTTTTCGTAACACTTGTAACTGTTTACGAGCAAAATCTGTCTTCTCTTCTGCTGTCCACGGTGTAAATAGAACAGAGTAGTATAAAACCATCGCTAAATCATGTATAAAGTAATTATAAGCAGCATCATCAAAATCAAAGATTGTTAGCTCTTTACCATCATAATGAAAATTGCCTTGATGAATATCACCGTGCATAAGACCGAACGTTTCTCTTTCAACTGGAAGAGCCTTAATTTCATCCATTAATACCGCTGCAATCTCTTTCACTTGACCATCTTCTAATTCATTAACAATTCCACTTTCGTCTTCTTCCCACGTATCACGGTAGTCTGTTTTAGGATAATCCATTGTAAGGCGATGCAGTTGCCCAATCGCTTTTCCCCACGCTTCAAAATAAGCATCTCCCCAATAAGGCGATTCTGCTCCTTTTACTTGCTCACCTTTTGCATATATAAATAAAGAAGCGAAAAAGAAAGTCCCATCCTCTGCTACGATTTCTTCTACGAGATTTCGAGACGTTGAATAAAGAGGTCCTGCTACCTTTGCCCCATTCTCCGCAACATATCGTAAAAAATCTAGTTCAGCCTCTACCTCTTGTTTAGAACGATGAGAAGAATGTGTTAAACGTAATACATAATCTTCATCATTATCACCCTTCGCCTTAAAAATATAATTCTCAAAATCTCCAAGTGGCTTTTCTTCTACTGTTACATGAAACAAATTCGCTGCTCTTTTTAAAATCTCTTTCGTAAAAACACGTTCTACAGCTATTTCCATATATATCCCTCCTATATATCTTCTTAATTCGACACAAATGTTAGAAGTACTGCTATGAATAATCTAAAAACAAAAAAGGTTGAGTCACTAAATCAACCTTTACATTATTAAAAGTTTTATTTATCAATTCTTCATCAATTGATTCTCGTATATAACATTTATTTTTATTTCTCTTCACCTTTTGTCTGCATTGAATTGAAAGTCCAATTTAATTTTAATGAATCTCCTTGAAATACATTTTGCTCTGCATTATTATCTACAAATGTGAACATTACATAGAAAGTATCATCATCACCAGGAGCAAGTCCATTTCCTTCTCGGTCTACAACACCTTTTTGTACAAGATCAGGAATACTTCCATTTTGCGTAGATACCTTTAATTCAGATAATGTAGTAGACCAAATTGGAACCTCATTTTTATCCAAATTCCACAAGAAATCAACACGGATATGATCACCAAAATCAGCATTTCCATTATCTCCTTTAGCATCGATTACACTGTAATCTGTCAGGAGTTTCACATCTCCTATTGCTAAAGTTCCTTTGTTTACTAATTGAAAACCACGCTCCATTTCATCACCTGGTTTAATATTATCGACATTAATAACAACTTCAGGGTTCACACTCAAATCTAAAGTACCCGCTGCAAAAGTGTTTTGTGACACTTCCTTATCACTAAAATACGCATATGTTCCCCCGCCAATTAAAGATAAGCCAAGTGCTGCAGTTACAACACCCATACCAAGTTTTTTCTTAATACTCATTTCACAACTCCCCCTATTTTTAAAGTTCAAACTACAAACCTTATTTCCATCCCACAAAATAATTTAAGCAACTACCTTGTCCCACAGCGAAAGTGAACCAAATTTAAACTAGTTACTTCATATATCAAAACGACTATTACTTTTAAAATAACCGGTAATGTTACCGTAAATCATTACCGGTTATTTGTTAGCCAATCTCATTTCATTTACTATTCATTGTCTGATTGCATTATTTACTCTAGAAGTTTGCCCACTTATTTTTTTGGTTCTAAGCCAATAGAGCGTAAGATTTTATCTAATGTCACTGGACCTACATTTTCTTTCGGTTTCTGATTTTCTTTAGCATCTGGACTCTTTTTCAAGAAGTTTTTCTCAATAAAACGAATATCTGTTTCATCTACAACACCATCTTGATTTATATCTCCATCTTTTACAGATACTTTTCCTTTTCCATACGATAAAGCTGCTATTCTAGCATCTTGAATGTCTACCATTTTATCTCCATTTACATCACCTGCAAGGTTATCATCCATGTCAACTCTAAAGTTTTGTCCCACTAATTCACCGTCTTGCACCTTCCCTATTTTTGTTGTTAATTTACTATTTAAATGACCTGGCATTTCTACGAAAATATCATATTCTTTATCGCTTACTGGGACACTATGAATTTCAAATTGCCCGTTATCACCAATCGTTCCTGTATATTTCTTTCCATCCTTGCCAACTGCGTACACTTTTGCTCCTAGTTTTGTATAGTCTTTCTTACCTAAATACCCCTCTTCATTCAAGAAAGCTTCCGGGCCAATATACCCTGTAATCGTTGAATGTTTCGAAACAATAGCAAAAGATTTATCTTTAAACGCAGGAATCTCAATGCCTTCTGATGCAACAGCTTTTGTATAAGAGAACTTCTCTACTCCAAATGCAGTTAAATCATTAAAGTATTCATCGTTCGTCATCTCGAATGTAACATCTAAAAATGGTGTATCTCCATCTAATCCTTTAAATTCTTTTCCTTCTAATGATGCCCCAACTTTCACCTTGTTTTCCCAAGCTCCTTCTTCACTTATCTTCGGATCTTCTAATTTAAGGTTCAGTCCATGTTGTTTTACATATTCCGTAAGTGCTGGATTTGGTTTCACATCTGTAAATTTAAAGAGCTGCTTGTAATAAGGAATTTCAAATGTACCTGACATAAGCTGTTTTACATTATTAAGATTCAAAGTTAATGTAATTTTCTCTCCTAATTTGATTTTATCTTTGTCATAACTTGGAACAGCGTATTCTGTCCCTTCCTTTACAAAGACGTAATCTTTATATCCAGTTGCCATATTCCCTGCAGTTGCAAGATCATATCCAAATAATTTTAAATTTAACGGCTCGTTTATTTCCTCTGGAAGTACTCCAAATTTAAAATCACCATTTGCTTGAATTGTATTCAGCCAACCTGATGGAAAGGCTGAGTTTTGATAATATACAATTTGGTTCGCTTTTTGATCATACTGCAAGCCTTTTGCCTTCAATGCATCTACTGTAGAATCATAAATATTACCATGCACCCATAATGCACGTTGGCCGTCTTCTTCTTTAAACATAGAATCATTGACTTCATGTATACCAGGTTGTACATCCTTAAATTTCATTTCCGGTATAACATTATCAATGATAATGCTATCGCCTTTTGTATACGATTTTCCTTCTTTATCATATCCAACGAAGTTCAATTCGTAATCTCCATCAGGCAACATAACAGGTTTATCCCCAATTGGATGAGCTGGATCTCCTGTGAATGGAAGTACATACCCTCCCATACCAGAAAACATCATATATTCAATATTCGGTGTTAGACTACTTGCATTAAGTGTACCAACGACTCCTAATGCCTTTCCTGTCTTTCGGTCCTTCACAACTGCATCAATAGTTTCAAGAGGACTATTTAGTTTAAATGTCAAAGGCGAACTTGGTCTCTCCATAAACGGATGGAATTTAGATGCATCTGTTGCCATTGCATCTCTCAGTAAATCTACAGACGCAATCCCTTTTTCTGTGAATTTAACTGCAAATGGTACTTGATATACTTCTTTTTCATTGTTTTTATTTGAAATATGAATATAGCCCTCATATCTACCAAATTCAGCGTTTTCTGGAATGATAATTTCAGGGCTAATTTCCTCTGATGTACTAGGAGCTACTTTAATAGAATCTGGTACATTTAGCTTCACACCATTCTTCGCTGCATCTTGCACACCTACACTTGTAGATGAAAACTCTACTTCTAATTTAAACTCTTTTCCATCAGTTTTACTGCTGTTCTTAATTAAGACTTTTCGACTATCTTTAATAGGCCCATTTTCAATTTGATTTTTATACCCAAACGCAATAGAACCTGTTTTTTCTTCAATTTCTACTTCTTCATCATCTACAACGTTTGATGTTTTATCGATAACCTCGATAGATGTATCTGCATGAACTGCACGATATGCATCAATTCGTCCAGAGCCCACCTCAAATACAGAACGCTCTTCTTTTAGGTCAACTGCGGTATTCATAAGTGCTTCTTTTACTTCAAATGGACTATAGTTTGGATGTTCTTGTAAAATAAGTGCCGCTACCCCTGCAGTATGAGGAGTTGCCATAGATGTACCTGACATACGTCCATACGCTACCGGATAATTTTCTCCATCTTTTGGATCATTAATATATTCAGGAACAGTTGAGAAAATAGACACACCTGGTGCTACAATATCTGGCTTAATATCATCTGTTTTAGTTGCAGGACCACGGGAGCTGAAATCAGCCAAGTGATCTCCCTCTGTTTTTATATTACTAAGTTCTCCAAATGCTAACGACACATCTCCTTGTACAGCTTTTGCTTGCAATTTCTCACCATCTACTTTTGTTAAGCGGAACGATGGAATAGATGAAGTACTTTCCCCAAGATAACTTGTAATTTCCCCATCTACATTGTTGTATACAATTACCGCCTTTGCGCCTGCTTCCTTAGCATTTTTAATTTTTTCATCAAATGTAATCTCACCACGTTGGATAAGAGCTAACTTCCCTTTTACATCTTTCCCTGTAAAATCACCTGATTTCCCAAGCCCTGCATATACAACCGATAAGGATTGTCCTTTCAAATCTTCAATCTTATCAGTAAAGCTTTTTCCAAGTAGCATCATCTTATCTACATGTACATCACCTGCATCGGCGGAAAACGTTGGAATATTCACTGCAGCGTCACTGGCTCCAACTGTAATTGGAAGTGCTGCTGCACTAGGTGATCCTATAGTACCTTCTTCCGGACCACTATTACCAGCTGCTACTACTGTAACAACACCTGCTAACATCGCATTGTTCACTGCAACAGAAGTAGGATATAAAGGATCATTAATAGACGCTCCTAGTGATAAATTGATAACATCCATATCGTCTTTCACTGCTTTATCAATCGCAGCAAGAATACCGCTTGTTTGTCCACTTCCATATGGACCTAATACGCGATATGAATATAAGTCTACATCTGGAGCAACGCCCTTCACTGCATAATCCACACTATTCTGTTTGTCTGCAGCAATTGTCCCAGCTACATGCGTACCGTGGGATGTATAATATGCACTTCCCTCATAAATCTCAGGATATCCTCCAGAATTTTGCCAATCCTTATACGTTGTCTCCATTGGATCAGCATCATTATTAACAAAGTCCCATCCTTTTATTGAGTTCGGATCTATTTTAGTTGGATCTTCACCTTGTTTTGCACGATACCCTTTATATGCATCTTTCAAATCCGGGTGGTTGTAATCAATACCTGTGTCTAGTACACCTACCTTAATTCCTTTTCCTGTTATTTTTTCATCATGTAGCTTGTCTACACCAATTTGTGGTACACTATCTGCCATTTTTGGTTCAACAGCAGTCTTAGCTGTTTCTTTCGGCAAATCAATTTTAACCTCATGATCTTCCCATACGCGCTTAACGATACCGGTACGAACTAAGTCTTCGATTATATTTGCTGGTAAAGAAATCGCTACACCATTAAAAGCATTCTTATATTCTCTTGTTATCTTTGCAGATTTTACATTTGTCCCTTTCTCTTTATTCTTTTGAAGCTGTTCAAGCTCTGCTTTAAACCCTTTATGTGATGCCTCTACCTTTTGTTCCGCATTTGAAAGAGCTATCTTTTTCCCTTTAGCCGCTTGTTTTAATACCTCAATTTTGCTAGGCGCTTGCTTAAATTCTATAATCACATTTACATTATTAGGACTTGCTGTATTGATACCTGGCGAAATAACAAAACCTGGTTTTGTATCTAACGTTTTTAAGGCATTACGTTGTTCCTTTGTAAGGCCTTTTAAGATAGCATCTGCATCATCAATTCCAGTTAAAGTAGATGTATTTACCTCTTCCGCTAATACGTTATATGGAATCCCTTGAGACAATAACATTCCAACTGTTAACGTTCCAATAAGAACCTTTCCAAATTTCCCTCGTTTCATATTGCATCTCCCCATTATTAATATTATTTTTTGAAACAAATTGATTCTTAAATTCCCATGTAGCATCGGAAACTCTATCAATCTCAATCTTTTGTATCATGAAAGATTTCCAACGCCACTACCATCCCCATACCTCATATAGCTAACCACTCACTTTACTCTTTTTATAAGAGCCCCCCATCATTTATTTCCAACAAAAGATTTTCATAAAATGAATTATTAACAATATTAAAATGTAATTCTATTTTTATTATTTCACATTTTGATTATTCTGAAAATTAAACAAAAGGAGTATCTTTTCTCTAAGGATTCTATGCCTACATAGTACAAAAGAACTATCTTGTCCTTTATTCTTTGTGATACAGAATAAATCGACACGATAGTTCTTTGATAGATTTCTTATTTAATCTAGCGGAACCAATTGATTTCGAACTGCATAAATCACTGCTTGCGATCGACTTTTCACATTTAGTTTTTTAAAAATTTTATTGATGTGTATTTTAACTGTTTTATCACTAATATATAAAACTTTAGCAATTTCTTTATTACTAAGTCCTTTTACTAGTTCAAAGAGAATTTCCTTTTCACGTTCCGTCAGTTCATTTTCATTTGATTCTACTTTCATTTTTTGCTGATGATATGTAATTAATTTTTTAGTCATACGCGGATGAATAACTGAATCACCTCGATATAACATTCGAATTGCTGCTACTACCTGCTCTGATGAGGAATCCTTCAATAAATAACCATCAGCACCGGCCTGAAGTGCATCCATTAAATACTCATCATGTTCATACATTGTAAACACAAGTACTCGGCAACTCGGATAAATTTTTTTCACTAACTCTGTAGCTTCAATCCCATTTTTCCCTGGCAGGTTAATATCCATCAAAATACAATCTGGTCCGCATTCTTCTACTTTTCCCAATACTTCATCCCCAGAGCTAGCTTCTCCAACCACTTTCATATCAGATTCATCTTCTAGTATGCTCCGAATTGCATCCCGTAAAAAAGCATGATCATCTACTACTAATATTTTAATCATTTTACGCACCCCTTGTTTGTGAATCTGGAATTAACAGTGTAATTTCTGTCCCCTTTCCTATAGAACTATCAATCTGTAAAGTAGCCCCTAATTGGTCAGCTTGTTCATTCATATGTAATATACCATAATGTGGCTCATTCTTTGTTTTAACCATAGACTCAAATAGTGAAAATCCAACTCCATTATCCTTAACCCTTAAAAGAACGTGTTCACTTTGATAACTGAGTAAAACATCAGCCTTTTTTGCTTGTGCATGTTTTACAATGTTTTGCAAACTCTCTTGTAATGTATCAAATATAACTCTTTCTTTTGAAAAACTAAGCGCACGTGCATGACCTCTTTCATGATAGGTAATGTCTAGTTCATATTCTCGTTTTAAAGATTTTATTTTACTTGCTATTGCCTGCTTAAGGCCTAATTGTTGTGTCGGATATGGTTTTAAAGCATAAATAGAATAGCGAACTTCTCCTAGACTTCCTCTTAAATCTTTTATGCTTTTCTCAACTACTTGCTGCATATCTTTTGGTTTATCATGGTATTTTTTCCGTGCGGATTCTAGTTGGAATATTACCCCCGCTAATGTTTGCGCAATACCATCGTGAATTTCACGGGCAATTCTATTTCTTTCTTCTAAAATCATTCTTTTTTTCTGTTCAGAAATCAATATCCTTGTTTTAACAACGTTAGCTAATTGGTTAGAAAATGTAGCTAACGACTGTACATCTTCTGGAAAGAAACCCGCATTTCTACTTTTCCCTGCAACAAACATTCCGACTAATTCATCATTTACTATAAGAGGAAAATATACAAGTGAGCGTATAACACTATCAAATATTTCATCTCCAGGAGCCGTACCAATTTTCCAATCATTAAATACAAGATTTTTAGAAAGTTTCTCAAACGCCCTTAATATTTCTGAATCATCAGAAATATGAGAGCGCACTTTCCCATCTTTTAATAGAATACTCCAGTTCCCATCATCTTTTGTCCATATTACATATGCTTGTATGCCAAAAAAACCTTTAAGTGCTTGTTTAATATGTTTCAAATTTCCTCCAGTTAATCCTCGACTAATTTCGGTCGTAATAAGAAATAACTCATATAATCGTTCCTTCTCCATCCTTATCCGTACAGAAAAAGAACTAATAACTGAAGCTGCTACAAGTGGAAAAAAGAAAAACAGTACTGTAATCTCGTTTATTTCCACACTATATATACTAATTAATACATGCATCAGGGCCGCATAAGAGAAACCAAAAGTTTCGCAAAGAAATACCGTTACAGTTTTTTTATACCACTGATATATTGAATATGGCTGTGGAAGAAGTATCATCAACAAATCGTAAAAACGATTGTTGAAAAAACAAAAAAACACGCAAAATAATAACAAAGATATTAAATTTTCATATAGAACTGACATAACTATCTTATTAAGTAATAAGGACATACATTTGTTTGAAAACCATTCGGCCAAAATCAAACTAAGTGCATGCTGAGTACTATTAAATAACATTCTTTGTATCGGTGAACGACGATGCAGGTGAATAATTAGCGTTACGAGTACAATAGCAGTAATAGTTATATGGATTCCAAACTGCCAACTCATAGCATAGATTATCGGAAAAGTAAGCGAGCTAGTTCCTCTCCAAAATCTTACAGGAAAATACTCTGCAATCCCCATAAATAGTAACAACATTATTAGTATTGTTGAATGAGAAGGGATTTTAATTTCAAGTAAAGATATAGTTATAGTAACCAAACCAAGAAAAGAAATAAAATAAAGATAAGAACTAGCAATCTTTTCTCTCATAAAGATAGAATTTACATCCTTCAAAACAACCCCTTCTTTCTTTATAAAAACTTCATTTTCCCTATTATCCAATAAAAAACCGGCACTGGCAAAATGAAAGAACATCCACTAGCCAATCACCGGCTGTGTACTGTACCTAAAAAGGCAAGACACAATACTAGTATTATAAATCGCTTTTCTTAAATTTCCTATTCATCAAATGATGTAATTATGCATCCCGCTAGATTTACTCTCCTATAGTACAAAAGATATATATTAATATCGCAAATATATACGTTCTTTCCATTTCCCTACTTTTCTAAAAAATCCAAGCATAATTTTCTCACAAAAAACAAAAATTAACAGAAGTAATTTCAATGTAAAGGAGATGGAAAGTATGACCGAACAGAAGCACTCACAACAAGATAATAACAAAAAGCATATGTTTCCATCACTTCCGGAAAATATTAATTACATTGAAAATAAGCTATGTCACTCAGATGATATAAAAAAATTAGATGTCCCATTTCAAAACGGAAAAGGAACAATCTTATATATCGAATCTTTAGCAGACCCAAATTTGATTCACCAATTAGCTCTTGAGCCTTTATTAACTCGGTCGGATTTGGCTTTAGATAAAGCTTTTGCCACATTAAATATGAAAAAAGAAACGAATTTAAATTATGGTGTGCAGCTTTTATTACAAGGTAAATCCTTATATTTTCATGAACACGTCGACAGTTTTTTTATTTTCGAAACAGCTTTATCTTTAAAGCGAGATATAGCAGAGCCTGATAATGAAGGGATTGTGCGCGGTCCACATACTGGTTTTGTAGAGGATCTAGCAACTAATTTAGCTTCGATTCGTAAGCTCATAAAAAGTCCAAATATCGTCGTTAAATATTTCACACTTGGTGAAGAAATGCATACGAAAGTGGCAATTGCTTATATGCAAAACATAGCGAATGACGATTTAGTTACAGAAGTAAAAAGAAGGTTAGAAACGATTAAGACAGATGCACTTATGCCTCCAGGATATATACAAGAATTTATAGAGGATACGTCTTTCTCACCATTTCCGCAGCAATTAAATACAGAGCGTCCAGATAGGACCGCTGCAAATTTAATGGAAGGACGAGTTGCTATTTTATCTGATGGAGATCCCACAGCGCTTATCGTTCCTTTTACGTTATTTGCTTTCTATCAATCACCAGACGATTATAATAACCGCTGGATTGTCGGTTCTTTCGTCCGAATGATTCGCTTAGTGAGTTTCTTGATTGCTTTTCTCTTACCAGCTATATATATCGCAACCGTAGCCTTTCATCCTGATGTATTGCCGCTCGAACTTGTGTATACAATTAAAGCTTCATTAGAGAAAGTACCACTTCCTCCTATTTTTGAAGCTCTCTTAATGGAATTAATCTTTGAATTATTACGGGAAGCTGGTATTCGCTTACCAAGCCGAGTTGGACAAACAATCGGTATTGTAGGTGGTTTAGTAATTGGTGATGCAATTGTAAAAGCTGGACTTGTTTCTTATACGATGATTATTGTTGTAGCTTTAACTGCCATCTCATCTTTTCTCGTTCCATCAAACGATATGAGTTCAGCAGTTCGAATTCTTCGTTTTCCATTAATGATTCTTGCTGCTATATTCGGATACGTCGGAATATCATTCGGTCTAATTATAACTTTCGTTCATTTATGTCAATTACATTCATTTCATACGCCATATCTTTCTCCTGTTGCCCCGATGCGGATAAAAGATATGAAAGATTCTTTCGTAAGACTTCCAATTTGGTCGTTTTGGGAACGACCACATGATCCAAAACCGAAAAAAATGCAACGACAACATGTAACGAGAGAGGATGAGGACGGTGACAAACACGCAAAGTAAAATTTCGCTCGTTCAATTTACCTTTTTCGTTATTCAATGCCAAATCGGAGTTGGTATCCTTTCTCTACCTAACCGTCTTCACCCAATAGCAAAAGGAGGTGGATGGATTTCCGCTCTCGTCGCTGGGCTTGCAATTCAACTTATTATTTTACTTATGTGGCTTTTCTTAAAGCGATTTCCTGATGCAGATATGTATGAAAGCGTTTGTATGCTATTTGGTAATAAGTTTGGAAAACTATTAGGTTTTGCTTATGTTTTTTATTTTACGCTTATTGGTATGACGGTTATGTTGAATGCTTGTAATGTCATTAAAGTATGGATATTACAAGCTACTCCTTGGTCTGCCATTCTCATGCTATTTACGATAGCTTGCTGCTATATAGCCTATAATACATTTAAAGTCATCGTACGATTTTATGTCATGGCCTCTATCCTCATTATTCCAATGGCCCTTTTAATTGCCCTAGGGCTTTCCCGAGCTGATTTCTCTTATATTTTTCCCATTACAGAAGCCGGCTGGTGGAATATAATTCAAGCATCCAAGGAAACAATTACAGCCATGTATGGTTTTGAAATCATTCTTATCGCTTTTCCAAAAGTAAATGGCAGTTCTGTCGCAAAACTGAAGGCCATTTCTATCGCTAATGGATTTGTAACACTTTTTTATACTTTTACTGTTTGGATTTGCTTTATCGTATTTAGTCCAAAACAAATTGAGCTTATTCCAGAACCAGTTGCTTACTTATTACGCTCCTTACATATCGGAATTATAGACCGAACTGATTTACTATTTATACCAATTTGGATGATAACTGTTGCAGCTTCTATCGCTAGTTATTATTGCGCTGCTTCAATCGGAATAGGACATATATTCAATCTTGCTAATCATAAAAAAGCTGTTCCAATCATTGGTATTATTGCTTTTAGTGTAGCCTTATTTATAGATACACCTGAAGAATTAAAAGTAATCTCAACTTTCACTGATAAGTTCACCTATATTTTCATAGTTGTCCTTCCTCTTTTATTTCTACTTTATTCTGTGATACGAAATAAGAAAGGAGAACAGTATGTTCAAAAAAAGAGTTAAATTACTTTTTGTATTATGTACTAGTTCCCTCCTTTCTGGATGCTGGGATCAAGAACCATTAAGGGAGGCAAGGTTAGCTTATAGTATTGGATCTGATATTACGGAAGAGAATCAACTCCAGCAAACAATCGAGCTCGTAAAAAGTTCAAGCGGAGAGCAATCTTCATTCGAAAATGAAATACATTCAGCAACGGGGCATAACATAAGGGATACAAGCGATGCCCTAAAAAAAAATGTTACTGGGAATATTCGTTATTTTAAATATGGTGTTCAATTACTAGGAACCAAAATCCTAAAAAAAGGTATATTACCTTTTTTAGATGTCAGCTTTCGGGACCCAACAAACCCAACTGCTTTAGTAAAACTTATTGCAGTAGATGGTGAAACATCCGAGATACTAGAAAAAAAGAAAGTAGGAAATTTACTAATTGGAGATTTTCTAAAGAAAAAAGTGAAAAGCTTAGAAGATATGAGTGTATTTCCAAAAGAAACTTTAGAGACAGCTGCTACAAAAATGTTAGATCCCGGTAAAGACTTTACCCTCCCTTCTATAAAAATAAAAGGAAAAGAAGTAATTACAAACGGTCTAGCTTTATTTAACAATGATAAATTAACTGGGCATTTACCTTTGAAACAATCTGTTTTATTCGTATTATTAACCGGAAAAATGGGAACAAGTGCCCGTATAACCCAGAAGCTTACTAGCGATGAATCAGAGAAAACATCTGATTATTTAACAATGGAAATTAGCAACCGAAAGTTAAAACGAGACTTAAAAATAACAACAGATAAAAAAGGAAATGTTTATGCTCACATTAAGCTCCAACTAAAAGTTATAGCGCTTGAAGCTCCGAGAGATAATCTTTACAAAATGGATGAAAGAAAAAAACTAAATAAAGAATTGTCTAAACAACTTACGAAAGAAGCTAAAAAGATAACGAAAAAGTTACAAAAAGCAAACTGTGATGCTTTCGGTATCGGCAGACACCTTATCGCCTACCACCCTGACTTATGGAAGAAGAAAAATTGGAATAAAGATTATGCAAAAGTAAAATTCAAACCTGAGGTAGAGGTAAACATTTTGTACAGTGGTGTCCTAAAATAAAAGGTTGTATGCCGCATGGGCATACAACCTTTTTATTTCGTATATCGATACACAATTGATTCATATGGTCTTAAGCTAAGTTTTGTAATATCCTTGCTAGCATCTTTATAATTCGACAGTAGTATTTCTTGTTTCATTCCATCTAATTGAACGTGCGCTGGTACAGAGTACGTTATTTCTTCTCCATAGAAGTTATTTATAACAAGCAGCACTTCACTTTCTGTAGTACGAGTATATGCCCAAATCTTAGGATCATTTTTATCCAAAATAGCATATTCTCCTTCTGTAATTACATCATACGTTTTCCTAAGTTCTATTAACTTTTTATAATGATAAAATACGGACTCTTTATCTTCTAATGCCTTCTCTACGTTTATTTCTTTAAAGTTTTCAGCCGCTGAAATCCAAGGTGTACTTGTTGTAAAACCACTGTTCATCTCTTCATTCCACTGCATCGGAGTGCGAGAGTTGTCACGAGATTTTTGCTTTAAAATCCCGATAATCTCTTCTTTTGATAGCCCTTCTTTTAGCTTTATATCGTATATATTTAACGATTCCACATCACGATATTGCTCGATGGACTCAAATTTAGGATTCGTCATACCGATTTCTTCCCCTTGATAAATATAAGGCGTTCCTTGCAGCATGTGCATGGCTGTCGCTAACATTTTTGCAGATTCGTTTCGGTACTTTCCATCATCACCAAAGCGTGACACGATGCGAGGCTGGTCATGATTACACCAAAATAACGCATTCCATCCTCCGCCCTTTTGCATTTCAATTTGCCAGCTAGACATAATCTCTTTTAATTTAATAAAATCAAAATCAGCCTTCGTCCACTTATCACCATTCGGATAATCTACTTTTAAATGATGGAAACTAAACGTCATACTTAATTCATTACGCTCAGGGTTTGAATATTTAATACAATTATCAATTGTCGTAGATGACATTTCTCCAACTGTAATTACATCTTTTCCTGCAAAAACATTTCGGTTCATCTCTTGTAAATATTCATGAACACGCGGACCATCTGTATAATACTTGCGTCCATCACTTGTCGCAGTACTACCTTCATCGTTTAAGAAACATTGGTCTTTTGAAATTAAGTTAATGACATCTAATCGGAATCCTGTTACTCCTTTATCCAGCCAAAAACGCATCATATCATATACTTCTTCACGAAGTTTTTCATTTTCCCAATTTAAATCAGCTTGTGTTTCATCAAATAAATGTAAATAATATTGCTCCGTCTTCTCATCATATTTCCAAGCAGATCCACCAAACTTAGACTGCCAATTATTTTTTTCATCACGCCAAATATAGTAATTACGATATGGACTATTTTTATCTTCCTTCGCTTCTTTAAACCACTTATGTTCAGTCGAACTATGATTTACAACAATATCAAGCATAATCTCAATGTTACGTACTTTCGCTTCTGCTAAAAGTTCTTCAAACTCTTCCATCGTTCCGTAAGATGGATCAATGCTGTAGTAATCACTTACATCATATCCATTATCATTTTGTGGTGATTGGTATATCGGTGTTAACCATATATAATCCACTCCGAGTTCTTTTAAATAATCTAGTTTCTCTGTAACACCTTTTATATCCCCGGTTTCTCTATTGTAATAACTATTAAAGCTCTTCGGATAAATTTGATAGACTACACTTTTATGCCAATCCTTCATGTTTAACTTCCTCCTACTTCTGTTTGACTCTTTTTGCAAATAACCATGTTAAAGTAAACGGGATTACAACTGCAATAATCATTCCTACAATAAACATTGGAATCGATTTCGGAATGATAGAAATAAATGCTGGCAATCCGCCAATTCCGATAGCAGGCGCTAATACACCATTTAATGTAATGAATATCGCTGCCACAGCAGATCCTATAATCGCTGCATAGAACGGGAACTTATTTCGTAAATTCACCCCAAACATCGCTGGTTCTGTAATACCGAAGTATGCTGAAATGGCTGATGTTGATGCCATACTTTTATCATTTTGATTTTTAGAAATCCAGAACATCGCAAGTGCCGCACTACCTTGCGCAATGTTAGAAAGAGCGATCATCGGCCAAATAAATGTCCCGCCATGTTGTGCAATCAATTGTAAATCAATTGCAATAAACATATGATGCATACCTGTAATTACAAGCGGTGCATATAACGCTCCAAATAATACTGCTCCAACTACTGGTACTGTTTCATATACACCTACTAATCCTACTGTTAATAAATCTCCAATATGACGTGTAACCGGACCGATAATTCCTAGTGCTAACACACCTGTCACAACGATTGTTGTAATTGGTACAACTAATAATTGAATTGCATTTGGTACATGTTTCTTTAAGAAAATTTCCACTTTACTTAATACAAATGCTGCTACTAAAACAGGTAAAATTTGTCCTTGATATCCTACCTTCTCAATTTGGAATAGTCCTAAAATATTGAAGTACTCAATCTTTTGACCCTCTAAACCAGTCGCTGCTTTTCCATAGTCCCAAGCGTTTAATAAGGCCGGGTGCACAAGCATTAATCCCATAACAATCCCTAGTATTGGACTACCACCAAAACGCTTCGTTGCTGACCAACCGACAAGTGCTGGTAAGAATACGAATGCTGTATTGGCCATCATATTAATTAAATCCCAAAGCCCGCCTAAGTTCGGATAAACATCTAATAAATTTTTCCCATCAAAAAATAAGTCCTTTGCGCCTAATAGATTGTTAATACCCATTAGTAAACCAGCTGTTACGATCGCTGGTAATATCGGCATAAATACATCCGAAAATATTTTTACAAACTTTTGAGCTGGATTTAACTTCTGATTTCCAGAGTCTTTTACGTCCGCTACAGTCGATTCTTTCATACCTGCAAGCGTTATCAATTCAGCGTAAACACGATCTACATCCCCTGGACCAATTACAACTTGAAATATACCAGCGTTATGAAACGCTCCTTTCACTAATGAAACAGACTGTAATTTATCATTATCTATTTTACTTTCATCTTTTAAAGCGATACGGAGCCTCGTCACACAATGTGCAGCTTGTTCAATATTGTCTTTCCCACCAATATACTGCAACACTTCCTCTGCTGTTTTACGATAGTCTTTCCCCATATTCCCGTCCCTCTTTTCTTTTTTTGATACCGTTTACAATTACATATTAACTCGTATATATAAGTTAGTCAACACTCGTATATACGAGTTTGTGTTTTTTTTATAAAAAAAAGAGATGAAACAATATTTTGTTCCACCTCTTTACTTCCTGCGTGCCACATCCGAAAAGTGAAAAATATCTAAACGGTGGCGTGATTCTGTATATTCAAACTGACTTCCATCATACAAATGTGTAAAGTTTTTCACAACGACAACATAGTCTGTTCCATTTAAATCTAAATACTTTCTGTCATCCTCTGTACATGGCTGTACTTCTATTACCCTCTGCGAATAACTAATATGTAGCCCAAGCTCTTTCTCGATGTATTTATAAATCGATGCAGTTGCAATTTCTTTCGTTAATCCTGGAATAAACTCAGATACAAAATGATTTATATCTAAAATTACTTTTTCTCCATCAATATTTCGTACACGTTTAATATGGTCAATCTCTGTTTTTTCTTTTACATTTAATAATTTCGCAATGTCTTTTGTGGCTTTTTCTTTGTCCATTTCCACAACTTCCGTAATACAATGACGTCCTAAACGTTCATTTTCTTCTTGGAAACTTACAATACCGCCAAAATTAAATTCAATATTTTTTCGCTTTAAAACAAAAACACCTTTTCCATGAATTTTTTGCACATATCCACGCTCTTGCAGTAAATCTACAGCTTTTCTTACCGTGCCTCGGCTTGCCTCATACTGCTTCATTAATTCTGTTTCTGATGGGATTTTGCATCCCTCTTTTAATTGTTTATTATCAATAGATTTACTGATTTCTGTATAAATTTGTTCATACTTACTCATCATCTACAATAGCCCCTTGTCACCTTCTAATTCTATATGTATTATAACATGCTTCACTCTTCTGCCAATCTCTCACTTATTTTCCAGTACAAGAAAAATATAGGTAAATATTTGATCTTTAAAACGTATTTTTATAAAAATTTTTATATTTTTCTTTTCATTCAAAAAAACATGTAGTATACTAACTTCAAAATCAGAGGAGAAAGGGAGCAAAGAACTATGCTTACTTATACAACAACTGTAGTTACATTTGCACAAAAACATCATCATCATACGTAACCCTTGAAACCTAGCGGAAAAATTACGCGTAGGTACAAGGGTTATTCCCGTTGTACCTACGCTTTGGCGAAAGAGCCATGTAGGTATTTTTTTATCTACATGGCTCTTTTTTTATTGTCAAAAAGCTAGTAAAAAATGATGTTTAAGCAAAACTTACTACAAAGGAGTTAACAAAAATGGAAACGAAAAAATGGGGATTATGGGTTTTAACAGCATTTGTTATCGGGAATATGGTTGGCGGTGGCGTATTTATGCTTCCGGCAAATTTAGCACAAGTATCAGGGCCAATGGGTTCTACACTCGCATGGAGTATTACAGGCCTTGGCGTATTTATGATTGCACTTGTATTTGGAAATTTAGCGATTCGGAAACCAGAATTAAAAGCTGGACCACAAAGCTATGCTCAAGCGATGTTTCCTTCAAAAAAAGCTGGTAAAGTTGCAGGATATAGTATGGCATGGGGATATTGGGCTGCTAACTGGGCTGCAACAGCATCTGTTATTATTTCCTTTGCTGGATATTTATCAACATTCTTTCCAGTTTTACAAAGTAAGCAAATTCTTTTTTCAATAAATGGATTTTCACTGGAACTCGGAAAAGGATTAACTTTCCTCGTATGTAGCCTTATGCTGTGGGGAATTCAATATATTCTTTCTCAAAATATTGATCGCGCTGGAAACATGAATCTACTTGCTACCATTGCAAAAATTATTGGATTTACAATGTTTATTGTAATTACATTATTCATTTTCAACGCCTCTAATTTCGGAGACGGTCAAACCTTTATGAATGAAGCTGGACAATCAATCTCATTAGGTGGACAAATCAATTCAGCTGCTATTGCAACACTCTGGGCATTTATCGGTATTGAATCAGCAGTTATGCTTTCTAATCGTGCAAAATCACAGCGCGATGTAAAAAAAGCTACGATTTTCGGATTAATTATCGCTCTTCTTATTTACATGTCAATTACTTTACTTACAATGGGAGCTCTTCCGCAAGATGCTTTAAAAGAGTCTCAAAAACCATTAGTAGACGCATTAAATTTAGCAATTGGAAATAAAGGTGCATATATAATGGCTTTACTCGCTCTTATATCTTTATTTGGATCTACAGTTGGCTGGATTGTTGTTAGTTCAGAGGTACCTTACCAGGCAGCAAAAAATGGACTTTTCCCTAAGTTTTTCGGGAAAACAAATAAAAAAGGTAGTCCTGCAAAATCATTATTGATTACAAATGTAATGACGCAAATTTTCTTATTTTCAACGATTTCTGGTACTGTTTCAGAAGCGTATAGTTTCGCTATCGTCGTAGCAACATTAGCCTATTTAATTCCATACCTTGTTTCTACCTTGTACCAATTAAAATTAGTTATTACAGGAGAAACGTATGATATACTGCCAGGATCTCGAGTAAAAGATGGAATCATTACTACATTGGCGTTGGTATACTCCATTTGGGTTATCAAAACGGGAACTGCTGATTTAAAAACGTTCTTCTTAGGAATTGGATTGTTCGTATTAGGTCTTATTCTTTATCCAGTACTAATGAAAGACTCACAAAAAACGGATTAAATAAAGAGAAGCTGCTGGCTTCTCTTTTTTATTAAAAATCTGTAATTAACTTTTCTTTTAGCTCTCCTACAGATAAAGGTTTCGCATAATAAAATCCCTGTACATAATCACAGCTCATTGATTGTAACAAACTCTCTTGCTCTACTGTTTCTACTCCTTCAGCAACTACTGCTAAATTTAAACTATGAGCAATTTCAATAACGGATTTTACAATCGTTCGTTCTGGTTGTGCGTGATCATAATGAAATTCACGAATAAAATTACGATCAATTTTTACAATATCCAGTGGTAGTTGTTTTAAATAATATAAGGAAGAATAGCCAGTTCCGAAATCATCCAAAGCAATTAAAACACCCATATTTCTTAATTCTTGTAATGTAGCAATAATATAATCAAAATGGCGGACTGCAATACTTTCCGTTATTTCTAATATTAAACGGTTCGGAGGAAAACCAGTTCTCTTTAAAATGCTACGTACTGATAAAATAAAACGTTTCTGCATTAATTGTTGTATAGATAAATTCACAGATAACTTTAGTCCTTCTTGATAATTCGGCAATGTTTTAAACAAGCGACATGATTTTTCTAATACCCAGTCTCCTAGTTTTATAATAAGTCCAGACTCTTCAGCTACAGGGATAAATTCGCTTGGTGAAATAGGTCCGTCTTCTGTCATACAACGTACTAGAGCTTCTATACCAGAATATCTCTTCGTTTTCAAATCAATAATAGGCTGCAATGCTACATCTAACTCTTCATCACGAATTGCCTTTTGCAAAGCAAACTCAACTTTCATTCTACGATTTATTTTCGCGCGTAGCTCATCTGTAAAGAAACACGCAGCGTTTCTCCCCTGTTCTTTTGCACTATACATAGCTAAGTCAGAGTTTTTCAATAACGTTTCCACATCTTGTCCGTCTTGTGGATAAGAACAAAGTCCTAGACTAGCTGAAATGTATACTTCATGGCCTTCCAGCATAAATGGTGCCTGAAAACATGACAATACAGATGTCGCTAACTGACTCATATCATCTTGTCTATGATTTTTTGTTAACAGCACAAATTCGTCGCCACCTAGCCTAGCCAGAACATCTTTCTCTCCTAGTACATAATGCAACCTTGAAGCAACTTCACTTAAAAGTAAATCCCCTATCATATGACCTAATGTATCATTTACTAATTTAAAACGGTCCAAATCAAAGTAAATCATACCAAATTCTTTTTTATCTGCAATCAATTCGTTAACGGTCGTTATTAATTGTAAACGGTTAGGCAAACTCGTTAAAGCATCATGATAGGCAAGTTCCCTATAACGACTTTCACTTAGCCGCAATCTATGTTCCGCTTCTTTTCTACTACTAATATCATTTCGAATTGCGATAAATTGGTATGGCTCTCCTTTTTCATTTAAAAATGGAACAATTGTTGTTTTGACCCAATAATATGTACCATCTTTTGCTCGATTCCGAATCTCACCTGTCCATACTTTCCCATTCAAAATACGTTTCCATAAATCTTGAAAAAAGGTTTTTGGATGATGTCCTGAATTTAAAATACGGTGATCTTTTCCAATTAATTCTTCTCTTTTGTATTTAGAGATTTCACAAAATTTATCATTTACATATGTAATAAGACCTTTTCGATCTGTAATTGCAACAATTGAAGACTCATCTAATGCTAACTTTAAATCTCGCAATGAAGAGTCATATAATGCATGACCTCTCTGTTCTAGCATGCGCATCTCTCCTTGCTTCTATCTGACTAAAACACAACCTGTTTCTCTTCATAGAAATAGAGATATTTCATTTTCTAATACTAGCCCATTACATAAATTATCTTTTTGAATAGACCGATTAAAATAACATAATATTATTTGTAATAAAAAGCAATATTATACCGTTCTAATTATAAATAGTAGCTTCTCATCTCCCTAATTATTTCGTACCTTATTATACTGCAATCCCTTTAAGTGGCTCTATGCAAGCCTTGTTTCCAACTAATACCACTCACATCTGATCTCTTTGTTTTTAATAACGAAATAGAAATTAGAACATACTACATAACTATTCACGAATAATAATATAAAACTCTACATCAATGTATATGTTTTTGAATTACAATAACAAAATATTAACATATTTTCACCTTAATTTTGGAAGTATTTTATAAATAAATACCGTATTAAACTAAAAAAGAGGATAGCCTCTTTTTTAGTTTAATACGAATATGGTATTTGCTGATAACCTGGGTATGGCATTGGATACGTTACAGGGTATGGTGATGGATAAGCTACTGGATATGGAGCGGGATAATACCCTCCACTTGTTGCACCTGTTAATGCACCAGCTGTCAGTCCGCCTAACACTCCTCCTGCAAAGCTTCCAGGGAAAAATCCGCCTCCCCATGAACTACCACCACCCCAGCCCCATCCGCCTCCGTGATGATGATGGTGATCATAGTGATTGTGTCCTCCATGGTGATGATGTCCACCGTTATGATTGTGCCCACCATGATTGTGTCCTCCATGATGATTTCGATAATACAATCCATTATTTTCTATATAATTCATGTTTCTCCGCTCCTTTTCGATTTTTTCATTTTCATATGCGTTAAGAGTGGGATAAAAAATGGGATAGTACACTGTATGTAGGACAAATGCGGAAAGTATAGGTGAAATGTCTATATTTTGTAAAAAAAGCAAAACACCTTATAATAAAGATGTCATATTACATCTTCTATTTAAGAAGTCTATATTGAAAAAAGATTAGGGGAATTATATAGAAATGAAGAAGCCTATCGTTCAATTACTATTAATATTTACAATTGTATCTATCGTTCTGTTCCTATTAAATACATCGTATATCTCGTTATATACATTTGTCGGTGCTCTATGGTCCATCACAATCGTAGGAATTTCATTCGTTATTTTTATAGAAAATAGATCTCCACAAAGTACATTAGCATGGTTTTTAGTATTAGCACTTCTTCCTATTATAGGTGTGCTTTTATACGCTATTTTCGGACGCAGCCGCTGGAGAAGAAAAAAACATCTCCATCGTTCAGAAGAACAAAGAAAATTATTCCGTGAAATATTAGAAGGAAGAAGACTAGAGTTATTACTCACAGTCCCACTAAATGAACGTTCCATACATTTAACAGAAGTCATACAAAAATTTGGAGGCGGTCCTGCCGCAGATAGAACAACTACAAAACTTTTAACAAACGGAGATCAAACATTTTCAGAAATTTTGCGAGCTATAGAGCAAGCAAAACATCATATACATATTCAATACTACATTTATAAATCTGATGAAATTGGTACAAAAGTTCGAGATGCTTTAATACAAAAAGCAAAAGATGGTGTTATTGTACGCTTCCTTTATGATGGCCTTGGAAGTAATACGTTAAGAAGACGATTTTTACAACCTATGAAAGAAGCTGGGATTGAAATTGTAGAATTTGACCCTATTTTTTCAGCTTGGTTACTTGAAACTGTCAATTATCGTAACCATCGAAAAATTGTTATTGTAGATGGCGAAATTGGTTTTACCGGAGGACTCAATGTCGGTGATGAATATCTTGGCCGTTCCAAGAAATTTCCTGTTTGGCGTGATAGTCATTTAAAAATAGAAGGAAAAGCATTATATAAATTACAAGCAATCTTTCTAGAAGACTGGCTCTATGCCTCTAGTGGTTTAAATACTTATTCCTGGGATCAATTCATGAATAGACAATACTTCCCAGGTAAAGAGATTTCAAATGCAGAAGGTGCTGTTCAAATCGTAGCAAGCGGACCAAGCTCCGATGATAAAAGTATTCGTAATACATTATTAGCTGTTATGGGCTCTGCAAAAAAATCCATTTGGATCGCTACACCCTACTTTATTCCAGATCAAGAAACTTTAACATTATTACGCTTAAGTGCAATTGCCGGAATAGATGTACGGATTTTATATCCAGGTAAAAGTGATAGCATCATTAGTGATCAAGCATCTCAATCCTATTTCACTCCGCTTTTAAAAGCTGGTGCTTCTATTTACAGTTATAAAGATGGTTTTATGCATGCAAAAATTGTACTCGTTGATGATACAATTGCAACTATTGGAACAGCGAACATGGATGTACGTAGCTTTGAATTGAATTACGAAATTATTAGCGTGCTTTATGAATCAAAAACAGTTCACGACATTAAACGTGATTTTGAAGAAGATTTTAAACATTCAACTGAAATTAAATGGAACTCTTTCCAAAAAAGAAGTATAAAAAAACGCATATTGGAGTCTTTCATGAGGCTCATTTCTCCTTTACTGTAGGCAATCAACTTCATCTTGATTGCTTTTTCTTTTCCCTTTATCCTCCTTCCTTTTCTTTGCATACCATATTAAAACAAGTTATCATAAGATGTATTACTTTATGAAAATAATGTTAGGTGGGAAATACATGTTAGAACAATTTCATATACATGCTGATTTAAAACAACAGCTTTCTACGATTCATGAAAAGAATAAGCAAGAAGCTGGTGAAAATGCACATTTAATCGGAACGAAAATATATAAAGCGTCTGATAATAGCATTATTGAAGATGCGATTACAGCACTTCTTCTTGGCAAGAATATTCTATTAAAAGGACCGACTGGTAGTGGTAAAACAGTACTAGCGGAAACTCTTTCTTCTTTATTCCAAAAACCAATGCATAGCATTAACTGCTCTGTCGACTTAGATGTAGAGGGTATTTTAGGATACAACACACTACAAACGAAAGATGGTGCATCTGAAGTTTCATTCGTTAACGGTCCTCTTATGAAAGCAATGAAGAACGGTCACTTCCTATATATTGACGAAATCAATATGGCAAAACCTGAAACGTTACCACTTCTTCACGGCGCATTAGATTACCGTAAAATGATTACAAACCCATTTACACAAGAGGTTGTATACGGTGATGAAGAATACCGTGTAATTGCTGCGATTAACGAAGGTTACGTTGGAACAAGTGAACTAAATGAAGCGTTAAAAAACCGTTTCGTTATTATTGAAGTTCCTTACATTCAAGGTGATACATTAAAAGAACTATTATTAGCAGAATCAAAATTAAATGATGTTGCAACAATTGAAAAGTTTGTTGCATTTGCAAGCGACCTTATGCCTTTAGCTCGCGATGGACGTGTAAGTGAAGAAGCAGCAAGTATTCGTGGTATTATCGACGCATGTGATTTAGGTGTATATATTCCTGTTATGCGAGCGATTGAACGAAGCATAATTGCAAAACTTAATGATGAAACAGAACAAATGACTGTCCGTGAATTAGCAGAAAGTTATTTCTTTGAGGGATAATTTATGAGACAAATTTTTAGTGACAAAAAAATTGATGCGTCGCTGTTTCTACAAATGGAAAACTTAATGTATGCCCTTCTAAAAGAAGACGATGCCTATCTTGAATATGGCTATAAAGCATACTACGACGAAATTGAAAAGAAAGTTGTCATTAGTCACTTTTGGGATGATCGAAAAGAAGAAGATACAGTAATCGGATTAAAAAGCGAAGTGTTCTTAAAAGCACTTGGTAATAAACATTACTCGGACATGACTTTAATTCGTTCTTATGCGATTGAATTGCAAGAATCGCCCCTAAAAAAGTTTTTAACACAATTATTTGTTCTATTAGAAGATTTACGCGTTGAGGAAATTGTAAAGAACTTACGTCCTGGCACGAAGCATGTTTTTAAAAGAAGAAAAGAAATGTATCGCAATTACTTTAGCTCACAAAATGAAATCAATCGCGTTCGTAACTATCACGGTGATCGTCTATTTTGCCTATGCTATCTTTCATTAACGAGCGATAAATATGAAATGTTTAATAATGAATATTTCGAACAAATTGAAGCTATTTTGCATGAAACATTCCAAGCTCGTAATACGGAAGATATTATGTATATCGTTGAGAAAATTCGCTACCGCTTAGAGGAGCTTCTTGAAAGTGATATGCTTAACAACTATTTCGGACATGCACCGCTTTATTTATCTGTTCTTGCAGACGAAAAGAACTGTCGCGTCGAAGATTTAGCAAATGATGATACGCAGCTTATAGATGACGATGAAAATAAAAACAAAATGGATGAAAGTTTCTCCACATGGCATCGTGAAAATAAAAATAACGAAAACGAGAACTTTTTACGCTTTGAATTAGAAAGCGGAACAAAAACAAACATGATGGGCGATACTGCTCGTGAATCAGAAGATGGCGACCAAGCACTTGGTTCTGTACAAGGTACTTCTCAAAAAAGTACACAATCCAACTTTGATGGCGCTGATACAGAAGAAGCAAGGGCTTCACACGCTTCTAGTCAAAATGATGGTGCATATGGTAAATATAACACTGGCGCTTCTCATACATTTAAAGAAGCACGTAAACCAAATCCTGATGAGAAAAAGGATTACCAAGCTATCAAATCAGTCGTTAATAAAGATGTAAAAGAATTAAAGAAAATTATCGAAAAAACGATTGAAAATAAAACGAATGCAAATAGTGATAAATATTACGGAAGACTTCGTAAGAAATTCCTTCGTATTTATACTGAAAAGCAGCCTCGCATGTTTTATAAAAAAGGGCAAGAATCACAAGAGCTCGACGTTGCATTCCAACTGTTAGTTGACTGTTCTGGTTCTATGTATAACAAAATGGAAGAAACGAAGAAGAGTGTTGTACTATTCCATGAAGCTTTAAAATCTTTAAAAATCCCGCACGCTATTAGCGGATTTTGGGAAGATGCCTCTAGCGCTAAACCTGAAGATAAGCCGAACGTTATCCATGAAGTTGTAAATTATAAAAACTCAACGTTACCAAACGTTGGTCCAGAAATTATGCAACTTCGTGAAGAAGAAGATAACCGCGACGGATATATTATTCGTATCGTTTCTGAAAAGCTTGCCAAAAGACCTGAGAAACATAAATTCTTACTAGTCTTCACAGACGGTGAGCCTTCTGCGCTAGACTATCAACAAGACGGAATTTTAGATACGCATGAAGCTGTTAAACTCGCGCGTAAAAGTGGTATGGAAGTAATCGGTATCTTCATCGAAGAAGGCGAAGCGAAAGAAGCAACTTATCAATTGATGAAAAACATTTATAACCATCACTTCTTAGTTGCAAATCACGCTGAAGATTTACGACTGAAGATTAAACCATTACTGAAAAAATTATTACTGAAGACGATTGAATAGAAAATAGGAGCCTTGTGGCTCCTGTTTTTTCGTTCAATTACTTTGTTTCTGGTTGAAACTTGTATGGAATGGCTACTTCTAACAAATATTCAAATCCTCCGTCATAGTATGGGAAGCGCTCATTCGCAATTGTTCGATCCACCCACTCTACTGCAGAAATTTCACCTTCATCTTCCGCAATAAGTTCACCTTTTTCTACATTCGCTCGGAATGTAAAGAATAGCGCATGATTCCCTGATTCTTCAAAGAATTTTTCATTGATCGCAACAAGTCCACCTAACGTAGCAGTTAAACCTGTCTCTTCTTTCACTTCTCTTATTAGTGCTTCCTCTAATATTTCACCTTTTTCCACAGCCCCACCTGGCAATGACCAAACGTTTTGTTCTACATTATGTACCATTAATATTTTATCTGTTTCTTCGTCATGTATTAGTGCATATACGACATCAACTCTTTGCATAAGACTTCTCTCCTTCCAAAAATGAGGAAGAGCCGATTCCTATTAATTCATCACTAACTCAGCTGTGAGCTTTTTTTTTAACTTAGCCAGCATGTCAGTTGTCATTTTGTCTAAATCGTATTCTGCTTTAAAGCCCCACTCTTTCATTGCTGCTGTTGCATCAATAGAGTTTGGCCAGCTATCAGCGATTGTTTGACGAGCTGGATCTACTGCATAATCCATTGTAAACGTCGGAATGTGTTTACGAATTGACGCTGCAATTTGCTCTGGCTCGAAGCTCATTGCTGTAATGTTAAATGCATTTCTATGCACTAGCTTACTTGGATCAGCTTCCATTAATGAAATGATCGCTTGTAAAGCATCAGGCATATACATCATGTCCATATATGTTCCTTCAGCAATGTATGAGGTGTATGCACCTTTTTTAATCGCCTCATAATAAATTTCAACTGCATAATCAGTCGTTCCGCCTCCTGGAGGCGCTACGTAAGAAATTAAACCTGGGAAACGGACACCGCGCGTATCTACGCCAAATTTTTGATGATAATAATCACACAGTAATTCTCCTGCCACTTTGTTTACCCCATACATCGTAGTAGGACGCTGAATTGTATCTTGCGGTGTATTATCTTTTGGCGTTGATGGACCAAATGCACCGATAGAACTTGGCGTGAAGAACTTACAGTTTAATTCACGAGCTGCTTCTAGAGCATTTACAAGTCCACCCATATTTAAATTCCATGCAAATAACGGATTTTTTTCTGCTGTTGCTGAAAGTAAAGCTGCTAAATGAATAATTGTATCTACTTCATTACGCTTTGCGATATCATGTAGTTTTTGTCCATCTGTTACATCTAACGTTTCAAATGGACCAGACGTTACTACTTCACTATCTGTTTCACGAATATCTGTTGCAATAACATTTGATGCGCCGTATACATCACGAAGTTTCATTACTAGTTCAGAACCAATTTGCCCTAAAGAACCGGTTACTAGAATTTTTTTCATTTTCCCCACTCCTCATTTGCAAGCTATTCAAAAGATGTCGTTACTTAAATGATGCCCATTTCTTTTCCTACTTTTTCATACTTAAGAATTGCTTCATCTAACATTTCTTTCGTATGAGCTGCTGTAGGCATATTACGAACGCGCCCTGTTCCTTTTGCTACAGTTGGGAACACGATAGATTTTGCGTATACACCTTCTTCATTTAGACGTTTACTAAATTCTTGTGTTAATACTTCGTCCCCAATGATACAAGGTGTAATTGGCGTTTCACTTTCCCCAATGTTAAAGCCAAGTTCTTTTAATCCTTGTTTCAAGTAGCGGCCATTTTCCCATAAGCGATCGTGTAACTCTGTGCTTTCCATTAAGATTTCAATTGATCTCATGCAAGCTGCTGCATCAGCTGGTGTTAATGCTGTAGAGAATAAGAATGGACGTGAACGAACTTTTAACCAGTCAATTAAGTTTTGTTTCCCTGCTACATATCCACCAATTACCCCAATTGCTTTTGATAATGTACCAATTTGGAAATCAACTTTATCAGAAAGACCGAAGTGCTTTACAGTTCCTGCACCTTTTCCAAGTACACCTGAACCGTGTGCATCATCTACGTATGTCATTAAATCTAACTCTTCTGCAATCTCAACAATTTCTGGTAGTTTTGCAACATCTCCATCCATCGAAAAGACACCATCTGTAATTACCATTAATTTATTGTAAAGACCTGATTCTTTCGCCGCGATTGCTTTTTGGCGTAAATCTTCCATATCAGAATGTTTATAAACAATAATTTTTGCTTTTGATAAACGACTACCGTCAATAATAGATGCATGATTTAATTCGTCTGAAAGAATCGCATCATTTTTATCCATAACAGCTGAAATCGCTGCCATATTACAGTTAAATCCTGATTGATAAGCAATTGCTGCTTCTGTATGTTTAAACTTTGCAATTGTTTCTTCTAACTTAATATGCAAATCTAAAGTACCGTTAATTGTACGAACAGCCCCTGCTCCAACACCGTACTTATGAATAGCACCAATTGCTGCTTCTTGCAAACGGCTATCTGTTGCTAATCCCAGATAGTTGTTTGAAGATAAGTTAATATATTCTTTTCCGCCAATTGTAATGATCGGTCCATTTGAACTCTCAAGCGGATCAATTACGTTATAAAGCCCCTTTGATTTTAAATCCTCTAAATTTTCTTCTAAAAATTTCGCAAGTGTTTTACTAGACATCGTGAAGCCTCCCATCGTTCATGTAAGCGGATTATTGTCTTAATAGTTCTAATAATCCCTCTACTAGCTTAACACGTTTTCAGAATTTATTATAGAAAAATAGTTTAAAGTAACCGCTTACAATACTAGATTATATATGATTCATTACAATAAATCTATCATTTACTTTTCATATTTGATAGAATTAAAAAAATATTTCGGGAGGTTTCAAACATGGCATTTACAGAATCTGATGTATACAATAACACAGCATTTTTCGAACAATATATGAAACGAAGATACCGAGAAAATAGCCCAAATGAATCCATTGAAAAACCAGTATTCTTTCAGCTCATTGGTCATGTGCAAGGAAAACAAATTCTCGATTTAGGCTGTGGTGATGCTAAGTTTGGCGCGGAATTATTAGAGAAGGGATGCTACTCTTACACCGGCATTGAAGGCTCCGAACTTATGTATGAAAAAGCTAAAAAACAACTAGAAAATAAAAATGGATCTGTTCATTTTTTAAACCTCAAAGATTATACCTACCCCTCTTCCACTTTTGATTTAGTAACATCTAGACTCGCCTTACATTATATTGAACATCTTGATACTATTTTTAAAAATGTATTTCAAACTTTAAAAACAAATGGCACCTTTACCTTTAGCGTTCAACATCCCGTTATTACTTCTTCATTTGAAAGCTTACAAACAAGTGGTAAAAGAACGAGTTGGCTCGTCGATGATTATTTTAAACTAGGCAAACGGGTTGAACCATGGATTGAGCAAGAAGTTATTAAATATCATCGTACAACAGAAGAGTATTTCACATTATTACAGCAAGCCGGATTTACCATTACATCATTAAAAGAAGCTACACCAAATCCAACCTATTTTCAAGATGAAGAAGAGTATAAACGTCGCTTACGTATTCCTCTCTTCCTCTTATTTTCTTGTACCAAATAAAAAAAACGATGAATCACTCATCGTTTTTTTATCTCATTGCCTGAGCAACTTCTTTAACTACACGTCTTCCTCTTCCGTGAGGGATACAAAGCGGTGTTCCAAACAACGGATCCGTACTAATTTGACACTCCATTCGGAATACATCACGTACTAGTTTCTCATCTACCACTTCTTCAGGTTTACCTTGTGCATATATTTGTTTATCTTGAATTGCTACAATGTTATCTGCATAGCGGCATGCTAAATTCAGATCATGTAATACCATAACAATTGTTCTTTGTTCTGTTTCATTTAATTCGAATAATAAATCTAGCACTTCAATTTGGTGAGTCATATCTAAGTATGTAGTTGGCTCATCCAGTAAAATGATATCTGTATCTTGTGCAAGTGTCATTGCGATCCAAGCACGTTGACGCTGCCCACCTGAAAGAGCATGCACATCACGCTCAGCAAATTCTGTCATACCTGTTGCTGCAAGTGCCTTCTGTACCATTTCCTCATCTTTTTCTGACCACTGTTTCAGCCATGTTTGATATGGATAGCGTCCTTGTTTTACAAGTTGCAATACTGTAAGCCCTTCTGGTGCTTGCGGTCCTTGCGGTAAAATTGCCATTTGACGAGCAATTTGCTTCGTTTGCATACTTTGAATAGCTTGATTATCTAACAAAATGTCACCAGTTGTTGGCTTTAATAATCTAGCTAGTGAACGTAATAAAGTTGATTTCCCGCAACCGTTGGAACCGATAAAGATTGTAATTTCACCTTTTGGAATTTCTAAATTCAACTCATCAATAATAATTGTTTCACCATAAGACAACGTCAAGCGTTTCGTCTCCAATGCTTTTTGCATATTCATCTCCCTTTATGAATTCCGACTTTTATAAAGTAAATAAATAAAATAAGGTGCACCAATTGCTGATGTAAATACCCCTGCTGGAATTTCAAGTGGTGTGAAAATTGTACGCCCTATTAAATCTGCAGCAAGTACTAGAATTGCACCGACAATAGCTGCAACTGGGAGCAATGCACCGTATAAAGAACCAACTAGCCTTCGTGAAATATGAGGTGCCATTAAACCGACAAATCCAATCCCTCCGGCGAAGGCAACTGCTCCCCCAATTAAAGCCGTACTAAGTAATAACATGAATACGCGTGACTTCGTTAAAGGAACACCAAGTCCTACCGCAATATCATCCCCTAGCTCTTGCGCATTTAAATGTCTAGCAGCTATAAATGATATTACCGTTAAAATGAGAACCCACGGTGCAAGTACCATAACATTTTGCCAAGAAGAGCCATAAACGGTACCCGTAATCCATACATTCGCTTGGCTCGCTTGATAAATTGGTGCTAACAACATAAATAATGTTGTTGCCGCCTTCGTTAATGCCCAAAATCCAACACCAATTAAAACGAGAATAATTGGTGATAATCCATCATTTTTCCATGCAAATAAGTATACAAAAACCGCTACAATCGTTGCTCCTGCAAAAGCTGCGAGCGGCATATAATGAATGCTTACAGTTAGCGCATTATTTTTATCACTAAATAGCGCTAAAAATAATACAACTGCAACACTTGCCCCGCCCGTAATCCCGATGATATCAGGAGAAGCAAGTGGATTTCGAACGAGCCCTTGTAAAATACAGCCCGCTACTGCAAGCGCAATTCCTACGAGGATAGCAATTAAAATACGTGGCATACGAAACTTATTTACAACCATATTTGACATCGCATCGCCATTTCCAGTAATTGCTTGCCATACGTCATAAGGAGCAATTTTCATGTCCCCCATACCTGCGCTCGCAAAGAATAATCCTACTAAAACAACTAGTAAACTTAACAAGACGAGACAAGCTCGTTTATACATTAAAAACGAGAGCTCACCTTTTCCTATACGAAACGGAATATATTTCTTCATTTGCTAAGCCCTCTCTTACGTGCAATATAAATAAAGAATGGAGCTCCAATAAATGCTGTCATAACTCCTACTGGTACTTCTTGTGGCATAATGACATATCTTGCTGCTATATCAGCCAATATTAGTAGTATTGCACCTAACAATCCGCTATAAGGCACTCTCCATCTGTGGTCAACTCCAACAAGAAATCTCGCAAAATGCGGAGTAATAATTCCAATAAATCCAATTGGGCCAGCAACCGCAACTGAACCACCAGACAACAGTACAATAATAAGTAACACGAATGATTTCATTAAAATTGTTCGTTGTCCAAGTCCTTTCGCGACGTCTTCTCCCATCATCAATGTATTTACTTTCCCTGCCATCATAAGAGATGCAATCCATCCTATTAATAAATATGGGAATACAGATTGTAAAATTTCTAACTTTCTCCCTTGCACAGATCCAGCAAGCCAAAATAATACCTCTTCAAGTGCTTTTTCATTTAACACAAGTAATCCTTGTGTTAATGATGAAAATAATGCACTAATTGCGACCCCTGCTAAAGTTAACTTAAGAGGAGTAGTCCCTTCTTTTCCTAAAGAACTAGAAGCAAATACAAGTACAGCTGCAACCGCCGCTCCTAAAAAGGCAATCCATGTGAAAGCTGATAATGATGTTACTGAAAAGATTACAATTGCTACAACTATAAAGAACGCAGCACCTGAATTTAATCCAATAAAATCTGGAGAAGCAAGTGGATTCTTAGTTAAAGTTTGCATAAGACAACCAGCAATGGCTAAACTAGCACCAACACTAGCTGCAATTAACGCCCTAGGCAGACGTACATTTTGAATAATAATATGTTCATTGGAACCGTTAAAATGGAAAAAAGCATCCAATGCTAGTTTCCAACTCGTATTTGTATATCCGAAAATAATACTTCCCCAAATACAAATAACGACTGCAATGATTCCAACAAATAATCCAATCCATTTTGCTCGATTTGTTTTTAATAACATGCAGCGTTTCCCCTTCAATGTATAATGATACGTTGTTAGTGTATTTCAACTTAATTCTCATTGTCAACGGAAATGAGAATTATTTTCACCCATATGTATTGACAATCAAAAGATAAAGGCTTAATATCATGCTTGCTATTGAAAAATATTCTCAACATATAGGGGGTACATAATGAATTTCATGCGGAAGAAATCGTTTACAGTATTTGTATTTTTACTAGCATTTTCAATGCTTTTAAGCGCTTGTGGAAAATCAAATAACAAAGAAGAATCTACAAAAGAAGATAATAAAAAAGAAGTGGTTACTGTAGAACATGCAATGGGTAAAACAGAAGTTCCTGCTAATCCAAAACGTGTAGTTATCTTAACAAATGAAGGAACTGAAGCTTTACTTGAATTAGGTGTGAAACCAGTTGGTGCTGTAAAGTCTTGGACTGGTGACCCATGGTATCCACATATTAAGGATAAAATGAAAGATGTAAAAGTTGTTGGTGATGAAGGACAAGTTAACGTTGAAACAATCGCTTCTTTAAAACCAGACTTAATTATCGGTAACAAAATGCGCCACGAAAAAGTGTACGAACAATTAAAAGCAATTGCACCTACTGTGTTCTCAGAAACATTACGTGGTGAATGGAAAGATAACTTCAAATTTTATGCAAAAGCATTAAATAAAGAAAAAGAAGGTCAAAAAGTTGTAGCTGATTACGAATCACGTATGAAAGATTTAAAAGGCAAACTTGGCGATAAAGTAAATCAAGAAATCTCTATGGTTCGTTTCATGCCTGGTGATGTTCGTATTTATCATGGCGATACATTCTCTGGTGTTATTTTAAAAGAACTTGGATTTAAACGTCCTGGAGATCAAAACAAAGATGATTTTGCAGAGCGTAACGTATCTAAAGAGCGTATTTCTGCTATGGATGGTGACGTATTATTCTACTTCACATTCGATAAAGGAAATGAGAAAAAAGGATCTGAACTAGAAAAAGAATATATAAACGATCCTCTATTTAAAAATTTAAATGCCGTAAAGAATGGTAAAGCATACAAAGTCGACGATGTTATTTGGAATACAGCTGGCGGTGTAATTGCTGCTAACCTATTACTAGATGACATCGAAAAACGCTTTGTTAAATAATATTTCCTTAACCAGCTCCCTTCTGTGGAGCTGGTTATTTTTCAATTCACTTAAATGTCACATTATTTCGTTTTGTATTTTTATTCCCAATATGTTATATTGAGAAAGTAAATAGAATATATTTTCTTTATATCAGAATAAATGTTTTAATCTAAATTTTCTGATTAATCACTATTTTATTTTCTTTTAGAATTCAATTATTACATTTGAAAACGCTTATCATCTCGTTTTCAGGGCAAAATACAGTAACGGTCGAAGAAAAATAGAACTTTTTTAGAAATTTTCTTTCTATTTCCATATAATTCTATTGACTTCTAAATATTTTGTAAATTAAAATGATTACATAAATATCCGTTATACAGGATTAGGGGGAAACAAAAATGGATGCAGCTTTAAAATTAGACAAAGCTGGAGAGCAACAATCACCAAAAAAACATCCACCAGGGTTATACTTGTTGTTCTTTACAGAGGCATGGGAAAGATTTAGTTATTACGGAATGCGTGGCTTATTAGTTCTTTATTTAACAACGAGCTTAGTAAGCGGCGGTTTAGGATTTGATAAAGCAGTTGCAGTTCAAATTTACGGTATTTTCACAATGTTAGTCTACTTCACACCTATTATCGGTGGTTGGTTAACTGACCATTTCATTACGAAGCGACATGCCATTACTATTGGTGGTATCATCATGGCAATTGGTAACTTTGTATTATTCTCAATGAACACAAAAACTGGACTTTTCTTAGGATTAGGATTATTAGTTATTGGTAACGGATTCTTCAAACCAAATATTTCGACTTTATTAGGTCAATTATATAGCGAAAATGATTCTCGTCGTGATAGTGCCTTCACTATCTTCTACATGGGGATTAACTTAGGAGCTCTTATCGCTCCATTCATTTGCGGTTACTTTGCAGATTATAGATACGGTTTCTTAACAGCTTGTATCGGTATGATTATTGGGCAGCTTGCCTTTAATTTCTTAGCACCTCGTTACTTAGGGTCTATCGGAACAACTGTTGTAGGTAAACAATCTAAAGAAAAAAATGCAAAAGCAATTGAGAAAAAACCTTTAACAACACAAGAGAAAAAACGTACTGCTGCAATTTTAATTTTAACTTGTTTCGTAGTATTCTTCTGGGCAGGATTTGAGCAAGCTGGTAGTTCTTTAACACTTTACACAGATAAGTTCGTCGATCGTACAATTGGTGGATTTACAATTCCAACACCTTGGTTCCAATCTGTAAACCCACTATTCATTATCTTACTAGCATTACCTGTTTCTGCGTTATGGATTAAGCTTTCAAAAACAAAAAATGGCGATTTGAAAATCCCAACAAAAATGGCATTAGGCATGATTTTACTAGGGATTGGATATTTAGTTCTAACTTTAGCTGTTTTAAAAACTGGTAGCGATGAAGGTAACATTACAATGAAAGCAAACTTACTATTCATTGTATTCACTTACATGTTCCACACAATCGGTGAGTTATTCTTATCACCAATCGGATTATCTATGGTAAGTGCAATTGCTCCTGTTAAATTAGCATCATTATTAATGGGTGTATGGTTAGCTGGTACTGGCTTCGCAAACTTATTAGCAGGACAATTAGCTGCTTTCACTCAATCTTTAGGATATTTAGAAGTATTCGCAAGTATCGGTATTATCGTAATTGTACTGGGATTAGTACTTCTTATGTTCTCTAAGAAAATTGCACATATGATGGAATAACAAAAAGACGCTTCTCAATTGAGAAGCGTCTTTTTTATTATTTCTCCTCTAAAGCTGTCACGTCCACATGAACGCTCTCACCAGGATTAGATACATCATACACTTGAGCACTCCCCTTCTGCTCATCACAGCTCTCAATCCATACTGGTACGCCCTCATATGTAACGTCAATTCTACTTGAAGAAGATAAAATTTGTTTCACACGTTTCACATCCATACTACTGTCCCTCCTTTTGCTTACTACACTCCTTTCTATTTTTTCTTTTCCTTTTAGAATATATTCCGTAAGGCAGCATGTTGATTGATAGTCATTTCTTCCTCACATGCTAATATTTACTCTCTCGCTACCTTTCTGACAAATAAAAAAAGACGTATATTCCATACGTCTTTTTCCATAATATTCAAATTTTAAGAAAATAATGTTTTTACTACCGCACTTACTTTATCATTATGGATTTGATAATACACTTCTAATCCTCGTCTTTCAAAGCGCACTACTTTATTTTGCTTTAACTTCGTTAAATGTTGTGAAACCGTTGATTGCGGAATTTCTAATACTTCCTGTAGTTGTGTTACATTACATGTTCCTCTTTGCATAAGTTCCATTACTAGACGTAGACGAAGTGGGTGAGCTAACGCTCTTAACATTTGTACATCTTCTTCTGAAATACGACATTCGAATTGATTTTGGCTCATAAAGTTCCCCTCATTTTCGTTTTTATTTGCGTTTTTATGTTCTTTTTATTTATTTATATATCTGTTCTTATATTTCCTGTTACGACATAACTTTATCAACCTATAAAGCCGAAAAATTTTTCCATCTTTATCAGCAAAAATTCAGGAAAAAATCCTTGCTGATTTTGAATATTATACTATATGATATAACGAAAAAGCAAAATAATGGCCTACGAATACTTTGCTTGCAAACGTTGTTTTATCAAGCTTTTTGTTATATTTTCACCTCATTGAAACGCACAGTAACGGTATTGTAAAATACCGTCTATAATTGATAACCTATCGTAATGTAGTTGAACTATAATTAACCTCTTTGTTACGCTAAAAGGAATTTTCAGTAAAAAGAGATGATGTGATATTAAAAATTTGTTTCTAATTTTTTATTCGTATTGCAAGCGGTTGGACTGTTGTGCAAAACTTCCTATTTAAATCCACTCACCAATCCTCCCTCACACTAGATCAAATAGGACAGATCAGTTCATATATCAAACTTTATACTCGATATAAAAGATGGCATCTAATATACACTTATAGGAAACATGCCAGCTGAATAAGCAAAATAATATGCAAATAGTTTATACAGCACACTTAAATTCATTTGAGTGTGTTTTTTGTCTACTTTATGAACAAAGCTTTTCTTTTAACACTATTATGGAATAATTATACTTTTTTACGTTGACAATAGTGTTGAAGGAGAATATACTAAGCTTGTAAGTTGATTGTGAATAGTTTCACAAATAATGTGAATTTCTTCACATATAATAGATAGGAGTTGTCATTATTATGAGTACTTGGACACAAATTTATGACCCATTAAACAATATTTGGTTATCTGCACTAATCGCAGCACTTCCAATCTTTTGTTTCATCATTTGTTTAATGGGATTCAAAATGAAAAGTTACATGGCTGGTCTTTATAGTGTGATTGTCGCTATTATCCTTGCAATATTTGTTTATAAAATGCCAGCAACAGTAGCTGTAGCATCTGCTGGATTCGGTGTTTTATCTGGATTTTATCCAATTTGTACTATCGTTATCGCCGCAATTTTCCTTTACAAATTAACTGTTAAAACAGAGCAATTCAATATTATTCGCGATAGTATTTCAAGCATTACAAATGATCAACGTTTACAAGTATTATTAATCGCTTATTCTTTCGGTGCTTTCTTAGAAGGTGCAGCTGGTCTAGGGGTTCCAGTTGCTATTACAGCCGCACTACTTGTAGGTATGGGCTTTAATCCATTAAAAGCAGCAGGTATTTGTTTAGTAGCTAATATTGCTGGTGGTGCTATGGGTGCTATGGGTATTCCAGTTACAGTGCCAGCACAATTAACTCAACTTGACGCATTAACTATTGGTCGTCAAACTGTTCTTATTTTACCTTTCATTAGTATTATTTTACCTTTCTTACTTGTTTCAATGGTCGATGGAATTAAAGGTATTAAAGAAACTTGGCAAGGTATTCTTGTAAGTGGTGTTTCTTTCGCTATTACTCAATTCGCTGTGACTTACTTCTTAGGTGCAGAACTTACTAATATTTTCGCAGCAGTTGTAAGTATGATTGCTCTTGCATTATTCTTACGTGTTTGGCAACCAAAATCTTCTACTAAAGAAGAAAAACAAGAAACTAAAGTATCACATACATTCAATCAAATTTTATACGCTTGGTCTCCATTCGTATTCTTAACTGCATTTGTAACAATCTTTAACTTAAAACCGATTAAAGCTTTATTTGCTCCAGATGGTGCGTTAGCAAACTTAGTATTTAACATTCAGTTCCCTGGTCTTCATAATGCTGTTATGAAAACTACACCAATTACAAAAGCTGATACACCTTTCGCAGCTGTTTTCAAATTTGATGTATTCTCTTCTACAACTACTGCGATTGTACTAGCAATTATCGTTTCACTTATCGTTTACCGCGTAAAAGGTAAAATGGTTAAAGAATTAATGATTGAAACAATGAAAGAATTAAAAGCTCCAGTATATACAATTTGTAGCGTTATCGCTTTAGCTTACGTAGAAAACTACTCTGGTATGTCATCTACACTTGGACTTGCATTCTCTTCTACTGGTAATGCATTCCCAGTTCTTTCTCCAATCTTAGGATGGATCGGCGTATTCATTACAGGTTCAGTAGTTTCAAGTGGTTCTTTATTCGCACCACTTCAAGCAGTAACAGCAGACCAATTAAACATCGTTCCTTCTACACTCGTTGCCTTAAACGTAGTAGGTGGTACAATGGCAAAAATGGTTTCACCACAATCTGTAGCAGTTGCTTGTGCCGCAGTTGGACTAGTTGGTAAAGAATCTGCTCTATTTAAAACAGCAATGAAATACAGTTTAATCTTCTTAGCTGTTATTAGCTTACTTCAATTAAACGCTGTATTTAATATCTTTTAAAAATAAAACACCGATCCAAGTGGATCGGTGTTTTTCACATTACATTTTTTTATTTTTTAATAAAGAAGCTCCAGCAATTTCAGGGTGAGTCATTTCGAATGGATCTAAAATAATATCCAATTCCTCTTCTGTCAGTACACCATATTCTAAACATAACTCCCTAACAGATTTCCCTGTTTCAATTGCTTCACGTGCAATACGAGATGCTACTTCATAACCAATATGAGGATTAACTGCTGTAATAATTCCAACACTTTTCTCAACATATTGCTTCAGCAATTCTTCATTTGCCGTAATTCCTTCAATACAATATTCACGGAATACACGGAATCCATTATTCATAATACTAATAGATTGAATTAAATTAAATACAAGCACAGGCTCCATTACGTTTAACTCTAATTGTCCTGCTTCTGATGCTAAGCAAATTGTATGATCGTTTCCGATTACTTGGAATGCGACTTGGTTAATCACTTCTGCCATAACTGGATTTACTTTTCCTGGCATAATCGATGAACCTGGCTGACGTGCTGGCAATTGAATTTCAGCTAACCCAACACGTGGACCAGACGCCATAATACGAAGATCGTTTGCAATTTTAGACATGTTCATCATACATACTTTAAGTGCTGCAGATACCTCTGTGTATGCATCTGTATTTTGCGTTGCATCAACTAAATGCTCTGCACCAACAAGTGGGAATCCACTAAACGTTCTTAAATGTTTTACCACTTGTTCAATATACATAGGATTTGCATTTAATCCTGTACCAACAGCTGTCGCGCCCATATTCACTTCATATAAATGTTGACGAGACTGTTTAATTCTTTTTATATCACGCGCAAGCACTCGGCTATACGCTTCAAATTCTTGTCCAAGGCGAATTGGAACTGCATCTTGTAAATGTGTGCGTCCCATTTTAATAACATGATCAAACTCTTTTGCTTTTTTACGAAAAGCAGAATGAAGTTCTTCCATTGTAATAAGAAGCTTTTCTAACATCATAAGAGTTGCAATATGAATCCCTGTTGGAAACGCATCGTTCGTTGATTGGGCCATGTTCACATGAGTGTTTGGGCTAATTTTCGCATACGCCCCTTTTTCATATCCCATACGTTCTAACGCTCTATTCGCAATTACTTCATTTGTATTCATATTAATAGAAGTTCCGGCTCCACCTTGAATAGGGTCCACGATAAATTGATCATGAAACTTTCCATCAACAATTTCTTGCGCTGCTTCTGCAATTTCATGTCCAATGTCTTTAGCTAAGTAACCAGTATCTATATTCGCAAGCGCCGCCGCTTTTTTCACAATTGCCATTGCTGTAATGAGTGATGGATGAATGCGATATCCTGTAATTGGGAAGTTTTCTACGGCACGTAATGTTTGTACACCATAATAAGCTACACTTGGTACTTCTTTTTCACCTAAAAAATCTTTTTCTATACGTATATCCTTCGTTGCTATCATTTTTATCACCTATACTTTTTCATTCTAAATCCTTATCCAAAAAATCCGCCCTCTAAAAACACGAGTATCATTCAGAAGAATTTTTCAGTATCCACCTTCACTATATAGCACCTTTTTTGAAAGCGCAAACATTTATTTTTCTGTATATCCTTTTTATTAAAGTTTATAGAAAATCATTCTTCTACTTTCCTTATTTCCACTCGTTTAATTTGATGCATATCCTTTTCAAGGACTTTAAAATAAAAACCGTGTTTCTCAATAATATCTCCTTCAGCAACGATTTGTTTTTGTACCATAATCCAGCCACCAATTGTATCTACATCATCAGCAATTAAATGTATGCCAAGCAAATCATTTACTTCACTAATAAGCACTTTTCCCTCTACGATTTTATAACCTTCACTTATATGCTCTATAGGAGGATTCTCATCTTCATCGTATTCATCTCGAATTTCTCCAACAATTTCTTCTAAAATATCTTCTAGTGTAACAATCCCAGCTGTACCACCATATTCATCATACAATACAGCTAATGGAATGTGTTTTCTTTGCATTTGTAATAGTAAATCATGAATTGGAATATTTTCTAGCACTTCAATAACTGGCCTTGTATATGGCATAATTGAGCACTCTTCATCCCGATTACCATCCATATAACGAATAAATAAATCTTTTACATTAACCATCCCAATAATTTCATCTTTATCTTCACCAAATACAGGATATCTCGTATACTTTTCTTGCGCGATTACTTTAATATGTGTTTCAAATGGTTCGTCCTCATATAAGCCTACAACTTCCGTACGAGGTACCATAATTTCTTTTGCTACTCTATTATCAAATTCAAAAATATTATTTACATATTTAAATTCCCTTTGGTTAATCTCTCCGCTCTCATAGCTCTCAGATAAGATTAACCTTAATTCTTCTTCTGAATGAGCTACTTCATGTTCAGAAGCTGGATGTAATCCCAATAAACCAGTTACAACCCTCGCTGAACCATTCAAAGCCCAAATAAACGGATACATAACTCGGTAAAAATAAATAAGTGGTTTCGATAACAATAAGCTAACTTGTTCTGCTTTTTGTATAGCAAATGTCTTTGGAGCAAGTTCCCCAATGACAACATGTAAAAATGTAATTACTGCAAAGGCAATAATAAATGAAACTGTACTGGAAATTGCAGGTGAGAATTTTAATTTTAAAAACAACGGCTCGAGTAAATGTTTAATGGTTGGTTCCCCTAACCACCCAAGCCCTAAAGCAGTAATTGTAATACCTAGCTGACAGGCCGATAAATATTCATCTAAATTTGAAGTTACCTTTTTAGCTGCCAGTGCACCTCGTCTTTTTTCGCTAACGAGTTGATCAATACGACTGCTACGTACCTTAATAATTGCAAATTCAACAGCCACAAAAAATGCTGTTAACCCAATAAGAATGACTACCATCAATAATTTTAAAATATCCACATATGCTCTTTAGCTTTCTTAGCTAAAGTTACACCTCCTTTTAAAAAGAAGTTTCACTTTAGTTTCTTCAATTATTGGAAAGCAACTCTATATAAAATCCACCAATTTTCAAACCTCATACAATTCTAAAGGTAAACCATCAGGATCTTGGAAAAAGACGAATTTCTTCCCCGTTATTTCATCAATACGGATCGGTTCCGTCTCAACACCACATTGGTTTAAATGCTTCACAGCTTCTTCTATATTTGTAACAGCAAATGCTAAATGTCTAAGACCGGCTGCTTCTGGAAAACTTTTACGCTCAGGCGGATTTGGAAATGAAAATAATTCGATTTGATACTCTTCTCCTACACATAAATCTAATTTATAAGAATCTCGTTCCTTTCTATATACTTCATTTATCTCTTTAAACCCTAATATCCTAGTATAAAAATCCTTTGACGTCTCATAATTCGAACAAATAATTGCAACGTGATGCACTCTACATATATTCATGCTCTCTCTATTCCTTTCTTTACCAAAGATGCATATTCTCCCTTGAAATGAAAAACATATATAGCAGAATATCTCTTTTAGGGGGCTTACCATGAAATTCATTACTTTTTTCGTCGGACTAATTGTTGTTTTCTTGCTCGCTTATATTGCTAGCAATAATAAGAAGCATATTAAATTTAAACCAATTTTTATCATGCTTATTATACAGTTAATTTTAACCTATTTACTATTAAATACAGAAATCGGCCTCATACTTATTAGAATCATTTCCAGTTTGTTTACCAAGCTACTCGAGTATGCTGCTGATGGAATAAATTTCGTATTTGGTGGTCTTGCAAATAAAGGTGAAATGCCATTTTTCCTTACTGTATTATTACCAATCGTCTTTATTTCTGTTTTAATTGGTATATTACAACATTTCAAAATATTACCATTTTTTATTCGTTGGATCGGGTACTTTCTTAGTAAAATAAATGGTCTTGGTAAATTAGAATCTTACAACGCTATCGCCTCTGCCATTGTCGGCCAATCAGAAGTTTTTATTACAGTGAAAAAACAATTAGCTCAAATTCCAAAACACCGTCTTTATACACTTTGTGCCTCTGCTATGTCAACCGTATCTATGTCTATCGTAGGTGCCTATATGACAATGATTGAACCTAAATATGTAGTAACTGCACTCGTTCTCAATTTATTTAGCGGTTTTATTATCATACTCATCATTAACCCTTACGACGTTAAAGATGACGAAGATATTTTAGAAATCAAAGGTGAAAAACAAAGCTTTTTTGAAATGCTTGGAGAATACATTCTTGATGGTTTTCGTGTAGCCATTGTTGTCGGCGCTATGCTCATCGGATTCGTCGCATTAATTAGTTGTATTAATGACCTGTTCCTCATTATATTCGGTATTACGTTCCAACAATTAATCGGCTATGTATTTGCACCTATCGCATTCCTTATCGGTGTACCCAGTTCTGAAATTGTCGCGGCTGGCAGCATTATGGCAACGAAGCTTGTAACGAATGAATTTGTCGCAATGATGGACCTTAGTAAAATTTCTAATAGCCTTTCTCCCCGTACAGTTGGTATTATTTCTGTTTTCCTTGTATCTTTTGCCAATTTTTCTTCCATTGGTATTATTTCAGGTGCGGTAAAAGGACTAAACGAAGAACAAGGAAACGTTGTTGCGAGGTTTGGCCTTAAATTACTATATGGAGCTACTCTCGTTAGTATTTTATCTGCAATTATCGTAAGCATTATGTTGTAATTAGGTAAAATTTTATCATTTTCTTATCCCTATCTTTTGTATACAATAACGAATAGGTGTCTTATAAATAATCAAGACATCTATTTTTTATACATGTACAATCGCTTTTATTTAGCGTAAAATATTTTTTATGTGTTTGAATACACTTCTAAATGTATACACTTTGATAGTTTTAAAGGAGAAAAAATGATGAAATCCGACACGAACAACAATACGCGAGCCAAAAAAGGACGCTCAAAGAAAAAACGCCTACTTTGGTTCCTTCTTATTCCATTACTAATTGTAGCACTTGGAGCAGGAGGCTACTCCTTCCATATATACAGTAAAGCAAAGTCCGTCTTAAATAACGCTTATGCTGAACTAGGTCGAGGAGATAAGTCCAGTAAACGTGAAAAAGCTGTTAAACCTATGACCGACAATATTTCCGTACTAATTATGGGTGTTGATGAAAGTGATATTAGGGAAAAAGGTTATGGAAAAGCAACTCGAACAGATGCGTTATTACTTGCAACAATTAATAAAAACGATAAATCCGTTAAACTTGTAAGCATTCCACGTGACTCACGCGTCTACATTAAATCACGTGATAAATACGATAAAATCACACATGCGCACGTATTCGGTGGTGTAGACAGCACAATTGATACGGTAGAGAACTTTTTAGATGTTCCAGTTGACTACTATGTAAAATTCAATTTTAAATCCTTTATTAAAATTGTTGATTCTCTTGGTGGTATTACTGTAGACGTTCCAGTTGAGTTCACAGAGCAAAATAGTAAAGATGAAGCAGATGCCATTCATCTAAAAAAAGGACGTCAACATTTAAATGGAGAAGAGGCACTGGCACTAGCTAGAACTCGTCATATCGATAGTGATTATATGCGTGGTCAACGTCAACAGCTTGTATTAGAGGCCATTGCTGAAAAGGCACTATCTCTTAATTCCATTAATAAAATCGGTGGCCTACTAGACGCTGTCGATAAAGATTTAAAAACTAATTTAACTTTTGATGATATGATGACAATTACAAAAAATTCAATGGATTCAAATTTAAAAATGGAAAAAATGCAAGTAGAGGGTACAGATAAATATATAGGTGGTATTTATTATTACGTTCCAAATGAAAAAAGCGTCGATACTATTTCAACTATCCTTCAAAAACATCTCGGTGTTACGAATAAAAATGAACATAAAAAATTATAATAAAAAGGCTGCTAGATCTTTCTAGACAGCCTTTTTATTATATTTTTCAACATATTTTTCATACACATTGTGACAAGAAGTGACAATTATTACAGCGGTGTAACATTTTTTATGAAAACATTACACACACAGTGAAAATAATAGTATACTAGTACGTACATAATGTTATTTTCATCATTTTTATACAAAAAATGTAATACATATATTTATACATAAATTTCTGGGGGGAAATAAATGAAGCTAAGTAAAATACTGATTGGTTCTGCAATTGCTGGGGGCATATTACTTTGTGTAGGCGGTGTTGGGGGATATCAATATGTATCCAAATTAAATAATCAATTAGATACTACTGCATTACCAAATACTACATTTGAAGGTATTTCTCTCGACGGAAAAAATAAGAAGGATATTCAAGCAATTATTAATCAAAAGGTAACTGAGTTAGATCAAAAATCCCTTACCTACATATTCCAAAACGATAAACAAACTTACACATGGAAAGATTTAGGGATAAATTATAAAGAGAAAGATATTATTGACAAAATCTTCAAAGAACAAGAAGGAAACGTAATGAATCGTTACAAAATGCGTAAGCAAGCTGAAAACGGTGAATTAAAACGTGACTATAAATTAACACCACAATTAAATGCAACAGCTTATGAAACCTTTATAAAAGATAAATATAATGAAACATTAAAAAATCCTGTTAACGCAGAATTAAGTATTGAAGGCTCAACAGTAAATATTAGTCAAAGCCAAAACGGAGAAAAAATTGATAAAGGGAAACTAAGCGGTTTAACAAATGAAGCTATTACTACTGGTAAATCAGATGTTACATTACCAGTTACATTCATAAAACCAGAACGTTCTACAGAAGACATACAGAAAATGGGTATTAAAGAAGTCATTGCTGAATATTCTACTCCAATGGCTGGCCGTAACGGAAATCAATCATTTAACGTAAATAAGTCAGCTAATACTTTAAGTGGGGTTATTGTCGCACCTGATGAAACATTTAGTTTTAACGGTCGCGTTGGCGTAACTGATGCTGCACATGGTTATAAATCTGCAGCAGTATATTCACAAGGTAAAGTAATACAAAGTGCAGGCGGAGGAGTTTGCCAAGTCAGTAGTACATTATACAGTGCAGCTTTAAGGGCAGATTTAGGCATTGTTTCTCGAAGCAATCATTCTATGCCAGTAAATTATTTACCACTTGGACAAGATGCAGCAGTAGCAGATTATGGTCCAGATTTAAAATTTAAAAATAATACAGGCAATCATATTTATATTCAAGCATTTTCAAATGGAGGTAGTATTACTACACGCATTTTCGGTACAAATACTGGTAAAAATGTTGAAGTTTCTTCTCAAGTAATTAGTAGAACTAGTGATAAAATCACCGCGGTTACGTATAAAAAAGTAACACAAAACGGGGAAGTAATATCAAATGGACAAATTTCAAAAAGCGTATATAAAAGCGCTCCAAAAGAATAGATAATATCAACCGAATAGCATAAAGAAAAAGGCGTGATTTAATCACGCCTTTTTCTTTTGCAGTAATAGTAAAAAAGTTTCAAGATGGTCTTTCGTTTCTTCTAAAGACCACATACGATTTCCTTGCTTCGCAGCTAATACACACGCCTCTTCCCACGCGTTCTTTTTCTTCATATTTATTAATTCATCACGTAATTTCAAAACAATTTCTTCGTCTTCTTGTTCAATAAACTCTTCCATCACGCTTACTATTTCATCCTCATGAATACTTAACGTACAGTACGATTTAAGAAAGTATTGTAATGTCGTATACATAATGTACTCCCCCTTCTTATTTATCAGATGGATAAGAAGTAATAATCTTAAACCCTAATTCTCCTGACTTATCTCTTGCTAAAACAGTAACAGTTTTTACTAACTTGTCTTTTACACTCATATTTTTCTTTATTACCGTTTTTCCAACAGGAAATGAATGAGTTGTATTTAATACGAGACGAGCCTCTTTAGAATTTTTTAACCAATCTTGAATTTCCTTGTCATGTTGCTTCAAGCTATCTTTTACAGCTTTCGTCGCTGTTTCTTTATCATAGTATGTACTTGCGGCTGACACTTTATCTGTCTTCAAGCGATTCTTCAAATCCTCTTCTGACTTGCCTACATGTCTTTCAATCGTATGACCATTTTTAGGTGGTCCTTCCATTTCATCTAAAATATTATCACTAATTTTTTCTACCGATGTAGCTTGATTCCCTGTCTGTTTCTCTGTTTTTTGTTCTTTTCCTGCACATCCGCTTAAGATCAGCATTAATGCCAATAAACTACTGAAGAAAAGACTACTTATTCGTTTCATCATATCACCTCTTCCATGATTATTATCGCAACTTCACTAAAAGTCAATTTCACAACGAAAAAATCTATCAGTTTTCATTTTTTTCATCTATTTTTCCATATTTACCCCAGCAATTTCATCAACCCTCTATTTTTGCCTTTTATAATATATACCCCCTATATTTTTCGATTATTTCCCAGATGAAATCACAGATAACATAACTATAAAACTCTTTTATACAAAGGTTTTTATAGTATTTTTAAAAATATTTTAAAATACCCCTATTTTCATATACCTAATACCCATATAAGGTATAAAGACACCTTCTTATCAACGTTTTTCTACATTATGTAAATTTACCCTTGCCTATACAAACGAAATGTGGTGTAATGCAAAAAAAGATAAAGGATTTTAAACAATGGCTGAAACGATTCAAAATTTCTTAACAGAATACTATTCAATCGCAATTCCACTTAGTATCTTAATTAACATCATCATTAGTCTTTTAGGTTTTATCCCTAGTATTTTTTTAACCGCCATTAATATACAGCTCTTTGGCGTAACAAATGGTACTGTTATTTCGATCGCAGGCGAAGCATTAGGGGCTATTATCTCGTTTTATATTTACCGCATGGGCCTTCAAAAGTTCACTCACGATAAAGTAAATAAATACCCAAAGGTAGAGCGTCTTCTTTATGTAGAAGGTAGAGAGGCCTTTCTACTCGTTCTATCGTTTCGCTTGATACCTTTCATCCCATCAAGTATTGTGACTTTATTTGCGGCTCTAGGTAAGATGTCATTACTCTCCTTCAGTATTGCCAGCACAATAGGGAAAATACCGGCATTGTTAATCGAAGTATATTCTGCCTATCATGTCATGAACGGAACAAATGAAGCAAAGTGGATTGTGACAATTGCAGGTTGTATCGGATTATATTATTTGTGGAAAAAATGGAGAAAAAAATAAAGAAGGAGCATAGGCTCCTTCTTTATTTTTGAGGTATTTTATTAATAGCTATCCTTTAAATCCTTAGTTAATACCAACAGCACTAAATGATTGCTTAACTGCTGCTACTTCCGCAGAAGTCGCACCATATAAATCAGCTGCAGCTTGTACTGCACCAGCACGAGCTTGGCTAAATGTAGTAGATTGCGTGAAATATTGTGTATTTGCACGGTAATAAATTGCACCTAACTTATCTTTACCAATGCCCGTTACAGTTACACCCGAATGCGTACCACCATTTGCTAATAAATAAGCTTGTTTGTTAATGATACCACTGTTTGTATGAACCCCACCGTTATCACTAGTACCAGTGTAACGCTTAGAATAATGGTCTGGATCACCGTATTTCGCTGGATCACTCATAGAGCGAAGCGCATCTCCTGCTTTACCAGGCGTATAAATATCTTCACCAATCTCCCAATCCGGGTTACGGTTATCATAGAATTCTACTAAAGTACCAAAAATATCAGAAATTGCTTCATTTAGCGCTCCTGATTCATTTTGATAAATTAAGTCCGAGCTATTTTCAGTAACAGCATGCGTTAATTCGTGACCAATTACATCAATTCCACCAGATAATGAAGTGAATGTTACACCATCACCATCTCCGTATACCATTTGTGAGCCATTCCAGAATGCATTATTATACTTACTTCCGTAATGAACTGTCGATTTTAACGGAGCTCCTGCATCATTAATAGAGTTTCTGTTAAATGTAGCTTTATAATAATCATATGTTCTACCTGCATAGTAATGAGCATCTACTGCTGCTGCATCATACGCTGCATTGAAAACATTATCTGCATCTACCCATAAAGTTCCTGGCAATGTAGTACGATTTTTCGCATCATATGTGAAAATTGTTGCCCCGCGCGTATTATCTTGCAAGTAGTAAGATGAACCAGATAACGTTGTATTAAGTGATTTTGTATCTCCTAATACACCTTTACCAGTTCCTACTTTATTTGTTCCTGTTACAGGTTTTACTACTGCTTTCGCATCCTGTTTAGGAGCCTCTTGCTTAACTGGTGATTTATCTTCATTTGTTACATGATCCAATTTATTATATTTATTTAATACTTTACCGCTGTCTGCTTCAATGAAATAGTAGTAGTTTCCTGGACTTGGATCTAAGAAGTTTAGATTTACAACGTATGCATATGTTGTTTCTTCACCATTTTGATATACATATAAGTCCGCTTTTGGTTCTACCTCATATTTCGGTGTTACCCCTAAATCTTGCTGCGCGATTTCAATCGCTTTTGCGCCTTCAATCTTATTTTTATTTTTCAACTTTTCTTTCTTGTCTAAATCAGGTGCAACTGTTCCAGACAATACTTTTAAAGAACCGTCTTTACTTACGTGAGCTACTTGAGTAGAACCCCATACAGGTACTCCTTCGTAAACTTGTTGCATACGTACTACTGTTGAATCAGTTACAGCATCTTTCTTCACTTGTTTCACTTTGAAAGAATCTTGCGCACTCTTTTCCCCTAGCTTGTAATCACCTTTTGCTGCATTTAAGTAATCAAACACAACAGATTCCGCTTTCTTACCAGTCGCTCCAGTTAGATCACCAGAAATAAACTCAGGTGACTGTACTGTCTCATTGTACTTCTTCGTAGAGAGTACATTTTTAGAATCCGCAAATGCAGAGCCTGTCCCTCCAAATGTTGTAACTGCCATTCCTGTCGCTAACACTAACGCTAAACTTTTCTTTTTCATGAACCTTCCCCCTAATAAAAAATTTTTTTGAAAAAGAGTAGTTTTATATTAGCATTATGTTTCCACTATTAATATACTAAAAATTCAAATAATTATTTTCTCAAGTTTTGTAGAATTTTGAGGAACAAATATTGAAAAAACCCTTTCCGATTGGAAAGGGTGGAGATTATAAATTAACTTGTTCAACAGTTTTAGCTTGTTGACCAACAATATCAGGTTTACTGCTATATTGATGTATTCCTCCAGCAACTGTAAGAGTCAATATAAACGCCAATACTCCAAATACCATCTTTTTCATGTTTATTCCTCCTTATTATCATTCATTAAATCAATAACTAACCTATAATATCGATTACTTTCTTCAAATCTCGATAAACTGGAAAAATGTTCTGCTAGTTCAACGTATACTTTCTTTAATTCTATTTTATTTCCTGCAGATTTATACAACGGGATAGCCTCATTTTCCAAAAATGCTTTATAATCTTTTGCTTCTTCAAAATATTTATATCTAAGCATTAAAAGCAAATATAATTTTGCATTAAATCTCTCTTCCTGTTTTGCTGCATCAATTCCCTTATCAATTAATGTCCTTGCCTCTTCCAATTCTTCTAATTTAATGCATACTAATGCCATTTCGTATATTGTATCTAAATAGTTTAAATCTATTTGTTTTTGAAGTTGTAGACTATCTAAATAATATTTTTTCGCTTGCTGATATTTACCTTTTTTATAATAGATACTTCCCATATTACTTAAAGTAATAGCTAATAGTACATCCTTATCAGCAAAAGATGTGGCCTCTCTCAATATACTCTCATACATTTTTAAAGCTTCTTCATACTGACCTTTTTCTGTATAACTTACCGCAATAAGGATTTGGCAATTAATTATATTTCTAAACTTATATTCACTACGAAATCCTTCTAATGCCATATTTACAAAATGAATTGCAAGATGATGAATATCTAAATGAGTATATGCAAGCGCTATATTATAATACAAGCCTGTTTCATGATACCCTTGTTCTTTGGCCATTACTTCTGTTTTTAATAAGTAATCTAGCCCATCCTTCCATCTATACTGTAAACAGCACAATAATCCTCTACTATACATATATAACAACTTCTGAAATGGAGAATATTTTTTATATACCTTCTTCAACTTATCTAATTCTTCTTCGAGTGCAGAAATATCCCTTTTCATAATTAAATAACGTGTATACAGCAGTTTATAATAATTTATAATTTCAAAATCCAACACATGCTTCATTTCACCTTGCAACTCTTCATATATACGTTCTACTTGTTGCTTGTCTAAATGAACTAGTGCATTTAACCATTCATCTAGCTTCCCCTTCACATCTTCTTCTACATCTCTCAAATCCGTCACAGCAATTTCTAGTCTTGTGCAGAGCAATTGTAGAATTTCTTCTGATGCTTCGATCTTTCCATTTTCGATCTTACTTAAGTATGAGACAGAACAAATGCCCTGACATAATTCTTCTTGTGTCATTTTTTGCTGGAGCCGTTTATAAAAGACTTGTTTGCCTATTTTTTCTAATGTTTGTTGCATTGTCCTCCTCCATTCTCATTACCCCCATTACTCTAATAATACATAAAATTTGGAGAAATATAAATTGATAAATATAAATTTTCTAAAAAATATGCATAATTTCATTTTTTTCTCTCTTGACTTCACATCAATATCTCTTCTTTGCTACGAATGGTGAAAAATTGGTATACTATAACCAAATTATGGAGGTGTTCTTGCGATGACTCATTATAAAGACGATAGTTATGCCTTACATACAGACCTATATCAAATCAACATGGCTTATACATATTGGAAAGATGGTATTCATAATCGCCGTTCTGTTTTTGATTTATATTTTCGAAAGCTTCCATTTGAGAACGGCTACGCTGTTTTTGCTGGCCTTGAGAAAATTGTAGAGTACATAGAAAATTTCAGTTTTACTGAAAGCGATATCGCTTACTTAGCAGAATTACAATTCGAAGAAGAATTCCTTCATTATTTACAAAATATGAAATTCACTGGGACGATTCGCAGTATGCAAGAAGGTGAAGTTGTATTTAATAACGAGCCTTTATTACGTGTTGATGCACCACTTGGTGAAGCACAAATTATTGAGACTGCCCTCTTAAATATTGTGAATTACCAAACATTAATTGCCACAAAAGCAGCACGTATGAAACATGCTGCAAGTAATGATGAGCTTTTAGAGTTCGGCACAAGACGTGCCCATGAGTTCGATGCTGCCCTTTGGGGGACGCGTGCTGCCTTTATTGGTGGTTTCTCCTCTACAAGCAACGTTCGTGCTGGGAAACGCTTTGGGATTCCTGTAGCTGGCACACACGCTCACTCTTTCGTTCAAGCATATCGCGATGAATACGTCGCGTTTAAAAAATACGCTGAAACTCATAAAAAGTGCGTCTTTCTCGTTGATACATATGACACATTGAAATCTGGTGTTCCAAATGCGATTCGTGTTGCAAAAGAATTTGGGGATCGTATTGATTTCTATGGCATACGTCTTGATAGTGGTGATATGGCTTATTTATCGAAAAAGGCACGAAAACTACTAGATGAAGCAGGGTTTACAAATACAAAAATTATCGCTTCTAGCGATTTAGATGAATACACAATTATGCACCTTAAATCTCAAGGAGCAAAAATTGACGTATGGGGCGTTGGAACGAAATTAATTACGTCCTTTGAGCAACCTGCATTGGGGGCTGTTTACAAACTCGTTGCGATTGAAGATACTGACGGAAAATTAAATGATACAATTAAAATTTCATCTAACCCTGAAAAAATTACCACTCCAGGACTGAAACGAATTTATCGTATTATCAATCGGGTTAACGATCATGCAGAAGGCGATTATATTGCGTTAGATTCTGAAGAACCAGGAAAAGAAGAGCGCTTAAAAATGTTCCATCCAGTTCACACATATATAAGTAAATTCGTAACAAACTTTGAAGCCCGTGAACTGCATAAAGACATTTTCGTTAACGGTGAAAGAACATATGAACTACCAAGTATATTAGATATTCAAAAATATAATGAACAGAGCCTCTCTCTATTTTGGGAAGAATATATGCGAACTTTAAACCCTGAAGAATACCCTGTCGATTTAAGCCAAGAGTGCTGGGATCATAAAATGAATTACATTCAAACAGTTCGAGAACAAGTTGAAAAAAACATACAAAAGTAAACAGAGAAGTTTCCCCTTCTCTGTTTTTTCAATACTATATGGATATTTGTAAAAAATATATTAAAATAATAAGACGAATGTATTTTATTTGTAAATTTTAATATTATACTATTTTAAAGTAAAATAATATTTGATATTATTTTATTGAGTCAATTTCAACAAAATCACCAATAAAAAAGAGGACGCGGTTCGCGTCCTCTTTTTTATAAATCTTTCACTCGTAATACACGCATTGCATTTAACACTGCAAGTAGTGTCACACCAACATCTGAGAAAACAGCTTCCCACATTGTTGCAATACCAAAGGCACCAAGTAATAAAACGATCCCTTTTACACCTAGAGCAAAGATGATATTTTGCCACACTATACTTCTTGTGCGTTTTGCAATTTTTACAGCTGTCGCAATTTTTGAAGGCTCATCAGTCATAATAACGATGTCTGCCGCTTCAATTGCTGCATCTGACCCTAAACCACCCATAGCAATACCAACGTCTGCACGGGCTAATACTGGTGTATCGTTAATACCGTCACCAACGAAGGCAATTTTTTCTTTTCCGTGCTTCGCTGCATCAATTTTTTCAATCTCTTCTACTTTTTGTTGCGGTAGTAATTCCGCATGAACTTCATCTAAGCCTAATTCTTTACCAACAGCTTCACCAACTGTTTTTGCATCACCAGTTAACATTACTGTCTTTTTAATACCTAGTTCTTTTAACTTTTGAATCGCTTGTTTCGAATCCTCTTTTACCTCATCAGAGATAACAATATAACCTGCATATCTTCCATCTACAGCAACGTGAACTAATGTACCTACTGTTTCTGGTTGCTTAAATTCAATATTTTCTTTTCTCATTAATTTTGCATTACCTGCAAAAATTTCTTTTCCTTGTACTTTTACGACTGTACCGTGACCAGAAATTTCGTTATAATCATCGATTATTTTTTCATCAATTGATTTTCCATATGCCTTTCGAATAGATTGGGCAATTGGATGGTTAGAATATACTTCAGCAAATGCCGCATACTCTAATAACTCTTCACTTGTAGTGCCTTCGCTCGGTTCCATTTTTGTAACTTTGAAAACACCTTTTGTTAATGTTCCTGTTTTGTCAAAAACAATATATTTCACATCATTTAAAGCTTCTAAATAGTTACTACCTTTTACTAACACACCACTTTTAGATGCACCACCAATACCTCCAAAGAATCCAAGAGGAATGGATACAACTAACGCACATGGACAAGAGATTACTAAGAACACTAAAGCTCTATAAATCCACTCAGAGAATGTAGCTCCTTCTAAAATAAGTGGTGGAATAAACGCCATGATTGCCGCTGTAATAACTACAACTGGAGTGTAGTAACGTGCAAACTTCGTAATAAAGTTTTCCGTTGGTGCTTTTTTACTGCTTGCATTTTGAACTAAATCTAAAATTTTCGATACAGTTGATTCACCGAATTCTTTTGTAACTTCAATTGTCAACACACCGTTTTGGTTCACAAAGCCACTTAATACATCATTTCCAACTTCAACTTCACGTGGTACAGATTCACCTGTTAATGCTGAAGTATCTACCATTGATGTTCCTTCAATTACTTTTCCGTCTAACGGCACTTTCTCACCTGGCTTAACGATAATATAATCGCCAATTTGTACATCTTCTGGTGATACTTGTTTCGTTTCATTTCCAACCTTTACATTCGCATAATCAGGACGAATATCCATTAATGAAGTAATTGATTTTCGAGAGCGGTTTACCGCAATGCTTTGGAATAGTTCTCCTACTTGATAAAATAGCATTACTGCTACAGCTTCTGAGTATTGTTGAATTGCAAAAGCTCCTACAGTTGCAATTGCCATTAAGAAGTTTTCATCAAATACTTGGCCACGAGTTATGTTTCTTACCGCTCTCCAAACGATATCTCCACCTATTAATAAATAAGCAAGGACGAATAACGGAATTGTTACCATTTGTGGTAAGCCCGCTAATGCAGCAATTGCTGTCAAAATTCCGCCGACCACTAATCTCCCTACCATCTTTTTCACATTTGCTTCACCATGATCATGACTATGCCCGTGGTCATGACCGTTCTTCTCTTCACGAACAACTTTCACGTCTGGCTCTAACTTTTGAACGACATTTGTTATATTTGCTACAGTCGCTTCTAGTTCTCTTTTATTCGCAACTTCTACTCGTAGTTTCTTCGATACGAAATCAACAGTTGCTTCTGAGACAGCTGGCATTTCCTTCACTTTATTTTCAATTTTCATTGCACAGTTCGCGCAATCTAAACCTTCTAATATAAATACTTCTTTAGCAATTTTATTTTTTTGTTCTTCTTGCACTTTAATATGCGGTTCTAATTTTGTAACGAGTTGTTTTGCTTCCGTAACAACTTCGTTTTCTTTATTTTGTGCCGTTTCTAAAATCATTGTCTTTGTTGCAAAGTTTACAGAGCAAGAATTTACTCCTTCTATATTCCCAACACCTTTTTCAATTTTCATTGCACAATTCGCACAATCTAAACCTTCTAACATCAGTTTCTTTTTCACTAACGCTTCAGCCATCGTTCTCCCTCCTCGCGTTCTTTTTATTCTTCTTCGTTTACGTGTTCAAACGCTTGCTCGAAGATATGAATTACGTGCTGGTCAGCTAACGAATAATAAACAACCTTTCCTTCTTTACGATTCTTCACAAGTTTCGCTTGCTTTAACACACGAAGCTGATGCGAAATAGATGATTGTGTCATTCCTAATAAATAAGCTAAATCACAAACGCACATTTCAGCTTCAAATAGCGCATGTAATATTCTCGTACGTGTACGGTCACCTAATACTTTAAATAGTTCTGCTACTTTACTTAAACTTTCATCAGTTGGAATTGTTTGTTTTACTTGCTCTACAACTTCTTCATGAATTATCGTTTGAGAACATGTCTCTTGTGGTGTTTCTACTTTATTTCCAGCCATTATAGCTCACCTCTTTAATTGAACATATGAACAATCATTCATATATCTTATACTCTTATTATATGAGCGCCTACTCATATGTGTCAATGAAATCTGAATTTTTTTTATGAACATTCCGTTCACATTTTAATAAGTCGTATACATATTTTTCGCATCCTCTATATTCTCATACAAAAAAGGATGCACAATTCGCACACCCCTTTTTACTTACTTTTCATTTTCACCGCATCCACAATTAAAGAAACAAATCCTAACTGATTATCCCGATTTCTATGGTCAAAACGTTTCGAACGATAAATAAATCCATCTTTCTCATTCCAATCATTATAGTGAAACTTACCATTCTCATCACAGTATTCTAAGAGCCTCACTTGAAAACCTGCTGATTCAAACATGGACGTGATTGTTTTATAGTTATGAACAATTTTATGGCTTGCTGCAGGATGATCTAATGGACCAGGTCCACCTACTTGTACCCCTTGCTGATATTCTTCATCTGGAAAAAATGCATCTGGTACTGCACAACGAATATATCCATTCTCCATTAAAAACTCATAACAAATTTTTGCAGCTTCAATTCCTTCTTCATATGATAAATGCTCCCATACATGTTCTGCCAAAATTACTGATAAAGAATTAGGTTGAAATTTATCAAGCCAAGTTTCTCTCCGTAATAAGTTTAATTCTTCTTCATTCGTATGTAACCAACCAGGGTTATTATTATAACCCTCTGCTCCAACTACAACTTTTGTTTCTTCCATTTTGCTCCCACCCTTTTTTCATATTCCGACATAAAAATTCAACAAAGTAATATATATTCCCTTTATTTCAACAAAAGAAAAAGCCTTGCGCGCTCCCTAGACGCACAAGGCTTACTATACTTATATCCCTTTTAATTAAGCTTTTAATTAGCTTGTTCTAAATTATCCTGCGAACTTCCATCGTCTTTTAAATGACTATGTTTTTTCGAATAAACAAAGTATACAACTACTCCAATTGCTAACCAAGCACCGAAGTACATCCATGTTTTTAATGGTAGATTTACCATTAAGAATAGACAACATGCAATCGAAATAATCGGCAAGATCGGTACAAGTGGTACCATAAATCCACGTTGTAATTTTGGATGTGTTTTACGAAGAATAATAACTGACACACCAACCATCGCAAATGTTAACAACGCTCCAATATTCGCTAAATTCGACAATTCTTTTAAATCGATAAATCCAGCAATTAAAGCACTACCAATTCCTGTTAACCAAACTGTAAATGTTGGCGCTTCTGTCTTTTTATTAATTTTCGCGAAAGATTCTGGCAATAAACCGTCACGGCTCATCGCAAAGAATACACGTGTCGTTGCATAAATGTAAGCAAAAATTACTGCCATAATACCAATTACAGCTCCAATTGCGATTACACCTGCTACTTTATCTTGTCCTACAACTTCTAACACATATGCCATAGCTTCTGGTACATCTAATTCTTTATAAGAAACCATACCCGTCATAACGAGACAAACTACAACATAAATGATTGTACAAATGACTAACGAAGCGATAATACCAATCGGTAGATCACGTTGCGGATTTTTTACCTCTTCAGCAGAAGTTGCTAATGCATCAAATCCTAAGAAAGCAAAGAATACTGCTGCTCCCCCCGCGAAAACTCCACTTAAACCGTACGGTGCAAATGGTATCCAGTTTTCTGGTTTCACGTAGAATACACCAACTGCAATGAATAAAACAACGATACCAATTTTAATTAATACCATTATGTTATTCACGCGTTTACTTTCTTTCGTACCTCTTGATAATAACCAAGTTATAACTAATGTAACGATAACTGCTGGTAAATTCACCATACCACCTTGAGACGGAATCGTTAGCAGTGCTTTTGGAATTTCAAGCCCTAATCCACTCACTAAGTTATGGAAGTAACCAGTCCATCCGCCAGCTACTGCGGCAGTCGTTACAACATATACGGATAGTAATGTCCATCCCATTAAATGAGCTACAAACTCACCAATAGTTGCATATGAGTATGTGTACACACTACCTGAAACAGGAAGTGTAGAAGCCACCTCTGCGTAACATAATGCTGCAAATCCACAAACGATGGCTGCAATCATGAATGAAAAAATAACTGCTGGACCAGCATCTCTTGCTGCTACTAATCCAGTTAATACTAGAACTCCTGTACCAATTATCGCACCAATCCCTAGCATTGTTAGGTCAAATGCCCCTAGCGTTTTCGTCAAAGTTTTACTTTTACTTTCCCCTAACAATTGCGTAACGGATTTCTTTTTAAATAGGTTGGCCACGATGTATGCCCCCTTTTGCCAAGAAGAGCTAAGAGATCTTCACTCTTAGCTCTTATCATGTTGTTTTATATATTGTTCGATTTTGTTTTGTATAATGCTTCTATTAGCAAGATACTGTTTCTGCTTCTAATAATTCTTTAGCACCTTTGTACTCTACACCGTGAGCTTCTGCAACTGCTTCGAATGTTACATAGCCATCTAATGTGTTAATACCTTTTAGTAATGCAGAGTTGCCTAGGCAAGCTTCTTTGTAGCCTTTGTTAGCAATTTGTACTGCATATGGTACTGTTACGTTTGTTAATGCAAGAGTTGATGTACGTGGAACCGCACCTGGCATGTTTGCAACTGCATAATGAACAACGCCGTGTTTTTCGTAAGTTGGGTTATCATGAGTTGTAATACGGTCAGTTGTTTCGAAAATACCACCTTGGTCAATCGCGATATCTACAACAACAGAACCTGGTTCCATTGATTGAATCATTTCTTCTGTTACAAGTTTTGGAGCTTTTGCACCTGGGATTAATACTGCACCGATTACAAGATCAGACTCTTTAACAGCTTCTGCAATATTGTAAGGATTAGACATTAAAGTTTTTACTTGGTTTCCGAAAATGTCATCTAATTGACGAAGACGTTCTGCACTTAAGTCGATGATTGTTACATCCGCACCTAGTCCAACTGCAATTTTAGCAGCATTTGTACCAGCTTGTCCACCACCGATGATTGTTACTTTACCACGTTTAACCCCTGGAACACCTGCAAGTAAGATACCTTTACCGCCTTTGTTTTTCTCAAGGAATTGTGCACCAATTTGTGCAGCCATACGACCAGCTACTTCACTCATAGGTGCAAGTAATGGTAATGAACGGTTTTCTAATTGTACTGTTTCATATGCGATAGAAACAACTTTTTTCTCGATTAAAGCTTTTGTTAATTCTGGCTCTGGAGCTAAGTGTAAGTATGTGAACAAGATTAAGCCTTCACTGAAGTGTTTGTATTCGCTTTCAATTGGTTCCTTAACTTTCATAACCATTTCCATATTCCAAGCTTCTTCAGCTGTATCAACAATTTTTGCTCCCGCTTCAACATACTGAGCATCTGTGAAACCAGACCCTAAACCTGCACCCTTTTGAATGAATACTTCGTGATTGTTACGAATTAAATGTACAACACCTGCTGGTGTCATTGCCACACGGTTTTCGTTGTTTTTAATTTCTGCTGGTACCCCAATACGCATAATGAAATGCCCCCTTATAATTAACAGAAAAAAGAGATTCTTTTTTCTTTTTGTAATAATTAATAACTTATGTCCTTATTCTAGCATAACTTAAAAGTTATGAAAACGCTAACATATCATTTTCCTAAAGTTTTTATATTTAGAATAGTGTAAATATAAAAAACATTGATTCTATTAGGGGTTTCGTGTCATTCCATTATCTTTCACTCTATTTTTATTATACTGCTTCAAAATAAACAGCAATCATTTATTATTTGACAATAATTTAACAATGTAAGAAACCTAAGCGATAACGTATACATATACAGTTATTACTTTACTCAATACTTTAGAGATATATTCTTTTCACAAAAAAACAGCTGCTAGCATTTAGCTAGCAGCTGGGTAACTTATAAATAACTTAGAAAATAAATCATCTGTCGTTTCAGTAATTTTATCAAACAGATCACTTTCTTCCGCTTCTTGCTCTTTTAACATCTTAATTGTTTCACGTGCATCTTCAGGGTAATCGGTTATAATACCATCTACGTTTAACTTATAATATGCCTTTAAATTTTCCATATCATTTACTGTCCATACGTAAATTGGTTTGTTTAACTTCCTTGCTTCTTTTACTAATTTCTTATTTAACATATATTCTTCTGCTACGTAAAAGTCAGCCTTCACATTCTTTAAGTTAGCTCTACTTGCATACAGTATATACCCTACTTTTATATCTGGATTTGCACGCTTAAACTCTTTAATAAGTGGATAGTGTAACGTTTGAATTACACATTGCTTCTCAAATTCATTATCTTTAATCGTTTTTAAGACTTTGTTTACAAAATCTTTTTCGCCCCCATGAAGCTTCACTTCTATATTAAGTTTGATTTTGCCATTTGCTAGCTTAATGATTTCATCAAGTGTACTTATTTGTCCTGAAAGTCCATCTTGACTAAGGGGAAGCTGCCTTAACTCCGCCATCGTTAAATCTGACACATGCACATTAGCATTTGCGAGACGTTTCAGCTTCAAATCATGTATAACCGCTAGCTCACCGTCTTTCGTTTGTAATACATCTATTTCAGCGTAGTCTGCTTTTGCATCAATAGCACCTTGCACAGCTTCTTTCGTATTTTCTACGCCTTTTGATATATACCCGCGGTGCGCCATAATAATCGGTTCTTTATACGAATTTGAAATAAACGTTACAATGAAGGCAACGACCATTCCCGCAGTAATAATCCCTACAATGTATACGCCAATGAATTTCCAACGATGTTTTTGGAAGAAACATTTATCTGCTTTCGTTTTCGAATAATCTAATCCTTCTTCTAATAAAACATCCTCAACTGGAACCTTTTGTAAGTATAATCGCGTAATCGCCATAATATAAAATGGCGTCACGATAAAGCTGAATAAATACAATGTACTCGTTAAAAATACAGAAATCGTTGATTCAGCTAATAATGCAAATGTTCCTTTCGGGTTTGTAAATTCATAAACACCCCATAGGCACAATAAATACATTCCCAAAAACATGACATATACAATTCCAATTGAAATAAAAAATCCTACTAAAAAGAATAGTACTTTAAAAAAGCTTTCCTTTACTAAAGTTGCACTTTTACGTGCTGCCACGCGAAATGGTTTTTGCTCTAAAACAACAATAGGTAGAACGAAAATCCATCTAAGATTCAAATACGCGACTACAGCAAAGAACGTGTAATAACCAACTTGTCCCATCGTTGTCTTAAACAGCTCTCCTGTAATAAAGTTAGGAATTTGAATTTGCGGGATTAATGCCGTTTCATATCCCATATTTAAAAGAGGCAACAATACGACAGCATATAAAATAAATCCTGGTAAGCAATATGTGAAAAGAGTAGGTAAATACGTTACCGTTTTATATAAAATCGGACGTAATTTCACCTTCTGTCTTTTATGAGCGAAATACGAAATAATAATAAGCACCGCAAATTCTGTAAAGATAAGAAACAGTGCTAACAATGATAAAATTACGATTGCTAAGATGCCATAAGGCGTCTTTAAAAACGCTAATAATTCATCATTTGTCGCATTTGCATAACCACCAAAATACAATAACTTATTAAAAATGATTCCAAATAGCGGAACAAACACAATCGCTGCTAATAATTTATAAGCAAGTTGAAAAGTTAATACATTCCAAAAGGCAAATTTAACTGTTTGAAAGGAATGTCTCATTACTCCTGGTATAGATAGTTTTTTACGGTGTTGCATATATTCCTCCAAATTCTAAAACGGTATTTGAGATGGATTCCATATTTCCAGTTCTAATCCATCTTTTTAATAATAATATATTCCGCTTAACATGAACACACTTATACATATAATGAAAAAAGTGATGGCTACTTCCCATCACTTTTTCATTTATTCTATTTTTTCTCTAGCCCTTGTCCAAATGCTTTCAAGAAGCTAAAACCGAATGTAATAGCTCTATTGATATCTGGATCTTTTAATACTTTAAAGAAATCCATCACTTTTGTTTTTTTACCACTATTTAATTCATCTGTTGCAAATTGCAATCCTGTAACTAAACTTGACGTAATTTGCTTCGTTATTTCTGGGTCAACTGAAGATAACGCTTCTCCTGCCCCCATCATATTATTTAACGCATTTTTAACGGGTTCACGATTTAATTGCTCCACAGCGATTTTTGAAACATCTTCCTTCGCAGCAAGTAAACTAATTGCCGCATCTAATATACCAGCCTTCTGCAACTGTGCTAAAAGCTGCATCGTTTCTTCTACTGCTTCACGATTATTAGATAGCTCATTTAGAAGTTCATCTGCTACTTGCTGTTTCTGTTCTTCCTCTGTTACAACTTTCTTTTTAATTACAGTAATTTCTTTCGCCACTATCTCCGCCCCCTAGTCCACAAGTGATACGTATTGTTTTCTTTGCCATTTTTGCTGGATTTCAACACCGTTTTGCGGATTACGCTTTTTATCTCTCGGGTTTGAAGATGGTAACGGACGATTCCCTTTTTCACGTAGTACACGCATCTTTACCATCGTTTGTTTGTACGCTGGTGTACACGTATAAAGATCTGTCGCCGTTCCAGTTAAAATATTGATTGCCTCTTCATTTACCGTTGCATGCATCGGTAAATATAGCTCTTTCCCCGTTACACGCTCTGTAACAAGTGCCTGTACTTTAATTTTCCCAAATGGTGATGCTAATTCTACAAGGCCACCATCTTTCACATTGCGCTCTAGGGCAAGTTCAGGCGAGATTTCAACGAACACTTCAGATACTTTAGATAAAATACCAGCCGATTTATTCGTCATATTCCCTTCGTGGAAATGTTCTAACATACGACCATTATTTAAAAGTAAATTATACTCATCTGGCGCTACAACTGGTGGTACCCATTCATCTAATGATAGACGAGCTAGTTTATCCGGGAAGTTAAATCCGTCCACATATAATAGCGGTGTATCGCTACCATCATGGCTACCCCAACATAAACTATTCCATCCTTCTAAACGATCGTATGTTGCCTGAGAATATAAAGGTGCAAGCGATGCAATTTCATCCATGATTTCACTTGGACTTTCATAATTCCAGTCCCCGCCAAGCGCACGAGCTACTTTTTGTAAAATCCACCAGTCTGGCTTTGAATCACCAAGCGGCTTCAATACTTCATATAATCTTTGAATACGGCGCTCTGTATTCGTAAATGTTCCCTCTTTTTCTAAGCTTGGTGCTGCCGGTAAAATAACATCAGCAAAACGAGCTGTTTTCGATAAGAACATATCTTGAACAACAAGGAAATCTAAATTCGCTAAAATATGTTGTACATGGTTGGCATTCGAATCTACTAAAGCCATTTCTTCACCCATAACATACATACCACGCAGTTTTCCTTCATCTGCCGCAAGTAACATTGCAATATTATTTAAGCCTGGTGCTTTCGGAATTGTAGTACCGTATGCTTTTTCAAATTTCGCACGGAGCGCATCATCTGAAACCGCTTGGTAACCTGGAAGCCAGTTTGGTAATGTTGCCATATCACAAGCGCCTTGTACGTTATTATGTCCGCGTAATGGATATGCTCCTGCACCAGGACGACGATAATTACCCGTAACAAGCAATAGATTTGAAATTGCTGCTGAAGTTGTACTTCCTCCAGTATTTTGAGTTACACCCATTCCCCAAAGTACACAAGTACCATCTGCTTCATATACCATACGAGCCATTTCTTTCAGATTTTCTTTCGAAATCCCCGTAATTTCTTCTGTATAATCAAGCGTATACTTTTCTACCATTTTGCTATATTCATCAAAATTCTTCACATTTTCAGCTATGAACTTTTTATCGTGCCAATCTTGATCAATAATATATTTCGTAATACCAGCGAGCCATACATAATCAGTTCCTTGGCGCGGATGAATGAATAAATCCGCGCGCTCTGCCATTTCATGTTTACGAAGGTCCGCCACAATTAATTTTTGGTCATGTAATTTATGAGCACGTTTTACACGCGTTGCAAGTACAGGATGTCCTTCTGTCGGATTTGCTCCAACGATAATGACAAGGCCTGCTTCCGCAATATCTTTCACTGTTCCAGCGTCCCCGCCCATACCGACAGTTTTAAATAAACCGTCTGTTGCTGGAGATTGACAATAACGGGAACAGTTGTCTACATTATTCGTTCCATATATTTGACGGGCTAGTTTTTGCATAAGATAATTTTCTTCATTCGTTACTTTCGAAGAAGAAATAAACCCAAATGCATCACTTCCATATTCTGATTTAATATGCTGCATATTGGATGCAACAACTTCAAGAGCCTCTTCCCATGAAGCTTCAACAAACATATCCCCTTGGCGAATTAATGGCTTTGTAATACGATCTTCACTGTTTACAAAATCCCATCCAAATTTGCCTTTTACACATGTTGAAATACCGTTAACCGGCGCATCTGAAACAGGCTGCACTTTCAAAATGTGGCGGTCTTTCGTCCATACTTCAAATGAACAACCTACACCACAAAATGTACAAACTGTTTTTGTTTTATTCACTTTCGTCTTACGCATCGCAGCCTCTACTTCTGAAACTGCTAAAATACTACTATATCCCGGCTCTACATCCTTTACAAAATCAATCATCGGATCTAACACATCCGGTTTCAATCCTGTCATGAATCCAGCTTCACCTAACATTGATTTCTCCATCAACGCATTACATGGACATACTGTTACACATTGCCCGCAACTTACACAAGATGAGTCATTTATACTTACACCATTGTCCCATATAACACGTGGACGGTCTAAGCTCCAGTCTATCGATATAGTTTCATTCACTTGTAAGTTTTGACATACTTCTACACACTGTCCACAAGCAATACATTGATTTGGATCATATCGATAAAACGGATGTGACATATCCACTTCACACGCACTTACTTTTGGCTCATACGGATATTTCTGTTCCTCAATTCCCATCATATGTACTGTATTGTGGACTTTACAGTTACCATTATTGTTATCACAAACGGTACAATACAGTAGATGATTCTCTAATATTCGATCCATTGCCTCAGTCTGTGCCTCTTTTGCACGCTGGGACTGTCTTTCGATATGCATACCGTTCTCTAATTTCGTTGAACAAGCACGCAATAACTTTCCATTTACTTCTACAATACACGTATCACAAGTTTGAATTGGATCTACTTCTGGTACATGACAAATTTGAGGATGTTCCAAATTACTCTCGTTAAATAATTGTAGTATCGTCTTTTCACCTGATGCAGAAAATTCTTTACCATCGACGGTTACACGGACTGTCTGTTCTGCCATAGTTTCCCCTCTCCTTACAACCAACTGTACAACACAATCATGAATCCGTTTTCAAAATCGCATTACTGTACATATTTTTGAAACGCTCTACCCAAATACTTTCTTATGAAGTCGATTCTAGATGTTATAAGGTATAACTACGAAAGCTTGAAAATATCACTATTCTACAGTTCTATTATATCGTACATATACAATAATAACCAAAATAATCTGTGATCTTCTTGTTAATAGGTGTTTTTATTTTTCCCATTGTTTTATGATAAATGTGGGAGAGAAATACATATAAAAGGGGAATTAAATATGGGGCCTACGCAAGAGACTTATACAATTGTACGTTATCAATCTGGTACATTTTCAAAACAACTGGATGAGATTGTTACAGAATCTCCTATTACTATTAAATTGAATGGTGAAGAATATGTAACAGTCGTATGCACACCAAATTATATTGAAGATATGGTAATTGGTTTTTTAATTTCTGAGGGGATTATTTCTTCCTATAACGATGTTGAAGAAATATGGGTTCAAAAAGATAACGGAATTGTCCATGTAAAATCATCAAAAGTGAATCCGCTCTATCAAACTTTATATAATAAACGATACATCACTTCTTGCTGCGGAAAAGGTAGACAAGGTTTTATTTTCGTCAACGATGCGGCAAAAGCAAAAGACTTACATGATATACATGTAAAAATGACTCCTGAAGAATGCTTTTACTTAATGAATACGTTACAACAATCTTCCACTACCTTTCGCCAAACCGGCGGTGTTCACAATACCGCGCTCTGTGATCGAAACAAAATCCTCCTATCAAGAATGGATATTGGCAGACATAATGCATTAGATAAAATATATGGTCATTGTTTGCGCAACGATATATCTGTTAAAGGAAAAATTATCGCATTTAGCGGACGTATTTCATCTGAAATTTTACTCAAAGTTTCAAAAATCGGATGTGAAATTGTTCTATCTAAATCTGCCCCAACAAAACTAGCATTGCAACTCGCTCACGATTTAGGCATTACAGTCGTAGGATTTATCAGAAATGAATCCTGCAATATTTACACACATCCACATCGAATTGATGGTTATCAATCGAATAACTAAAATAACTCCTCAATTGAGGAGTTATTTTAGTTATGAAAATGTAATATATTAAAGACTTGAATAGTTAATAAAGTTAATATATAATTTCATTACATATTAAAAAACAAAACATTGTAGCATATATCTTTTCATTCTTTTACAAATTAAAAGAGACTGCTAACAAAACACATACACACTCTTATAAAAGTAATGGATTTATTTTATTTGAAATCGACCAAGGAGGTTACAACTATGGAAATTCGCTTATTAACGACAGAGGACGCAGAAATATATTTAAAAGTTTGTATGGAAGGTTTAACGAAGAACCCGGAAGCTTTTAGCTCTTCCTATGAAGATGTTTTGAAACATGAGGATCCTGTAGCTGCTATGGCAAAACGATTAAGCAATCCGGATAAGTATACTCTAGGGGTCTTCAAAGATGATGATTTAATCGGCATTGCTACTTTAGAAACAAAGCCTTTTATTAAACAAGAACATAAAGCAAAAATCGGTTCCGTTTTCGTTTCCCCAAAAGCGCGTGGCCTTGGAGCAGGACGAGCTCTTATTAAAGCAATTATTGAAAATGCCGATAAATTACATGTAGAACAACTTATGCTCGATGTTGTAGTTGGTAACGCTGGTGCCAAAAAATTATATGAATCATTAGGTTTCCAAACTTACGGCGTACAAGAGCGTTCATTAAAACATAACGGTCAATATTGGGACGAGGAACATATGGTTCTGTTCTTAAATGATTAATACTTCAATATAAGGTGAAACTTTACTCAGTGGGGGAGTTTTCCAAAAACATCTTTCTTAATAAGAAAGATGTTTTTTCATTACAACAATGTAATCTTCATGTCACCTTTATCGATCGTACCAAACCTTTCCATTCATTATACTAAAAATATAAAGTGAAACTTTACTCAGTGGGGAACTACATCCCACGCTGATCGCATGTACTTGATATGTAGAGGAGAATGTGACATGAAACAAAACAAACGAGCTATGCTTTTAATATTTACTACAGCAATTGTAACTTCTGGATTAGCAATTTTACCTTGGTTTATTATATGAACACTCCCCCTAACAATGAAAAAAGCTGGTTGCTTCTTAAGAAGCAATCAGCTTTTTTTATATTATAAAATCCCCAAAATTTTATTTACGCAACTTATAATAATAACCATAGATACGGCAACGCACATGACAACCGTATTACGATCTTGCTTTTCTTTTTTTGAAATTTCTTCTTTTGAATTCATGTGTATGATCTCCTTTTAAAAAAAGTGTGAGATAGGAAATTTTTCTTATCCGATGCGAGGTGAATACGAAAACCCTCTCTATCTCACATACACAATAGAATGGAATTGTCATTTTATAAATAAAATGACATGACGTTATGTCGCAACATAGGGTATTTTGTGTCGCTACGTTTTCTATTATAAAAAATAGTTGTGCAAAACTAGTGCATTTTTTATGTCAATTACTCTGAGCGAAAAAATCAGCCCTCCATTCAATCACATAAAAAGAGTTTTTTATTATTTTCATGTAAACTATACAAGTAGAATGAACAGTTTGGGGTGCACAAGATTATGGTAAAAATTTTATTAGTAGACGATGAAGAACGTATGTTACGATTATTAGATCTGTTCTTAAGCCCTCGCGGCTATTTTTGTATGAAAGCTACCTCTGGCCTTGAAGCACTAAAATTAATCGAACAAAAAGAATTCGATATTATTTTATTAGATGTTATGATGCCAAGTATGGATGGATGGGATACTTGCTATCAAATTCGTCAAATTTCCAACGTTCCTATCATTATGTTAACAGCTCGCAACCAAAACTACGATATGGTGAAAGGCCTCACGATGGGCGCAGATGATTATATTACAAAACCATTTGATGAGCATGTATTAGTCGCACGAATCGAGGCTATATTACGCCGTACAAAAAAAGATGGCTTTGTTAGTTTCAATGGTATTGAGTGGGATAAAACGAAACATACTGTCACAGTTTATGATGAAAAAATCTCATTAACTCCTATCGAATTTTCGTTACTCGGACTATTTTTACAAAATACAAACCGTGCTTATAGCCGAGATGATTTAATCGAAAAAATTTGGGGCTATGAAACAGATATCGAATATAGAACAATTGACTCACACATTCGTAATATCCGTGATAAACTACGCAAAAAAGGATTTCCGATTGAAGATTACCTAGAAACGGTCTATAAAGTCGGATATAAATGGAAAAGTGAATAATTACTTCGGTCAGTGGGAAATCGTATACCACTGACTCTTTATTATGAATAAGGTATGGTGAAAAAATGAGTAAACTTTCCCTTAAAATTGGGACATACTTTTTAATATTAGCTTTATGTATTGAAACAATTGCTTTCGTATCTTTTTATAAAAGCCTTTCAAAAATGCGTATTGTAGAGGAAACAGATGCTCTTTTAGAGAAAGGTAATCGCTATAGTAAAAAAATTAAAAGCCGCGAGAGACGGGATGAATATTATAAAGAAATGAAACACGCTGAACATAATAAAAATCCTAAACGTCCTGTGTACCCTGAGTTCGATATTACGAATGAGGCTGCACACTTAGTTGAATCGGAATCAATTTCTAACTCCGATATAGCTATCATTATTACTGACCATAACGGCAAAATTATTTCCACCTCAGAACCCGTAACAAAAGATATGCAAAAACAACTTACTTGTAAAACAGAAACTGTCCCAGACGGCGGATTGGTCGTTGAAAGGAACTGGAAAAAATCAAAGTTCATCACAACAGTAAGCCCACTTAACACAACAAAGTTTCAAGGAAAGCTATATATGTTATTAAAAACATCTTTCCTAGAAAATATGTTACTTAAACTCATGAACCAATTTCTTATCATTAGCGTTTTAACAATTATTTTAACAACAATTTCTGTCTTTGTTTTTTCACGCGTTATTACAGAACCACTTGTAAAAATGAAGAGAGCGACAGAAAAAATGTCAAAATTAAACAAGCCAATTCAATTAGGTATTAAACGAAATGATGAACTCGGAAGTTTAGCAAAAACAATTGAAGATTTATCGAGTGAACTTACGTATATGAAAAAAGAGCGCAATGAATTTCTCGCTAGTGTCGCTCATGAACTATTAACTCCATTGACCTATATGAAAGGTTATGCGAAGGTAGCAAAGAGAGACTCTTTAACAAAAGAGGAGCGAGAAGAATACTTACAAATTATTGAGGATGAAACGGATAGTGTAACCGATCTCGTCCAAGATTTATTTATGCTTGTACAATTAGAACAACACCAATTTGTTATAAAAAAACAAAAAGTGCTTCTTCAGCCATTTTTAGAACGAATGGTAGAAAAAACAAAAACAACATTAACAAATAAGCAAATGCAACTTCATGTATATTGCAAAGATGATTTAGAAGTTTGTATAGACGAAAGACGTATGGAACAAGTTATGTTAAATTTATTACACAACGCTTATCAACATTCGCCAGAAAACACAGCCATTACGATACGTGTACTCATGGAAACAGATTCTTTTACAATAAGTGTACAAGATGAAGGTGAAGGTATTCCTGAAGAAGATATCCCGCATATATTTGACCGTTTTTATCGTGTCGATAAATCTAGAACACGAGCTACAGGCGGAAAAGGTATCGGGCTAGCTGTTGCAAAGGAAATTGTAGAATTGCATAACGGTTCTATTCTAGTAACAAGCCAATTAGGAGCGGGAACAAACTTTATAATCGAGCTACCTTTTGAATAATATGCGTGTGAAAACACCAGTAGTAGTAAACACTACTGGTGTTATTTTGTTCATAAAAACAGCTCATATAAGCTAAGCTTTTGAAATTATTCTTATTTCAATATAAAATAAAGGTACATTTGCAAAGATTTGGAGGGTGATATAATTGGATATCCATGTATTAACAAAAGACGAAGCAGAAATTTACTTAGAACTTCGCGTAGAAGGATTAAAGCAAAACCCTGAAGCATTCAGCTCTTCTTATGAAGATATTATTAATAAAGAGTGTGCGATTGAATATAAAGCACAAAAATTAGCACAAGATGAAAACTATACGCTAGGTGCATTTAAAGATGGAAAATTAATCGGGGTTGCAACACTGGAAACGAAACCATATGTAAAACAAGAACATAAAGCTAAAATCGGTTCTGTATATGTATCTCCAAAAGCGCGCGGACTTGGAGCAGGAAAAGCACTTATTAAAGAATGTCTTGAGCTTGCTAAATCTTTAGAAGTAGAACAAGTTATGCTTGATGTTGTTGTTGGCAACGATGGAGCGAAAAAACTTTATGAATCATTAGGTTTTAAAACATTCGGTGTACAAGAACGTTCATTAAAATATAACGGACAATATTGGGACGAAGAGCATATGGTCTTATTCTTAGATGAAAATAAATAATAAAAAACATCCTCATGTTTGGAGGATGTTTTTTACTTTCTTGTAAACCATGCCGTGTGTAATAATTGAATCGCTTTCGCAATTTCTTCCTCTGATAATATCGCAAACCCAAGTAAAACTACATTTTCAGGTGCAGTATCGTCTTTATAGTACGTAGACACAGGATATATTTTGATACTATGTTTCGCAGCTTCTTGAATTAATTCTTCTTCCCGCATTCCATTATGCACTTTTAATAAAATGTGTAATCCTGAATCTTCTCCTATCACTTCAACACGATTAGAGAAATACTTCTCTATTTCAAAAACAAGTCGATCTCTCTTCTTTCGGTAGACGACACGCATTTTATGAATATGTTTTTCCCAATAGCCTTCATTTAAAAATCTTCTAATCACTTCTTGGTCCATTCTTGAAACACTTTGTGTATAAAATAAATATTGCTGTTGATACTTTTTAATTAATTTCTTCGGCAACACCATATAGCTCATCCGTAGCGATGGTAATAATGCTTTAGATAGCGTCCCCATATAAATAACTTTCCCCTCTGTATCTAACCCTTGCAGCGCCGGTATAGGCTTTCCAGAATAGCGAAATTCACTATCATAATCATCTTCAATAATATACCTGCTCTCTTCTTTCTTGGCCCATTGTAAAAGCTGCATCCTTCTCGTAATAGGCATAATCATTCCATATGGAAACTGATGGGAAGGTGTAACAAATACAACATTCGCATTGCTATTTTCTAAATCTGCAATACAAATTCCATCTCTATCTAAAGATAACATTTGGACTCTTGCTTCTCCCTGTTCAAAAACAACCATCTTTCTATGATATCCTGGGTTTTCAACTGCATAATTGCTTCCCTTTAACAATTGAAACAATAGTTTCACTAATATTTGTGTTCCCGCTCCTAATACAATTTGACTAGCTGAACAACGTACACCTCTAGATTCATACAAATAATTCGTAATCTCTTCTCTTAAGCTCGCTTCTCCTTGAGGGTGTCCTAGAAAGAGAAGTTCGTTATTATGCGGCTGCCATATTTCATTTACAATTTTCCGATACATATTGAATGGAAAAGCATTTGTATCAATTCCTGTTTGTGTAAAATCAAATTTATAACTCTTCTCCTGAAACGGTACTTCTTCTATTCTCTCTCCGCTATCCTCTACATGAGCCATTTGCTCAATCTTGCATACAAAATAACCTTTTCTCGATATCGACTCAATATAACCTTCTGCCAGTAATTGTTCGTACGCTGCCTCTACTGTATTTTTACTTACTTGTAAATGTATCGCTAACTTTCGCTTAGCCGGTAATTTCGTAAAAGGGACAATTGATCCATCTTTAATCTCTTTTTTTATATACTCATACAATTGCACATATAATGCCTTTTTACTATTCATATTTAAATTAGGCGTTAATTCTAACATAGTATCTGACCCCTTAATAAAACTAAAATCTGATACTTTTTACAGTACCAGAAGTTATATATAATTCCTATTATCATGTCACACATAAAAAATCAAATACCGGAGAGGAGAAACATGATAATGAACAATGGTAGACGTATCGGACTTATTATGATTATTACAGGGGCTACATTATGGGGATTATCTGGTCCAATGATTCAGTGGCTATTTCAGCATACTAATGTATCCTCAATTGATTTTTTAACAATTCGATTGTTGCTTGCAGGAATATTTATTTTGTCTTTCTTACTTATAAAGAAACAAAATATATTTCAAATTTGGAAACACCCTAGATATTCTATACAACTTATTATTTTTTCTATTCTCGGCATGCTCGGTGCGCAATACGCCTTTATCGAAACGGTTCATATTAGTAATGCAGTCACAGCAACGCTATTTCAATTTCTAGGTCCTGTTCTTATTACCATGTATGTTGCATTTGAACAAAGAAAATTCCCTGCTTCCATGCAACTATTCGCAATTATAGCCGCGCTAATAGGAACATACTTTATTATTACAAATGGCTCAATTGAAAATATTGTTTTATCCAAAGAAGCTATTATTTTTGGACTATTAACAGCAATCGGATTTGCATTTTATACCCTTCATCCGGCTTCTCTCATTAAAGAATGCGGGACAACTGTAGTAATTGGTTGGGGGATGTTAATCGGAGGAATTGCACTACTTATTTATAATCGTTCATTCGGGTGGAATCAATTTTCACAAACCCTTACACTAAAAACTTTTTCTATGCTTATTCTTATCATTATTAGTGGTACCATTTCTTTCCTTCTATATATCGGTAGTCTTAAATATTTAGCAGCAACAGAAACAAGCATTTTATCTAGCATTGAACCCCTTGTAGCTGCCATCGTTTCAATCACTTGGCTAAATGAATCTTTTGGAACATATCAATTATTAGGCGGCGTATGTATCGTTCTGTCCGTTATTTTTTTGACGATGCCTCAAAAAGAAACCGAACCAACCTATACAACGGAACAAATATAAAATGAAACTTTAATTAGTGGGGACTATCTCCCACTAATTATTAACCTACACCAATCGGGCTTTTACGGGATAAAAATGTCAAAAGAGGTCGTACAAAACTTACGACCTCTTTTTATACTTTAAAGGAATTGTCCCGCCTTCTAGCAAATACAATTACACTAACAATAAAAACTAGGAGTGTGGCACCATGAAAAAAATCGGAACTATGCTACTTCTCTCCTTCCTCATCACTGGATGCACACAAACGCAACCGGATTCAAAAGAACAAAAAAAAGACGTAATAGCAACGTCATCCACTCAAGTGAACGCACCTTCCTTCTTTCACCTTAGTGTTTTAAAAGATGTAAATTGGGAAGAAACACCTTCTTTCGTAGAAGGAAAAATGCCTTTAAAAGGCATCGAAGGTAAAGTCGCAATGGCTGATAGTCCTATTATCGCAAATGAACAAAATGAAATAATGTGGCACTTTCTAGATTCTGAAATACCAACTGGAAAATTGTCTATTATTGCGCTAAAACAAGGATCTGTAACTCCGACACAAGTACTCTTTCAAAAAGAAACTTCCAAACAAACTTGGACTACTTCAAATACAATCGATTCTACTACAAACGAACTCCCTCTCACTATGTCACTACCTTCATCTGGATTATGGTTATTAAATATATATGTGAATGAAAAATATTATGATCAGTTTGTAATCACTGCTGAGTAAAGTGACAAAAATAAACCACTTTCTTACAACAATGTAATTTCTACGTCATGTACTTCGATAGTTGAATTATCTCTCTTCTCTTATACTTAAAATAAGAAATGAAACGAGGAGAGATGAGAGATGAAAAAAATGATAGAAGTGATCGTAGCAGTAACTGAGGTTTTAGTGAATGGTAAACAAGTTGCAATGGAATTAAATAAATAGTGAAGAAACATAAATAATTCTACACTTCTTCATTATTTTGATTTCTTATCTCAAAAAAGCAGTGCCTTTTAGGCACTGCTTTTCGCTATTAATAACGTGGTATTTTCGTAATTTGTGCCACGCCTGAATCAATAGCTGCTTTCGCTACTGCTTCTGCAACACTTGGAACAACTCTTTTATCTAATGGATTCGGGATTACATAATTCGCATTACGTTCTTCATCAGTAATGATGTTAGCGATCCCATATGCTGCCGCTAATTTCATCTCTTCTGTAATATCAGTTGCGCGCACATCTAACGCACCGCGGAATATTCCGGGAAACGCCAATACATTATTTACTTGATTCGCATAATCCGAGCGTCCAGTTCCTACTACAGCTGCCCCAGCCTCTAATGCATCCTCAGGGAAGATTTCTGGAATTGGATTCGCCATTGCAAACACAATTGCTTTCTCATTCATCGTCTGTACAAGTTCTTTCGTTAATACGTTAGGAGCAGATACGCCAATAAAAATATCAGCTTGGTGAATTGCTTCTTTTAACGTTCCACGCACATGTTCACGATTTGTCTTTTTTGAAACTTCAATTTGTGCTTCGTTCATCCATGTTTCACCTTCACAAACAATACCTTCTAGGCTAACTAACGTAATGTGCTTTGCACCAGCCTTTAATAATAATTTTCCAATTGCAATTCCTGCCGAACCCGCACCGTTAATAACGATTTTCACATTATCCATTTGTTTGCTAACAACTTTTAATGCATTAATAACAGCTGCTAAAACGACAATAGCTGTTCCATGTTGATCATCATGGAATACAGGAATATTCGTTTCTTCTTTTAATCGTTTTTCAATTTCAAAACAACGCGGTGCTGCAATATCTTCTAAATTAATCCCTGCAAATGTAGGCTCTAAATTTTTTACAAGGGTAACGATTTCATCTACATCCGTTGTGCCTAAACATAATGGGAAAGCATCTACATTCGCAAACTTCTTAAACAAAATACTTTTTCCTTCCATAACAGGCATAGCCGCTTTCGGTCCAATGTTTCCTAAACCGAGTACCGCTGTTCCATCTGAAACAACTGCCACCATATTGCCACGTGCTGTATAGTCATACACTGTTTCTTCATCTGCCGCAATTGCTTTACACGACTCCGCTACACCTGGTGTATACGTCAGGCTTAAATCATCCGCTGAATTTACCTCCACTTTACTTGTAATTTCAATTTTCCCTACTAATTCTTTATGCAATAACAATGATCTTTCATTAATTTGATTTGCTAACATACTTATAATCTCCCCTTAATTTGACAAGCTAGCTATATGAATATAGCTAGCTTGTTTGATCATGAAAACATTTTTAATAATATTGTCGCCGTTACAACCATTGCCGCCCCGCCTAAACGAGTTGAAATTTGCGCGAACGGCATTAATTCCATACGATTTGAAGCCGATAAAATAGCAACATCTCCAGTTCCGCCTAAACCGCTATGACATCCAGTTACAATCGCCGATTCAACTGGATACATCTTCATCACTTTCCCTACAAGAAAACCTGATGCTACCATTGTAAGAACAACCGATGCGCACACAACAACATATCCTACTGAAAGAACTGCTGCTACGTCTTTTAACGGAATATATAGCAATCCTAATCCAACCATTAAAGGCCAAGTTAAATTCTTCGAAATAAATTTATATAAATGGAATGCTCCTTGCTCCATTTTTGCTGGCATTAATTTAAAGTATTTCACAAGTGCTGCTGAAAAAATCATAATGATTGCCCCAGGAATACCGATGAACTTAGAAGCAAATCCTCCAAAGATGAAGAACGTACACGCAATTAATAAACCTGCTCCCATTAATGAGAAGTCAATTGGCTTCTCTGTATTTTGTTCTTTTAATAATTCTGCTTGATTGTCTGTTTTCACTAATACACCGTTACCACTAAGCTCCGGTTTCTTCTCACCTAAACGCTTCATATACCCTGCACTTACAATTGCGAACATATTTCCAATAATAGCTGCTGGAATAAGCTGTGATACAAACGTCGCTGATGATTCATTTAAAATATCACTATAAGCTAGCGACAATGGTAAAATCCCTTCCCCGATACCACCACTCACAATTGGTACGATGATAAAGAAGAATGTGTGCTTCATTTCAAATCCAAATAATGAACCGACCAATAACCCTACTGCTACAGAAGCTAACGTCCCTACTACTAAAGGAATAAACATACGAACGAAACCTTGTACTAACACTTTACGGTTCATTCCTAAAATACTTCCGACTACTAAACAAGAAATATATAAATATAAAAAGTTCGATTTTTTCATTAACATAGTCGCAGCTTCCATTGAAGCTGGATTCATCCAGTTAAAAAATACAAGTAATGATGGAATAAATAACGAAAGTATTGCTGGACCGCCGATATTTTTTAAAATTGGAATTCTCATCCCAATATCGCCTAAGAAAATCCCCATGATCATAATAACTGCAAATCCACCAATCATATCTGCTGGCAATTTATTATATACAGATGCCCCATAAATAATAGCAGCCAATATTACATATAACGGTAAAGGTATAACACCGATTTTTACATTCATAATTTTAGAAGCGAAAGATTCTCTTTGTACTTCATTTCCTTCAGAAAATGATACCGCTTCCACATTCTTTTGAATTCCCATATGGCACCCCCTCGTTTTCTTAATAACAATATTAAAACGCTTTCAATAGTAAAAATAGTTTTTGTAAGTTTTGTAATTGATTTTGTAATTAAAAAAAGTATAAGCGACTTATATTAAGTCGCTTATACGTAAAACTCTATTTTCTTTTGATCAACACATCTTAATTTACTTACAGGTCTGCCCACATGTTGGTACATCATTTCGTTTTCTAACACTCCAATGTCAGTCAAAAACATTACATATTTTCGAATAGAAACTCTTGAAATTCCAACTAATTGTGCCATTTCATCTGTTGTAAACACTCTTCCATTCAACGACTCGATCTTCTGCCAAATTAATTGCAACGTTTGCTTCGTTAACCCTTTCGGAAGCTCTTTCGTGACAGTAGGCTCCCTTTTTTCTTTTTGTAAAATTAACGAATCTAATTCCGATTGACTAATTTTTTGTTGTTCTTTCATGAAAGTAAGTTTTTCTCGATATATAGTTAATGCCTCTTTAAATCGTTCAAATGTAAATGGTTTAATTAAATAATCTACTACACCATATTGTAATGCTTTTTTAATACTTCCCATATCATGTACAGCTGAAATCATTATAATATCAATTTCTTTTTCTTGGTTCCGGATATACATTAAAAGCTCAAAACCAGTCTCTTCAGGCATAAAAATATCAAGTAAAACTAAATCTACTCGTGATTTCTCTAATATTTCGATCGCCGACTTTACTGAGTTAACTGCTTGAACAAGTTCACATCCTCCTACTTGCTCTAAATAATGCGTATTTAGCATTGCTACCATCGGGTCATCTTCTACAATTAAAACTTTAATCATATTTGCCTCTCATCCCTACCTTTAAGTATTTCAATTGTTATCGTTGTTCCCTTACCTACTAATGAATGCATATGAATTTCCCCATTTATTCGCTGTATACTTTCTTTTACAAGATACAAACCATAACCGCGGTTATCTCCCTTTGTGGAATAACCTTTCGTAAATAATTGCTCTATTTCTTTTTCTTGTATACCTTTTCCCGTATCTTGTACTGTAATAGTTAGTATATCCCCATGTTGTATCTTAACTTCAACTCGCTTCTTTTCACAATTCGTAACTGCCTCTAATGCATTATCAATTAAATTTCCGACAATCGTAATAAGTTCATGAGTAATACTTTCATCATCTATTTCCGGCATATAAGAATCTTCACTTATAATTAATTTTATATTTTTCTCTCTAGCATAGCTGAGCTTACCTAGTAAAAAACCAGCAAATACTGGACTTTTTATTCTTTTCATAACTCCACCAATTTCATATTGATGCTCTGATACCATGCCGCTTATATACTTCTGTAATTCTTCATACTGCTTCATATGTGTAAGCCCTAATACGACATGCATCTTATTCATAAACTCATGAGATTGTGCCCGTAATGCTTCTGCATATAGTCTAATACCAGTTAGTTCCTCTGCTAGTTTTCTAATCTCTGTTTTATCACGAAATGTTGCAATTGCACCAACTATTTCTCCTTTTACATATAAAGGAACTCGATTCGTCACAATCGTAATTCCATAAATATTTTGTTCTTCGTTTAATTGTACTTCTCCCGTTTGCAATACTTCTTTTATACGTGAATTTGGCATATACAACTCAACATCTTTACCGATAAAATCTTCTTCAAGTCCGCTTTTTTTAAATAGACGTTTCGCTTCATTATTAATTAATGTTACTCTAGCCTCTTTATCTACAGCAATAATACCTTCCTTTACAGATTGTAGCATCGTATTTCTTTCTTCAAGAATTTTTGCTATCCTGTGCGGCTCAAGACCGAATAAACTTTTCTTTATATGTCTAGCTAGCAATATTGCTCCTATAATTCCGACTAATACACCAACTCCGACACCAATATAAATGATATGTCTACTTTCCTTAACTCTCTCTTTTACATTATCTGCTGAAATACCAACAGCCACAGCTCCAAGTTGTTCACCTGTTTCAGAAAATATTGGTACAAACACTCGCATGGAAATACCTAAAGTTCCTTCTGCTAACGATACATGTTCTTTTCCTTTCAATGCAGGCCCTTCATCTCCCCCAATAAAATGATGCCCTATTTTTTGAGGATTTGGATGTGACTTTCTTATTCCATTCATGTCCATAACTACAATAAACTGAACACCTGTGTTTTGTAATATTCTATTTGTATACGTTTGGATTGCAGAGGTATCTGCTTTCCCAACCAAACCATCGATTACAATCGAATCATTCGCCACAATGTGTGCAATTGTTTTTGCCTTCTCTGCTTGGCTATCCTCCGTCGTCCGTTCTACATTATGACTAATTAATATATCTGTCACAAGTAAAGAAAAAATTACAACTGTACAAACTAACAATGTAATCGTTTTCCATAAATTCCATAGTCTTCTTCTTTTTTTCATCCCGTTAATGACTCCCCTAATTGCTGAATAGAAAAATAAGTAAGGTGATATTATTTTCACCTTACTTATCTGCTGTTATTATACTTTAAATTTACTAGTCATCGCTTGTAGTTCTTCTGCCATCTCAGCTAAGTTTTGCGAAGCTGAACTAATTTCCTCCATGGAATTAACCTGTTCTTCTGTTGAAGCTGCAACACTTTGCATACTAGCTGTATTTTCTTCTGCAGCAGCTGCAATTTCATCAATAGCATTTGTCACTTCATTTGCATCTCCAGCAATTCTCTTCGTTGTTTCTACCATTTGATTAACTTGAGAAACAATATGTGTAGTAGAACTTAAAATTTCCGTAAAACTTACTTTCGTTTTTGTTACAACATCAAGGCCCTGTTGAACTTCTCCATTCACATTATCCATCGCCTTAACAGTATGTTCAATATCCGCCTTAATTTCTGCAATTAAATTTGCAATCTCTCCAGATGACTCTCCTGATTGCTCTGCTAATTTTCTAACCTCATCTGCTACAATAGCAAATCCTCGTCCCTGTTCACCTGCTCTTGCTGCTTCAATAGCCGCATTTAAAGCTAATAAGTTTGTTTGAGTTGCGATGTTTTGAATTGCTTCAGAAATAGCTCCTACTTGCTTTGATTTCTCATCAAGAAGTTTAATAATAGCATCTGACTCGGATACCGACCTAGAAATAGACTGCATTTGTTTTGCAGTTTGTTCAACTAAATCTTCTCCCTCTTCAGCTCTTTCTCGCGCATGTAATGAGGAAATAGAAATTGACTCTGCGCTTCCAGTTACATCTTGAATTGCTGTATTTACTTGTTGCAATGTAGCCGCACCTTCTTCAACACCTTGACTTTGTGATTCAGCCCCACCTGATACTTGTTCCATTGCAATTGTAATTTGATCTGTCGCATCATTTGCTTGCTGTACGCTCGCTGTTAACTCTTCTGCCGATGCTGCAACATGTTCTGCTGAAAAGCTAATTTGGGTAATAACATCTTGTAAAGACGTAGACATTTCATTAAATGAATTCCCTAATTTCCCTATGTCATCCTTGGAATGGATTGTAATTTTCTCTGTTAAATCTCCCTTACTAATTTTATATGCCGATTCAGCTATTTTTCGTAATGGCCTTGTAATAGACTTTGTAATGAAATAAATTAATATACTACCAAATGCAATAGCGATAGCAATGACAATCAAAGTCTTATAAAACACTGGACTGGCAGCTTGGGTAATTTCTTCATCGAACATAACGCCAACTACTTTCCAGCCCGTTTTCTCATTTGTTGCAAAGATTAAATTCTTTTTATCATCTTGTTCTGTATAAGACACATTTCCTTGTTTATCTTCATAAATTGGTTTAATCCAAGGATCAGTAACTTTTGCACCTGGTTTTCTAGATGGATGACTAACAATTTGCTTATTTTGATCTAAAATAACTGCATAACCTTTTTCACCAATGTTAATCATTTTGGAAATTTTTAAGATGTTATCTAAGTTTAAATTAATTCCTATAACACCTTTACCATCTTTTACTTCTTTTGCAATTGTCACTACCATATTTTTTGTAGATGCTGATTGATATGGTGCAGTAACAATTACTTTCCCTTTATTTTCATGTGCTTCTTTATACCAAGATCTATCTGTTGGATTATACCCATCAGCCATTTGGATAAATGGTTCTCTTATAAACTTTCCCGTCTCTGTTCCAATATAAATACCTTCTACTTCTGGATGAAGTTTTATATATTGCGCTAACTTCGTTCTTACTATTTCTTCTTGTCCGTTTGGATATGTATCCTCTGTTAAGATGTCTGCAAAGTATGCTGCATCAACAAATTTCTCTTCTATATTTTGAGAAATAACAGTATTTAAAATCGAAATGTTTTCCTTTGCTTTACCTGTGATTTGTTGTTCAAAATTTGTTTTGGCAGTTTGATATGAAACACCACCGATAATAAGTCCTGGTATAGTTAAAATTAGAAAAAATGAAATGATTAATTTTTTCTTGATACTCATACATTTAACCCGGTTAAATATTTTTTGCATAATAAGCCTCCTTTATGTAATGTGGATACTTGTGTCATTTTATACAATTAACATATATAAAACAATATATAATGATAACATGTAAATTTTTCGTCAATTATGCATTTTTGCATATTCACTCCTTATACGTATTTTAATCATAAAAATAAGAGAACTTTAGCATTATATATACTAAAGTTCTCTTATTTCTTAACAGCTTATACTCTATAAAACTTCTCTTATAATCCTCAAATCTTTATCCTTCGCCTTATAGTCATATTACTAAAACTCTTCGTCCTAATTTATTTGACGCTCTTTACATAACTAATTGCCTGACTTCCCATTTGCGCCCATGCCTGTTCAAAGGTTTCTCTCGGTACTTTTACATCTAAGCTACCCTCAAGTGGATCTCGAATATATACAGATTCCTGATCATACCCGATAAGTACAATACAATGTTCATTATACGTAATAGAAACATCTCCACTATTTGTTTCCCATGTAGTAAATTCATCTGCATCTAATGGTGCAAATGTTGCATTTGTGATCATGACTACAGGTTGCCCTGCTTTTATACTCTTATAAATTTCTTCTATATTCTTCCCTGTTAAGTCTACAGCTTTATTAGGTAAATATTTTTCCGCTAACTGAAAAAGTGGCCCATGATATACACCATATCCCGATTCAGAAAATGTATAAATATTACCTACAAATCCTTCATTTGGATTCCCGCGCACACCATCGTCTATAAAATCAACTTTTTTTATTTCATTTGCTAATGTCATCTTATCCACTGAAACACCAGCGTATTGTAACATCATCGCTAAACTCGTCACTTCACAGCCTCTATCCAATTCTGGTAACTGCTGAATTAAGGGAACATTTGATAAGATGACTTTTTCATCGTTATTACTAAACTCCGTTTCTTTTCCTCTTTGTATATTTGAGAATGTTAACTTCTCTACATACTTTGGAATTCCATTTGTATATACACTCCATATTGCTGCACCTAGTAAAGCTGTACATATATACCACTTCAATTTTCTTATCGCTTTCACACCCTTATTAATTCGTTAAATAAGAATAAAATGCGTCAGCATCCGTTCGTACCATCGGTACAAAATTTAGTTCTTTTCCTTTTTCAGGCTGATCTTTTTTTATCTTTTCCGCTAACTCTTGAATATTCATATTCATTTTATCCATATTAAGCTCATCTGCCATTTGTAGCACCTTTTGTTCATTAATTTCTCTTAATATTTGATATATATCTTTACCATACAAATCAATATGATGTTTTTTTGCTTCTTCTTGTACTTTTTGTTCGTACACTTCTTGTGCTAACTCTTCAATTTCTTTTCCTTTTTGAGAAATGTCTAGCTTTTCTGCTTCTTCTCTTACTTTCTTTCCGTAGATTTCTTCCGCGATGTCTTCGATTTCTTTTCCATCTGTCGAAATACCTAATTTATCTGCTTCATCTTTAATTTTAATCGCATTAATTTGAGTAATTAAATCTACAATTGATGTATTCTCTATAGATATACCTAGCTTCAACGCTTCTTGCTTTACTTTTGTTTCATAGATTTCTTCTGACAGCGTCCCAACATCTTTTCCTTCAATCGATATGCCTAACTGCTCTGCTTCCCTTCCTACTTCTGTTTCATGAATTTCTTTTTCTAGTGTAATTTGTTCTTTTCCTTCCGTTTCAATACCTAGTTTCTCTGCTTTTTCTTCTGTATGCACTGCATGTATCTTACCATTGTTCAATTGTTCTTTACTGCGCTGCGTGTAATCTGTCTTTCCTTTTTGTGTTTCAGAAGGAGAGGCACCCCCTAATATACTTAAACTCATTACTCCAATAGTGAATACCGTCATCATTTTCTTTTTCAAAATTAATTCCTCCCTCTTATACTTTCTTTCCCATCATTCCCCTAGTTTTTTTAATACTATACATACATCTCATCGCTGCTTGAGATAACATTATGATTGATAAACCCCACTCACATACACCTAGTCTCTTCTTCATGTAACGAACTTTCTTGATGCCATACATAATATAAATAGTTTCTTAACTTTACCTTAAAAAAAGACGACCCTGTAAAAACAAGGTCGTCTTCTTACTTATATTTTTTGGTTTTTAGGGAAAATCACTTCAAAACAAGTGCCATCTCCCCATTTGCTCTCTACTGATATTTTTCCGTAATGCTTTTCTACAATCCAATTTGCGATTGAAAGACCTAATCCAGCTCCTTCTGACGTACTTCTTGCTTTATCCCCTTGATAAAAACGATCAAATAATTTCGGAATATCTTCTTCTTTCACTCCTATCCCGTCATCTTTCACCTGTATGCGAATTGAACTACTCGTTTGCGTGCAATCAATTTGAATATGCCCACCTTCGTTTGTATACTTCATCGCATTATCTAACTGTATGACCATCATTTGATGAATCCGCTCTCTATCAGCCATAAAAGATACACCACGTTCTACTTTTAGCATCATTTCTTTTTCTTGATAAGAAGCAATCTCTTTATATGGAGCTACTATTTCTTCTAACAATTTATCAAGTTCAAATGTTTTCTTATCCATCTCAATTTGATTAGAATCAGAACGTGCTAGCAATAATAAATTACTAACGAGTTTCGATAACCGCCTACATTCTTTTGAAATTGTAGAAATATCCATCGCTTTTTCTTCTATCGTAGCGGATGGTGACTGGAATAAAACATCCGTTTTTGATTGAATAACTGCAAGTGGTGTCCTGAGTTCATGTGATGCATCAGAAACGAATTGCTGCTGTTTCTCCCATGAACTTTGAATAGGTATAAGTGCTCTACCAGCTAGGAAAAAGCCAATACCTATCGCACAGAGGCTTCCTATGCTACAACCTATAACGAGAATTAAAAATAAAGTATTTAACATTCCTTCTTCCGCTGTTATATCTCGCACGATTTGAACTATTTCTCCATCTTTTTGAAGCGAAAATGCTCTAAAATATCGTCCTTGTACTTCAATATCTTGTAACTCCTTTAATTTTTCGGGAGAAAAACTTTCCAAATTCTCTTCAAAAATAGAACGGAATTTACGGTTATCGCCCTCTATTTTCACTATTTTTCCATTCCAAGTTATTCTAGTTACTCGCGGATCTCCAATTTGGATATTCTCCATGCGTTTTCTTGGTGGTATTTTAACATCTAATTTTTCTCTATACTGAGCCATCATTTTTATAGATTGATCCACTTCATTATAAATACGCTTATATGTGTATGAATAAATAATACTACCTAATATACCTATTAATAGAATAAATACTAATGAGTTCACTATAGTCAAACGAATGCGTGTTTTTTGAAACATACTTCCTTTTTTCATTGTTCTTTTAATATATATCCAATACCTCGAACGGTTTGAATATCTTTCTGATAACCGAATGGTTCTAATTTTTTACGCAAATGATGCACATATACTTCTACAATCGCTACTGTAGTATCTGAATCAAATCCCCAAACACGATCAAAAATTTGTTCACGCATTAAAATCTTCCCGCTATTTTGAATGAGATACTCTAGTAGCTCATATTGTTTCAATGTCAACTTAATACTTTGTCCATCTACTTGAACGTCTTTATCTTTTCCGAATAATTCAATCCCTTTATAACGAATTGTTTGCTGCGTTGTTAAACTACCACTTCTGCGTAGTAAAGCACGAATTCTCGCTTTTAATTCAGGGGCCTGAAATGGCTTAACAATATAGTCATCTCCACCAAAGTCCAATCCCTTCACCCGATCTTCTAAAGAATCTCTCGCTGTCAAAAACAGGACTGGTGTTTCAATCTTTTCATCTCGTATTTTTTGAATCACTTCAAATCCGTCCATCCCTGGCATCATCACATCCAGCAAAATTGCATCATATATATTTTGAAGAGCTAAAAACAATCCATCTTCTCCATTTATTGCCGTATCTACTTCAAATTCATCACGTAAAATTTGTACGATAGACTCTAATAACGAAGCATTATCTTCTACTACAAGTAAACGCATGCTCTCACCTTCCATCAAATAGTTCAATTCTATTTATTATTACATTTCTTCTCTTTATAACAAAAGAATGTAGTTACATTACGTAATTTCATTTTTAACTATTTCCTTCTAAAATTTTGAAGTTTTATTATAAAAACTTTGTCTTAAATTTAGCTTAATAAAAAATTGAAAGAAATAAGATTCCTCTTATCTCTTTCAATTTTTTATTACATATACCTTTTTACTCGGCAACTCTAAACAATTTAGCTGACCGCCATACACAGCCCCGCCATCAATCCCAATAATACGATTACTACCAAAATACACTCCGCAATCCTCACTACCATGAAGCGTTTTTGTTTCCGTATGCCCAAATACAACAACCTTTTCACCGCTATATCCATTATGAAATTCATTACGGATCCACATTAATGTATATGGTTCAGATTCAGAAACTCGTTTCATCGGTTCAACCCCAGCATGTACAAATATATACTCTTCTGTTTCAATGTAATGATCTAATTCTTGAATAAACTTTATATGTTCCTCTAATACACGAGAGTGTAAAATCGGTTTTTGGAAGTCTTTCTCATTAACCGCAATATCTTCTTCTACAAATCCATAGCTATATAATGTCTTATCTCCACCATTTCTTTTTATCCAATGGTTCCATGAACGTTCCTCATTTGTCGTTAACGCCTTAATCATCATATCTTCATGATTTCCTTTTAAAATGAGTGCTCCCTCTTTTTTCAATTCTCTTACCTTTTCAATTACAGCACGCGCATTTGGACCACGATCTACATAATCTCCCAGTAAGATTAATTGATCCTGTTTCGCATCATATTGAGCTTCTTCCAATAACTGTTCGAACTTTTCTATCTCTCCATGAATATCACTAATAACAAGAATTCTTTTCATATTATCCCCCCTCTTTCTAATTATAGTTCAAAACGACAGAAAGTTCAGAATTGAAATCCCGCATTAACGGGCAGTAAGCCCTCCACTGATTACAGTTTCACTTTATTACAAACTAAACTATTATCCTTACAACAATGTAAGTCTCTTGTCATCCAATTCGATAGTTGTAATTACTGTATTTCCTTATACTGAGAGTAAGAAATGAAACAAAAAATAAGGAGAGATAAGAGATGAAAAAAGTAATGGAAGTTGTAGTAGCGGTAGTAGAGGTTTTCGTAAATGGTAAACAAGTCGCAATGGAGTTAAATAAATAATGAAAAGGACAACATTCACTCTAGACCCTTTACTCATATAAAAGAGATAAGACTTCATCATTTCTTTGATCCCTTATCTCCCTATAAAGAAAGCCGTATCCCTTTTAAGGATACGGCTTTCTCTTATTTTTGACTCGTACGAGCTGAAATGCTAATTGCTCTATCTGTTGCTTTGGCAGCTTCATCTAACGCTTCTTTACTATTCTTCCCGTCATACATCGCTTCTAATGCTTTTACAACTGCATCTCGTGATTCTGGGAATACACTAATTAAAGCCCCTTGTGTTGCTGGAGATTGCTTCGTCGCTTGCAATTGATCTACTGTTACTTTCAACTGTGGATATTTTTCATATTGCTCTTTTACTAATGGCTCATTATATGCATCTGGATTAATTGAGAAATAACCTGTTGCAGTATGCCATTTTGCTTGTACGTCTGGCTTCGTTAAATATTTCATAAAGTCCCAAGCACCTTGTTGCGTTTCTTCTGAAACCATATTCGTCATCCATAATGATGCTCCACCAATAACAACACCATTTTGTTTCGAATCCTCTGGATACGGAATATATGAAACACCTACATTAAACTTAGATGCATCGATTAAATCACGAACACCTGCTGAAGAATCTAAATACATAGCAACTTGTCCAGATTGGAACGCGGCACGAATATCATCCCAACTTGCTCCATACTTTCCAAGGGCGCCAGCCTTATTTAAATCATCTAACATTCCAAATACTTTCTGTCCTTCTTTACCGTTGAATACCGCCTTCTTTGCAGCATCCTTACGACCGTTTTCGTTATCTACATATAAAGCACCTTGTGTCGCTAACAATTCTTCAAAGAACCAACCGTAGTTAAGCATGGAGAATCCATATTGTTTTACATTTCCGCCTTCTTTAATCGTTAACTTTTTCGCTGCTTCTTGTAATTCCGCATATGTTTTTGGAGCTTTCTCTGGATCTAAGCCCGCCTTTGCGAAAGCATCTTTATTATAAATTAATACTGGTGTAGATGAATTAAATGGCATAGAATACATTTTTCCATCAACTGAATAATAATTTGTAATTGCTTTTTCTAATTTTGACGTATCGTACTTATCTTTTTTTATCCAGCTATCAATTGGTGTGATTTTTTTACTATCAATCATATATTTCGTTGTAATTTCACTCGATTGAACAAGAGCTGGCGCTTCTTTCGTTGCAGACATCGTTCTAAATTTCGTTAAAGACTCTTCATATGTCCCTTGGAACTCTGCCTTTATCTCATATTTATTTTGCGACTTATTATAGTCTGCAACAAGACCATCTAATACTCCTTGTGTTTTTCCACCCATCGCATGCCAGAAGCGAATTACAGTTTTATCACCATTTTTTTCAACTGGTGCTACTTTTGCCTGTGCTTCAGGTTTTCCCTCTGTTTTACTATTTGAACAAGCTGCACTAGATAATGCCATTGTTGCTACCATTAATAGAGCAGCACCTTTTTTAACTAGACTCATTTAAATCCCACCTTCTCTTAGTTATTTAATTGCACCTTTTGTTAATCCTTGTTGTAATTGCTTTTGCCCTAAAAATAGTAAAATCAATGTTGGAATAACGATAACCGTAACACCGGCCATTACGCTTCCCCAATCAGTTGCAACTTCTTGAGACTGAAGCTGCTTTACACCGATTTGCACTGTTCTTACTTTTTCATCAGTGGTCACTAAAAGTGGCCATAAATACATATTCCATGTTGTTAAAAAGCTATATACTCCAAGCGTAATAAAACTCGTTTTACAATACGGTATTACAACGCTGAATAAAAATCTTATATTTCCAATCCCTTCAATAAAAGCAGCTTCTTTCAGTTCATTCGGGAGTGTCATAAAATGTTGGCGTAACAAGAAAATACCGAAAGCTGTTGCAAAAAACGGCACTGTCATCCCGGCGAAACTATTGATCCAGCCAAAGTTTTGAATCGTTAAAAAGTTAGGCACCATCGTTGCTTCCCACGGAATAAGCATCGTTGAAATAAACAGGAAGAAAATTAAGTTTCTCCCTTTAAACTGAAGAAAAACAAAAGCATAAGCTGCTAAACTTGATACGATAAGTTGTCCAATCATAACGACTGTCGATACAATTAAACTGTTATATAAGTATGTAAAAAGCGGTACTTTTTGAAAAATATTAATGAAATTATCAAAAGTAAACTGGGTCGGAAATAACCTTCTCATTTGAATATCGTCTGGTGTCATAAAGCTTATTAAAAATGCATACAGTACAGGAAAAAATACCATCACTGCACTAATAATGAGTAGCATGTATAATAGGAAATTTTGTTTCCACTGTTTAACAATCATTTATAATGCACCTTTCTCTCAGCAAACTTAAATTGAAGTAATGTAGCAACGAAAATGAAAACAAATAATACCATCGCTTGTGCACTCGCTGTTCCAAATTGATGATTCACAAACGCCTCTTTGTAAATCGAGTACACAATTAAATTCGTTGCATCATTTGGTCCACCGTGCGTTAAAATATCAATTTGTCCAAAGCTTTGGAACGCACTAATTAATGTTACTGTTACAATAAAGAATAAAGTTGGTGATAGCATCGGTAATGTAACACGGCGAAGCTTATATAAATAACTAGCGCCATCTATAGATGCACTCTCATATAAAGACGTATCAATATTTTGTAAACCACCTAATATAACTAAAAATGCAAAACCTGTATTCACCCAAACTGTTGTAACTGATACAGAGAATAGTGCCCAGTCCGGACTCGTTAACCATGCGATTGCAGGAAGGTTCATAGAGGCTAATATATTATTAAATAATCCTACACTTGGATGAAATAAAAATAGCCAAATCACTGCACTAGCAGCTACTGATATTCCCATCGTCGAAGAAAACAGAACTCGGAATAACCCAATACCTCTTACCTTTCCATTTGCAATCAATGCAAGAAACAAAGCAAATATAATACTCGTAGGAACTGTATATAAAACAAATAATAAAGTTGATTTTATACTTTTGTAGAAGGCTGGATCAGAGAATAAATATTGATAATTTTCTAAGCCAACGAAAAGATTAGCTTCTCCATGTATATCGGTTAAATAAAAACTATAATAAATCGTCCTAAACAATGGATAGAACAGAAAAATCGAAAATAGCAAAATAGATGGCGCCAAAAACAATAATCCTATTCTTAAATCTTTCGTTCTCTCCCATAATTTTTTCTTTTTTGACACCTTTGTTTGAACTGGTAACTTACTTACTTCGATCATTATTTCGCCACCACTTTCAACTCTTCTTCAGCTACCACTTTTAAGCGTTCATTCGTGTTTTCGTTAAAGAAGCATAACTTTTCTTGCGAGAATAATAATTTTACTTTGTCACCTTTGTTCAGGAGTAACTGTCCGATAACTTTCGCACTCCAAGTTGTTCCATTTACCGCAAAGTTCAATATAGATTCATTCCCTAATACTTCTACAGATTGCAACGTCACTTCTTGTCCCTCCTCAGACAGTGCAATATGCTCAGGGCGCATGCCTATGCGAATTGTTCCTTCTGGTAATTGCTTTAACTGTCTAATAGATAATGGAATTTGCAATTGTCCTATATGCAATACACCTTTTTCTTTATTTACTTCCCCATCATTTATATTCATAGAAGGAGAACCTATAAAGCTTGCAACAAATTCGTTTGCTGGTTCGTTATATATGTTAAGTGGTGTTCCAACTTGCTGTATACTTCCTTTATTTAAAACCATGATACGATCACCCATAGTCATCGCTTCTATTTGATCGTGGGTAACGTAAATCATCGTAATTCCTAATCGCTGCTGAATTTCTCTAATTTCAATTCTCATTTGCGCACGTAATTTCGCATCCAAATTCGAAAGTGGTTCATCCATTAAACAGATTGGCGCTTGACTCACAATTGCCCTGGCAAGTGCAACACGCTGTCTTTGTCCGCCTGATAATTGGCCTGGTTTCATTTTCACATACTCTTTCAGTCCTACCATTTCAATAGCTTCCATTAATCGCTTTTGTCGCTCTTCTTTTTGTACTTTTCTTACCTTAAGTCCAAATAAAATATTTTCTTCTACAGATAAGTGTGGATATAATGCATAATTTTGAAATACCATTGATAGATTACGGTCTTTCGGCTCTAGATCATTTGCAACACGTTCATTAATAATTAAATCTCCTGAAGAAATCTCTTCTAAGCCAGCGATCATTCGTAATAATGTGCTTTTCCCGCATCCCGAAGGTCCAACTAAAACAAAAAATTCACCCTTCTTAATATGAACCGATACGCCTTTAACCGCTGTCTCTTCTGCATTTTTATATACCTTTGAAACATTTTTCAATTCAATCACAAGGTTGCACTCCTTTTTTCTTCTTGTATCCATACTTCATAATGACTTGTTGAAATCGCACTTGCTCCTGCACGAATTGCAATTTCCGCATCTTCTCGCGTTTGAATCAGCCCTCCTGCAATAATAGGAAACTCTATTTCCTCTACTAGCTGCTTAATAATAGAAGGCATAATCCCCGGCATAATCTCTACTGCATTTGGTTTAGTCGTTTTACAATTTTCAATTGATTTAGTAAGAGATAAAGTATCTACAATAAAAATACGTTGAATTGTTTTCAATCCAATTTTATTAGCATTTCGAATTGTTGAACCCTTTGTTGAAATAATACCTTGTGCCCCGATAACATCTTGAATATACAAAAGCGCTTCCTCTGTATTCGTATTTAAGCCTTGTATAAAATCACAATGAAGAAATACATCATGTCCATGTTTCTGCAATTCATATACACGCTCTGGTAATTCCAGCATTGAACCAGTCATAAGAAAAACTGTTTTCGGCAATTTTTTGTATGCTTTGTATCCTTTCCAATCCTTTATCATCGCAATATAAGGTTCTTTAAACATTTATTCCACCTAACTGTTCTATTTTTATCCAAACTAAAAACACCTACTTACATAGAACGCCTTTCTCCTTATTTGAACTCTAGGGAATAGAGCACACCTAAGAAAGTGGCACATTATATGTAAGTGGGTGTTCTCAAATGTTCTCTACCCTAGTTATTTTGTTACCTTTACTATATTACGCATTTATTAAGTCAGTTTTGATAGATTGTTAATTAGGTGTTAATCGAATGTTAATATTCACCATATCATTATTTGCATTAATCTAGATATTAAAATATAAATAAATAGAACGAAACAATACTTAAAATTCAATCAATATGTAAATTCATTCCATAGTTAATGATTTTTAGTTTGCTTGCCACTGCTTGCAAACTAAAGTTATCCCAAGCAGTACTATAAAGTGGAATGCGCCTTTTCTCTTGTATTGATATGGCCTAGGCTGTAACAACATCAGTACCATATCCGTTCCCTTGAAACTCAGCTAAAGTTTCCACACTTGCCTCAGCAGCTACGGGCGTACTTCTGGCACTGCAACAAACAGAAACTACTTTTTCATTTTTTACAATTGCCAAATAAGGTTGCCTCCTTATTTACTCCATTTACCATCCATTCATAATCTATTTTTCATGTTCAAAATAAAAATCCCATTCAAATACACATTACTGAATCCATCATACTAACTGATTTCTTCATTCTGTCTATCTAAATGGGATTATTTTTCGTTTTTTACTCTACTGGTTGTTGTGGCTGTACTACTTCATTCGCTCCAGCTACCCTCAACATATTTACAATATCTTTAAAACCTCTTTTTTCAGCGTATTGCAGTGGTGTCAGATGTTCCTTGTTAGCCATGTTTACATCTGCACCGTGATCAATAAGTAATTGAATTACTTTCTTATGGTTTTCACTACCATTTCCTAATACAATTGCTTCTAATAACGCTGTTCCACCACGTTCATTTTTATAATTCACATCAATATCTGTATGCTCTAATAATTCTTTAACAACCTCTACATGGCCACGCTCAGATGCAGAAATAAGTGCTGTCCCACCTGACCTAGTCGTTTCTTTCGTATTAACTCCTGCATTAATTAATACTTTTACAATATCCGTATATCCTTCTCTACTTGCATAAAGAAGTGGATTACTTTTTTTCTCATCTTTAATTTCAATATTAGCACCTGCACCAATTAATGCTTTAACTGTCTCTACATGATTTTGGTACGTCGCTGCCAGGACAGGCGTTTCTCCGTTGTCACCTTCTACGTTTATATTCGCTCCATCCTGAATCAACTTCATAGCTGTCTCTGTATCTCCAAGAGTAGCTGAAAGTAACAACTGTTTGTCCATTAAATTTATACTTTTCTCTTCTTTAGGTTCTTCCTGTTCTTTATGCTTCTCTTTTTTCTTCTCATTTTTCACATGAACCGGTTTCGATTCTGGTTCTTCTTGCTTATCGCAAGCCACTACCGTCATTAAAAGTCCTAATAAAATACATAATAAAATTTTTTGTTTTCTCACAACTACAGCTCCTATGAAAGATAATGTTTTCTTAACCATTCCTCCATCACATACAATAACTCTTCTTGAGTACATTTATCCATAAGCCCTTTAGATTCCTTCTTTAATCGGATTATCTTAAGCTTATACTATGTTTCTCAACCTATTGAAATGATACGCCTGATGGCCCCATCATTAACATTATGAAGCAATTAGTTTAGCACGTTTTTACCGCATTTGTATACATTTCTAAAAAGTACATAAATGATTGCTTTAGGTTACTATATTCCATTGTAACCGTTCTGCTAAAAATTTTACACCTTTTCTATATTTGCACCTGAGTAATAATAGAAAAAGACAACTACATAGTTGTCTTTTTCTATTAATGATGTCCACCATGATTTCCTGCTTTCGGTTTCCCCATCATCTCTTTATTCATTTCCCATTTATGCTCTGCTAGCTCTTTATACGAAAGAACTTTCCCCTTATAGTTAGATACAAAGCTCTCTGCATCTTTTTTATTTTTAAATGAAATGACATTATAAGCCATCGGTGTCGTTATTGTTTTATCATATACGTAAGTAGCGTCTTCTAACGAAATCCAATCTTTCGAATCATAATCTCGGACAAATTTCTCTTTCGTCTTTTCATCTGAGTTGATCTCCATCCATTTATACATACAACCGATATCATCAAACTTTAACGCTTTTCCATTTTCTAAAATAATTTCTGTTGCAAATTGATTATCTGTTACCCCAATTTGGCAAATATCACATTTATCATGTTTCTCATCAATGGCAACAGCTGCTGTTTCCTTTTTCCCACACCCGACTACCGTAAATACGAAACATAAACATATAGCAAGTACGACATATTTTACTTTCATCAATATTCCTCCCTAGAAACCGTATACTCCACGAAAAGAATACCAAAAGGTTGTGTGAGATTTGTGAAAAAACAATGTGCTTTTTGTAATATAGGAAACAAAAAAAGATGTGTAGTTATTTCTACACATCTCTCATCACTCGCAACCTGTAATTAACAAATCATCTTCTAATTTAACTAATAATGTATCCGCACTAATTTCCTGTCCAACTTCTACATTTACCAATCTTATATTTCCACTAATCCCGACTGCAATTTTTTTAAGCTCACCGTCATTTTTTCGGATCATCAGTAATTTTTCCCATTCATATACGTAAGAAGATTCATTAATAAAAATCTCCTCTACTTTTCCTTCATAAGAGCTATAAATCTCTTCAATTCTCGTTTTCATATAACATCTACTCCCTATTTCACACTTCACTATTTTCATCTTATTCTACCATTCTTACGAGAAGCAGCTTACTTTTTAAAAATTCAAATTAACTACCGTGAACAAAATGAACAAAATAAAAATTATGCTTCTAATGATGTTATTTTTCAAATTATTTACCATTTGAATAGATGCTTTTATTATAAATAAAAAACCTTTTTCTGAATTTTTATTCTATTTTGAAAGCGCAATCATTCTTTTGAGGGGGAAATTACATGTTAGCACTACTTGGATTTGCGATGGTATTTGTCTTTATGTTTTTAATTATGACGAAACGTATGTCAGCGCTAGTAGCATTAATATTAATTCCGAGTGTTTTTGCATTAATTGGCGGATTCTATGCCGATATGGGACCTATGATGTTAGAGGGGATCCAAAAATTAGCACCTACTGGTATTATGCTTATGTTCGCTATTTTATATTTTGGGATTATGATTGATAGCGGTTTATTCGATCCTGTCATTAGTAAGATTTTAAAATTTGTAAAAGGAGATCCTTTAAAAATCGTTGTCGGAACGGCTATATTGACTATTATCGTTTCTCTAGATGGTGATGGTACAACAACATACATGATTACAGTTTCCGCAATGTATCCACTATATAAGCGCCTTGGAATGAACCCCCTCATATTAGCTGGAGTTGTTATGTTAGGAGCAGGGGTAACAAATCTTACACCTTGGGGTGGACCCACAGCTCGTGTTATGAGCGCACTTGGGCTTGAGGCTTCCGAATTATTTACACCTCTTATTCCAGGAATGATTGCTGGTGCAATTTGGGTTGTTTTCGTTGCCTACTATCTTGGAAAAAAAGAAAGAAAACGTTTAGGAATTATGGATGTACAGTATTTAAAACAAATGCAAACAATGGATGAGCAAGCTGCAACTGTCGAAGCAGCAGTGCATAAACGCCCTAAACTTCTATGGATTAACTTTTTATTAACCGCCACATTACTTGTCTGTCTCATACTAGAAGTTATGCCATTACCTGTTTTATTTACAGTCGCTTTTGCTATCGCTGTTATGATTAACTATCCAAACTTAGAGCAACAGAAAGAACGTATTGCTTCTCATGCTGGGAATGTATTAGCAGTTGTTTCTCTCGTATTTGCTGCCGGTATTTTCACTGGTATTTTATCTGGAACAAAAATGGTAGATGCAATGGCTAACAGTGTAGTAACTCTTATACCAGATGCACTTGGACCACAATTGCCAATTATTACAGCACTTCTCAGTATGCCATTCACATTTTTCATGTCTAATGATGCATTTTACTTCGGGGTATTACCTATTTTGACGAAAGCTGCTGCTACTTACGGAATTAGTGCAGCTGAAATGGGACGCGCTTCCTTACTTGGGCAACCCGTTCACTTATTAAGTCCTCTTGTCGCTTCCACTTATTTATTGGTCGGAATGGCAAAAGTTGATTTCGGTGAACATCAACGCTTCACTTTATTGTGGGCCGTTGGAACGACAATGGTTATGTTAATTACCGGAATTGTAATTGGGATTATTCCAATATAAGATGCAAAAAAAACAGTAGAAGGAATAAAATCCTCTACTGTTTTTTATTATGAAGAAACAAGAAAATAACGTCTCTCGGGTCTCCCAACACTTCCATATATTAGCTCTGCGTGGACTTTCTTCCCAGATATCAAATACTCTAAATAACGCCTTGCCGTTGATCGGCTTACGCCTACCATTGAACTTAGCACCTCTGCTGTAATCCCTTCTTCATTAACTGTTAACATATGCTTTTTTATTTTCGCTAAAGTTAAAGGATCTATCCCTTTCGGGGCATATTCTATTTGATCTCCCTTCACCCCTCTTTGAGACCATAAATATTCAATTTGCTCCGTAGATAATTGATTATTTTTCTTTAACTGTATAATCTTTTTTTGATAGCCTTCCAGACTTGCTTTAAATCGATCAAACATTAGTGGCTTTACGATATAATCTGTTACTCCGCCCCGCAGGGCGTGCCTCACTACATCTGTTTCCGATGCCGCTGTAATCATAATAATATCTGTATCGTGCAAATGATGCCTAATATATGTGACAAGTTCCGTTCCTTGCATATCAGGTAAGTACACATCTAATAAAACAAGCTGTGGCTTCACAAGCTCTAGCCATTCTTTCGCTTGTTCTCCAGTCGTTGCCGTTCCAATTACTTTAAATCCCTCAATTTTCTCAGTAAAACGACGATGAATGTCAGCAATCCGAATATCATCTTCTACAATTAATACTTCAATCTCCTCACCCATTACTATTCGCCTCTCTCTTTCGGTAGTGCAATAATAAATAACGCACCACCTAAATCCCCTTTTTCAATTGCAATACTTCCATTTAAATCTTCTACTAACTCTTTCACTTTTGCTAATCCATATCCTCGCTCTCCTCCTTCTTTCGTCGAAAAGCCTTTATAGAATATGCTAGTAATTATTTCATCATGAATCCCTTGCCCTGAATCTTCCACTTCAATTAATATTTCTTCTCCAATATCAGTTACAAACATCCTTACTTTCTTATCATTCTCTTCATTTTTTTCAATTGCTTCAAATGCATTCGTAATTAAATTTCCTAAAATAGAAACGACATAATTACTCTCAATATGTGGACTTAATTTTTCTAAACCACTTTCTCTATCTAGCATAAAATCAATCTTCAACTCTCGTGCTCTATTATAAAATCCAATTAAAATTCCACCTAGCCATGGATTTTGAATCCGCTTCATAATAAATTGAACAAAATCTTGATATACCGCTGTTTCCTTATGAATAAGCTCTAAAGCATCTTCGTATGATTCTAATTGAATAAGACCTGAAAGCGTATACAATAAATTATTATATTCGTGCGCTTGCGCTCGTAATGCCTCTGTATATTGCTTCGTCTGAGATAATTCTGCTGTTAACTGATCCATTTCAGATTTCAAACGTAAGCTCGATACAACACCAGTTACTTTATTCTTTACTTTAATAGGTAGACGGTTCGCAATAACAGCCTGTCCTTTTATATTTAATTGGCGATCAAACTGTTCTTCACCAGTTTGAAGTACATCTAGTATCGTTGAATTAGGAATTACATTTAAAATAAATTCCCCAATAATATTTTGTTGTTTATCTAGCGAAAGAATATCATAAGCTGCTTGATTGACTAAACTAATCATGCCATTTTTATCGATTACAATAATCCCTTCACGTACAGATTGAATCACTGTACTATGCTCTTCATATAAAGATGAAATTTCTTCTGGCTCCATCCCGAACATCATTCTTTTTATACTTGCCGCTAAATATATAGAGCCGATTACTCCAATTAATAGCCCTATTATTGTAATCCAAAATACACGCTTTCCATACACTTCTACCGCTCCATGAATATCAGCCATTGAAAATCCAACAGACACCACACCAATGATTTCATTTTCCTGATTACGGATTGGAACTTTTCCGCGTAATGAAGGGCCTAATGATCCAGTTGCTTTCGAAACATATGATTTTCCTTCTAATAAAACGCCTTTATTATCTCCGCCAACCATTTTTTCTCCTATTTTATCTCGCTCAGGATGCGCATAACGAATCCCCTCTTTGTTTCCAACTACAATGAAGTCAGCCTCTGTATCCATTCGAATTTTTTCTGCGATTGGCTGAATAATAGAAGCTGGATTTTCTTTTTGAAAAGCTTCCTGAATTTCTGGTATCGCGGCAACTGTTTTCGCAACATGTAAAGCCCGTTTCCCAATTTGCTCTTCTACCGTTTCAGATAATATGTAATAAAATAAATAACTCGTTAGCAGAAGTACCACTAAAATAAGTGTACTAATAGTTAATGTAATTCTCGGTTGGAGTTTTAATTTTTTTAATTTCAAAACCATTCCCCTAACATGATTAAAGATAGAATTTAAAGAATATACAGTCTCTTTAATTATACTTAATCATAACACGGTTACTCTATATTTCTTTCTTTTTCTCTTCATAAAAAAAGAAACGAAGTAAAATTATTACCTCGTTTCTTAATATTTGTTATTACACTTTAAACTTACTAATCATCTCTTGTAATTCTTCTGCCATTTGTGATAAATGGACTGCTGCTGCATTTATTTCATCTACTGAAGCTAATTGTTCTTCTGAAGAACCAGCAATATTTTGAACGCTTGCTGCATTTTCTTCAATTGTGGCTGCAATTTCATTAATAGATGCACTTACTTGTTTTGCATCTACCGTCATTTGTTTTGCTACATCTACCATGCTATCAATTTGTACAACTGTATCATTTGTAGACTTCAATATTTCGGCAAAGCTTTGCTTCGTTTCATTTGCAACTACAAGTCCTGATTGTACTTCTGCTCCAACTTGATTCATAGAGCTTACTGTTTCTTTTATATCAAATTGAATCTCTTTCACTAGTTTCCCAATTTCCGTAGAAGACTGTCCTGATTGTTCTGCTAGCTTTCGCACTTCATCTGCTACAATTGCAAATCCTCTTCCTTGCTCTCCAGCTCTCGCAGCCTCAATTGCCGCATTTAACGCTAATAAATTTGTCTGTTCTGCAATATGTTGAATCACTTCAAGGATTGCTCCAATTTGTTTCGACTTATCGTCTAACAAACCAATGATTTTGTCTGACTGTGAAACAGACTCATGAATTAATTGCATTTGATTCACAGTTTGTTCAACTAACTTCCCACCATTTTCAGCTTTTTTCTTCGTATACATAGAGGCTGTAGATACTAATGAAGAACTATCTGCAACACGCTGAATTCCTTCTGTAACTTCTTCTAACAATGTTGCTCCTTCTTCAACTTCTTTCGTTTGTATTTCTGCACCACTTGATACTTGCTCTATCGCCTGTGTAATTTGTTCCGTTGCTTCGCTTGTCTGCTTCATACTAGCTGTTAATTCTTCTGAAGATGCCGCTACATGACTTGCTGAAGTGTTTATATTGGAAATGACACTTTGTAACGATGCAGCCATCTCGTTAAAACTTTCTCCTAGCTGTCCAATTTCATCTTTAGAATGAACTGTAATTGATTCTGTTAAATCACCTTCGCTAATCTTCTTCGATGATATGACAAGTTGTTTTAACGGTTTAATAATAGACGCAATTATGAAGTAAATTACAATCCCACCGATTATTAGTGAAATTCCAAGAACAGTTACTGTTTTATAGAAAATAGGTTCAGCCGCTTCGATAATTTCTTTGGAAGGCATAATTCCTGCTATTTTCCACCCAGTTTTCTTATTCGTTTTAAAAGTGATATTGCGATCTTCACCATCTAATGAATAATGAAAATCCCCAGCTTCCTGTTTATACAATTCTTTACTAAGTTTCTCTTCTAATTTCTCTCCTGGCTTCATTTTCGGGTGCGCTACTACATTTTTATCTTGATCAAATATCGCTACATATCCTTCCTTACCAATATTAACCATCTTGGAAGTGGTAACAATATTATTAATGATTAAGTCAATCCCAAGAACTCCACTTTTATCCTCGTTTTGTTTTGCTAGTGTAATAACAATATTCCCTGTCGTTTTTGACTTATATGGAGCAGTTACAATTACCTCTCCACTTTTCTTCACGGCCTCTTTATACCAATCTCTTTCTGTAGGATTATATCCATCTGGCATCTGAATAGCTGGTGATTGAATGAACTGTCCATTACCAGATCCTGTATAGATTGCTTCCATTTCTGGATGCAGTTTATTGTATTCTTCTAGTTTATTTTGTATGTTTTGAATTTGATCTGCGTGGTAACTTGATTGTGTGAATAATTTCGTAAAATAAGTTGCATCTACTTTTTTACTATCCAATTCTTTATTAATTACATTATCCAAAATTTTTATATTATCTTTCGCCGAGTTTAAAATCGTTTCATTAAAATTCGTCTTCGCCTGTTGATAAGACGTCCAACCAATTACAATACTTGGAAGAATTAAAATAATAATAAATGATACAAGTAACTTTGTTTTTAAACTACTACTCCTTAATTTCCCTTGAAACATACTTCTACCCCTCCATACCGTTTTAAATGTAATTAATTAACATTTAATCTTTCTATAAAAATAATACGATTTAAATGTATCAATGAGACTCTCTATCTTTTTATACATCTAAAGAATTGATACATATCTTTTTCATTCTATATAAATTAAATAATTAAAACAATGTATAAAAATGTATATTATTCGAAATATTATAATTCATAGGAGAACCTCTAGTATTTCACTTACTAGAGGTTCTTTCCACCTTACTATTCTTTATCTACTTCTTTTTTCTTATCTTCTACTACAGATACAACAGGTTTATCACTTGATAATTGTTGCACTGCTCCTTTTCCTGCAAATCCTTCTAATAGCTCTTTTAAGTCAATTCCAGAAGAAGCCTTTAACGTTTCTTGCATCGTTGCCATTAAATCAGTCGCATAGCCCGCAACTTTTCCGGCCCCGCTATTTTTACCACCGCCGCCTGTATCGACAACTGTGATTTTATCAATATTACTAAGCGGACTTGCAACTTCCTTCGCATAACTTGGAAGCATTTTAAGAACCATATCCATAATTGCCGCTTGACCATATAATTCAAATGCTTCAGCAATTTTTTGTTTCGCTTCTGCTTCTGCTAAACCTTTTAATCTAATAACATCTGCTTCTGCTGTTCCTTGCGCTTTTTGTACTTCCGCTTTCGCTTGACCTTGTGCTTTTTCAATTTCCGCCTTCGCTAAACCTTCTACACGTACTTCTTCTGCACGTGCTCTCGCTTCTGCTTCAATCTTATATTGATCCGCATCGGCTTTTTTAATTTGTTTTACTTTTTCTGCTTCCGCTGATTGCTCAACAGCATAACGATCTGCATCTGCTTTTTTCTTAACTTCTGCATCGTATTGCTTTTCACGACGCGCAATCTCTTTTTCTTCTAACTCGATTTGCTTTTCACGCTCAATGATTTTAACGCGCATTTGCTCTTCTGTAACACCTTGTTGTGCTTTCGCTTGTTGTAATTCGTAAGAAAGATCCGCATCTGCACGTGCTTGCTCTTGTTCTCTCTTATAGGACTGTACTTTTAATTCTTTATGTTTTTCAGCTTCAGCGATTTGTGCATCACGTTGATATTCTGCTTCTTTTGCCTCTTTTTCAGCACGTGCTTTTTCAATACGTGCTTCTTTTTCACGCTCTGCATTTGCAATTGTTGCATCACGCTTAACTGTCGCAATTTGCGGCTGACCAAGCGCATCTAAGTATCCGTTTTTATCCATTATTTCTTTAATTGTGAAAGAAACAATGCGAAGTCCCATCTTCTTTAAATCTGTAGAAGCTACTTCATGTACCTTTTGAGCAAATTGCTCTCTATTACTATACGCATCCTCTACTGTCATAGAAGATAAGATTGCACGTAAGTGACCTTCTAAAACCTCTTTTGCTTCTACTTTTAACTCTTCTGTTTCTTTTCCTAAATATTGCTCAGCTGCAGTAGATACTTCTTCAATTGTAGAACCTACTTTAATAATAGAAACACCATTTACTGTAACTGGAACACCTTGCTTCGTATACGTATCACGTGTACCAACTTCTAATTTGTAGTTTAATAGGCTTAAAGGCTCTGCTCTTTGCATAATTGGAACTACGAAAGTACCGCCCCCGCGGATAATCTTAATCTTCTTTCCATCATCAGTGGTAACAACATTCTTTCCTCCACCAAGCCAGTTCCCTGTAACAATTAACGCTTCATCTGGACCAACCGTACGATACTTCGTAATGAATACTAAAATGAGTAGAATTAAAATTGCCAGTAAAACTCCACCGATAATTAATGGAATCGTCATGTAAATTCCCCCTTATAATTTTGGTTTTTTTAAAGAATAAGCGATGTTTTGTACAAGTAAAACACCATCTTGGACTCCCTCGATAATAACCTCTGTTCCTTGCGAAATATCTTTTTTTCCAACAGTTTTAGCTGGGATTGCATTACTTCCAAATTGGGATAAAATTAATACTTCACCAAATCCTTCTGTAGGAATTGTCGTAATGACTTCTCCTTTGCAACCGATAAATTCATCCATACGTTGTACGGTATTTTGTTCTGCTTCTGCAATCGGTTTTAAAATTAGTATTTTCATGATGAAAACACCGATAAAAGATATAGCAAATGCAGCCCCGAAAATAGTAATACTATTAAAGGAGAATAAGTACTCTCCTATATAACTAAGCCCACATAACATGGCGAAGAAACTAAGTAATAAAGTAACAACGGATACAGATCCGCCCCCAAAACTAAATATCGATTCAAATATATCTCCAAAGAAGATATAAATAACAGTGAGTATAGTAGCAATAATAAATCCATATAAATAAATTGTTTCAAGTGGATAACCAAACAAGACCATTTCTTATCCCCCTTTCTTAAACAATCCCTTTTTTGTTATGTGTATGCCCCACCTCTTTCAAAGATTATAGTTCTTAATTTTCAGTTATTTACTCTTTAAAGAAAAGCCTGTAAAACAGGCCCCTAAAAAAGAACAGGAGAAACCTATTGTGACAGGCTCCTCCTAGAAAATAACCGATATATTATATATCTATATAATATACTATTTTCCACAAAAAGTAAAGTTAAACATACATTGGAAAATCACTTATTTTCCCCCGATTGGTGTGGGCTAATAATCATTGGGGAATGAATGATTAAAGTTTCACTTTACTGATAATGAGTACGTTCCATCGCCATTATCATATTTATATACATACAAGTAATACTTGCCTGGTTTTGCATTAAATTTCGCTTCTATATGATTCCCATTGGCTTGACCGTAAGCTGCATAATTTTGCATATCTGATTCATGGTGAAGTACCCATGTCATCCCAATTCCATACTCATTTAAAACAGAAATGTCGATATCTTTCGCTGATGCTACATTAAATGTATAAACATCAGTGTGGTCCTCGCCAATAAGATTACCTTTTATCGTACTATTTAGCCCGATACGATTTGCTTCCTCTGGACGATTATTTGGTTCTGATTCTGTTAAACTTCCATCTTTAATCGTAACAGTTGTTTCGCTTCTGCTCTCTTTGCCTTTATCATCTTTTACTCTTAACGATACTTTATAAGAACCTTCTCTTTCATATACATGTACTGGATTCACTTCTACACTTGTGCTTCCATCTCCAAATTCCCATAAATAAGAAACAATTTTTCCATCTTCATCGTTTGAGCCATCACTTTTAAATTGAATTCCCTCTTTTACAAGACCGCTATAAGGGCCATTTATATTAACCGTTGGAGCTTTATTTTCTCCATCATCTTTTGCGATTCCATGGAAGACTACATCATATTCAAATTCATTTGAGCTATTCACACGATAATTGACGAAGTATGCTGTAACAGTTTTGTAGCCACTCCATTCTTTTTGCGCCAATTGTTCTAAAGATTCATTTACTCTTTTACTCATTGCTTTCCAATCTTCTGATTCACCTTTTGTGACACTACCTGTATACGTACCTTCTAATGTAAATGTATTAAAGAATTGAGAATTATGTTTTGTCATTTTTGTATCATTCATAGGCAACGTATCACTAATTTCTTTTTTCACTTCAGTTAACGATTTCGGTGCATGTTCAGCTAAATAATCATCTGCTACTTCCGGTACATTATATTTATCTTGATTATCAATTAACTGCTGCATATACTCTTGATACTCTTTATTTAACTTAGGATCTTTACTTAGATTTTCACGATATGCATCATAATTTTTCACGTCATTCGCACGAATCAAATCTTGAATTTTATCAAATGTTTCAAACTGATGCGTATATAAGTAAGACTGCAATGCGAACGAGTAATTATAGAAATCCCAAGAACCGTATTTAGCAAATAGTGTACGCTCTGCTGTATAACGGCTTGCAGGATCAGATGATAATCCGCTAATTATACTCTTTCTTGGTACAACGTTATTCGTACGAGTAGATCCTGCGAAAAACTCTGCATTTCCTTCTTGGAACCAAGTTAGCCTTTCATTTTGATACATATCTCCTCTTCCAAATAAACCAGGAACTTCATATCTCCCTTGCAGATAATGAGTAAATTCATGACGGAATAACTCTTCTAAACTATAAATACTTTGCTCTGGTGTACGCTCATATGTAAAGAATGTACCTGTCTCTTCAATATAAATTCCACCGTTGTTTGTTTCATATCCATACAATTGTCTATTTAACTGATATTCATCTGGACTATTATAAATTACGATCGTTAATACATCATCCGCATTTCCTGGCTCTAACGCTTTGTCATTTCCAATTACACGGTGATACTGTGCCTTTACTTCCTTCGCAGCCCAATATAGTCTCTTAATTTTTTCTTCTGATACTTTATCTCCTGTTTTGAACACAATTGATCCATCGTCGAATGTATACGTTTTTGGTAAGTATTGCTCTTTTCCTTCTTTACGTATTTTCTCTAAATCTACTGTATTCCCGCTATAATCTTTACCATTATAATTTGTTGTAATTTGTTCTACCGCAACAAAATACGGTTCACTTAAGCGTGGGTACATATGCATCGCTTGTGTAACAACCTCTAATCCTTTATTTGGATTGCTATGAAACTTCCCTAAACGGCTAGCAAAATAAATGCCATTATTAACGAGCCATTTATTTTCTGGCGTTACTTCATTTAGAAGAGCAATACGATTTATTTCATTAATAAACCCATCTACTTTTCCATACCACATCGTTTCATTCGCTTCTTTACGAGCCTCAGTTAAGTACGACTGCATATCATAGTCAATACCTTGCATAATATCGTATATTGCTTGTCCCTTCATTCGATCATTTACATAAGTAGTATAATTATCATTGTATTGCTTTAAAATATTCGATGCATATTGAACCGTTTCAACATCGCTTGAAGCATTACTAATTAATTTACCGTACGCAGATACGACTGTATCTTGTTCAACTGTACCAAGCTTAAAGTTTGGATTTTTTGCGATTGCTTTTAAAGCAGGTAAACATTTATCCTGGAAGCTTCTTTCATTTAAGTCGCTTAATTCACTATTATAAAATGCAAGATAAAAAGCTGAACGCAGCACTTCAGTAAACGTTTGAATTCCTTTTGAATCATCTTTCGTAAATGTACTACCTCTATGAGCTAATTCATCTATAATGACTTGCATTTTTCCTTTATCTTTATAAAAAGCCTTTGCATCTTCATTAAACTGGAATAAGTCTGTAATTTGGTGCCATTTAATACTGCCTAACGTTTCAACTAATTCTTGGTCATTCATTTTGTTTAAATCAGCCATTGAATAGCTTTCTTTAACCTGCTTTACTGCAGTTTTCTTCGTAATAGATGCTGGTCGCTGTGAAAAATCTCCTACTTTTAAACGTTCTTGAAATGATAAAGTTTCATCAACTTTTGAAATATGTCCAACTTCATCTACTGACTTTTCAATTCCAACCGGTTTCGTTTTTAACACGTTATACGGTACTTTTTCTTCCGCTGCTGCATGAGTTTGAAGTGCGCCTAACGATAAAGCCATTGTACTAATGCTAAGCATCACTTTATTGATCTTTGATTTCTTGTTCATATCCTGACCCCCTATTTTAATATTCCATTCAAGAATTTAACATAAAATCTGGATGTAACAATATAAAATGCAATATTTCATATTATTTCTTCCTATAATTTGTACATATCGTGAACGCATTGCTCTTTACCTCCCTAAAACAAATTGCATCCTTTCACATTATAAAAAGGGAATTTTTTGACAATTAAAAACTTAATTGTTATGATTATTATAATTGTTAATTTTATTAAATAAGGGTGGGATTCTATGATAAAAAAAGAAAACAGTGTATTTTATATCTCCTTCTTGCTAACAACATTCTTCATTATATGGGGAATTACCCCAGCAAGTTGGATACAAGGCTACGATTTACAAAGTGTTACATCTTCTTTAAACTCATTTATCCTCAATAAATTTGGATGGTTTTACTCTCTACTTATGACTACAATGATTATTTTGGCTGCTTATTTAGCATTTTCCAAGTACGGTTCTATTCGTCTTGGTAAAGATGGAGAAAAGCCAAAATATAATTATCCATCTTGGCTATCCATGTTGTTTGGGGCAGGAATGGGAATTGGACTCCTCTTTTATGGAATCGCTGAACCGATTTCACATTTTACAGATCCGTTAACAGGAAAAGCAGGTACAGAAGAAAGCGCCAAACTCGCTATGCAATATTCATTTTTCCACTGGGGACTCTTTCCGTGGTCACTATACGCAATGGTCGCTTTAACAATTGCATATTTCACATTCCGCAAACAAAAAGGTAGCACAATTGGGGCTACAGTTACTCCATTATTTAATCGATCGAAAAATTCTCGTATTGGAAAAACAGTTGATATTCTAGCTGTTTTAGCCACGGTATTTGGCATTGTACCATCTGTTGGGATTGGTGCTCAACAAATTGCTGGAGGATTAAGCTATTTATTCCCTTCCATTCATAACACTTTACTTACTCAGCTCGTACTTATAGCTATCTTCGCTGTTTTATATTTAACAAGTGCACAAACTGGCTTAGATCGTGGGATTAAATATTTGAGTAACTTGAATTTCTCTCTTGCAGGTATTTTACTCATCTCTTTCTTACTTTTAGGACCAACTGTATTTATTATGAAATATTTCACATCTACACTCGGTTCTTATATCGGCGCTTTACCTAGTATGGGATTAAATTTAGGAGCATTTAGTGAAAAATCTTCTTCTTGGATTGAAAACTGGACTATTTTCTATTGGGGATGGTGGATCTCTTGGTCTCCATTCGTCGGCACATTTATCGCACGTATTTCTAAAGGACGCACAATAAAAGAATTTATTTTTGGAGTTGTATTAGTCCCAACTCTTATCTGTACATTTTGGTTTGCAGTATTTGGTGGTACCGCAATTCATATGGAAATGTTCCAATCGCTTGGAATAGCTGATGAAATTGCAAAAAATGGTACAGAGATTGGATTATTTGCTGTTATTTCACATCTACCATTTTCTACCTTTTTAACGATTATCGGGTTAATTTTAGTAGCCACATTTTTCGTTACTTCTGCCGATTCAGCAACATTTGTTGTTTCAATGCAAACGAGTAACGGAAGCTTATCACCGAAAAATAGTTTAAAACTTATATGGGGATTAACAATCGCGATAATTGCCGCTATTTTATTACAAGCTGGAGGATTAAATGCACTACAAATCGCAGCTATAATTGCTGCGCTACCATTTTCTATTGTAGTCGTTCTTATGGTCACTTCTCTTTTTAAAGAGCTAAAAAAAGAAGATGTTAATTCGCAAACGAAAGAAATCCCCAAAAAAATAAAAAAGGTTATGTAACGATTAGCACCTCAAATTACTTCTGAATCCGTAACAACTGAGGGAAATGTAGATTAATAAAACCCATTCGTATGAAATATAATTTTCATACGAATGGGTTTTCACTCTATTATATAGTGTTGTAAACATGCCTTCTCCTCAAATCCTACTTTCTTGTACAATTTCATCGCACGATCATTATTCGTATTCAAACATAATTCTATCTCCTTCATTCCTTGGAAGGAAATAATATACTGAATTGCCTTTTGTAATAACCGCTCTCCGACACCTTTTCTTCTACTATTTTCAGCGGTTGCAATAAATTCGATATTCGCTTCTTGAAACTCTGGATTTACTTCCACATATACATAACCTTCTAACTTATCATTCTTCATACTTACAAATAATTTATTCGTATTACTTAAACGTTCAATAATTTCGTTTCCGTCATAATACGTATTAGAAAACACATGATTGTGTAAAGCGATAAACTGCTCAAACACTTGTGGTAAAGCCTCTTCTACATTACATATAATACGGTGCTCCACAATATTATTTAAAACGAGAATACTATGTCGACCTTGTTCTTTTGCATGTAAATTCCTCATTAAACGGGCACAATTATTATTTTCCACATGATAAAAACCATAAAATCTCTCAATATGAAAAGGCACCTTTTCTATAAGTTCCTTCCACATATGTAAAGCAACTTCTTCCCAATTCTCTGCGATAATAAACGGCCCCCATATCTCTGCACATTTCTTTACTTCATCCACATCAAATCCTAATAAACCTATTAAATTATTATTCTCATAAGTAGCAACAAAAGATTGTTCCCAGCCTATATCTGAAAAATCATGAATAATTGTCTGTAACAACTCCTCTTTCTCATCTCCACAATAGCCAACATGATGAGTAGCATCTTTATTCATATTCGCAATAAATGCTGCCACCTCTTCAATTTTCAAAATAGAACTGACATACATAACCTCTCCTCCTTCACTAATATATTCACACCTTTTCCATTTATATCCTTCTAAAAAAGACATCACCATAAGCATATTTCAAAATGAAATCGCCATGATAATGTCTTCTCAAAAACTCATATAATCATCTTACGTTATAATAAGATAAAACGTTTTTTATTTCTTAAATAATCTCTTTCTAAATACAAACATACTCAGTGCTGAAAGAACTAACGCTATGCCTGAAAGTAATGTTGATGTATTCTCTTGTCCACCTGTTGCTCCTAATGATTTCTTACTTTCTTCTTGCTTATTAACAGCTGGTTTATTTTCTTTCACAACTTGATTATTCACGTTTTGTTCTTGGACTACTGCTGATTGATTTACCGCGTCTTTTGAACCTTCAATTTCTTTTCCTGTTTCTTTTACCTCCGCTTTCGATCCTTCAACTCCTGTTGTTGGCTCGTCCACTTCCTCTTTCGCTTCTTCAACTTCTTTCGTTGGCTCTTTTACTTCCTCTTTTACTTCTTTTACCGGTTCTTTTTCTTCTTCTTTTGTTTCTTCAACTTCTTTCGTTGGTTCTTTTACTTCTTCTTTTACCTCTTCAACTTCTTTTGTTGGCTCTTTTACTTCTTCTTTCGCTTCTTCAACTTCTTTTACCGGTTCTTTCACTTCTTCTTTTGTACTTTCAACTTCTTTTACCGGTTCTTTCACTTCTTCTTTTGTTTCTTCAACTTCTTCTTTTTCCACTATATTCTGTATAACTGTTCCGTTAAACCTGATGCTAATTTCATCAGAATCTAAATCAAATTTATACACCTTTTCACCTAGGGTATTCCATTTTATTACTCCGTTATTAAACGTCCCTCCCTCACTTGCCAATTGAATATTTTCAATACTTTCTCCTTCTAAATCATATACAGGAACTTGAATTTCTTCGTTTATTTTTGCATCATTTAAAATGATATTTTGTCTTCCAACATCAATTGTAAACCACTGACCTAATTGTATTAACGGCCTTACATCACGAATCTCATTTCCAGCTAGATTTAAGCTAAATAAGTTTAGCATGGAACCAATAACCGTTACATCTTTAATATGATTGTCCGCAAGATTTAACCACTGTAAATTTTCCAATGAAGATAGTGGTGTTATATCTTCAATTTGATTATGAGATACATTCACATTATTCAATTGTTTCAAGTTTGAGATGAACTCAATATTTTTCAGGCCTACTCCTTCTAAAGTAAGTTTTTCTAAATTCGTCATGTATTCTAAACCTGTTATATCTTTTATCTCATTTCCTTTTTCTTTAAGTATCTCTAATTTTTTAATCTGTAATAAATCTTCTTTTGTGATAGGAGCGTTTACATTCTCTCTACCTAAATTCTCTTTATTAATATGTTGTTGTAAAGTTTTATCGAGAATTACATTTTGACTTTCTTTTTGTTTTTCAACTATATTCTGTATAACCGTGCCATTAAATCTTATTTTACTTTCAGTAGAATTAGTATCTAGTTTAAATTCATATATTTTTTCTCCAGGACTATTCCATTTTATAAATCCGTTATTCAGAGTAGCCCCCTCACTTTGTAGATTAATATTTTGAAGTGGCTCTCCTTTAAGGTTGTATACTGGGATTTTTATTTCTTCATCTACACTTGCTTCATTTAAAAAGATTTTTTGTCTTTGAATGTCAATTGAAATTCGCTTACCTAATTCCTCAACAGGCCTTACGTCAAAAATTTCATTAGCTCCAAGATTTATCTCATGTAAATTTGTTAAAGTGCTCAACGGCGATATATCAGAGATATAATTCTCTTCTAAATTCAGCACTTGTAAATTTCCTAATTGGGATAATGGTGATATATCTTTTATTTCACTATCAGAAATTTCTAGTTCAATAAGATTACTCATTTTACTAATAGATTCAACATTATTAATTTTATTGTTCCCTATCCATAATAGTTCCACATTATTTAATCGATCAATTCCCGTAAGATCACTGATTTGATTATTTGCTAAGTATAATTGTTTCATAGTTGATAATGTAAATAATGGCTGGATATCTTTAATGTTATTACCGATTAAATCTAATGTTTTAATTTTTTTCATTTTACTTAATGGTGTAAGATCAGAAATTTTATTATCTCTTAAAAAAAGCATATTAATATTCTCTAACTGCTCAATTGGGTGAATACTTTCAATTGAATTAGACGTTAAATCAACGTACTTCAAACCTCTCAACTTCGAGATGGCTGATATGTCTTTTACATTAGACTCTCGTAACGTCAACTTCTCTAAGTTTGTCATATACTCTAAACCAGTTATTTTATTTATTCCTTTACCTGAATAAATGGATAAAGTTTTAATTTGTAATAAATCTTTCTTTGTGATTGGCGCATCTACATTATCTCTATTTAAGTTATATTTATTAATATATTTTTGTAATTGCTTATCTACTATTACATTTGCATCTTGTTGATCCACTTTATCCACTTTATCCTCTTTATTTTCCTTTTGTGCTTCTGGAACATCTTTATCTAAATTCAATGTATTTACTTCAAACTGTACTTGGTACTTATTGTCATAGGCCATTGTTGGAATATAAATATGCATTCGCATATTATACCTTTTTCCTAATTCCCCTACTTCAAACTGAATCACTTTCGTTCCATTTTTCTTTTTGTCTTCTGATATTACTTTCACATCATGAAACACACCTGGAGTGTGAATATCCTCTGTCTTCAAGTATTGAAAGAAATCACTATCACTTAACGTTGCTGTTACAATTTTCTTTCCATTCTCAATTGTTAATTTCGGATCCTTTATATAAACAGCTGCCATAGACTCTTCATTCGTTTTATCTTTATACGCTTTAATAACAGCGTCATATGTACCATCTTCTAAACCTTGTCCAGTTTTATTCGCCTCAATTGCTACTGCCGCTAAAGCAGGTGTTGAATACACAGCAAACGGAAGTGATAACGCCGCCGCTATAATCATTGCATTTATACGTTTTCTTTTATTTTGTTTCAACTTTACATCTCCTCCGAAATATATAATTCAAAATGTAATCATTTCTCGAATAAATGATAATGATTTTCATTATCATTGTCAACTGAAAAAATAAAAAGTTTACAAAAAAAGAACCTCTTTAAAAGAGGTTATGCCATTTTCTCACCTGATTCTTCTCTAAAAAAGCTTTTCATCGCATGAAATACGTCTGCTTTTTGCTTTAAAATATAGTATCTAAAGTTTTCATCTTTAATATTTTTATAGGCTGACATGAGTGTACTGTGGCGGTTGTACTGATTCACTTCCCCATACCCAAACATATTACACTTCTTCATTAGCTCTTCAACAAGTTTTACACATCTAGCATTATCTGATGTTAAATTATCACCATCTGAAAAATGGAATGGATAAATATTATAGCGGTCAGGTGAATATTTATTATCGATAAGTTCTAATGCTTTTTTATATACGGAAGAACATATTGTTCCGCCACTTTCTCCTTTTGAGAAAAATTCTTCTTCTGTAACGACTTTCGCTTCTGTATGATGAGCAATAAATTCAATATCAACTGTTTCATACTTTGTGCGTAAAAATCTTGTCATCCAGAAAAAGAAGCTACGTGCCATATATTTCTCCCATATTCCCATCGATCCACTCGTATCCATCATCGCTAATACAACAGCTTTTGAATCTGGCTTTAATACTTCATTCCAAGTGCGGAACTTTAAGTCTTCTTGATGAATTGGATGAAAAGATGCTTTACCACCCATCGCATTTCGTTTATATGCGGATATCATTGTTCGTTTCTTATCGATATTTCCCCATAATCCTGTTTTTCTAATGTCATTAAATTCAACATGTTCAATCCGGTTTTCATCCATTTCTTTTCTCTTTAAATTAGGCAGTTCTAACTCTCTGAAAAACGCTTGCTCTAATTCTAAAATAGAGACTTCAGCTTCATAGTAATCTTCCCCAGCTGCATCTCCTGCTCCTTGCCCTTTTCCTGGCCCTTTTTGTTTTTGACCACCTGATCCATCTCTCGCAACGACATCACCAACTTTGCTGTCACCGTTTCCTTGCCCAACATGTTTATTTTTATCATAATTGTATCTAATCTTATATTCATCTAGAGAACGAATTGGTATTTTTACAACATCCTTGCCATTAGACATAACTATACTTTCTTCTGTTACAAGATCGGGTAAATTATTCTTAATTGCCTCTTGTACTTTTTCTTGATGGCGCTGTTGGTCGTCATATCCTTTGCGATGGAGGGACCAGTTTTCCTGTGAAATCGTATAATTTGGTTGATTTTCTTCGCCCATTCCTTTCCCTCCTTACTGTAATTGTCTTCCTGTATGAACAGCAATCTATAAATTTTGTTCTGTAATATGCAAGCTAGAATATTTGAAAGGTAACTGCCCACAGAAAATCATCCCATAAACATTTATAACGTTTTTCATACAATACCCCGAGCATCCTAAACAAAATTTTGCCACTCACATAAATAGAAAGAAATATTCAGCCACTGATAAGAAAGAAACACAATGCATTGTTGCACACATTTTTACTTTGCAACATATTGTATTGTGTTGGCTTTTTTCGTATGAATGGTTGGTTACTCTATCATATGCATATTGTAAAAATAATTGACAATAAATTCATAAAATTGCATCTTAATTTATTACATTTGGACAAGGTATGACACTTTATACACATATGAACGGATAATAAAACGCTGTCCCGCAAAATACAAGAGACAGCGTTTTGTTATCAAACTATCTGTTTAACAAGCTACCTACATAGCGTAGTAATTCATTTGCTGAAGAAGAATTATAACCATGCTCATCAATTAAACGCGCAACAACATCATTGATTTTCTTAAGCTGATTTTCGTCCGGCGTTTTCGTTGATGTTGTAATTTTCACTATATCTTTTAAATCAGCAAATAGTTTTTTCTGAATCGCTTCACGAAGACGTTCATGTGAATTATAATCAAAGCGTTTTCCTTTACGGGCATAAGCAGAAATGCGAATTAAAATCTCTTCACGGAACGCTTTCTTAGCATTTTCTGAAATTCCAATTTGCTCTTCAATTGAGCGCATTAATTTTTCATCTGGACTCATTTCTTCTCCTGTTAACGGATCACGTAATTTCGATTTATTGCAGTACGCCTCAACGTTATCTAAGTAATTATCCATAAGCGTCTTAGCTGATTCTTCATATGAATAAACAAACGCTTTTTGTACTTCTTTCTTCGCGATTTCATCGTATTCTTTTCTCGCTAATGAGATGAAGTTCATGTAACGTTCACGGTCTTCATTACTAATGGATGGATGCTGATCTAGCCCATCTTTTAAAGATCTAAGTACATCTAACGCGTTAATAGATGGTACCTCTTTTCGAATGATTGTAGACGAAATTCGGTTAATGACATAACGAGGATCAATACCCTTCATACCTTCATCTTGATATTCGCGTTGTAATTCTTCTACATCAATCGCATTATAACCTTCTACCGTTTCTCCATCATACAAACGCATCTTTTTAATTAAATCAATATCCGGACGCTTCGGATCTTTTAAACGAGTTAAAATAGTGAACATTGCTGCAACGCGAAGTGTGTGTGGTGCAATGTGAACATTCGATACATCACTTTCACGAATCATTTTTTCATAAATATGTTCTTCTTCACTTACTCGTAAATTATAAGGAACTGGCATTACAATAATTCTTGAGTGCAATGCTTCATTTTTCTTATTTGCTATAAATGAGCGATACTCTGTTTCATTCGTATGCGCTACAATTAATTCATCTGCTGAAATAAGCGCAAATCTTCCCGCTTTGAAATTCCCTTCTTGCGTAAGCGATAATAAGTGCCATAAAAACTTCTCATCGCATTTTAACATCTCTTGGAACTCCATCATTCCTCGGTTTGCCTTATTTAATTCTCCATCAAATCGATACGCACGCGGATCTGATTCTGAACCATATTCTGCAATCGTAGAAAAGTCCAGACTACCTGTTAAATCTGCAATATCCTGTGATTTTGGATCAGACGGGCTAAATGTACCAATCCCTGTACGGCGATCTTCAGAGAAGAAAATACGCTCTACAACTACATCCTCAATTCTTGATCCGTATTCTTGCTCTAAACGCATGACATTTAGTGGTGATAAATTCCCTTCAATTCTAACCCCATACTCATCAAAGAAATCATCTCGTAAATGATGTGGAATTAAATGCAGTGGATCCTCGTGCATTGGGCATCCTTTAATTGCAAAAATTGCTCCGCGATCTGTTCTTGAATATGTTTCTAATCCTCGTTTCAACATTGTAACTAACGTTGATTTCCCTCCACTAACAGGACCCATTAATAATAAAATTCTTTTTCTAACATCTAATCGTTTTGCAGATGGATGAAAATATTCCTCTACAAGACGTTCTAGAGCATCCTCTAATCCAAAGAGCTGATTACTAAAGAAGTTATACTTTCTTCTACCATCAACTTCTTCAATTCCAGCGTCTTTTATCATATTGTAAATGCGAGAGTGTGCTGTTTGAGCCACCCATGGTCTTTCTTTCACAAGCTCCAAATACTCCGCAAACGTACCTTCCCATTGTAAACGTTCTTCTGCTGCTCGATGCTGTTCAATCTTTTTTAGAATATCCATTATAGCTCCTCCCCCATCTCCTTGTTCAATCGGATTATTATAAAAGGTATGCTAGGATGTCCTTAAACATTCTTTAAATCAAAACGAAATATATAATAGCACGCTAAAATTCTCTCCAAAATTCAAAGAAAATTCTGTATAATATAGGTATTAACATTTTTACACTGCTATTCATTATAAATAAATTCTTTTCTTCTAAGAACCTTACATACATTTTGGATAATAAATAAAACTCATAAACCGAAAACAGTAAGGAGGATATTAGTATGAAATTATTATTAATTTTAGGTGTATCACTCACATTTCTTACAGCTATTTTTACATCCGGTTACAATGACAAACCAGGTACACATAAAAAATGATGTGCTTTTAGCACATCATTTTTTTATTTATAATACATATTTTCCATATCATATTTGGATAGTGGTCGGCTATAATAATAACCTTGTACAAGCTTCACATTCTTTTCTTTCAAAAACTGTATTTGCTCCTTTTTTTCTACTCCTTCTGCAATTATATTCAATTCTAAAGTATGAGCTAAATGAATAATTGCAGCTGTAATATTCGTATCACGTTCATCTATATGTATACCTTCCATAAAAGAACGATCAATTTTTAAAGTATCAATTGGATATGTTTTTAAATAACTTAAAGATGAATAGCCTGTTCCAAAATCATCTAAATGAATCTTTAAATTTTGTTCTTTTAATTGTAGTAACACTCTCTTTGATATATCTTTATGTATAAGAGCTCCTTCTGTAACCTCTATCGCTAATAAATGAGCTGATACATTGTACTTATTTAAAGCCCGTGTAATCATCTCTATTAATGTAATAGAACGAAAGTGTCTAGCTGAAATATTAACCGCAATTGGGACCACTTCATATCCTTTATTTAACCATTCGCGCAGTTGCTGACACACTTGATTTACTACCCATTCATCGAGCTTAATAATAAATCCTGTTCTTTCTGCCAACGGAATAAATTGGTTTGGAGAAACAAATCCTAATTCCTTATTCTCCCACCTTATTAAAGCTTCCATACTAGCTATTTTTTTCGTTTCAATATTAATTTGTGGCTGATAATATAAGAAAAATTCATTTTTTTCTATAGCACGATGTAACTGGTTTTCTATTATAAACCTTTGTTCACGCTCACAGTCTAATCCACTACAATAAAAATGATAATGTCCTTTTCCTTTTTCTTTTGCTTTTTCTAAAGCAGCATCGACCCTCTGAAATAGTATTTTTTCATCTTCTCCATCTGCTGGAGCCATTACAATTCCAATTGATGCACTTAAATATACATCTTCTTCTTCGATTACAAAATATTCACTAATATTTTTCAGTATGCTTTTTGCAACTTCCTCTACATATTCTTTCGTTATATTTTCTATCAACATAACAAATTGATCATCGTGTTCTCTAAATAAGTGCATACCTTCTATTTTTAGATTGCTTAAACATTCTGTAACTTTTTGTAGTACTTTATCTCCCTCTTTATGACCAAATGTATCATTAATACGATGAAACTCATCTAAATCTATAAATACAAGCGCAAAATTTACACTCTCATTTAAAAAAGTATTTAACTTATTTGTACATGAAATTCTATTCATTAATCCCGTTAACTGGTCATAGTAAGCTAAATATTCTGTTCGCATTTCGTTTAATACTTGCCTTGTAACATCTCTCGTAACAATATAAATCCCAACAATTTCACCGTTCACAATAATCGGGATAGTTCTCAAAGAAATATATAGCTCGTACCCTTCTTTATGAACATATTTCTTTGAAACAATTTGTTTTGCTTTTCCTTGCATCGATCCCTTAAATATAATTTGAAAATCTTTTTCATATTCTTTATTAATGAATTCAAAAATAAATTTATTATTTAATTCCTCATACCGGTATCCAAATATTTCATACGTTGCCGGATTTGCATATGTAACTCTCCCTATAGAATCTATAGATATAATTGAGTCATTATTATATTCCAGTAACGACTTAAATAACATTTGTTTTTCCTCTATCTTTGTCTTCTCCTCAATTTGAGCTGTAATATCTCTTGTAATACAAATAACAAATTGACATATTCCTTCTTCGTCGCAGACAGGATTAAGTGAAGATTCATAATGTATCTCACCTTTTGGTAAATTGACTACATCACAAAAGGTGTGTGCTTTCGCTTCTCTCACTACTTTTGCATATTGCCTTTGCAATATCCCCGCTATATCTTTTGGTAATACTTCTGCAAAAGTTTTTCCATAGCACTCTTCGCTTAACCTAGCATAATCCATTCCTATTTTATTCACATACATATATTGAAACGTTTCATTATCAATAACTTTCAATATGAATACTAAATCTTGAATAGCATGTAATAATCCTTGTCTAATTAAATCCATATCTATCATACTTAAAAAGGTATTTTGATTACTATATTCTTCCTTCATATTTATCTCAACCCGTCTTATCTATTTTTAATCATATATCCCATTCTATATGATTATGTCCTCTCTTTTAAATGTATGATTATATATTATTTTTATTTTATAAAAAAAAGTCGCCATATGGCGACTTTTAATAAACGATTTCTAAATCTAATCCAGGGTAATTTTGTTGACGGAACGCTTCATAAATTAAAATTGCTGCTGTATTAGATAAATTTAATGAACGTACTTTATCTGTCATTGGAATACGTAAACAATGATCAAAGTTTTCTTCGATTACATTAGCTGGTAAGCCGTTTGTTTCTCTTCCAAATACAAAATAGTAATCCTTCTCACGCTTGCTATAGTCAAACGCTGTATGAGCTTTCTCGCCATACTTTGTTAAATAGAAGAATTCACCGTCTTTATTTTTTTCATAAAATTCTTCAATTGAATCATAATACGTAATTTTTACGTGCTGCCAATAATCTAATCCTGCACGCTTTAACATTTTATCATCCGTTGAAAATCCAAGCGGTCTAATCAAATGTAATTCTGTTCCAGTTGCTGCACAAGTACGAGCAATATTCCCTGTATTTGCTGGAATTTCTGGCTGATATAAAACAACATGTACTCCCACGCGATATTCACCTCTGTTTTTTGTCTACTACGTATTATACCACTTGAGCGAAAAATCTCTACCCATTAATAATATGAAAGAATTTATATTTCATTTGTGGTGTATATTTACTAGAGTCTTCATAGTTCCAATAACGTCGACGGCTATTCGCTGAATGTGCATTTACAAGCGGCATACCATCTGCATCTTTTGCTACTACAATCGTCGTATGATTCCATCTTCCGTCATCCTCGAAATCATAAGCAATGACATCTCCAAGAATAAGTTCTTCTGGCCTCTCTACCGCCTCTGCTCGAAGTCCTGTTGTAGCACCTGACAAATACCAATAAAAAGAATGTGCAACAGCCCAGCTCCAACTCCACTGATTCTCCCTTTGCCACCATCCTTTACGAATATTAGGATACCCGTTCATAGGTACTTCTCCAGTATGAAGACATTGAGAAATGAAATTCGTACAATTATCAGGGAAATTACGATACATAGGATTCCGGTCATCCCACCAACGCTCTGCATATTTCACTGCCTCTAAACGATTATACTGATAAGAACCGTACTTCTCTTTCGTAATATCCCTTTCTAATGTCTCACCCATTCTAATTTCTTCTGACACTTCAATAGCAGAATCGCCTATAATTCGACTATTATTTAAACAAACTCTTCGTTTTAATTGTTCCTCTTCAATATAAAATAATTCTTTATGCTTAATTAAATATTTAAAATGTATTTGATAATCAATTTCTTGATGGTCATTACTATTTAATTGTCTAATGAAAAAAACATCCGCAGTTGCTTTCACTATATGTGCACTACGCCTTTGAAACAATTGTTTCTTTCTCAGTGCCATTTGTAGTAAATCCTCAGCAATACCATCCACATTCGTTCTTTTCTCCGTTATATATGCTAAAAATTGTTGTACTTGGTTTTCAATCTTCGTTTTTACAACCATTCTGTCTCCCTCCCATATTACAATATGAAAAAGGGAAATATTATCTACTCTTTTTTCTGTGCTAACAATTCAAGCCCGCGATTCATTTCATGAAGCACTTCTTCATCTTTCTCACGTTCCATCGCTTTCTCAATCGCTTCGCCTACTCCATCTCCGCCAATTTTCCCAAGTGCCCATGCTGCCGTTCCGCGTAGTACCGGTCTTGGGTCATCTTTCATAACACCAATTAAATCTGGAATTGCCGATGCTTCTTTAAAATGTGCTAATGCTAAAATCGCATTTCTTTGCAGTGGTTTTTTCCCTCTCCATGACCCTGACATAATCCCATATTTCTCTTTAAAATCACGATTACTAATTGTTAAAAGTGGCGTTAATAATGGTTTAACTAGCTCAGGATCCGGCTCCATCTCAGGATGATTATGAAAATCCATTCCTTTGTTTTTCGGACAAACAGTCTGACACGTATCACATCCATATATGCGATTTCCTATTTTATCGCGATATTCTTCAGGTAGGAATCCTTTCGTTTGTGTTAAAAACGCAATGCACTTCTTCGAATCTAACTGTCCCCCCTGTATTAAAGCACCGGTAGGGCAAATATCGATACATTTCGTACAGCCTCCGCATTGATCTTCTATCGGCTTATCTGGCGGGAATGGAACATTTGTAATCATTTCCCCTAAGTATACGTACGAACCAAATTCAGGTGTAATAATAGAGCAGTTTTTACCGCTCCATCCAATACCAGCACGCTCTGATACAGCTCGATCACTTAATTCACCTGTATCAACCATGGACTTCACTTCTATATCGGGAAGTTTTTCAATTAAATATGCCTCTAATTTTTTCAAACGATCTCGTAAAACAAGATGATAATCTTGTCCCCAAGAAGCACGACAAAAAATCCCACGGCGTTCTCCACGCTTACTTAATGGTGCATTTTTTAATTTTGAAGGATATGCTAAAGCAATCGCAATAATTGATTTAGCACCCGGTAATAACAGTTGCGGATTCGTTCTCTTCTCTATATCAGGCTCTTCAAATCCAGATTGATAATTTAATTGTTGTTGCTGGATTAAGCGCTGCTTTAATTCCTCAAAAGGAGAAGCGCTCGCAAAGCCTATTTTATCTATGCCAATTGTTTTACTATACGCAATTACATCTTGCTTTAATTGTTCAAAATCCACTCTTAATCGCCTCCTCAGATGAATCCACCCCTTATGTAACCACTCTATTGGTTAGTAATTCACGTTTGGAATACTATCATTTACTTCTATTTTCGCATGTAATTATATTTTTCAAACATTAAAAAACGCAATGCCTCGTTTATCTCGGAAACGAAACACTGCGTTGATCACAATTTATAGAAAAACTTTTAATAAAATTTGGAGCGGGTGAAGAGAATCGAACTCTCGACCAGAGCTTGGAAGGCTCTTGTTTTACCACTAAACTACACCCGCAAATATGAATTACATATAAGATATTAGAATAACTTATGTAAAATAGTATAGCATGTAAAAAAAGTAGAGGCAAGAATTTTATCGAAAAAAGTCGAAAAAGTGATGAGAGACCTCATCACTTTTTCAATTCTTTATCAATTGCCTTCTTCATACTATCAAAATCAGGATTTGCAAGATTTCCGTTTACATATACAGAAGGAGCACCTTGAACTTTTAATTTTTGAGCACGATCTGAATCTTTACTTACTTTTTCTTTAATGTCTTTACTGTGTAAATCTTTCTTAAATTGCTCTACATCAACTTTTGGAAGTTTCTCTTTCACAATGCTAAGAAGCAAATCTTCTGTAATCCATTCTTCCGTATCTTTCTTTTGATTTTGATAAATCTCATCATAGAAAATCCAGAATGAATCTTTATCTTGTTTATAAATTGCTTCACCAGCTGCTGCACCTAAATCTGAGTCTTTTCCGATAAATGGGAAGTTAATAAAATATAACTGCACTTTGCCTTTATCAATATACTCTTCTTTTAATCGAGGTAATACTGTTACATCCCAAGTACGACAAGCAGGACATTTAAAGTCTCCAAATTCAACTACCTTAACTGGAGCATCATCTTTCCCTAAAGATTGTTGCGTAGAATAAGCAAACATCTCATTCCCTTTATCTTTTTTGTCATTTATGATGCTATACGCAATTGTTCCAATTACAATCAATACTGCGATAGAAAAAACTATACCAAGAGCCATGAGTTTATTTGATTTCATATACATTCCTCTTTAAATTCATATTCTGTATACAGCATTGTACACAATACACATAATATCAACACTTATATACGTCACGCAATGAACACGCTCACATAAATTACAAAAACACAATAATTGTGACGATATTGTGTCACAATTTGTCACAATTTATTCAAAAAAAGAAGCTCCTCTGTAGGAACTTCTCTTAACTTACTGCTTTTTTACGCGCGCTATTTAACATCGACTGCTCTATTTTTATATCATGACGAATTACCAATTTCTCACTAACTGCTTGAACATACTCATCATGGCTTATATAGCCTTCTTTCTCCATTAGTCTCAAAACGACATTACGTCTCTCTACTGCTTTATCATAATTTTGGGCAGGTGAGTAATAAGCAGGTGCTTTTACTACAGCAGCCATCATTGCACTTTCAGCCAACGTTAATTGGTTCACCTTTTTACCGAAGTAAAGGTTTGCTGCTTTTTCAATTCCCCATGCTCCTTCTCCATAATAAATATTACTTACATATAATTTTAATATTTCATCCTTCGTAAATGTGCGTTCAATTTTTTTCGTATAAAAAATCTCTTTCCACTTCCGAGAAAATGTACGTTCATTCGTTAAAAAGGCATTTTTAGATAGCTGCTGTGTAATTGTGCTTCCTCCTTGCACGACACCACCAGCCTTTATATTCTCAACAGAGGCCCTAATAATTGCTATATAATCTAAACCGTTATGATGATAAAATCTTTTATCTTCTGTCGCAATAAATGCATGTGTTAATGATTCTGGCACCTCTAACTTAGCCGGTACATGTAATTTACTAATATCACTTTTCTCAATCATTACATTTCCAATGAATAATAACGTACAACTTAACAATAATAATAATATAATGGCTTTATAAAAAAGTTTAGTCATTGGATTTAATGCAACTTTTTGATGATAGTTCACCCTAGATAATACTCGTTCTTTCATCTTGAACACCTCTTTTCCACACAGCATATAACTCTTACTTTAAGAATACATTGTTGTAAAAAAATATCCCATCGATTTCTCTTACACGTACCTTACATCATTGTAAGGTATAAAGTGAAACTTTAATCGGTCCTCATTAATCAAGCTTACTGCCTAGCAAATAGTGGGATAAAAAAGTATTGTATCACAGTCTTTTTTTATCTACTATTCATCTGAAATATTGAATATAGGTTATGTTAAAGTACGAATAACCAATAAAAGAGAAACCCTTAAGACTATTATATTTTCACTTTACACTTTAATTATATCATCTACAAATATATATACTTTTGACTATCTAGTAATCTAAATGTATATAACATATAGATTTATTATACAGAACAAACGTTCTCAAAATCAATACTAGTGCTACTATTATTTTGACCTTTTTCTTAAACAGTATACAAAAAAAGAGTAGTGATTCGAATGTATCTCAAATCGGCTACTCTTTTCTTTACAATCTTCCTATTAAATTATACGGCTGTACTTCCCACGTTTCATACGGAATAAAATGTGTTGCTCTCATTGCATCAAGCGTTCTGGATTTCATATGAGGACGCGTTATATACTCATCTATGTTCTCTTCATTTAAATCAACAAATTTAGCCTCTTGTATTTCTTCAGGTTGAATTTTTATTTCACCACTTATATATGCTACTTTAAAAACAACAGCTAGAATATGCATAGAAGTATTATAATAAACGCCTGTAATTCCGATAGGCTTCACCGTTAACCCTGTTTCCTCTTTTATTTCCCTACAGACAGCTTGATCGAGCGCTTCGCCTTCTTCTACCTGTCCTCCTGGCAACTCCCACGTATCAGCTCGCCAGTGCACTTTTGTTAATAACACTTCATTTTTTCCATTTGTTAAATAACCGGCTACAGCAACGATATGCTTTGGTGTCTTATGTTCCATATTAAGCCTCCTAGAGATAATGAATATTTTATATATCCCTATAATCATATTCCCTACCTACAACAAAATACCTTTAATACTTCATCACCTTAATTAACTTCATAAAAAAGACCCTATCCGCTAAGCGAAAAGGGTCATCTATCGTATTACTCTCCTAAGTCTACGTTGTGATAAACTTGTTGAACATCTTCTAAATCTTCTAATGCATCAACCATTTTCTCAAATTGTGCTTGAGCATCTTCAGGAAGTGTTACATCACTTTGTGCAAGCATTGTTAATTCTGCAACTGTAAACTCCTCAACGCCAGCACCTTTAAGTGCAGATTGTACTGCATGAAATTGATCTGGTTCAGCATACACGATAACAGAATCTTCTTCTTCTAGAATGTCACGTGCATCTACATCTGCTTCCATTAAAATTTCAAGAACTTCATCTGATGTTTTACCTTCAAGGCCGATAACAGCTGTCGCATCAAACATGTAAGCTACAGAACCGTTCACACCCATATTACCACTATTTTTGCTAAATGCAGCTCGTACATCTGCTGCAGTACGGTTTACGTTATTTGTAAGTGTATCTACAATAACCATAGCTCCATTTGGTCCGAATCCTTCATAACGAAGCTCGTCATAATTTTCTTCTGAACCGCCTTTTGCTTTTTCAACTGCACGATCAATAATTGTTCTTGGAACATTGTATGTTTTCGCACGCTCTAATACAACTCTTAGTGCTTGGTTTGATTCTGGATCTGGCTCGCCTTGTTTTGCTGCCACATAAATTTCACGCCCAAATTTCGCGTATATACGGCTTGTATTTGCATCTTTTGATGCTTTTTTGTCTTTAATATTGTTCCATTTACGGCCCATACTTTCCACTCTCTTTCCCGTTTTAAATCTACATAAAAATATTAATATGAAATATAATGTGTGTTCAACACATTTTTAAAAGAAATATAAAAAGTTCATTTTTGATTCATATTACAGACATAATATAAATCACTATCATTTTGTTCTTTCGACAAGTTATATTATACATGAATTCCTACGTTTATTACGAATTTTAGAAGCACATAGTATAATTTAACAAAAAGACTCTAACATTTCTGTTACAGTCTTTTTATATTGCCAATAAAGATTTCCATATTATTCCCATAATTGTTTTCTATTGTTGTATAATAAAAATAGGAAAAAATTTGAAGAAAAGATGGAGGGTGAATTATGACACATTCCAAAGACAAAAAATCACATGCTTTTAAAGGAATAGGAGAGAGGTTAAACCCAACTATCTATCAAGTGAGATTCATGAAATTAGATGAACCAATTCGATTTGAGTCGTTTCCTGAATTAAAGGAATTAGGAGACTGGTTGAGTACTTCAACGCACATGTGGTCATGCCACTCAACTATGTACAAATACAACAGAGAAGAGTTTGAAAAGAAGTTCTTAGAAATTACGAAATTAACAGCTGATCATGTACTAATATCTACTGGTGGCGTCGGATTTAACTTCATGTCACCAGGTTGGAGAAATTCTCTATAAAATAATGAAATTATATAAAGGGATAAAAATTTATCCCTTTATTGTTTTGTAGCTTTCCCCAACTGTATCGCATGTACTAAATGAATAAGTTTACCTTAATCATTTATAACCATTTCACCAACACACCATTTTTGCTTATTTTATAGTATGATGAAAACATAAAAAGACTCTACACATTTGGTGTAGAGTCTTTTATTACGCCGTTCATGATACCGATGGTCGGGGTCGAACCGACACTCCCGAAGGAACACGATTTTGAGTCGTGCGCGTCTGCCAATTCCGCCACATCGGCACAAAAGAAAAGGCGGCAACCGGATTTGAACCGGTGATAAAGGTTTTGCAGACCTCTGCCTTACCACTTGGCTATGCCGCCATATTAAATTTTATTGGAGCGGAAGACGGGATTCGAACCCGCGACCCCAACCTTGGCAAGGTTGTATTCTACCACTGAACTACTTCCGCAAAAATGGCTGGGCTAGCTGGATTCGAACCAGCGCATGACGGAGTCAAAGTCCGTTGCCTTACCGCTTGGCTATAGCCCATCGAATTCTTACTTAATTATATGTAAGTATCCATTAGATTATTTGTAATTTTTAAAATAAAAATGGGGCGACTGATGGGAATCGAACCCACGAATGCCGGAGCCACAATCCGGTGCGTTAACCACTTCGCCACAACCGCCATGTTGTGTAAATATATTTGGCAGGGGCAGTAGGAATCGAACCCACACTGGAGGTTTTGGAGACCTCAGTTCTACCTTTAAACTATGCCCCTATGTAAATGGTGGAGGGGGGCAGATTCGAACTGCCGAACCCGAAGGAGCGGATTTACAGTCCGCCGCGTTTAGCCACTTCGCTACCCCTCCGAAACTTACATGGTGCCGGCTAGAGGACTTGAACCCCCAACCTACTGATTACAAGTCAGTTGCTCTACCAATTGAGCTAAGCCGGCGTATTTTATTAAAATAAATGGTGGCTCGGGACGGAATCGAACCGCCGACACGAGGATTTTCAGTCCTCTGCTCTACCGACTGAGCTACCGAGCCTTATTAAAATGGCGGTCCCGACCGGGGTCGAACCGGCGATCTCCTGCGTGACAGGCAGGCATGTTAACCACTACACCACGGGACCATTTGGTTGCGGGGACAGGATTTGAACCTGCGACCTTCGGGTTATGAGCCCGACGAGCTACCGTGCTGCTCCACCCCGCGATAATACTATTCATATAAAATTTATATGGTGGAGGATGACGGGATCGAACCGCCGACCCCCT
>NZ_FNDM01000024.1:0-32892 GCF_900100505.1 Bacillus sp. cl96
ATTTTTTGTTCTAATTTTTGTTTTCGTTTTCTTAATCCAATTAGACAAGTTTCTAATGCAACTTGTTTAGGTCTTTTTTTGCCGCGTTCATAATCATCTATTTTTTGTAACGTCTTTTCTAACTTTTTTTGATTGTTTTCTAGGTAAACAGGAAGAAGTTCTTTTTGAGAGAAAAGGATCGTTTGCGCTTGTAAAATTGCATCTTCACAAAAACGTTTATTTAACAAATATTTAGGTTGTAGTTTTTTTATCAATTCTTTCTCGTTTTCGCCCTCAATCAAACGATTAAAACTATATCGTTTTGCACTTTCGAACGTACGGATCAAGGTAATTAAATCTTCCGTTTGTTCTTTTGTAATAGAATTGATTTTACAAGTACGTGTTGTTTTCATCCTTTTCCCCCCTTTTCATCACCTGAAAATATTATAGGTTGAATTCTGTAAAATATAAAACCTGTAATTGTAAATTTTTATAGTTTTTTATAGATTCTTATTTACTGTTATTACCTCCTTCCAATTCTAGTGTGATGCAAAAATGAAATAAAAAAACACTCCTCCCTAAAAAAGGGACGAGTGTTGTATTCGTGGTTCCACCCTTGTTTCAATTCGTAAAGTAACACACTTCACCAATTTCTCAAGTCTAAATAACGGTTTTTGCCGGCAAGCAATTACTAGATGCTCGTTCACTGCTGCAGTTCAGAGGTGGTAATCCATTTTTCCGTATTAGGAAGCTCACAGCCAAAGGCTTCCCTCTCTGAAAATCGTAAAAAATTGATCGTGTCCTCATCATCACTTCTTGATGTCGAATTTTGTAGTTATTGTTCATTATATTGAATTGTTAGAAAAAATCAATATATTTTTTATATAACATAGGAAATATTTCTCTTCTTATATTATAACAGAAGATACAAAACTTCCCTATTTCCCTAAAAATGGTATAATCCGTTTAGGAGGTGCACCAATAATGATTGCTGTCTTTTGTATCATTGCTACGTTTCTCTCTATTCTATTCGCTATCATGCATCGGCACAAGTATCCTGGTTATAGCATTTTAGCGGTAGCTATTATACCAGCTGTTTCCTTCTACGTATTGGGTAAATATCAATATACGGAAGTGTTTATCGGTTTTGCAATCTTCTACTGCATCTTCGGATACATACTAACAATGAAAAGAATTTTATTGAATCATTAAAAGGGACCGATTTCTGCTGACAGAAATCGGTCCTCGCACGTACCTTCCGGTTGCCCACACGAAAGATACATAAATCAATTATTTATCTTCTTTTTTCATAAAAAACTTATGGTGCGGTAAATCAACATTCAATGCCTCTAATTGTTTCTTTTCGTTGTCTAAAATCGCTTTTGCTTTTGTTTTTGTTGCTTCATCTAATCCAGCAAAGATGTCTTCATGCTTCTCTTTCTCTGGAAGTTTCACACCTAATTTTGTTAATTCTTCTTTTGCTTGCTCATGCGTTAATTTTCCGGATTTCTTTTGCTCTAAAATTGACTTCGCTTTCTCTTTTGTCTGTTCATCTAAGTTAGCAAACATGTCTCCATGTTTACCTTTCTCCGGCATTTTCACGCCTAGCTTTGTTAATTCCTCTTTTGCTTGCTCATGCGTTAATTTTCCAGATTTCTCTTGCTCTAAAATGGACTTCGCTTTTTCTTTCGCCTGTTCATCTAATCCCGCAAACATTTCTTTGTGCTTACCCTTTTCCGGGAACTTCACGCCTAATTTTGTTAATTCTTCTTTTGCCTGTTCTCGTGTTAATTTACCAGACTTCTCTTGCTCTAAAATGGACTTCACTTTTTCTTTCGCCTGTTCATCTAATCCTGCAAACATGTCTTTACGCTTCTCTTTCTCTGGAAGCTTTACACCTAATTCCTCTAACTGTTTCTTTGTATCGTCCATAATTGTTTTTACTTTTTGTTTTGTAGCGTCATCCAAATCCTTTTTCGCCGTTTTTGCAGGCTGATCCACTGCTGGAGTATTCGTTGCCGCGAATGCCGGAATGCCGACTCCTCCAATGATTCCGAATGATAAAGCACCTGCAATCGCTAAATAACCAACTGTTTTCTTCTTCATAGGAAATTTCCTCCTTCATATTTCTAATGCATGTACACTTTCGTATACAATGCCTATAGTAATGTCGGTTTCTTAACATTTCCTTAACGATTTAACAAAAAAACACCGCTCGTAATGAGCGGTGTTTCTCTATGCTTTTTGTAATTGTAACTCTTCACGTTCCATTATTTTTCTTAATACAATTGTTTGTGTCATTGTAAATAAGTTACCTGTTATCCAGTACAACACAAGTCCTGATGGCGCCGCAAACCCCATAAATAGAATCATTGCCGGCATCATAATTTGCTGCATCTTTAGCATCTGTACTTGTTCTCCAGGTGTAATATTCGATTGGAAAACTTTCATCTGAATAAATGTCGTTAACGCTGCAATAATCGGTAATATATGATATGGATCTGCATGTCCTAGGTTCACCCATAAAAACGAAGATGTGCGAATCTCTTCAGTTCTGCTAATCGCATAATACAAAGCAGAGAAAATCGGCATTTGTATAAAAATTGGCCAGCAACCAGCAAGTGGATTCCAACCGCCTGATTTCATTAGTTCTGACATTTCTTTTTGATACTGCTTTTGTTTTTCAAGGTCTTTGCTTACATCACCGTACTTTTTCTTTAGCTTCTGCAATTCAGGTTGCATTTTCTTCATTTTCGCTTGGCTGCGATATTGCGAAACAGCTAATGGAATCATTGCTGAACGAATAACGAGCGTCATAATAATGATAGCAATCCCAAAGCTAGCTCCAGGTATATGATGAGCAACAAATTGAATCATAAACGAGATTGGATATACAAAATAATGATCCCAAATTCCCGTACTATGTGCATCAATTGGGGCTGCATTACTGCAACCAGATAAAACAAAAACAAATAATAATGATAAACTAACGAGCACAGCTCGGTATGATTTTAACATGTTCATTCCTCCAATGTTTCGTAATTATTTAGCGAAACATTGGCGTATACGGACCGACCTCGTCATTCTCTTCACTTGATTCTTGTCTGCGTACAGAACGAATCATTCCATATTTATAAAAAATAGAAAATAGCGGTACATTTCCCGCACTATCTTCACATGTATCAACTAACGCAAAAGCTCTTTGTCTACCGCTTGATGCTTGTTGACGCACAAAGCGAGAAACATTAGCAAGGAAGAAAACTTCTAATAAACAAAGTGCCGTCGTTACAAACGATATATATAGAATTGCATCCTGCAATAAAAATTCCATCGCTTCACATCCTTAATAAGGTCATTTTAGCACATCGGGCAAATATTCTCTATTTCCTTTTATTTTCAAAAAAAGTATTTTGCATATTTTCTCAAGAAAACAATAATTAAGAAACGTTGTATTCGCTTTCTTTAGCATATTCACACACATCAATGAATAGGCTTGATTTATTAGAAATTTATAAAATTTTTGCATTATAATAAAACTATTGCCAGTTTTTGAAAAAACCTTTATTCTCTTCTTGTAATCAAAAATGAATATGGAGATGAAACATACTATGGGTCAACTAGGAGACGCCGATTACGTTCCCGACACCGCCTTTTTATCCTTCCCAGCAGCTAAAACATTTCACTTAGAATTTATGATACAGTTGGTTGTTATTTTTATAGCTTCTATTTTGTATGCAATTTCTATGAATATGTTTTTTATCCCGCATAATATGATTAGCGGTGGATTCGCTGGTGTAGGGATGATTATCGGTTATTTAATGCACTACAATATCGGTGCACTTATCTTTTTACTAAACATTCCTCTTCTTATTTTAAGTCACTTTTACTTAGGCAAGAAGACAACCTTTTTAACAGCTTACTTTGTAGCTGTGTCATCGTTAGCGATGAACATTATCCCGGTACACCAAGTTTCAGACGATATTTTACTTTCTTCTGTATTCGGTGGTGTTATCTGCGGAGCAGCTTCAGGAATTATATTCCGATTTGCTTCTTCAACAGGTGGTTTTGATGTTGTTGGATTGATTGTAGCGAAATATCGAGATGTTTCAATTGGAGCAATCATATTTGTATTCAACTTAATCTTACTTGTAGCAGCAGGTTTTATTTTCGGATGGGATATTACACTTTATACGTTAATTAGTCGATTTGTAGTCAGCAAAGTTATCGACGCTGTGCATACGAAACATATTAAATTAACGATAATGACTATTACAGAAAAAGGCGAGGAAATAAAAAGCGCACTACTACATCACGGCATACGCGGGGTGACAATGGTAGACGCTGTCGGCGGCTATACAAACCATAAGAAAAAAATGATTTACACTGTCGTGACTCGCTATGAGTTAGGCGAAATGAAACGTATTATCCGTCAAGTGGATAACAAAGCATTTATGAACATTACTGAAACAGTTGAAATTGTCGGCCGTTTCAAACGCATATAAAAAGGTTAATAAATTAAAGGGCATAACATATTAGTCATATATAATATGTTATGCCCTTTGTTATTCAACTAACGTACCTTTTAGCATAATAAAATCACTAAGTTTATTACTACAAATCGGAGGATAGCATTCCATATACAATACTATCTGTCCATTCATCTTTATTCCAAAAATCTTGTATGAAATGGGCTTCCTTTCTCATACCTATTCGTTCACACAATTTTTGTGAAGCTGTATTACGTGCATCAAGATTAGCCTGTATACGATGTACATTGAATTCATTAAATAATTTCAATACCAAACTACTTACTGCTTCTGTCGCCAAACCTCTCCCAGCTACTTCATTTGAAAAACTATAACCAATCTCAACAGTGTCTTTCATATTTGTGTACCATACGGATAAATCACCAACTACTTTAGTTTTGTATATAACTGCCAAACTTAATATTGTTTCTTTAGTAAGTACATGATTTGCTATCTTCTTATTAAATCTTTTCTGCATGTCTTCATGAGTCCACTTATTATGTAATAGGAACTTACATGTATCATCACTATTATAAATAGCAAATACATCCTGTAAATCAGTACTCTTAAAAGGTCTAATTATTAATCTTTCTGTTGTGAACTCCAAGTTAGCTCTCCTCCCTTACATTCATGCTATAAAACATTTTTTATAGTATTTAAGCCTCATTCTTAGATCTCACCTTGATTACATATTTCATCATAATAAATTAAAATCCTTCTTCCACTAAACTGCACCGTTAATGGTATTTCCTTGCGCTTTTTATTTTTTACACTTATTACAAAATCAGATAATTCTATTATTATGTCCCTAAATGTGTTATAATGAAAGCAGACTCACAAAAAAAGAGTATATAGACTTGGAAGTTTCTCTTATTTTACAAGCAAAAAGAAACGAGCAGTCGGGTATATTTCAGACACCATACACGTAACGGTTTAAACAACCGATCATCTTAGTTACTCTTCAATGATCTTTTTATAAAAAGATACGTACAATTAAAACTCACTTCAATATACTATACCTACCTTTTTGACTTCCAAATCATCTTATTACATAAGGAGATGAACATATGAATCAATATATACGATATACAATAGCTGTCCTGTTTGCTATTATCGGCGGAACAATCTGCTTCTGGACAAACACTCAGCTTGGAGAGAATATCATCTTTAATGGAATCGAAACACTTGTAAGCGCTTCAATTTTAGGCGGATACATTTACTTCCTCTTCAATCCAGAAGAAAACGCTCAAAAAACAATGTTATTAACAATGATCGGAATCGTTGGTGGATGTATTTCCTACTCAATGACAAACTATACATTACCACTTCAATTAAGCTCAGCTTTCTTCCACGGTCTATGGACTTGGTTCATTGCATTCTGCCTAGCAGACGTATTCAACCTTTTACAAGACAATGAAGAAGATAGCGGTCGCCAAATTGAAAGTAACTCTTAAGCTGGAAGATACTCTTCCAGCTTTTTCATGTTGGTTTGCATATCCCCGCATCACGATAAAAAGAAGTTACCCTCACGGCAACTTCTTTTCCACATACCCCACTTCGTATTCACTAAAATATATCAACGATTTTTCAAATATATCGATTGTTTCTCCACTTATATCAACGATTTTTTCATTATATCAACGATTCGACGTAGGATATCGATTTACCGACATCCTTCGACACTCAAAACGCACAACATACCCTATCCACCAAGCAATTTACTGCCGAACTCTACGATTAAAAAGATAATTAATAGGATCGCGAGTATCTTTAATGCTACATATGCCACTTTAAAAACAACATAAATGAGCAAGACTATCAAAATAATTGATAAGATTTCCATATTTACTTCCTCCAAGCTTTGCTCTTCTTATCTCATTTTACTCGCCCTAGGCTGTTTATGGAACGGCATAAGATGACATATAAAAAAGAGGATACCTCACCCATCGTAAGATACCCTCTCTTTCAGCTGCTCAAACCATTCTCTTTCTACTTGTAAATATCCCATCTCACTCTTCTCGGCGCTCTTTAATTCTTGATCGGCTTTCTTCATATAAGTACGGGACGCTTCCATATTACCTTCTACATATCTAATAATTCCTTGTGTACGGTAATATCCACTTAGGTCCATTTTTGTAATAGCCTTTGCATGTTCCTTTGCTTCTTGCAAAGAAAGACTATCCATCTGATAAAGGGCTTTATATAAAAGGTACCAACTATGAAAACTACTAACGAAAAACTTATTTTCTTTCGTTACAGGTAGTTGAACAATTCGTTCTATATACGGTATCGCTCTTTCCATTCCCTCTTGATCTGCACGAGCAAAAAAGACGAGCATAAGTCTACTCATTATCTCTCTTATCCCTTTATTCTCTTTTATTTTCTCCTCACTCAATTCTACTAACCTTTCATCCCAATCTTTCGGTCTTTTATAACTAAATAACTCACTCGATATTTGAATCTCATATAAGTGATTTCTAGCTCTTTCATCATCTTTAATTAAAATAAGAAATTGCATCGCATCACTCATAAGCATTCCTTTTATCGGCACAATTGTAACCGCAAAGATTGCAAAATGGAAAAAGGAAAAATATAAAAGATATTGATAATAACTCACCATATATATGTAACCGGAAGTAATACCAAATAGTAAACTCGTAATCGGTCCACCTAAAGTGAGCCACGCCCACTTTTTCGAAAGATTCGGTGTCTCTATAGAAGGTGGTACTAGTGTTGCAACGCCTCCAAAGTACGCCCACAATTTATTTTCTCGAATGCGTAATTTTCCCTTTTCTTTTTGAATAGTAATGGGTCCTACTGTCATAAATTTAAATGTCAAACCACCTATTACACCAAATACTACATGTCCTAGCTCATGAATGGCTAACACTAACAATGAAATTCCAACTATTGCCCATAAGTTCAAAATTACTTCTAATTTCCCAGTTCGGATTACTCCGTATAAAATGGACAGAATTAGCGCCACTGTCATTGAGCCAGCTGGCCTTCTTAAAATATCCACCTTTTTCTCCCCTTAATAAATCATTTTTCTTTGCATTTCGTACATGAACTTCCCGAGATGCAATATCCAAATAAATGAGATTAAGCCAATTAATACAAAATCGATATCACTAGCAGCTGTATATATAACGGCAGCCCACCATACATATGCCAATATTGTATTCGTAAATTCATACGCTTTATATCCAGCCTCATGCACAATGTGCTTTAATCCTTCATCTGCGTTTTTCGTCCACATTTTCATAGATTCCATATACGTTACACCTTGTTCAGGATATAGCTTATTATAACGATTTTTTGTTATAAGTCCGATAATTACTACAGTAGTTAAACAAACAATAGAAGCTACTAAATTCCACACCGCAAATGAAACATTTGTATCCTGCAACAGTGCACGTCTACATGTAATAACTGCATATACAAACCATGCCTGCGTAACTATATCGCCTACACGTAAATATATACTTATAATGCCTAATTTTCTGCCTTGTACGCTCTCTTCTTCATCGCGTGCCTCTGCTAACATACGTGTATTCTTCCAAGTATAGTACATCATTAAGATTCCAAAAATAGTACATATACCTATAAATGTATTGGATGATAATTTTCTCGGTTCATCCGAGAGTAAATTTAAAGCTATATAAGACGTTAAAAAGCCACCCATCATACTTAATGCTATTTTCCCCACAGAATCAAATTGTTTTTTTCGTTTACTCTTCATCGTCCTCTTCCCCCTCTACTAACGTAAATATTTCCTCCACCGGTACATTGAAAATTTGTGCGATTTTTAACGACAATACGATAGATGGTGCATAATCCCCGCGCTCAATTAAACTAATCGTTTGCCGTGATGATCCAATCGCTTTCCCTAAATCCCCTTGTGATAAACGATGCTTTGCTCGCAATTCCCTCACTCGATTTTGAAGCTTCATGTCTTCCCTCTTTTTCATTTATTTAATTAAAATTGTAAATAATATCCTTATCTTTGTCAATTATAATTGTCATTACGACTATAATAATTGACAAGATACTTATTTCTTATCCTGTATCAAATTCCTATAAAGAATGTAAAATGTGCATTAAACATAGTCTTAAAAATAAAAAAGTCAGTGCTTTTGCACTGACTTCCTAAATTCTGACATAGAATGGATTTCATATTAACTTGCGTTTTGTAGTAATACTCGTTTTAACTGCTTACGGAAACGAATACCTAACGTAACCGCTACAATCACAATAACTCCAAAAATGATTTTACCGATATGACCTTCTAGCACTCCAAAGATATCATGTAAGTTTCCACCTAACCAGTAACCACCGATTAAGAAGAATGATACCCAAAATAGAGCACCTGAATAAATTGTAATGGCAAAACGACGGAATGGTAAATTAATAATTCCTGCAAAGTATCCTGTGAAATGACGTACACCAGGAATAAAGAAACCAATAAAAATCAGGAAGTACCCATACTTATCAAACCACATTCTCGTTAAGTCAATTTTTCTTTGCGTTAAAAATACGTATTTCCCATACTTTTGAATGAAAGGCATACCTAATTTATTTCCTAAAAAGTATTGAATCGTCATTCCTACACTTGTCCCAATAAAGGATAGAATAATTAAAATCGGTAAACTTAAATCACCCTTATGTGCTAAAAATCCCGCATATGCTAACGTTGGCTCTCCCGGAAACGGAAGTGCAATATATTCTAACAGCAAGCCGACAAGTACAACATAGTACCCGTATTGCTGAAATAATTCATGAATCCATTCCATGTCATCTCTCCTTTCAATCACGTACAACTTCTTACTATTATTGTATAAAAAAATTGTCGAAATAACTATCACAATAGCTTACATTTTTATTACATTTTTGTAAGGGTCACACTAGTGATTTTCGTTCTTTATTAAATAGTAAAAATCATTTTTCAAGTCGAAATAGCGAAAAGGCGCATTAATAACATGCAAATTTTATCCATTTTTTAGCACTAAAAAACCTCTCTTATTTTGTTCTCAATAAAAAACCATCACAAACTCATGCTAACTTCATATTAGCTTCATATACGTATTGTAAGATTATATCGGAATTTGTTGAAAAATTTAACCAATATATGACTAAGCATTAATTTGAATAAATATAAGTCGTTTTTCGAAATTGAAAAAAGGGTGAATACGAAATGGAAGCATATAAAATGCACGATTTTATTAATACAAATGTTGAATCTCATCAAAATGAAACCGTTTTTAATTTACAAATCTGTGAAACAAGTGAATTTGACGTAAGTTTAACAAAATCTACAACACTATCTTTTATCGTTTCAAAAAAGAATATTAAAATTGTCACGAAAAAATGGATTAATTCAAATCAAGAAAGCATGATTGGCAAAAGCTACATCATTCCAACAAAAGCTTTTCATTATTTCTTACCAATCATCTCTGAAAATGAAGATGAGCTAAATATTCAAGTTCAAAGTTTTGGACTACGTGGTGAGCTTTTATTAAATGAAAGATTACTTATTGATAACAACAACAAACACAACAGCAAAATTACTACATTCTTTGAAACATTAGATGAAAATGTAAATAAAGCATTACGAGGATTACAACTTCATTGTATGTAAGACTCTTACGATAGTAAAAGGAGAATAACAATGAAAAAATTATTATTAAGCGCACTATTATCATTAGGATTTTTAACTCTTCCATTCTCTAGCGCAGAGGCAGCTACAACGAAAGATCAATTAATCGTAGACACTCAGTTAAATAAAATGGATTATTATCAGGATGGAAAATTTATAAAAAGTTTTACTGTCGCTACTGGAAAAGCTGCAACACCTACACCTAAAGGCACTTTTCAAATCGTAAATAAAATTAAAAATCGCCCTTATTATACAGGCAAAATTAAAGGCGGCGATCCACGTAATCCACTTGGTGACCGTTGGCTCGGATTAAATATGGCAGGAACTTACGGAACAACTTATGCGATTCACGGAACTAACAATAATCAAGCAATCGGCAAATGGACAACACTTGGTTGTATTCGTATGTATAACAATGATATACACTGGTTATTTGAGCGCGTTCAGCAGCAAGCTACTGTCACTGTAAAATAGCCTAAAAACAAGATTTATGTGTAGCCAAGAATTTTATGTCTTGGCTTATTTTATTTATTCATTTACAGTAGCAAAACAACTGTATTTACATATATAATAGGAATAGATTTGATTAGCTAATATTTAAACATTGATAAACGTAGATATTAAAATTATACAGTTATAATGTTTTATAAATTTTATAATACATACTATAATAGAACTACTGTAATTCTGAACTATTCAGTAACACTAAACTATTCCCCTTGCTACCTTCATGATTATTTTATAGCGGGGGCTTATTATATGTATAAACAATCTGAGTCACTCGAAAAATGATGAATTCGAATATTGCAGTAAAAAGCGTTATTTAGGAGGTGTTACTATGACGCATATACTGGTGATTGAAGACAACCCAGATATACAAGAACTTATTCGTGAATTTCTAATGGCACAAAACTTTACAGTTGATGTAGTTGGTGCTGGAACAGAAGGTATTCTTCTTTTCCAAAAAAATTCATACGATCTTGTCCTCCTCGATGTAATGTTACCAGATATAGATGGCTATAGTATTTGTAAAATTATGCGAGGACAATCTGATGTACCAATCATTATGTTAACAGGCTTACATAATGAAGAAAGTGAAATTAAAGGATTTGAGTTAGGTATTGATGACTATATTACGAAACCGTTCCATTATACTGTATTTATTAAGCGTGTAGAGGCTGTATTAAGAAGGGCAGCAACGAAGGAAGCAGAAGCTGCAACTATACTACAATTCCATGAATTGATGTTAAACTCTACAGCATATGCAGCTTATGTTCATGGTAATCAAATTGAATTGACAACAAAAGAATTTGAAATTATTTATACTTTACTGCAAAATCGAGGAAAAGTATTATCAAGAAGTGATTTGTTGAATAAGGTATGGGGCTATGAACATTATGGTGATGTAAGAGTTATAGATACACATATTAAAAACTTAAGAAAAAAATTAGGAATTCCTTATATCAAAACGGTGAAAGGCATTGGCTACAAAATCGAATCGTAGCAAAGACAACATCACCAAAAATATTTTCATCAAAACCTTATTATTTTGTATTCTTTTATCACTTTGTCTTTATCAAATTATTTACTTTCTAGCTTCAAACTACGATAAAGAACGTTTTGCGAAAGAAAATGGAACGCCGACTACAGAACAGGCGAATTCAGATAAGCAAAACGACGAAAGTAAAACGAAGCAAAATAAAGCTGTGTCAGAGGGGAGCATTTCTAATTTCCAATCTTCTATTATAGATTATAAATCTCTTTCTACAGCTATCAATCACCTTTTGCAGCCTAGCCAAACTGTAAAGGCAAAAGAACATACACAAAATCTTTCGGGGAAAAATAGCACTTCTAATCCGCCTACAGAAGCAGAAAAGAAAGCCGCTAATAATGATGCCTTACATACACAAAATGCAGCAAGTAAAACAAATGATACAAATGATAATCCAAAGTTAGCAGATGCGTTGCAGCAATTAGCTCCACATATTGGCGCGACAATGCTTGCATTATCACTACTCGGATCTTTAATTTATACAAAACTAATTGCCAAACCTTTTCAATATATGAGCGATGCTTTAAAAGATATTATGAATCTTGATTTCTCAGATAAAAAGCTATTTAACAAAAATACAGATCAAACAGATTTTAATTTGCAAGTAGCTGCTTCACAAGTACCAAATATTGTGAAGAATTTACATGCAAGCAATCAAGATTTAAGAAACGAGCTCAAGAAGGAACAACAATTAGAACAATCTCGTAAAGAATTTATGTCTATGGTATCCCATGAATTAAAAACACCAATCGCAGCCGTTATGGGACAACTAGATGGCATGATTCACGGAATTGGAGCTTATAAAGATAGAGATAAGTATTTGAAACGTTCCTACGAGATGATGCAAGACATTAACATATTAACGGAAAAAATGTCGGAATTATCCAAAATACAAAACCCTCAATTTAAACCGAATTTAGAAGTCATTTCTTTATCTAATATTATTGAGGATGTTATGAAGAAAGTAGATTACTTTGTATCTGTAAAACAATTAAATGTACAATCTAATATTAAACACGACGTACAAATTTTAGCTGATCCTAAATTTATTCAAACTGCTATTTTTAACATTATTTCAAATGCAATTCATTATACAATTGACCATCAGCACGTATATATAAAGCTTTATGAAAAACCAAATGGTTACGCATTAGAAGTATTAAATACAGGTTCACAAATTGATGAAGATAAACTTGCTCATTTATTTGAGCCTTTCTATCGCGCAAACCCTGATAAACACGGTTTAGTACAAGGTAGTGGTCTTGGATTATATATCGTGAAACAAATATTAGATAAACATCAGTTTCCTTACGGGATACAAAACACGCCTCAAGGTGTAAAATGTTCTATTGTATTCCCAAAAGCAATGTAAAAACCTACTACAATTTCATACCCCAAATTCATACTTCGTATGAGTGGCGGAATTTTGTAGAGTATATGACTCTGTTTCGTTCGCCCGTTATCCTTATTTGGATAGCGGGCGTTTTTTATTACTTAAAAGGAGGATTTTTTATGGAAAAGTTTAAATATTCATTGCTCGTTTTATTCGGTGCTTGCAGCTATGGCATACTTTCAACTATTTTCAAACTCGGATTCATAAATGGATTTTCAGCACATCAACTATTAGGGGGACAATATGTCTTCGGATGGATTGGACTATTTCTACTCGTTCTTTTCTTTTCACGTCATAAAGTAACAAAAAAACAATTCTTTTCCTTACTAACCGTCGGAACAACAATGAGTATGACCGGGATTTTCTACGCTATTTCTGTAGAAGAACTACCCGCATCTATCGCTGTCGTCCTACTCTTTCAGTTCACTTGGATTGGTGTCATTATCGAAGCAATTGCAAATCGAACATTTCCAAGCCGCGATAAGATTATATCTATCCTTATTTTATTTGCTGGTACATTGTTTGCAGGTGGTGTATTTGAAGGCCTCGGACAAAGTTTTTCTACGAAAGGGATTATCTTTGGACTATTAGCTGCTGTCTCTTTTTCATTCTATGTTTTTGCAAGCGGGCGCGTCGCTACGGATGTTCCGCCTTATACGAAAAGCTTCCTTATGACAACAAGCGCTACTCTTATCGTATGCCTATTCTTTCCGCCAACCTTTTTAACAGACGGTGCTTTGCAAGCCGGTCTATGGAAATATGCTTTCTTCCTCGGATTATTCGGCGTTGTTGTACCTGTCATTTGTTTTTCAATCGGTGTACCAAAGGTTGGAACAGGGCTTGGTACAATATTAGGTGCAGCTGAATTACCAACTGCTATTATTGCTTCTATTACACTTGTACATGAAGTCGTAACGTTCATGCAGTGGATTGGAATTATTTTCATATTAGTTGGGATCTTCACTCCTCAGCTGCTTACGGCTAGGAAAGAAAGGAAACAAAATCGCGTGCATAGCGCTTGAAAAAATACAGAATTTATATAAAAGATATAACTACAATTAAAATAAGTAAATTTATCTGGAGGTATAAATGACTATTTTAAGCATCGTATTTTTTGCTATTATGTGTATCTTCTTCCTAATAAGATATATGAAAGAATAGAAATTTTACGATTTACTTCTCATTCCCGTTTGTATATATGCAGGAGCAGTGAAAACTCCTTTCGTAGAGTACTTAAACTTTAATACTACATTTAAAATAACGTATGATATTGCAGCTATTATTCTTGTAATCCTTGCTGTACTTTTCTTTTTGAAAGATAAGAAAGAGAATCATACTGCATAACAAAAGACCTTTCATTTACTTGAAAGGTCTTTTTCTCTATCTCATTTTACCGCTCCATACAGCTTCTCTATCTCATGCTCAATTTGTTTTACATCGATTCGCTCAAATAATGGCTGTACGCTATCAATTCTACTTGGCAACGTATTTTGCGGTTCCCAATTTCGTTTCACAATCGACAATGTGTTTCGAACTCTTTCACTTGAAAATGGTAAAAACGGTTCAAGGAGATTTGCAAAATTAGCGATAAGATACACACAGTTATAAATCGTTTCTTCACATGAAACTGGATCATCTTCTCTTTGTTTCCAAGGCTGCTTTTCATCAAAGTATTTATTTGCAAAACGTACTGCATCAAATATTGTTTCTAGCGCCACCTTAAATTTAGTTTGCTCAATCGCCTCTCCTACACGCTTATATAATCCTTCTACTTTATCTTTCAGCTCTACCTCAATACTTCCCTTCGGCACGATACCACCATAATATTTTTCGATAAACTTTAATGTCCGGTTCACAAAGTTCCCGTATGCACCTAATAATTCACTATTATGACTGTAAATAAATTCCCGCCATGAAAAATCAGTATCGCGATTTTCTGGTGCGTTGACGGTTAAAAAGTAACGAATAGAATCTGGATCATAGCTTTCTAATATGTCAGGCACCCATACTGCCCAATTTTTACTTGTAGATAATTTTCTTTTTTCAACTGTTAAATATTCATTCGAAACGATATGACGCGGGATTGCTTCCTCCCCTATTCCAAGTAATACCGCTGGCCAAATGACGGAATGAAACGGAATATTATCCTTTCCGTGCACATAATATGTTTTCGCTTCGCTATCCCAAAACTCTTGATCATCTTTCCCTGTTTCTTCAGCCCAATGTTTACTCGCTGAATAATAGCCTGTCACTGCTTCAATCCATACGTAAATTTTCTTATCTTCATACCCTTCTACTGGAATTGGTACCCCAATTGGTAAATCACGTGATACGGCCCTATCTAGTAATCCTTCCTTTACATATCTCTCTGTTAGTTGAATCGCATTGTCGCGCCATGTCCCTGTTTGCTTGGCAATTTCTACAGCCCTTTTAATTTTCTCCTGAAATGTATGCAATGCGAAATAGAAATGCTCTGTTTCCTGTACGGATGGTGTACTACCACATAACTTACATTTCTTTTCTAACAAATCAAGAGGATCTAAAATAGCAGAACACGCATCGCATTGATCTCCTCTTGCTGCTTCATGGCAATGTGGACATATTCCTTCTACATAACGATCCGGTAAAAACTGCGTACACGTTTCACAATATGCTTGTTCCACTATTTTTTTATAAATATGTCCTTCTTCTAATAAACGTAAAAAAACATTTTGAACCGTTTCATGATGGTGCTCACTATCTGTACGTGTATAGCAATCATAAGTAAAACCAAGGCTACGAAAACATCGCTGGAACTCTTCATGATACTGATCAGCAATTTCCTTCGCTGTCACACCTTCTTGTTTTGCTCTAATTGCAATCGGTGTTCCATTACAATCACTTCCCGAAACATACAACACATTCTCACCTTTGGACCGGTAATAACGTGCTAAAATATCTCCAGGTAATAAACTCGCAATATGGCCAAGATGTAATGAACCATTCGCATACGGCCAAGCGCCCCCAATAAAAATACTCATCTTACATTCCTCCTTTAAAATATAAAAAGCCCCACCCCTATCTTAAAAAAGATAAGGGCGGGGCTGTATAAACAGTCGCGGTACCACCTTATTTCGCCAATTACTCACATAATTAGCCTTAACAAGTACGGAGCTATATGCTCTTATACTGTGGTTTTGATAACGAGTACCAACTCTCGTCGCCGCCTACTATTATCATTTGATAAGTTCAGGACGAAGCTCAAAGGCCATTGTTCAAATGAATATTCTTGCTTCTTCTCAGCTACCGAAGCTCTCTGGAAAGAATGTGTTCATCCTACTTTTCCTTTTCAACGCTTTTACGTATAACAAGTATTGTACGACTTAATCACAGAAAAATCAAACTTTTATCCAGAAAGAAAAGGAAGTTACATCCCCCTGCCGAATACCTATACGTTCACAAAAGGAGTGATAACATTGAACCAAAAACAACTAAGCACTATAAATGAAAAAAGCTGGAATACAGCTGCTTATGAAGCTTGGACGAATCGCCATGGGGCGCCAGAGGATTATGCAAAAAAAATTATGGAAGATCCCACACGCGAAGTAGCACATTATTTACCTTACATACAATCTCCAAAAGGAAAACGTATTATTAACTTACTCGGCTCAAAAGGAAATAAAGGTGTTGCTCTCGCTCTTTTAGGCTCTGACGTAACAGTTGTTGATATTTCAGCAAGTAATGCAAAATATGCAAATGAACTTGCGGACGCAGCAGGTGTCTCTATCCAGTATGTCGTTTCTGATGTATTAAATGTGCAGCTCTCCGAATCATTTGATATCGTATTGCTGGAACTTGGTGTACTCCATTACTTTCTAGATTTAAAACCACTCTTTCAAAAAATTGCTACTTTACTTAAGCGAGATGGAATGCTTATACTTCGTGACTATCATCCTGTTTACACAAAATTATTAGGAGTCGACCACCCATCATTTCAGGCCAATGGAAATTATTTCGATGAAGAATTAATTGAAGATGATGTTGCTTATAGCATCCTTCTTACAGAAGCACAGAAAGAATCGCTACCTAAAACAACCATCCGTCGCTGGACGCTAGGAGAAATCATTACAACACTTGCGGAAGAACGTTTTAAAATCGAAAAACTAGTTGAAGAACATGGATCTCATCAAAGATGGGTCTTTCCTTCTACTGCACCAGAAGGAATCGAAGAACGTATCCCTGGTCTATATACAATAATTGCGACAGCATGCAAAAAAGGATCCCTTCACGGATAGGATCCTTTTTGCATGCTCACGCATATAAGTTGAGGTTGGAGATTACCATAATTCTGTAGAATAGGACACAAGATATTTCAACATTTCGTCTCTGACTTACGTCGTCAAAAAGGGGTATGACCAACATAACGAAGAGTAATGTTTTTAGTTGATACTGATAATCGTTATCAACTAATTAGAAGTATACATGATGTCATTTCAAATTTCAATAGCATTTCTAATATTTATTTATGAATTTTATGATATGCAAATGTATACATTTTAAGAACTTTTTCTAATACTAATCTGACTCCTTCCATTATCTGCTATAATTTTCATTGAACAGATTAATAACTTCATAATAATGTTTTTATTAATTTTGTTTTAAATATCTATAAATCATAATAAACAGTTTAAATGAGGGTAGGGGTAACGATGAAATATGTTAGTATTCGAAAAAAACTACTGTTCACACTCTTAAGCATTTCTTCTTTATTTAGTATTGCTCTTATTGTTATTCTTTCATTCGCCATGAATCAAGCAAGTGAAATCGAAACGTTAAAAAATGATGTATCAAAAAGAGCGACGATTTTAAAAGAACGTGGCGATTGGTTCCAAGCACAAGTTGCTGGTTTACAAGAATATTTGCTATCACATAATCAAAAAGGATTAGATAAGTTCAATCGAGAAGGGAAAAAATTAGCTGATACTAGAGAGAAAGTAACAAGTGACAAGAAGCTCCCAGAAGGAATGAAAGAAGCTATTTTAATGGGTGGAAAATGGCGTAGCGTCATAGATAATGAGGTACTACCTCTTGCGCGTGAAGGAAAATGGGACGAAGCATCCAAAATTGCTTTATCACAAACAGATTATGTAAATGATCTTTTAGGTCGTTTTAATAAATATACAAATGAAGAGAATGAGAAACGTGACGCATTAATTGCTGATGTCGAGTCTTCTTCATCACTTATTCAATATATTATTTTCTTCTCACTTATTACATGTACATTAACGTCTATCTTATTAGCATGGTGGTTCTCTGGTAAACTCGTTAAACCAATTCGACAAATTGATGAGAAGTTAAAAGAATTAGCTTCTCAAGACGGAGATTTAACGGCTAGATTACACGTAACAAGTAAAGATGAAATTGGTGACATTGCAAATTCCTTTAATCAAATGCTCACTAACTTACAGCATATAATAAAACAAGTTCAACAAACATCAACAAGTGTAAAAGAAGCTTCCGAAAATGTATTTATCGAAACAACCGCTTCTATGGAAAATACCGCAAGAACCCAAGAAACTATGAATGCTCTTGAACACAATATTCGTTCACAAGTTTCTAGCATTGAAGAAAGTTCAACCGCAATGGATGACATGGCAACGAGTGTTCAGCGTATCGCTGAGTCCGCCTCTTCTGTTACTAGTTTAGCTGTCACAACTTCAGAAAAAGCAGATGATGGGAATAAAGTCATTGAGAAATCTATTACCCAAATGCATACAATTAACGAAGCTGTTAACGCTACATCACAAGTAGTTGAGCGACTCATTACACATACAAACCATATTGATACTGCACTTCAATCTATTTCGAATATCGCTGAGCAAACAAATTTGCTCGCTTTAAATGCTTCTATTGAAGCAGCTCGTGCTGGTGAACACGGCAAAGGATTCGCTGTTGTTGCCGATGAAGTTCGAAAACTTGCTGAACAATCTCAACTAGCCGCAACTGACATTAACCATTTACTTCATCAAATTCAAGCTGATACAAAAATAGCAAATGATATGATGACACAAGGTCAAGCAGAAGCTTCTGAAGGAATTACGGTTATTCGTACCGCCGGATCTTCATTCTCAGAAATTGTTAACCACATTAACAAAGTCTCTACACAAATGCAAGAAATGTCTGCAACTGCTGAAGAGATGGCTGCAAGCTCTGAAGAAATGAACGCAGCTTTAAATAATATCGCTTCTATTTCAAACGAAGTTGCTGCAGAAACATCACAAACAGCGCATTCGGCTGGTGATCAAGTAAACAAAATGAGTATCGTGGCTAACAAATCATCTGAAATGAAAACAATCGTACAAGAACTTGAAGTTCTCGTCTCTCATTTCAAAACAAACATTTAACGCGAAACTTTCATTTATACTTCTATGAGCTCCAAATTGTTAGAAAGAGGCTGTCTCAAAAGGTCACTAAAAACTACCTTTTGTAGACAACCTCTTTGTTTTTCCTTTATATGGGTAAAAAATACTTTAAGGGAAAGGAACACTGTTGATTCCCTCCTAAAATTTCGAATTTTCTCCTTTTAGTTGAGCCGCTATTGCCTACTTCCGTAAATTATGAGCAACACAAATAAGACCACATTTCAATCTATTTTTGGATGGTAAGGTGGCCTACCACCACCTGGATAACGAGATAAGAGGAGAGAGATCCATAGTTTCTACAGCTGCATGAACCACCCTTGAAAGATAATGTTCAGGAATACGAACCTCAACATCCAATGGAAAAGTAGAAATGTATACTTTTCTACTCTTTCTTAGTTTATTCAAAACCCTTTACCAGAGATACCGCCAGCATTCGAGAAAACCACGCTAAGCAAAATATATAATAAGCTGACTATATTGGCAGGTGTAACGATTGTACTAAAAAGATTTTAGACAGGTTCTAAAATAACCATTCACTTTATCACGTAAATATTTAACAATATGTAATTATATTACCTTTAATTACATATTTTAACATAAAAATTCATTAGTAAACAGTCTTTTATTTTCTATTAATAATATTTAAAATTTTCTAAGTAGGGTGATATCAAAATATATAAAAAACACAATAGCGTGGGGGTAAATGAATTTGAAGCTTAAGAAAACAGTATTCGGAATCCTATCTGGTATCTTATTAACGATGACAGTAGGTAATAACGCAGCAGCAGAAACTGCTCCAGTTAATGAACAAGCGTATATGGCTGCTTTTGAACAGTTGGTTGTAGAAATGGAGAACGGTCAGATTCAAAATGAAGAAGAAGGTAATGAAAGATTTGATGATTTAGTAAATGAAAAGGAAAACAATCCTAAAACAAGAGTACAACGTAGTGCTAGCATTGCAAATGCTTTAGGAAAAAGTGAAGAAATGCAAGCGTGTCTGAGATCAATAGGTGCATATAAATGTGGTCAAGCTAGACTAAATGCTAACGCAGCAATTAATATGGCTACAGCATATTATCCAAAAGCTAGTCTAAATAACGGAAAAGGTGATGCATTTAGACATGGATATTGGAATGCACTTATGTGTAAAAGTATAGGATGTTCGAATGCTAAAATTGTAGCAGATAATCATGAAAGATATAATATGACAGAAAAGAAATTACATGATATGGATTATTATAATAATGAACGAGGCCGAATTATGTATAATTGGCGGGCAGCTAATGGTTACGCTTTAACGCCGCAAGGTTTGGCAGATAATCTTAATCAGGATATAAGAAATGGTTTACTAAAATATATAAGACAACCCGAAGGCTGGTTATTATGGACTAACCAATAAATAACAGATTAGGAATAGGTACATCATGAAAAAAATTAATATTTTAATTTCAATATTAATAATTTTATTTTTATGTTTAGTCGGATTTATATTTTTTAATGATACTACCAAAAATGAAAGATATATTATTTGGGAGAAAAATGTACAAGAAAATAATAGTTTACTAAAAAAGCTACAAAATAATGATATCCCTTACAAAATTGATAAAAAAGGAAATTTAGAAATTCGTGAAAAAGATATTAATAAAGCTACACTTTGTTGCACTTAATCCGTGCTCAACCGTGTAAAAAGACGAGAGAATTCTCGTCTTTTTATGTTGTATAAACATTCCTATCAGGTTTACTTAACGTCTCACTATCGATAGCAATCAAAAAGCGAATCCCAGCTCTCATAAGGAATCCACTCTTTCTTTTTCTACGACGCTATTTTTATATGTTCCTATCATCGGTCAATAGTTCCTCTACTTTCCCTCACCAGAACCTCCACCATCTATTGTGACGAAATGATGCAAGACATGTCCATAAATGTATTGTATATTGAGTCGCGGACTTTTTTTACCTTAAAATATCTCTTTCTATCTCTCATTCCGTCTGCTATAATTCCTAAAGGAAATAAGAAAGCTTTATTCCAACTGGAGTAAAGCTTTCTTTCAATTTTTTACATTTATTAATTCTAATACTAAGATTTCACAAAGGAGGCTTTTAATTATATGAATTTTGTAAGTATCAGAAAAAAACTTATGTTCATGATGGGAACGATTTGCGCTTTATTTGGTGTCGCCTTAGCATTTATTTTATTTTTTGCTATCGACCAATCTCGTAAAGCTGAAACATTACAAAAAGAAATTTCTCCACTGGCAACAGAATTGAAAGAGCGTGGAGACGCTTATCAAGTACAGCTCTCTGCTTTAAGAGGTTATTTACTACAACATGATCAAGTCGAATTAGACAAGTTTAATGAGATGAGTAAACGTCTTGAGGATTCAAAAGATAAACTTCTTTCTAATCCAAATCTTTCTTCGTCCGTAAAAAGCACAATGGAATTAGGGTCTACTTGGAGAAAGTTCATTGAAGAAAAAGTATTCACTCTTGCAAAAGAACAAAAATGGGAAGAAGCTTTACAAGTAGCTTCTTCAGAAAACGGAACGGTCTATAAAGTAATTGGTGACTTCACAAATTACAGTAATGAACAAGCTAAATTACGTGAACAATCTATTGAAAAAATTGATCAATCTGCACTCTTAATCGAATATGTTATTTTCTTATCACTTGTTGTATGTATTATCGTTGCAATTATTCTTGCATGGTGGTTCTCTGGTAAACTGGTGAAACCAATTCAACAAATTGACACGAAACTAAAAGAATTGGCCTCTCAAGAAGGTGACTTAACGGCACGTCTACAAGTAAATAGCAACGATGAAATAGGTGCTATCGCAACATCATTTAATAAAATGTTAGAAAACCTACAACATATTATTAATCGTGTTCAAAAAACATCAGTGGAAGTACAAACCGCTTCTGAAAATATGCTAGAAAAAACGAATACATCACGTGAGGCGACATTAAGAGTCCAAAGCTCGATGTCCAACTTAAATGCAAGTATTCAATCACAAACTTCTAGTATGGAAGAAAGTTCAACTGCAATGGATGATATGGCAGTAAGTGTTCAGCGCATTGCTGAATCTGCTTCATCTGTAGCGGAACTTGCTGTTGCCACATCTGAACATGCTAGCGATGGCAGTACCGTTATCCAAAAATCTGTTTCACAAATGACAACAATACACGAAGCTGTAAATGCTACGTCAGAAGTGGTTGAACGTCTAATCACTCATACGAAATATATTGATACTGCTGTACAATCTATTTCTAATATTGCTGAGCAAACAAACTTACTTGCTTTAAATGCTTCTATTGAGGCAGCTCGTGCTGGTGAGCAAGGAAAAGGATTTGCTGTCGTAGCTGACGAAGTTCGAAAGCTTGCTGAACAATCTAAAACAGCTGCAACAGACATTAATCAATTACTACATCAAATTCAAAATGATACAGAAACTGCTAGCTCTATGATGTCTCAAGGCCGTTCTGAAGCATTTGAAGGTATCAATGTTATTCGTGAAGCTGGTACTTCTTTCACAACAATTGTAGAACAAGTAAATAAAGTATCTACTCAAATGCAAGATATATCAGCAACTGCTGAAGAAATGGCTGCAAGTGCTGAAGAAATGAACGCTTCACTTAATAACATCGCTTCTATCTCTACTGAAGTATCGAGCGAAACTGCCGCAACGGCACAATCTGCTGAACAGAAAGTTATTGTTATGAATGAAATGGCAGTAACTGCTGGAAAAATGAAACAAACAGTTGAAGAGTTAGATCAACTCGTATCTCATTTTAAAACAGAATAGATGTTCAAAAAATATCCCTTCTTTGAAAGAGGGATATTTTTTTGAGCTCATTTCCTGCACATTATGCTCATTTCCGTTATAATGAGAATCGATATCATTAAAGTGTAGGAGGGGCTGCTTATGTCACAAGAAGCATTTGAAAATAAATTACTTGCCAATTTAGAGGCTGTTATTGACCCTGAACTAGGTGTTGATATCGTTAATCTTGGATTAGTTTATGATGTTACAGCAGATGAAAATAATAATGCTGTCATTACGATGACTATGACTTCTATCGGTTGTCCAATGGCTGGGCAAATCGTATCAGACGTTAAAAAAGTATTATCAACAAACGTACCTGAAGTTAATGAAATAGAAGTAAATGTCGTTTGGAATCCACCGTGGTCGAAAGAACGTATGTCACGTATGGCGAAAATCGCATTAGGTATTCGCGACTAAATAAAGTGGAAATTTCATCATTTGCGGATAGCGGGATAAAGAAAAGACCTGACTAGGATGTCAGGTCTTTTCTCTTATTATTTTACACCTACTGCATCATAAGCTTTCGTTACAGCTTGTACAGCTTTAGAGTTTTTACCATATAAATCTTCAGCTGACTGAAGAGCAGCTTGACGCATCATTTTGAAGTCAGAGTTTGCAGTTAAATATTTCGTAAGAGCACGGTAGTAAATTTTTTCTGTCGCTTCACGGCCCACACCAGTTACTTTCACGCCGTAATGATCTCCGCCTTCAGATACTAAATATGCAGCTTTATTGTTAATACTGCTGTTAATATGAACACCGCCATTATCAGCTGTTCCAGTATAACGTTTACTATAGTGATCTGGGTAACCCTCACTTGGTTTTAATGGATTTGGAATAGACGCTGGGTCTTTAAGAGAGCGAAGTGCATCACCAGGTTTATCAGGTGTATAAATATCAGCACCTAAATCCCAGCTCTTCTTCTCAACCATAACACCCATAATATCAGATAACGATTCATTTAACGCCCCTGACTCATTTTTGTAAACAAGGTTTGCTGTATGTTCAGTTACAGCATGCGTTAATTCGTGACCGATAACATCAAGTCCAGCAGATAATGGAATGAACGTTTTTCCATCGCCATCACCGTACATCATTTGCACACCATTCCAAGCTGCGTTATTCCAGCTCTCCCCTACGTGAACAGTTGAAATAAGTTTCGCACCTTTATCATCGAAAGAGTTACGATTAAATGTCTTTTTGTAGTAATCATATACTTTTCCTGCATTTACATGCGCATCAACTGCAGCTTTATCTTCGAAGAACTTAGATTTACTTTCAACTTCTTCTCCTGTATATCCAAGCCATTGTGAGAATAAATTAAACCAGTTCTCGTCCATATTTTCTGCATCAAATGTATGAACACCTTGTCCTCGTTTACCATCAAACAAGTTGAATTGTCCTGTTTTCGTATCTTGAGCAATTTCAAATGATTGTCTAGCACCTAATACTCCGTAACCAAATCCAGTAATGTTATCTACAGCGTTATATTTCTCAATAACATTTCCATTCGTTGCATCAACAAAATAATGCCAATACCCTGGAGCTGGTTTTGAAATCGATGCCTTAACTAAGTATGCAAGGTAGTAATTACCGTCTTTTTCATATACAAATAAATCTTTTTTCACACCATCATAACTCTTTACTTTACCAATTTCTTTCTCAATATCTGCCTTTGCAATTGTTTCTGCTTGTTCCGCAGTAATGCTTGCAGCTGCAGGAATATTTTTATCATCTAAATTCGGAATAACTTGTCCGAAGAATGCTTTTACATTATTCTCTTTATCAAGTGTAACAGTTTGATCAGAACCGTACACAGGAATGTTATTATGTTTCTCAACTAGCTTCACATGTGTCGTATCAGATTCAGCGTCTTTTTCTTCCCCAACGATATTAAAATGCTTTTCAATATTTCCTGCTAATTTAAACATATCTTTCTTACTCTCTAAGTATTGAAAGACTGTCTCTTTTTTATCTAGTCCTTCCGGTGCTTTCCATTCTTCACCTATGTATGCAGGTGTTTTAAATTCTTGATGATATTGAATTTTTTGTTCTTCCGCTTTCGTTGTCGTTGCCCCAAACGCTCCAAATCCCCCGGCGATAACAGTTAACGCTAATGCTGATGAAATGACTTGCTTTTTCACTATAACATTCCCCATTCCCATAAAGATTTTTGACACTTTTATACAATTCTTATTTTCCCAGCCGATACCTCTACCAAAAATTTGAGAAACATTTTTCAGACAATTCCAATCAAAAAAAGAGGACATCTATCGGATGTCCTCTTTTCTATAAACCTTTTATTGTTTTTTCAATTCAATTGCTAAATAGTGTGATTGCTCTTTCGCTTGAATGTGAATATCTTCTTCTACAGATTCTGCTGCATCCCGCATAACAAACGTTTCACCATTTATTACACTGCTTCCTTCAATTTGTACAAGGTACAATTGACGGCCTTCTTTCACTGGAAAATGAATTTCTTTTCCAGCCTCTAATGATAAAGAATATAAATTCGCATCTTGGTGAATTTGAATTGGTGCATTTCCTTCTACTGAAGATACCATATGGAACCATTCATCTGCACGCTTGCTCCAATCAAATTTAAACTCACCATAGTTTGGTTTATGATCTGCGCGGTCTGGTAAAATCCAAATTTGTAATAAACGCAGCGTTTCATCGCCTAAATTATGCTCGCTATGAAATACACCCGTGCCAGCACTCATATATTGAACATGTCCACGCTCAATTGTTCCGCGATTTCCCATGCTGTCTTCATGTGTTAAAGCACCATCTACAACGTAAGAAATAATCTCCATATCACGGTGCGGATGCATATCAAAACCAGTTTGCGCCGCTACTAGATCATCATTAATAACACGTAACGCTCCGAAGTTCATGTTATTTGGATTATAGTAATTGGCAAAAGAAAAATGAAAATGTGTATTTAACCAACCATGATTTGCTCTGCCCATATTTTTATGATCAACTTTTCTAAACATATCCTTCACCTCATACTATCTCGAATTCGAGATTTATTTTAAAATTTTTTCTTACTGTAACTTTTTTAGTAGTGTTAATAATTGCTTTTGTTCCTCTATATTTAAATTATGAAACTTCTCTGCTTGGAACGTTTCTTGAGGTGGGACGATTTCCTCATATAAAGCTCTTCCCTTTTCTGTTAAAGAAATATATTTCGTAGTACCCTCTTGTTCACGCAAAATCCACTCAAGCTGCTCCATTTTATTTAAAAGCTGCGTTACATTTCCTTTCGTAACAAATAGCTTATTTCCAAGTTCTTGCTGCGTTAAACGATTATGTCCTCCAACTTGAGCTAACACATCAAACTGGGCGGCAGATATATTCCATTTTTTCAAATGCTGATTCGTCTCACGAATACTCTTATTATAAAAGCGTGACAAACGAAACCATAATAGTAGCCCTAGTCTATCTTCTGTTTTCATTTCATCACCTCTCTCGTTTCATATCATTAGTTTAGAACTAAACTTAATAAAAGTCAAATACTTATTTTTAATAAGTACAAAAAGCACAGCGCTATTTCTCCACTATGCTTTACATTAACTTTCTACTCTTATATTCATCCAATTTCCTCTCCGCGAACTTCCTCGCATCTTTTTCAATCCACCGCTCTTCGTACCGTTCACTTCCCACATACAATATATCTCTCTTATGCTGCATCGCATGGCGGAATTCATGCAGTAGCGTTTTGAGAACTTGATCATACTCTTCCCACATACAAACGAAAATTAATTGCTTTTCTTTATGATAAAAACCACCTACTGGGAATAGGAACTCTTCTTCCTCTTCCCCTAATGATAGAAGCACATCATTTGCATCACACGTATCACAAAAAATAACGGGCGTTTTACATACTCCAATAAGAGAAAACAAATCCTCTCTCAACTTTTTGACATCCCAAGGAAGCTCCGAATCCAACACATACCAATTCTCTACCTGTTGATATACATTTTGAAACTGGAGTTCCATTTCTCTTTATTCCCCTTTCCAAGCACCCTTTTTCTATATGTATGCCACAATATGGTAAATATTAAACGTATTCTTTCATCCTTGAAAAAATGCCAATAAAAAAGGAATCTACGTCGACATAGATTCCTTTTCTGTAATCACTTTTTTTTCATCATTTTTTTTAATACAAAATAACCAATTGCACAAACAATAGCAGCAAGTGCAAAGTATTTCACATATGGCCCCGCAACTTTATTAATACTTTCCCACTCTGTTCCTAATTTAAAACCTAAATATACAAACACAATTGACCACGGAATAACAGCTAATGTAGTTAGCGTAATAAACTTAGCATGTGACATTTTCGCAATACCCGCTGGTATCGAAATAGCATGACGCACAACCGGAATAAAACGTGCGGTAAAGATAACGCCAGTTCCATAACGATTAAACCAATCTTCAGCATAATCAATATGTTTCTTCTGAATTAAAATATATTTTCCATATCGCTCAAGAACAGGTCTTCCTCCATATCGACCAATCCAATAAATGAATAGTTGTGCAATTACACCACCAATTGTACCGAACGCGACAGCGCCCCAAAATGTAATGCTTCCTGTTGATACTAAATAACCTGCATAAGACAATACGATTTCACTTGGAATAACCTCTAGCATTAATCCAAGCATAATTCCCCAATAACCAAGTCCTTCTAAAAAAACTAAAACCGAATGAATCAACTCTCCTAACATCATTTACCTCTCTTTACTGTTTTCATTACAAAAATAAAAGTACAAGCAGGAAATATCTTGTACTTTTATTTTTTTAATTTAGTTAGTCTTCGTATCCCACTTAAAGATTTTATTTAAGAATTTATATACATTCTTCGACTCTTTTGTCAAAAGTGGGCCTAAAATGGATAGTATAAGCACGTATAGTGCTGAGAATGGTTTCAGTACTGACATTAAACCACCGGCGATACCGATATTAGCCATAATGATGGAGAACTCTCCTCTTGAAACGATTGTTAATCCGATATTTGTTGATGCTTTATGAGATAATCCAGCTTGTCTTCCTGCAATCATTCCTGCTACAAAGTTACCGATTATCGTAAGAAGGACAGCACCTAACGTTAACCATATCGCTCCGCCTAATGAGAACGGATCAATACTTAACCCGAAGCTGAAGAAGAAAATAGCTCCGAAAAAGTCTCTAAATGGAACAACAAGATGTTCAATTCGGTCACTATGCTCTGTCTCAGAGAAAACTAATCCTAGAAGAAGTGCTCCAATTGCTTCTGCAACGTGAATTGTTTCTGAAAAACCAGCAATGAAGAATAATGAAGCAAATACTACAATAATAAAGATTTCATCTGAGCTAATATTGAGCAATTTATTTAATAACGGCGTAGCCTTTCTAGCTACTATAAAGAATAGAAGCATATATCCTAAAGCAATTCCAATTGAAGTAAGGGCACCTAAGAAGGAAGCGTGATCTCCAAGTACTAAACCAGAAACAACTGATAAATATACAGCAAGGAATATATCTTCAAACATAATAATTCCTAAAATTAATTCGGTTTCATTATTACCAGTTCTTCTTAAGTCCACTAACACTTTAGCAACGATAGCGCTAGAAGAAATCGTAATAATACCCGCAATAATTAAGATTTCTAGTAATGGGAATCCCATTATAACTCCGTATAACAAACCAAGTGAAAAGTTAATTAAAATATAAATCGTTCCGCCAATCGCAATAGAGCGTCCAGATTTAATTAGTTTTTTCATTGAAAATTCTAATCCTAGATAGAATAGAAGGAATAGAACCCCAATCCGTCCAAGGAAGGAAATTACACTTGCACTTTCAATAAATTTGAGATCGATAACACCTATTGTCGGTGCATGCGGTCCTACTAACATTCCAAGAACGATTAGAAAAGGAATTACTGAGAATTTAAATTTTCCAGCAATTACTGCTGCAATTGCCACTAAAACTAAAGCTGTACCAACTTCAAAAATTAACGTATCCATCTAATCAGTCCCCCTATTTGAAAGTAATTCATTAATGATTTTTTTAATTTCTTCTCTCTCACCTGAAACTACAAGCATATCTCCTTCTTCAATTACTGTTTCTGGTCCTGGATTAAATAACTTCTTCATGTTCTTCTTCATAACCGCGATTATTGTTACGCTATATGTTTTTCTTATTTCAAGATCGCCAATTGTTTTTCCGATTGCTGGAGCTGTATTCTCCACTTTGAACCACTCAATCGCTAAACCTTCAAAAACCATCTCAACATTTTCTAACGCCCTAGGCTTATATACCATTCCACCTAATATTGCCGCGATTTGTCTTGCCTCTGAGTCACGTAGTGAAATACTTGAGATGCTTTCTTCATGATCTGAATCAAAATGATACATTTCTCTACGACCATCATCATGAATGACAATTACCATCTTTTCGTTACCTTTCGTAACGATTTGAAACTTATAACCAATACCTGGAAGTTCACTTTCTCTAATATTCATTTTTAGCTCCTCCATAACTTATTTATTTTAATTTTCTGTTTTTCTGTCTTTTATTCATCCAATCAACTTTAGAAATTCTAACCACTCAGGATATTTGTGATTTGGAAATCTTTTATTGTAATAATAAGTGAACCCTAAAAAGATACTTAAAGATGTAATGATAAAAAATATATTACTTCTCATTTTCAAACTCTCAAGGCTTACTTTCCATAAAGAATTTTCTTTCAAATTATCCCCACCTTCTCGCTTTACATTTAGTTTTTTAAAATGTAAATAATTCTAAAAATATTACGATGTAACATAATCATAACACAAAAATGATTTAAGTAACATAATTTTTTAGAAAAATTGATTCTCGTATATTTTTTGCATATAATTTTCTTATTACGAAAAAAAGGAAGTGTATTATATGGTTGATATCTTTAGCAGATTCCTTGAGGTAACGAATAATATTTTATGGTCATATATTCTTATTGCAATGCTAATCGGCTTCGGTCTTTACTTCTCTTTTAAATTAAAATTTGTCCAAATTACTCATTTCAGTGAGATGGTCAGCTTAATTAGTAAAGGGTTTAATCGAAAAGAAAAAAAGAAAGATAGCATCTCACCATTCCAAGCATTTTGCTTAAGTGCAGCAGCACGTATCGGTATCGGAAACTTAGCTGGTGTAGCATTAGCAATTTCAATGGGTGGACCTGGCGCAATATTTTGGATGTGGTTTATCGCAATTATCGGAGCAGCTACTAGTTTTGTAGAATGTACACTTGCGCAAATTTATAAAGTAAAAGATGGAAGTAGGTTCCGTGGTGGACCAGCATATTACATGGAAAAAGGGTTAAACAAACGCTGGATGGGCGTCTGGTTTTCACTTCTTATTACAGTTGCGTACGGATTAATTTTCAATTCAGTGCAAGCAAATACAGTAACAATAGCGTTTGAAAATGCTTTTGGACTAGAGCGAACAATCGTAGGAGCTCTATTAGCCTTATTAGTTGCAGTTATTATTTTTGGTGGTATTAAGAGCATTTCACGTATTACAGAAATGATTGTTCCGCCAATGGCAATCGTTTATATCGGCGTGGCTATTTTTGTCGTTATTAACAACTTCAGTATGTTACCAAGCATTTTCATGGAAATCTTTAACGGTGCATTCGGTTTAGACCAAGCCATCGCTGGTGGTATTGGAGCAGCAATCAAGTTCGGAATTCAGCGCGGTTTATTCGCTACAGAAGCGGGAATGGGTAGCTCTCCTAATGCAGCAGCAACATCTGATGTATCTCACCCTGTAAAACAAGGGCTTGTTCAAGCGTTAGGCGTTTTCGTAGATACATTCTTAGTATGTACATCAACAGCATTTATCGTATTATGTTCTGGACTTTACAAAGGATCAAATTTAGAAGGTATCGAATTAACACAAAACGCATTAAGTTCACAAATTGGACCGTGGGCAAGCACTTTCTTAGCGATTATTATTTTCCTATTCGCTTTCAGTTCACTTCTAGGAAACTACTATTATGGTGAAACAAATATCGCATTCATTAAAGAAAGTAAAACATGGTTAATGATTTATCGTGTTGCAGTTGTCGGAATGGTATTCTTCGGATCAATCGCTGCTCTTAAAACAGTTTGGAGTTTAGCTGATTTATTCATGGGACTAATGGTATTCACAAACTTAATTGCCATCTCATTCCTTAGCAAATTTGCTTACGCTGCATTAGTAGACTATTTGAAGCAAAAGAAACAAGGAAAAGATCCTGTCTTCGTTGCAAACTCTATCCCTGGCTTAAAGAATACAGAGTGCTGGGATGGGCAGGATGTAGAAGAAAAACAAAAGGCCGTTTAACAAATAAAAGCGGAAGTGGCTCGTTCAGAACAGGAGGGTGTTGGAACTCCTGATTACGAGGCGCTTTTTGCCTCGAATGAAGGATTGAAACAACCGACTGTTCTAGCCGCTGGAGCTGGATATCATTTAAAGCGAAAGCGGCTCGTTCAGAATCGCAGGACACTTCAAGCTCTCGACCTTGAAGCGCTTTTTGCTTCGAGCGAGAGAGCGAAATGACCGACTGGTCTAGTCACCGGAGCTGGATATCACTAAAAGCACAAGCGGCTCGTTTAGAACAAGAGCCATATCTCAAACAAAGGCCCTATTACTTCACCGTAATAGGGCCTTTTATTTACAACAGTTCATAATTTGTTCAAATTAATTCCAGCAAAAGGGTTGATTTATAGAGATTACTAGATTATAATGATTATAAATTAGTAATTGATATCACATAACAACTCAAAAGGAGATTGATCATAATGAACAAACAAGTAATCGAAGTATTAAACAAACAAGTAGCAGACTGGAGCGTTTTATTCACAAAACTTCACAACTTCCATTGGTACGTAAAAGGACCTCAATTCTTCACATTACACGAGAAATTCGAAGAACTTTACACAGAATCAGCTACTCACATCGATGAAATTGCAGAACGTATTTTAGCAATTGGCGGCAAACCAGTAGCAACAATGAAAGAATACTTAGAACTATCTTCTATTCAAGAAGCAGCATACGGAGAAACTGCAGAAGGGATGGTCGAAGCAATCATGAAAGACTACGAAATGATGCTAGTCGAACTGAAAAAAGGCATGGAAATCGCTCAAGACTCTGACGATGAAATGACATCTGACCTACTACTAGGCATCTACACAGAACTAGAAAAACACGCTTGGATGCTACGTGCGTTCTTGAATCAATAATAATTAAAAGCGGAAGCGGCTCGTTCAGAACAGGAGGGTGTTGGAACTCCTGATTACGAGGCGCTTTTTGCCTCGAATGAAGGAGTGAAACAACCGACTGTTCTAGCTGCTGGAGCTGGATATCATTTAAAAGCGGAAGCGGCTCGTTTAGAGTCGCTTTTTTATGTAATGGTCGCACTTAACGGTACACGAAATTATATCAACGATTTTTCAAATATATCGATCATTACCCGCAATATATCAACGATTTTTTCATTATATCGATCATTACCCGCAATATATCAACGATTTTTTCATTATATCGATCATT
>NZ_FNDM01000031.1:0-13560 GCF_900100505.1 Bacillus sp. cl96
CAAAGAGCGATTCCTCTTGCGCCGCCTCTTCAGCTTTCTCAAAGAGCGATTCCTCTTGCGCCGCCTCTTTTTCGGCCTTTTCAAAGAGTGATTCATCCTCTTTTTTCAAGTTCACTTTAGTTAAAGCTGTTATGTCTTGGCCATATAAGAAAAGATTAATTTCTCGATCTATTTCTTCAGCTGACTTTCCTCTCTTCTCTAATTCATCTATTTTTTTGTATGTCCATTCATTAGAATCAGCAATTTCTTTATCATTTCCATACGTTGCAACCTTGCCATTCGGTCTATAGCGATCTAAAGGCTTCGCTTTTATCATGCACCAAACATTTTTGGCTTTCCCCTCAAACTTATCTTGTGTTTGAACGGCTGCTTCCAAATCGGGCAACCCTTGTAAGTACTCCGCTCTGAATTTCCCTTGCATAATTCCCTCTAGAGCTTTAGCCGATGATTTACCTTGTCTACAAACAAAGAAATTACCACCTATTTCCGTAAGTGCATCTGCCAATTTTTGATCTAATTGCCCTGATATTTGTTGTGTAATAATCCAAAGACCCAGACCATACTTCCGATCCTCCGCTACGATTTTAGGAAGAATTGGAACTGGTACTTTATGAGCTTCATCGATGAATGTTAAATGCAATTTCGAACCAATCTGTCTTTTTTGTACAATACGATGGTATTGATTCATGATGTAACCAATTGTTAGCTTAATATCAGCATTTCCCATGCCTGACAAATCATAAAAAACAAGATGCCCTTCATCCATCCACTTTAAAATATCTAGAGAAAAGTCAGATTGTCCGTATATGCGTTTTAAATATGTGCTACTACGGAATATATCTAACCGATTTAATAAAGGCTGCATACTGTCTTCTAAGGCGGCTCCTATTTCATTTTTCCATAGGTTTCTATAATGCATTGATTCTGGACCTTCCAAACCATCCAAAACACGCTCTCGAAATAATTCATCTGTTCCAAACGCAATAATACTTAATGTAGAGTGTTTTTGACTCCCATCACATAAAAGCGTTCCAATAATCGCTTTTAGAATCCTTTCGGTTTGTGGGGCTGGATTTGGGACTAACGCTTGAATACTTTCGAAAATAGAATCAACTACCGTTTGTGTGTCTTCATCAGGATTACGATGTAACAAGTTAATTGCCGGTGGATGCTTTGTTTTCCGGAAACGAATGAAGTGAACCTTATCCCAATCTACTTTCGCACCTTCTAACTCTGCCTTTAATAATCGATTTAGCACTACAATCGCTAAATCCGGCGTAGGATCAAACAACGAAAATCCACTTGCTGTATTTGGGTTTTCAATCCAAAGATTTAAGGCGCTATCAAGTACATTTGCTGCTACAGTACTTTTACCAGCACCAGTACCTCCAGTAATACAGCCCATCTTTTTAAACTGTTCTTCCGTCATCTTTACTTCACGATCTTTTTCTAATGGATGAACTAGCGTTCCAATTGTTAAACCTGTAGAAAGAACACCTTCAGGAAGCATCTTCTCTCCGCTTTCTAAATACAAAATCTTATTCTCAAATTCATCTTCCTTATCACCTTTGATATTCGGAAGATGGAGCAAATTAACAAGTTCTGAACCTGTCCAAGTCATACGCCCGTAATAAGGAATTGGAATACGCCAAATAGACCGACGAAACGAACGGTAACGAAGTTCATTTACATCAGCCATCATACTAGCTATGATATTCCCCAAGCCTTTTAGCATTCTAACACCAGGATATATTTCAGTTGCTACAGAAACACAAACTTGAAACGCTGTTTCTTTCCCTAAAAATCGTTGCGTTAATACCTTTGCTTCCGTTTTCTGAAATACATCTAAATCTTTTTCTAATCTCTTTCGAGCCTTTAATTCAGCTTCTTCTTTTTTGATTCTTCTTGTTAATCGATAATCCCGATCTGGTGAAAAGGAAACATCAATCCAAGTCTTTTCTTCCATTCCACTTATAAGTTGTGGGAGTTTATCAGTTTTATATTGGGCTAATGATAAAGATTTTTTCGTCTTTAAATTCATTCTCCCGCCAACAGCACCACCAAACAATTTATTACGTGGAAACGGAATATCTTCTATATTTTGTTCTATGATCTCAGCGTTTTTATATACATTTCGAAACGCTTTAACTAAATAAGTCAAATTCTCTTCTGGTCCACCTAAATAAAATCGAACTTTTTGACTTTTTCCATCTATATCTTCCGGCTGATACATAAGTAATCTGTACCAATCGCGACCCTTCCACAACTGTTCTAGTGGTTTTCTTCCCTCACCATGCACTTGTCGAATCATATCTCCTAATTGATCTACCTTAGCATCATAGGACATATGAGGAATTACTAAAACGTATTTATAAGACTTCTTTTCGAGCCTATATAAAATAATACATCTAGTTATCCAAAATATAGCCCCGATAAATAGTAGGAGTAGACTAACATGTACAACCCTTTTCACAATTGGCACAATCTGAATTAATCGATTTAAAATTTCGTATCTTGTAATCCAAACAAATAATATACCGGATAGCAATAGGAAAAATCGCCAATGTTTTATTAACACCTTCAACATGGCTTTCTCCAATTCTTTTTCAAACTTATTTTTAGATGCCACTAAATCCACTTCCTTTGCATCAACTACGAAGAATTACTCTCTCCTTTTTAATGTTTTTCAAATCTTTTAAATGCTTTTTCTTGTTGCGTCTATGAAATGAATATCCTGATCTTTAAGATACTTAATATACTTTTCTCTTGCTTTCATATACTCTTCTTGATCTTCCAATCTTGTATGGCTGCCATTACAAAGAACGAAAAAAGAAGTTAAGTTCAGATGACTTACTAGGTTTTCACTTTGATCCTTTGGATTAAAAATTTCTTTCGCCATTTCATACGCTTGTGATACCTTATCTACTGAACTACACACTACATACAAACAATGTGAAATTACTGACTCCACATTCTCCTACCTCCTTGCAAATTCAAAATCCATTTATATTCCCTCTGGTTTTAATACAATCCTCATTTCTCACTCCCTCACTCCTTTACAGTTCTCACACACAAATTAGAGAGGGCAATAACAAGAATTCTTGTGGATTCCTTACAAGTCAACATAATTGAAAACGCATGATAAGAAGGATGATCTTTTTCTAAGTGATTTGTGATATGTTCCAAAAAACCTTCCTTTTCTTCGCTTTGCAAAACAAATTCTCTTACATCTGATAACCTAGCCTTTTCCTTATACTTATCTTTTACGTAAAGAATGGCTCCACTTAAAAATGATTGTGTTGTTCTTATCCATGTTAAGCCTGCGCCTTCATGAAGTACCTGTTTTGTCATTTTTCTAGCGAGTTCATACGCTTGTTTTTTAGTTTGAATACCAGCAATTTCATTAGAAACGATCATTAATTCCACCCCTTCATTGTTATGAAATTTTTACATAATAAAACTTACAACACCTATAACTACACCCCAAAAGGGAAGGGCAATGATTAAGCCATTTTTACATCCCTTCGCAAAAGCTAAAGGATCATCATCTTGATACACTTCTCCTGATAAACGTTTCATATTATCTCTCCTTGAAATCTGTTTCTACTCTCCATAAAAAACTACAAGTGACATAACCTATTAAATAAATCATCATAAATTTCATTAGAAGATCAATTATTATAGAGCTCACTTTTCGTTCACCTCTCCCATTGCCTGTAAAATACAAGCTATTAGTAAAAGTGGTATTAACATTAATAAAATCCCAATCTCTCGACATTTTGTAAACATCGAAATCCACCCCTATTAGAAAAGAACTATAAACAGCCCCTCCCTTATGTTTTCTTTCAAATTAACTAACTCCCCTTATACCTCCATTCTTTCAAGAAGATATCTATATAAAAAGGTGACAATATATCTCAAATGGAATTGAAATATTGTCACCCTTTATTGCTAGGTACTAGCAAGCGATATTGAAGTCTACTAAGAACTCCGATTTAATTTAAACCATCATTTACTTACTATTGAACATTTTCTAAACTGCGATCTTAACTCAAACGATATTTGCTCATTCTTTCCGTACACTTCAAGACCGCTTATTATCTAAAATAAACTTGTCCTACACCTGAACGAGTACTTTGTACTGATACATCAAAGGTACCTATACCTCTTTCAAGTAATTTAAACGAATTATATTTATACTTCCCTTTGATAGTGAAAGTAAGAGGTTGATTAAATTGTACTTTTCCTTGTGTATATTCCATCTTCCAATCTTTAGAATCCATATTGCTATCCTTTAATTTTTGATTTACTTTACTGATTACGTCAGGAGTAAAGCCCCCATCCCTCTCTGCTAAACTTACAGCATATTCACTAATTTCATTCGCCTTAACGTTAACTACTGTTTGCCCTGCAAATTCTACACCAAAGACAATAATGAACATTAACGACAAGAAAAAAACAACATATGTAACTGCTTGTTGCATGTATATGTTTCTCCTTTCTATAAATTAAGAGAAAAGGACGGATTAACCGCCCTTTCAACTAAAAACTTATTTTGACCATCCAGACGGTTCACTCTTAGCGCCGCCAGTAATTGAAGTAAAGTAATTAGATACATTAAAAGTACCTGACTTTAATGCTGGGTACATGATAACTAAAACTACAACTGCCATTCCAAGTCCAATGTAAGTCCATGAAACCTTATTTGATGTTTCATCTGAAGACTCATTTTTCAACCATTGTTTTGTACGAGTTAATAAAGCTGAACCCTTCCCCTTACTTGATCCTTTTAATTCTTTAATTTCTAATGTTTTCATAAATAAATTTCTCCTCTTCTTTTAATAGATTTATTTGATTAATTAAAACCTCAACTAACTATCTCTTGCTTTATCAACTAAGATATTGCAAGAAATATTGATTTGAAGAAAAGCTTGTCCAGAAGTGACTTATAATACATGAAAATCACCTCCTTTCTTTACGATTTAGTTAAAACATATGAACAAACTTTTCATAAATAGATGTAAAACTGAAACCTATAACAAATACAATAATGCACAAATATATAGAAATAAGGTATTTGAAGACCATACCTGGCCGCGATGCAACTAACGTTTCATAAGATTCAGCCCGTAGTCTTCTCATTAACTTAATTTGATTATTAATTATTTCTCTACTCTGACTTTCATCCATAACCATTGCTTGTTGTAAAGCAACCATAAATTGATACGCTGCTGGTATATCTACCTCACGCGCAAACTCTAGATATGGTTCAAAATTACCTGGTTCGAGTTCAATTTGTGCAATTAGATTTTCTACTAATGGCCTTAAATTATCTGAAGCATATTCTATTGATCTCTTAGTAGCTTCATAGGCTGTATATCTACCAATCATATAAGCCAAAGAAATCATATATTCCGGTAATTCAAGCTGCATTCTTAATTGTTTCGCTTTAACGTTACTATTAAGTTTAGATTCCTTCACATAAAATCCCATAACAGCAAATACCAAAGCTAAAGGGAAAATTACTATTTTTAAATCTGGAACATAAAATATTAAACTAGCTATAACTAAAAAATTTATAATTGAGAAGGTAAGTTTACTAATAATAAACTCCATTGGTGTAAGACTCGAATTAACTTTTTTTAGCTTTTTCTCTAATTCTTTTTCACGTTCTTGTGATATCCAATTCTTCTTTAATTTTAAAATTGGATACAACATTGTATACAAAATAGGTTGTCTTTTATTTGCTACATTACTTTTTTTTACAATGCTATAAATCTGAAACCTTTTACTTTTTTGTCTTTCCAGTACCAGGTTGTAAGCCACTAATACAAAGAGTAAGACTAAGATAAATAGTAAAATCAAAGGATATAGATTCACTCTATCACCTTCTTATTATTTTATTTTTGTGATATCTTCTGTAGGATCGTAGAAAGAATGTTTCTCTATTTTAAATGCACTAAATATGCATACTACAATTATTGCTAAAAGAATGAACCTTCCTTGTATTGTCCTTGCAAATACAACATAATCATCAGCATTGATCGCCAAGGCTGCAACAGGTAATGAAGCAAGCATTATAGCCGTTTGCTTAAATGTTCTCCTTTGCGGTTGCATACCTGATTTTAATTTTGCACGGTATATTTTTTTATCTTGAAATTCATGTGCAATATTTAAAAGTATGTCATCCGTATCTTTACCTGTTTTTGATATAAGGTCCAACATATCATGAAAGAGCTTAATATCTTTGTAATTATATTTTTGTACGAATGAATAAAAGGCATCTTTAATGCTTTTTCCATCTTCCGTGTATAGGATTAAACATCTTTCTACATCATCCTTTATAGGAGATTGTAGTAACGGTAAAACACTCTTAAAAGCCAATGTCATATTTTCATGTGTAGAAACTGCATTCGCTACAGCTTCTAGATAAACCATTAACTGATTTTCCACATATTCTTCGTATCTCTTACGCTTATAAAATCCAATGATTGGCGGAAGAGATACCCCTACTAACACCCCGAATATTGTTGTACTTAATGACATAAAAAAACCATACAATGCAACGGCTCCAACTAGGGTCCCTACAATTAGTATGATTTGATAATCCCGGAGGGATAAATTCCAATTAAAATCTTTACTTTCCCTCATAATATAGTTAGGACTGATCCATTTATACAATCCTTTTTTCTTTAAAAACTTCACTATCTTACCATCATCTTTTTCAGTCGTAACAAATAACTTACTTCTATTTTTTCTCTGAATTAAATTAATTACTAAATTAACTACAAAGAATAAAGAAACTGCCATTAAAAAATATGGAAGATAATTAAGAAAACCCAATTAACGTTCCCTCCCTTTTTCTACAGGGAGTTCCTTTGCAACCTCAAGTTCTTCTGTCTTGATCCCTCTAGATTTCATCCTTTTAATCATCTTTTCGCTCATTTTTCCTTCTCGTTGATGAAAACCATTTATTAAATACTTATCATCCTCTAGTTCCTTAAATTCGGTTACGTTAAATGTGTATAAAGGTGTATAAATTAGTTTTCCGTCTTCATACCCAATATACTCTACCAGCTCAACAAGTCTTCTTTTTCCATCTTCCATAAGTTCAAAATGCATACCAAAATCAAAGTTCTCTGCGATACTTTGCTGTAAGTATTCTTTAGATATATTAACAGCCTCTAGACATAGACTAGAATATCGTTCTACACTTTCAATAGCACTTGGGGAATGTAAACTTGTAGCAAGCCCATGACCCGTTTCAGCTGCCTTTTTTGCTCCCCATGCCTCTCTTCCACGTAGCTCATTAATGAATAAAATCTTTGGGTTTTGTCTGACAGCACTATTTAACAAATCATCAATGGTAATGGAATTGGATGCATCTTCTCTTTCTCTTGTTAGCCATGTTTTTACATTCCAATCTTTTGAATAAATATGTTTCAGATTCATTTCATCTATATCTTGCATAGCAATGAGTTTATCTGTTTTCTTCTTGTGTCCAATAAGATATTTCATAAATTCTGTTTTACCAGTACCAGTTTCTCCACTAATCAAAATTCTCGCTCGCGACTTCATCATGGCACCGAATAAAGGAATCATTTCAGCACATGCCAATCCATCACTTACAATATTTTGATCGTTAATCCTTAGTGTTTTACTAAATTTCCTAATGGCTAATGAAATACCATCCTTTGATATGTCAAAACCTACTACACTAATACGCATATTTGGAAAATCAGCGTCACACCTTGGCTTACTATGTGTCCATGTTTGTCCAGATGCATTTACAAACTTATTACAAAGAGCCATATATGCCTCTTTACTTTTAAATGTGACATCTGAAAGATAGTCTCCTTTTTCTAAATCCTTTATCCATATTTCATCCCAGTTATTACATATAATGTCCGTTACACTGTCTTGCTCTGAAAATGGCTCTAAAACATCCAGACCAGCTACAGCATCTACAATTCCTTTAGCAAGTTGCTCTAAAGTAAAGCCTTCTATATTAGGCTGCGTTGTAATAAATTGAGAAACTACATCCCTTAGCGCTTCCTTTTTCACTTCATCCCCAAAAGATTCTTGAATTAACTCTTTATGATCCTCTAGCAAGTATTTTTTTACTGTATCAATTAAGTCTTGTGGTATTTCCTTAGTAGAAGGTGTAGATGTATGACCACCAGATTTAATATTATAAATGTATTTTTCTACATCTACTTTTTCTGGAGTTGAGGATGTATAACCAAACTCTTCTAAAGAAATTGTGTTTTTCATATATCTCACCGCCTTTAGCTCATTTAATTTTATTTACTCACTAAAAATCGAAATCTATTTTGTTCATTTCTAATAAAGCAACCTATTTTTTTAGCGATTATTTTTGTATGCTCATCTATTGTTTCCGAACCAGGTATTAAAGAAAATTCCATTTCAGTTCTTTCCGGATCATAAGGAATACAAGTTGCCACATCAAAGTCTACTAACAATTTATAATCTTCCGCATCGATTTTGTTGCTACATAAATTAAATACATGTACCCACTCTTTATATTTGAAGTCGGCCTTATTAAATACGTTTGTTATGCTCTTGTATTTCGATACAACTATTGGATTGCCTGTTAAAATGCTTACGACATTATCACACTTACTTAAAATAGGTAATCCAAAAATACTTTCTATTTGATTAGGTAACTGAAGTAGTAAAAAGTCATAATCAAGCGCCTTTAGTTTACTAATAAAATTATTAATGAACTTCTCTACCTTCGTTTCTACACCTGTTTCAAAACGAGGAAATCCCCTTTCTTTGAAGTCCTTACTAAAGGTCAATACCTCCATATTATTTGGAAACCATGAAAACCTCTTACTATCCCCGACATCATCCTTTTTCAAAATATACTTCTGAATATCCATTCTGTTTTCTAGAATTGCCTTTTCCATAAACAATTCCATATTCTTTTCCGGATGAGATATTGCTGTTTTATGAGCAAAAGTAGCATTTAAATAATCTAATTCTATATAAAGCACCTTTGAATTAGAATTTGCTATTACCTTCGTTAGAGATTGGCCAATTGTTGTTGCACCTAATCCTCTTTGCGCACCATATATTCCAATAATTTTCCCCATTTTTAAAGACCCCTTCCTTACTTTATTTTATAAGACTGATCCTGAATCCACTTTGTAATCAAATCGTCATTCGTTCTTTCAACATTGGCATTATAAGATTCACCAGAAGCAACAGGAATAATTTCACCAATTAAGGCTCCCTTATTTAACAATTGATTTTCTTCATCTGAAACTGCGAAAGTATAAATTTTAGCAAGCGGACGATTCTTCGCCTCATTATTTAAATTGTCTTTGTATGATCCATCAACTTCTACACTCTTAGGATCAAATACATTTGTAGCATTACTATCTTTTACTGAAGTTACCCTAACATGTTTTGCAACACGCCCAAATATAGGCTTTTCAGTATGATCCGTTTCATTCTTCACCGTACCTTTAAAATACAGGTCTACATAAGAATCCGGGATAATGCTATTACCAGATGATGTTTCAATATCTACCAATAGCGGAAAAGCTACTTCATTTTTCTTCAAATTTAATATAGCTGCATCCGGCAATTCATCCTTTGGAACTACTTTGTCCTTGTACAATAAAGAGTTCTTTGAAACTCCAAATCCGTTTACTGTATACTTACCTTCTAAATCTTTTACATTTGTAATAGCATTAGGAGCAATTGCATCACCAGGAATGACCCTCTCTTGTAACATATCCTTTGTAATTTTTGTTCTTGGTGGAATATCAACTTTACTGTAATAAACCTTAGTAGGATTTATCGCACTATTAATTCTGTAATTTTCATATCCCGCAATTGTCGCTACTAAGCCTACAGCAATTAATACACTCACGGTTTTCTTAGGAAGCTTTTTCACCAATTTCTTCAACTCCTATTTCGTTACTTTTTTCGCTTCAAAAATCATATTTTCAAATTGTCTAACTGTCGTTTGATCATCCGGTTCTTTTAAATATTTCTTAATAGGAATAGCAAAAGTATTGTATGATTCGACTCCAATCATCGCTGGTTGAGAGTTAATGGCATAAATATTTAATCGTTTTTCACCATCATGGAAATTTGACTGATTAACATATTCTCTAATCAGGGTTTCTTTAACCACTTTCTCATTAATGGTTATTTCTTCATCAACTCTTAATTGACCCATATTAATTCCTTTTGACATGGCTGTAGCTGTTGCTTGATGTAAGCTATTATCTTCATTTGTATCCGCTGCAAACATAAAACCGGTACTTGCTGTAAACAACATAATTCCGATCAACACCAGCATTATTACAACAAATTTTGGTGGTTGCATTGATTTGTACACCTCACCAACATATTTTTTCGTATACAAAAAGCCTGTTCTAAAAGCTAATTCCACTTTCAAAACAGGCTTTCTTATTATTTAAAATTAAATCTCGTTAGGAAATCACTATTCAGATTAACATCTGAACCATGCGTCATGTTATATTCTTTAATTTGCTTATACATTTCTGGAGTAATTTTATAACTCTCCATATGATAACCTGTTGGTATATCTTTTGGATTTGGATATTTCCATGTATTCCACCAGTCCGATAAACTAGTTAACATATGTTCTTTGTTTTTCCAGTTCCACCCTACTTGCCCTGGGAATGGATTTTGTGGATTTACAGAGCGTTTAATAAAATCATCATTTCCTTTTTTATCACCAATCCCTGAACCTTCCACTTCAATTTTTCCCGTAAGACAAAGATTTAACTTATTAACACCCGCACCATAAGCCATTGCTTTAAATGAATACGTTCCATCTGCTTGTGTAAATTCGGTATACCACTTTCTCCCGCCATCTAAAATAGTTTCATTAGGATTGTATTTAGGATGCTTTTTATAGTTATCATTAAATACATTTCCTGAAAACTTTTCAACGTAAGTATGAGGTAATGACCAAACTTGATTGTATCCTCCTAGTGTTTCATCCATTGGTACTTTGTATCCATCTTCTGTTTTTGAATACTGTTGATGTTTAACCATTGTAGGAAGGAAAGACGTTGTACTCTTCACACCCGTAGCATTACTTGATGAATCTTCATTTGTGTAGGTTGTTTTCACTTCATAACTAAATCCATATCCTGCTCTTATTTTAGGCTTTGATATATTCACAATACTACCCGTTAAGCGTTCATATAATGTGTCCCTATCTCCTGCGTTATTAATTGTACGCACGACAGCTGTTACCGTAGCTGTAGAATTAGGCTGAGAACAAGTAGAGGTTTCATGTGAAGCAACATTAATTGGAGTATCCAATTTATTATTATTAAAGTTTGTTTTTAATACATCTTTACTATTATCATATTTTCGCGGCTTAGGATTGATCTCAGCCTCAATTTGTCCTGAACTTGGTACTTTCCAATCATAATATAAAACTTTAGATTGTCCTTCGGATAAGTTGACCTTCTGTTGTCCTACTATATTATCTTGGAACCTGAGGACAACATTTGGAGTGGTGTTTTTATATTCACTCTCCAATTTATCTAATCTATCCCTTTTATTCTTCTCTTTATTTAATTTTTTTGTTTCTGTACTAATAATCGTTAATATTCTATCAAGATTATATTCATACGATGAACAATCACGGGGAACACAATGTTGATTTCCTTCTTCATCTATTGTACAAATTCTATCATATCGACAAAATTTCAATTCTTCCCTCGCGTCTTCTTTTCTGTCCTCTAAATTATAAAGTTCTCGCTCTTTATCCTGGATTTTTCGATCTAATTCTTCTCGGTATTTTTTTCGTTCTTCTGAAAAATCAGCTCTTGAAACCTTAACCGGTGTTTTTACAGTACCACCAGATTCAACCGTTTCACCCTCAATACGATCTACTGAAAAATCCATTTTGTACTTAAATGTATCTTCATCACCTTCACCACCTGGAGTTGGTGGTTCCTCTTTGTCACAACCATTTCCCGAAATAGTAAAGGAAGTTTTCTTTTCCTTTGCTGGTCTTTGTACAGCGTCATAGACTTGTAATTTCGCTTCAAACTTCCCACAAGTCGTTGGCTGCCATCGTATAGGGCTACTTGATCCTTTCCCTCCAAAATATCCAGCATCGCCCTCTTCCGGCTTCTCTGAATCTTTCTTAGGATTAGAACGGATATATCCTTCTTTAGTATCAATTTCAGAACCATCTTTATATATTTTCAGAACCCATTTTACTCTATTTCGCTCCCCAGCCATTTCCGCATAAGGATTTATAGTTTCTGATCCTATATTATTATCTGTATATCCTTTATTTTTGGTTACATATTCAAAACCTTCAACATGAAAATCTACTGTATTACTTTTAGGACCGTCAGATGCTTGGAATTTTTTTATATCCGGAAAACTAGTACGTACAATAAAGATATTAAATTTGTTAATATCCTTTTGTAGCCCTGCACCCGCCATACCGCCTGAAAGATAAGCCATATCCCTAATCCAATAGAATTTACCATACGACTTAGGAAACGCAACACTAGTCACTTCATAAGGTAATATATACTTTAAAACAAAATCTGGATTCCCCCAATACTTTTGGGAAATCACTTGAGAGTTTACTCTTTCCACTTCTGTAATCATTCTATTACCTATAGTATTACCGCTTCCAATATATCCATCGTTTGCTATATTAACAAAAGGTTCACTATAATCAACAGACTGCACCAAGTTAGCTCTTTGGTTTCCCCAATCAAAACTACCATTGTAAAGAGCTGGGTAATGAAGATCAGCTGTATAATAAATATCAGCTGGTGCATTAGGCGGTAAAAATTTACCTGGCCTTAAATACTTTCCTGGCATTTGCAAATCCTTGTTAATTATCAAGGTTTCATTCTTCCCATCATAAAAAGGAATATCACTATTCCGTGCATATGCAAAGTTAGGAATAAATAACGAAATAATGAAAATACATAATAATAATTTTGATTTTATTTTCTTCATTATCTTCCTCCTTTTATATTTCGAGGAATATTTTTAATTTCTAATAAAAAAGCCGTTTTAGTAGGTTACTAAAACGGCTTTTTTCATTATTTTTTTGTGATTTGAATTGAAATCATTTTGTCTTTCATTGTTGGACTGATGTGAATTTTATAATTCCCTTTTTCAACATCCTTAATATTTTTTGGTGCTAAGGATATATCTTGAATTTCTTGATCTAAATTCACATTTGGATTTACAAGTGTAACAAAACCTTTAGCAAGCTCTACAGTAGCATTATTTGATGCCATGAAAGTAATTCCAAAATCATCTGCATTCATACCAGATAACATAAATTGCTCTTTTGAACCATCTACTAATTTTACAATTGCTCCTACTTCACTATACTTCAAGTTTGTTCCATACTTGCTATTTATATTTTTAACAATTTGTTGAGCGTTAGTAGATGCTGCTTTATTAATAGCTTCTGACCCATCATACCAAGCTTGTGTAAATGTAAAATCATTCGTTGCTAAACTTGTTTCTAACCATTCTGGAACGTTAACTGGTTTA
>NZ_FNDM01000008.1:0-259416 GCF_900100505.1 Bacillus sp. cl96
AGCCGTTACCTCACCAACTAGCTAATGCGACGCGGGTCCATCCATAAGTGACAGCCGAAGCCGCCTTTCAATTTCGAACCATGCGGTTCAAAATGTTATCCGGTATTAGCCCCGGTTTCCCGGAGTTATCCCAGTCTTATGGGCAGGTTACCCACGTGTTACTCACCCGTCCGCCGCTAACTTCATAAGAGCAAGCTCTTAATCCATTCGCTCGACTTGCATGTATTAGGCACGCCGCCAGCGTTCATCCTGAGCCAGGATCAAACTCTCCAATAAAGTTAGTTTGTCTAGCATCTAAAATAAAAATTGACGTTTCACGTTGTTTGTTTCGTTTAGTTTTCAAAGTTCAACATCGCGTTTCAGCGACTTTTATAATATATCATACTATATTATTTTGGTCAACAAGTTTTTTTGATAAGTTGTATCTCTCATTTGCTGACTCTGCCTATTATATAGGCTTTCTCTTCCCTATGCAAGTATTATTATAAAAAAATAAAGAGAGGGAAAATCCCCTCTCTTATTCTTCTGAAGAAACCTCTTCACTCGTTTCTTCCTCTTCATCTTTTTGTGCTTTTGCTACCGTCGCTACCTCTTGGTCTTCCTCTAATCGAATTAGACGAACACCTTGTGTATTACGTCCCATTTGAGAGATTTGATCAACTGGCATACGAATAATAACGCCTGCCGCTGTAATTAACATAATATCTTCTTCACCTGTAACAGACTTAACAGCTACTAATTTACCGTTCTTATCTGTAATGTTACAAGTTTTCAGACCTTTACCACCGCGACTTTGCAGACGGTATTCATCAATCGGTGTACGCTTTCCGTAACCATTTTTCGTTACAATTAGAACATTTACATCCTCTTCGACAATTTCCATACCTACAACTTGGTCTTCATCGCCCAACGTAATAGCTTTAACACCTGCAGCATTACGTCCCATAGAACGAACATCTTGTTCATTGAAACGAATTAGCATACCGTTACTTGTCCCGACAATAATATCCTTATCACCCGATGTTAAACGTACAGATATTACTTCATCCTCTTCACGAAGAGAAATTGCAATTAAACCATTTGTACGTATATTTGCAAATGATGAAAGTGGCGTTCTCTTAGAAACCCCTTGTTTTGTCGTAAAGAATAAGAACTGATCGTCACCAAATTCACGAATCGGAATAATAGCGTTAATCCACTCACCCTTATCTACCCCTAATAGGTTAATAATTGGTAGTCCTTTTGCAGTACGACTATACTCTGGAATTTCATATCCTTTCGTACGGTATACTTTACCCTTGTTTGTAAAGAATAAAATATGATCATGAGTAGACGTTGTTAATAAATGTTCAACAAAGTCATCATCATTCGTACCCATTCCTTGCACACCACGTCCCCCACGGTTCTGTGTTTTGTACGTAGAAGCTGGTAACCTCTTAATATAACCGTTATGAGTTAACGTAATCGCAATGTTTTGTTCAGGAATTAAATCTTCATCTTCAATAAATTCCATACCGCCAATTGTAATCTCTGTTCGTCTCTTATCATTGAAACGCTCTTTTACTTCTGTTAATTCTTCACGAATAATCTCAAGAACTTTTTCTTCATCTGCTAAAATCGCTTTTAATTCAGCAATTAACTTCATTAAGTCTTGATATTCTTGCTCAATTTTTTCACGTTCTAATCCAGTTAAGCGTTGCAGACGCATATCTAAAATCGCTTGCGCTTGTTTCTCACTTAAACCAAAACGTTCCATTAAGCCTTGCTTTGCAATATCTGCCGTTTTTGAACTACGAATTAACGTAATAACTTCATCAAGATGATCTAAAGCAATTCGTAATCCTTCTAAAATATGAGCACGTGCTTCTGCTTTTTCTAATTCATAAGCAGTACGTCTACGAATTACTACCTTCTGATGCTCTAAATAATGATATAGATTTTGTTTTAAATTTAGTACTTGTGGCTCCCCATTTACAAGAGACAACATATTAATACCGAAACTTGTTTGAAGCGCTGTATGTTTATATAGATTGTTTAATAGTACGTTTGCATTAGCATCACGACGTACTTCCATGACAATACGCATACCATTACGATCTGATTCATCACGTAAATCTGTAATACCTTCAATTTTCTTATCGCGAACTAATTCTGCGATTTTTTCAATTAATCGCGCCTTATTAACTTGATAAGGTAGTTCAGTTACGATAATAGATTGTTTACCGTTTGACTTCTCTTCAATTTCAACCTTAGCACGAAGCATAATGGAACCGCGACCTGTTTCATAAGCTCTTCGAATTCCACTTCTTCCTAAAATTAAACCTGCCGTCGGAAAGTCTGGACCAGGAATATATTCCATCAATTCTGCGATAGTAATATCAGGATTATGACTTAATGCCAGCACACCATCAATTACTTCGCCAAGCTGATGCGGCGGTATATTTGTTGCCATACCAACAGCAATACCTGTTGTACCGTTTACTAATAAATTAGGGAAACGCGCTGGTAGTACTATCGGTTCTCTTTCGGAACCATCATAGTTATCTTGATAATCAATTGTATTTTTTGAAATATCACGTATTAATTCCATAGAAATCTTAGACATTCTTGCCTCTGTATAACGCATTGCTGCTGCTGAATCTCCATCTACAGAACCGAAGTTACCATGCCCATCTACAAGCATATAACGTTGACTAAAATCTTGCGCCATACGTACCATTGTTTCATAAACGGCTGAATCACCATGAGGGTGATACTTACCGATTACTTCACCGACAATACGTGCTGATTTCTTATACGCTTTATCAGCTGTAATTCCTAAATCATTCATCGCATATAAAACCCTACGATGCACAGGTTTTAATCCATCACGAACATCTGGTAATGCACGAGATACGATAACACTCATTGCGTAATCTAAAAATGAGGTACGCATTTCATGACTAATATTAATTTCTCGAATTCGTGCTTGTTGTTGATTGTCTGACATCAACGAGCACCTCCTCTTACATTTCCGTTACACATACATTGATTTATATGTAGAAGACAGGAATACTTAGATTCCTGTCATTACTCATTTAAATATCAAGGTTCTTCACGTATTTTGCATTCTCTTGGATAAAGTTACGACGCGGTTCTACTTTATCACCCATTAAAATTTCAAACGTTTCGTCTGCTTCTATTGCATCTTGAAGAGAAACTTGAAGTAACGAACGTACTTCTGGATCCATTGTCGTCTCCCATAGCTGAGTTGGATTCATCTCCCCAAGACCTTTATAACGTTGAATTCCTGGTTTCGGCTGGGCTGGTAGCTCAGCTAAGATTTTTTCAAGTTCCTTATCGTTGTAAGCATATTGAATTTTTTTACCTTGTTGTATTTTAAACAATGGCGGCTGTGCAATATAGATATAACCACACTCAATTATTTGACGCATATAACGATAGAAGAACGTTAATAATAGGGTACGAATATGTGCACCATCAACATCGGCATCGGTCATAATAATAACTTTATGATAGCGTGCTTTTTCAATATCGAAGTCTCCACCAATATTTGTACCGATTGCCGTAATAATTGTACGAACTTCATCATTTGATAAAATCTTATCTAAGCGCGCCTTTTCCACATTAATAATTTTACCCTTCAGCGGTAAAATTGCTTGGAAATGACGATCGCGTCCTTGTTTTGCAGATCCACCCGCAGAGTCACCCTCTACGATGTAAATTTCACTAATTGCTGGATCTTTCGAAGAGCAATCAGCTAATTTACCAGGTAAACTTGAAACTTCTAACGCACTCTTTCGACGTGTCAATTCACGCGCTTTTTTCGCAGCTACACGTGCACGTGCAGCCATCGTACCTTTTTCTACAATTTTTCGCGCTACATTAGGATTTTCTAGTAAGAACTTTTCAAATGCCTCTGAGAATACAGACTCTGTAATTGTTCTCGCTTCACTATTCCCAAGTTTTGTCTTCGTTTGTCCTTCAAATTGTGGATTTGGATGCTTAATTGATACAATTGCTGTTAAACCTTCACGAACATCCTCACCAGTTAAATTACTGTCCGCATCTTTTAAAATGCTATTTTTACGACCATAGTCGTTGATTACACGAGTTAAAGCTGTTTTAAAACCTACCTCATGTGTACCACCTTCATACGTATGGATGTTATTCGTAAATGAGTAAATATTATTTGTGTATCCTTCGTTATATTGAAGAGAAACCTCAACCTGAATACCATCTTTTGAACCTTCTACGTACACAGGATCTTCATGAATCGGTTGTTTTGAGCGATTTAAATGCTCAACGTATGATTTAATTCCACCTTCGTAATGGAATTCTTTCTTTTGCTTATGTTCACGTTTATCTTCAATTGTTAATTTAATATTACGATTTAAAAACGCTAATTCACGCATACGAGTTGCTAGCGTATCAAAATCGTATACTGTTGTTTCTTGGAAAATTTCCGGATCTGGTTTAAATCGAGTTATTGTTCCTGTTTGATCGGTGTCACCAATGACTTTTAAATCCGCAACCGGAATACCTCTTTCGTATTTTTGGTAATGGATTTTACCTTCACGATGTACAAATACTTCTAATTCTGTTGATAGAGCATTTACAACCGATGCCCCAACACCATGTAAACCACCAGAAACTTTATAACCGCCACCGCCAAATTTACCACCGGCGTGGAGAACAGTCATAATAACTTCTACAGCTGGACGTCCCATTTTTTCTTGTATACCAACCGGAATACCACGCCCATTATCCGTTACACGAATACTATTATCTTCTTCGATACTAACATTAATTTCATCACAATAACCTGCAAGTGCTTCATCAATACTATTATCTACGATTTCCCAAACAAGATGGTGAAGCCCTTTTCCACTTGTAGATCCAATATACATACCAGGGCGTTTCCGAACTGCCTCTAGTCCTTCAAGCACCTGTATCTGACTTTCATCATATGCATTTTCTTGCATTTGCTTTTGTTCCATTGACACAAAGATCACCTACTTTTCCATTTAAACAGGGGTTATTCCCTATCTATTTCACAATCTACAGTGCCGTTCGTTACATGAATTGTTTTCGCTTCTTTTAATGTTTCGTGTTCAATTCCGTCGACACTCGTCGTTGTAACAAATGTTTGCACTTTTCCTTGAATTGTATTTAAAAGATGTGATTGACGATAATCATCTAATTCTGATAAAACATCATCCAACAAAAGGATTGGATATTCTTTAACCTCTGAATAAATCAATTCAATTTCAGCTAATTTTAGGGATAGTGCGGTCGTTCGTTGTTGTCCTTGCGAACCAAAGACTTGAACATTTTTACTATTAACGAAGAATTGTAAATCGTCACGATGAGGACCAATTAAAGTCGTACCACGGAAAATTTCACGTTGTTTCACAGATTGAAAACTTTCATAGTATACTTCTTTTATTTTCGACAAATCCATTGATTCTGATACATCTACACTTGGTTTATAGACAATTTCTAACTCTTCTAATCCACGGCTTATACCTCGATGAATTGGAGCTGCCCATTCCTGTAGCAAATGCAAAAATTCAAAACGTTTTTGCAGTATTTTCGCACCATGCTCAATTAGTTGAAGTGTAAATACATCCAACATCGTTTCCTCATTCTTACTATTCCCTTGCATTTTTTTCAACAAGTGATTTCGTTGCGTGAGCACCTTTTGATATTGACTTAATTCATACAAATATACAGGAGCTATTTGTCCTAATTCCATATCTAAAAAGCGTCTTCTTACTTGAGGGCTTCCTTTTACAAGATTTAAATCTTCTGGGGCAAACATGACAACGTTCATCACGCCAATATATTGACTTAACTTTTGCTGTTCAAGTTGATTTAATTTTGCCTTTTTACCTTTTTTCGAAATATTTAATTCCAAAGACAAAGAACTGTTTCTTTTTTGTAATTTCCCTTTTATTTGACCAAAATCTTCATCCCAGCGGATAAGTTCGCGATCATTAGAGGTTCTATGAGATTTCGCCATCGCTAAAACATAAATAGCTTCCATCAAATTTGTTTTCCCTTGCGCATTTTCGCCGATAATTACATTTACCTTATCTTCAAAGGAAAGCTCTAATTTTTCATAATTGCGATAGTTTTTTAATTGTATTTCTGAAATAAACAAAGGGCTCCCCCTTTATGCCTGAACTTGGAAAGTTCCGCTTCCTGGAATTTCAATAACATCATTCGCATATAGTTTGCGACCTCTTCTATTTTCAAGTTCGTTGTTCACGTACACTTCATATTCTTGTAAAAACCATTTTACAGCGCCACCTGTATCAATTACATCAGCTAACTTTAAAAATTGTCCTAGTGTAATATACTCTGTTGAAATTTTAATACGTTTCATAAAATCGCTCACTTTCTGAAAGTGTTCATTCTTTCATTGTACTAAATAAACTAGCATTAGGAAAGTAATACCCAAAAATCAAATAAGGGCCACTAGCATCTTTAAACTAGCAACCCTTATTCCTTACCTAGTAAGTACGAACCGGTAAAATTAATTGAATAATTGAATCATCATTTACTGTACGAATTAAGAACGGTCTCATCGCCCCAGTAAAGCTAACTTTAATCTCTGTACTATCCAAAGCTTTCAATGCATCCATCATATATTTTGCACTAAAAGATATTTTTAACTCTTCTCCATCTACTTTTTCGCATTGTACTTCTTCGACAACTTTTCCGATTTCTGGTGAATTCGAAGAAATCTCTAGCATTTCTTGCTCTAAAGTTGATAATTTAACAACGTTATTGCGGCCATCTCTTGCTAATAGTGAAGCTCGATCAATTGCTTGTAGGAATTCTTTTGTATTCACAAAAATATCCGTTTTACTCTCTGCCGGAATTAAACGTGTCGTATCAGGATAATTCCCTTCTAACAATCTTGAGAAGAATAATAAATGTTTTGTACGGAATAATACTTGATACTCCGTAATAACGATATCTACCATTTCTTCAGACTCATCTAAAATTTTACTTAATTCATTTAAGCTCTTACCTGGGATAACAACATTAGCTTGGAATTCATCTGCAATATTATGTCCTTCAATTTTTGCTTTTCGAAGTGCCAGCCTATGACTATCTGTTGCAATACAAGTTAACTCGCTGTTATATACCTTCCAGTTTACACCTGTCAAGATTGGTCTTGTTTCAGAAGTAGAAACTGCAAATACAGTTTGTCTGATCATATGTTTAAGTAAATCTGTTGGTATCTTAAATACATGATGTTCTTCAATCTGTGGCAATAACGGATATTCTGCAGAATCTAAACCATTTAAGTTAAACTCTGATTTTCCAGATTTTATTTTTGTCATAAAATGATTTTCTACAGAAATTTCGACAGTGTCTTTAGGTAGTTTTTTTACAATCTCACTAAAATATTTTGCCTGTAAAACAATGCTTCCTGATTGAGCTATTTCTACGATTTCTTTTCCATCTTCTTCGACTGGAATAAACGATTCAATCGAAATATCAGCATCGCTTCCTGTTAATGTAACTCCTTCTTCAGTTGCTACAACTTTAATTCCCGTAAGAATTGGGATTGTTGTACGAGAAGAAACTGCCTTCATTACATCTTGTACACCTCTTACAAGATAGTCTTTTTGTATTGTAAAACGCATAAAGAAAAACCTCCGGTAAGTATAAGATTTTATTTAATTAATAAAGATAAAAAATAGTAGTAATAGTAATAGGGCTTGTGGATATGTGGATAACCCCGCTAAAGGATGTAAAAACAGTCTATCTACATGTGGATAGACTGTGCGTAAAACAAGGTAAGTTATTCACACTATTCAGCTACTACTTTAAAATACCATTAATTTCTTCAACTTGCTTTTGTAATTGCGTATCGGTTTTTAGTAGTTTAGAGATTTTTTCATGGGCATGGATAACTGTTGTATGATCACGTCCACCAAATTCTTCACCTATTTTTGGTAAAGAGGAATCTGTAAGTTCGCGCGATAAATACATTGCAATTTGGCGAGGAAACGCAACTGATTTTGTACGTTTTTTCGCTTTAAAATCTTCTAATTTCACTTGATAAACGTCCCCGACAGCTTTTTGAATATCATAAATAGAGATAATTTTCGGCTTAGAATTTGGAATAATATCTTTAAGTGCTTCAGCTGCTAAATCAGCATTAATATCTTTATTAATTAAAGATGAATAAGCTACAACTCGGATAAGTGCACCTTCTAATTCACGAATATTTGAATCAATTTGATTTGCGATATAAAGCATAACTTCATTTGGTATATCAAGCCCTTCAGCTTTTGCTTTTTTGCGTAAAATCGCAATTCGTGTCTCTAAATCTGGCGGCGTAATGTCTGTAATAAGTCCCCATTCAAAGCGGGAACGAAGACGATCTTCTAAAGTTGGAATTTCTTTTGGTGGTCGGTCACTAGAAATTACAATTTGTTTACTTTCTTCGTGTAATGCATTAAATGTATGGAAAAACTCTTCTTGAGTCTGTTCTTTTCCAGCAAGAAATTGAATATCATCTATCAATAAAACATCTACGTTACGATATTTATTACGAAAATCAACAGCTTTATTATCACGAATAGAGTTAATAAATTCATTTGTAAATTTTTCTGATGATAAATATACAACTTTTGCATTTGGATTATGTTCAATTACATAATGACCAATTGCGTGCATTAAATGTGTCTTTCCAAGTCCAACTCCCCCGTAAATAAAGAGTGGATTATACGCTTTAGCTGGCGCCTCAGCTACAGCTAATGAAGCTGCATGGGCAAAACGGTTACCAGAGCCAATAACAAATGTATCGAATGTATATTTTGGATTTAACATGCTCTGTGGTAAATGAGCTGAATCATCTTGTGCTGGATTCGGCTTAACTGGAGGCAAATCAATGTCCTCTTCAGCTTGACTTTGGGGAATAATAAAGCGAATTGCTAATTTTGCCCCTGTTAAATCGTATAGTGTTTCTGAAATTAGTTCGGAGTAATGAGATTCTAGCCAGTCACGAGCAAATTCATTCGGAGCTGTAATCGTTAATACGTCTTTCTTCAAGTTATGAGCCGTTGTGGATTTTAACCATGTCTCATAACTAGGCTTGCTTACCTTTTTTTCTAATTCTTTTAAGGCACTATTCCATAAATCAGAAATATTTTCCAAAGGTGTCCCTCCTTTACTAAGTTGGTAAAAGAATAAGGTTGCGCAACAAATGTACAACCTAATAAATATAAAATGTATATTTATACGAAACGTATTTTAAAACCTAAAAACGTCGTTTGTATATGAGATAGGGTTTTCGACAAAAAAAGCAAATGTGGACAACTATTTACCCACATGTGATTAAAACTGTCCACATGTTATACACAAATTGTGGATAAGATAAAGATGTGGAAAACTTATTCAAAGTGAAAACACAACTATAATATCAAAAAAAAGTGGCTATAGCAATGAATTTAAGAAAGTTATCCACAAAATCAATACCTTGTGGAATAAACTTGTCCACAACACGATATACTGTGTAAAAGTGTGAAAAAAGTTTGTGGATATAAAAAGCGCGAAAAAATATTTATCCACAAGGAAATATAGGTGCTGTGAAAAAGTATGTGAATAGGTTCAAAATGAATATTTGATGAAAATTTCTAGAACCATTGACATTTTCCTAGTTAATTAACTATAATTTATAGGACTGTCTTTAACAGATATTCCTCAGGGAGGTGTCATATAATGAAAAGAACTTACCAACCAAATAAACGTAAGCGCAGCAAAGTACATGGTTTCCGCAGCCGTATGAGCACAGCGAACGGACGTAAAGTGCTAGCAGCTCGTCGTCGTAAAGGAAGAAAAGTATTATCTGCGTAGACCACTGATCGTTCAGTGGTCTTTTTTTCTAATAATAGTGAATTTCCGCTGATGAAATACAGGAGTGTCAATTGATATGAAGAAAAAACATCGTATAAAGAAGAATGATGAATTCCAGGCGGTTTTTCAAAACGGAAAATCAAATGCAAATCGTCAGTTTGTTGTATACCAATTAGATAAAGAAGAACAGCCAAACTTTCGCATCGGCCTTTCTGTTAGCAAGAAAATAGGAAATGCAGTAGTTCGTAATCGAATTAAGCGCATGGTCCGTCAGGCTATTACAGAGTTAAAAGATGAGATAGCTTCTGGAAAAGATTTTGTTATAATAGCAAGGAAGCCTTGTGCAGAGATGACATATGAAGAAGTAAAGAAAAGCTTAATTCATGTCTTTAAACGCTCTGGTATGAAAAGAATAAAAAAGTAGCGTAAGGAAATGAATTACACTATATACATACCGATACAAGGAGGAGTAGGCTTTGAAAAAGAAATTAGGTTTACTAGCCATGCTTATTGCATTAATGGCGATTACTGCTGGCTGTAGTGAAGTAAATCAGCCAATTACACCAAAAAGCACTGGAATTTGGAATGAATACTTCGTATACCCGCTTTCTCAGTTAATCACGTATTTTGCAAACTTATTTAACAGTAATTATGGTTTAGCAATTGTTGTTACGACTCTTATCATTCGTTTTGCGTTATTACCATTAATGATTAAACAAACGAAGAGTACGAAAGCGATGCAAGCGTTACAACCGGAAATGGTGAAGTTAAAAGAGAAATATAGCTCTAAAGATCAAGCGACACAGCAAAAACTGCAGCAAGAAATGATGCAGTTATACCAAAAAAATGGTGTAAATCCATTAGCTGGTTGTTTACCAATCTTTATTCAAATGCCAATTCTGTTCGCTTTTTATCATGCAATTATGAGAACAGCTGAAATTAAACAACATAGTTTCTTATGGTTCGATTTAGGACATGCAGACCCGTTCTATATCTTACCAGTCGTTGCAGCAATTACGACATTTATTCAGCAAAAGCTTGCAATGGCAGGAACAGCTGGTCAAAATCCACAAATGGCAATGATGCTTTGGCTTATGCCGATTATGATTTTAATCTTTGCAATTAACTTCCCAGCTGCATTATCACTTTACTGGGTTGTTGGTAATATCTTTGGTATTGCTCAAATGTACTTTATTAAAGGGCCAGAGATTAAGGCTAGTAAGGCTGGTAAAGCTGGAGGCTCAAGCAAGTGAGTGTAATTACTGCTAAAGGACAAACAGTCGAGCTGGCAGTAGAGGATGCTTTAAGGCAATTAAATACATCAAAAGATCGAGTAGATATAAATATTGTCGATGAGGGTAAAAGGGGATTCTTAGGTTTATTTGGGAATCGCCCTGCAGTAGTAGAAGTTGTATTGAAGAAAGATCCAATTCAAGAATGTGAAGAATATTTAAGAAATGTTATTCACGATATGGGTGTGGAAGTCGAGATTAGTAAAATTGTAAAAGGACGCGAAATCGAATTTACAATTTCTGGTGATAATGTAGGTATTTTAATTGGGAAAAGAGGTAATACATTGAACTCTTTACAGTATTTAACAAAACTTGTCGCGAATCGTAACACGAAGCAGTATATCGGTATTACACTAGATGCTGAAAATTATCGTAGTAAAAGAAAAAGTACGTTAGAATCACTTTCTTATCGATTAGCGAAACAAGTATTTAATACGAAAAAAAGAGTTATTTTAGAACCGATGCCATCTTTTGAACGAAAAATTATTCATCAGGCATTATCAAATCATCAAGGTATCAATACAACTTCTGAAGGAAATGAACCACATCGGCATGTTGTAATATCTCCTAAATGACCGGTTGCTCAAATGAGTGCCGGTTTTTTTGAGCGGAAAATAGATGTGGATAACTAAAAAACACTAAACTTATCCACTGTGAATAAGTTTAGTGTTTTTTACATGGGGATATAATAAAATGAGTTATTCTTCTTTTGTAGATAGGTTCGTTATGGTATCCTAATAATTTAGTGAAAGAAATAATCATGTTGAAATAGAGATAAATAAGCAAGTGAGGTGAAAGGACATGGAATTTGATACAATTGCTGCGATTTCCACAGCGCTTGGAGAGGGTGCAATTGCCATTGTTCGAGTAAGTGGGGATGATGCGGTTGAGAAAGTTGATCGTATTTTTAAGGGGAAGGATTTAACAGAGGTTCCTTCTCACACTATTCATTATGGTCATATTGTTGATTTAGATACAAATCAAGTTATTGAAGAAGTCATGGTGTCTATTATGCGCGCACCAAGGACTTTTACACGTGAAAATATAGTGGAAATTAACTGTCACGGTGGACTTGTTTCAGTAAATAAAGTATTGCAACTTATTCTAGCACAAGGAGTACGATTGGCAGAACCGGGCGAATTTACAAAACGTGCTTTTTTAAATGGACGTATCGACTTATCACAAGCAGAAGCTGTTATGGATTTGATTCGAGCAAAAACAGATCGTGCGATGAATGTAGCAATTAATCAAATGGAAGGGCGATTATCTAAATTAATTGGTCTTTTGCGTCAAGAAATATTAGAAACATTAGCTCATGTTGAGGTAAATATAGATTATCCAGAATACGATGATGTAGAAGAGATGACACATAATATTTTAATTGAGAAAGCGACGCATGTTCGTTCGGAAATCGAAAAAATATTAGAAACATCAAAACAGGGGAAAATTTTACGTGAAGGTATTGCTACAGCAATTATCGGTAGACCTAACGTTGGGAAATCATCGTTATTAAATAGTCTTGTTCAGGAGAAAAAGGCAATTGTAACTGATATTGCAGGAACAACTCGTGATGTTATTGAAGAGTACGTTAACGTGCGTGGTGTACCTCTTAAACTTATAGATACAGCCGGTATTCGGGAGACAGAAGATGTTGTTGAACGAATTGGTGTGGAACGTTCAAAAGAAATGATGAGCCAAGCGGATTTAGTATTAGTTGTTGTCAACTATAGCGAGGCTTTAACAAATGAGGATGAAGATCTATTCCGTGCGGTACAAGGAAAAGACTTTATTGTTATTGTGAATAAGACTGATTTACCGCAAGCGATTGATATGGAACGTGTTACAGAGTTAGCCGCGGGGAATCGTGTTATTACAACATCCTTAATTGAGGAACAAGGAATAGATGAACTCGAAAAGGCAATAGCTGATTTATTCTTTGAAGGAACAATCGATTCTGCAGATATGACATATGTTTCTAATGCGAGACATATTGGATTATTAACACAAGCAGGAAAAACAATCGGTGATGCAGTTGAGGCGATTGAAAATGGTGTACCAATTGATATGGTACAAATTGATTTAACAAGAACGTGGGAAATACTTGGTGAAATTACTGGGGACACAGTGCATGAAAGCTTAATTGACCAGTTGTTCTCTCAATTTTGTTTAGGAAAATAATATAGTGAAGTTGTAGAAAGATAGAGATTATTAGGAGGAATAAACAATGGGATACAATGCCGGTTCATACGATGTCATAGTAATCGGTGCAGGTCATGCAGGATGTGAAGCTGGTCTTGCGGCAGCACGAATGGGCTCAAAAACATTAATGTTAACAATTAACTTGGATATGGTAGCATTCATGCCATGTAACCCTTCTGTTGGTGGACCAGCAAAAGGGATTGTTGTTCGTGAAATTGATGCATTAGGCGGAGAAATGGGACGTAATATTGATAAAACTCATATTCAAATGCGTATGCTAAATACAGGTAAGGGACCAGCCGTACGTGCACTTCGAGCGCAAGCTGATAAATTCGCTTACCAACATGAATTAAAGAAAACAATTGAAGAAACACCAAACTTAACGTTGTTCCAAGGAATGGTAGAGCGTTTAATCGTTGAAGAAGGTGTATGTAAAGGGGTAGTTACACAAGCTGGTGCAGAATATACAGCAAAAACCGTTGTAATTACAACTGGAACATTTTTACGCGGCGAGATTATCATGGGCGACTTAAAATATTCAAGCGGTCCAAATAATCAGCAACCGTCTATTACATTATCTGAGCATTTAGAGGAACTTGGATTTGATCTTGTTAGATTTAAAACAGGAACACCTCCGCGTGTAAACAGTAATACAATTGACTACAGTAAAACAGAAATTCAACCAGGTGATGATAAGCCACGTGCGTTCTCTTTTGAAACAACGAAATTTATTATGGATCAAATTCCATGTTGGTTGACATATACAAGTACAGAAACACACCGTTTAATAGATGAAAATTTACATCGTTCAGCTATGTATTCTGGTATGATTAAAGGAACAGGCCCTAGATACTGTCCTTCTATTGAAGACAAAGTAGTAAGATTTAATGATAAACCACGTCATCAAATTTTCTTAGAGCCAGAAGGGCGTAATACACAAGAAGTATATGTACAAGGTTTATCCACAAGCTTACCAGAAGATGTACAACGTGACATGCTTAGAACAATTCCAGGCCTAGAAAATGTTGAAATGATGCGTACAGGTTATGCAATTGAATATGATGCAATTGTGCCAACACAACTATGGCCAACACTTGAAACGAAAAAGATTAAAAATTTATATACAGCAGGACAAATTAATGGAACTTCTGGTTACGAAGAGGCGGCCGGACAAGGGCTTATGGCTGGAATTAATGCAGCATGCCGTTCTTTAGGTAAAAAAGAAGTTGTTTTAGGTCGCGAGGATGCTTATATTGGCGTCTTAATTGATGATCTTGTAACGAAAGGTACAAATGAACCATATCGTTTATTAACGTCTCGTGCAGAATACCGTCTATTATTACGCCACGATAATGCTGATCTTCGTTTAACTGAAGTTGGTCGTGAAATTGGATTAATTAAAGAAGAGCGCTATGAGCGATTTACAAATAAAAAATTACAAATTGAACAGGAAAAGGAACGGTTAAGCAGCATTATTATTAAACCACGTCCTGAAGTTCAAGAATTAATTCGCAATATTGGCGGAAGTGAATTGAAAGATGGAATACGTGCAAGTGACTTATTACGTCGTCCAGAGATGACATATGAGCATATTCATCTTTTAGTACCAAGTGAAGTAGAATTAAGTGATGAAGTTAAAGAACAAGTTGAAATTCAGATTAAGTATGAAGGGTATATTGAAAAATCTTTACAGCAAGTAGAGCGTATGAAGAAAATGGAGAGTAAAAAAATCCCTGTAGATATTGATTATGATGCGATTTCTAGCCTTGCTTCAGAAGCTAGACAGAAATTGAAAGATGTTCGTCCACTTTCAATGGGGCAGGCTTCACGTATTTCTGGCGTAAATCCAGCGGATATTTCCATTTTACTTGTGTATATAGAACAAGGAAAAATTGCACGCGTATCGAACCAATAAATAGTAAGGAGATATTGCTAGATGAACATAGAACAATTTCAATCTATGCTAGAAGAGAAGGGAATCACCCTCTCTTCTAGACAGTTAGAGCAGTTCAAAATCTACTTTGAAACATTAGTAGAGTGGAATGAAAAAATGAACTTAACGGCTATTACAGAAAAAGAAGAAGTATATTTAAAACACTTTTTTGATTCCATTACAGCTGCTTTTTATTATGATTTTTCAAAACCATTCTCAATTTGTGATGTTGGTGCAGGGGCTGGATTCCCAAGTATTCCTTTAAAAATCTGTTTCCCGCACTTAAAAGTAACAATTGTAGATTCATTGCAAAAACGTATTAATTTCTTAAATCACTTAGCCCAAAAGTTAGAATTAAGTGATGTTGCATTTTGTCATGATCGTGCAGAAACATTTGGGAAAAAAGAAGGTGTACGTGAATCATACGATATTGTAATGGCACGTGCAGTTGCGCGTCTTTCTGTATTAAGTGAGCTATGTTTACCACTTGTAAAAGTTGGAGGAACATTCATTGCAATGAAAGGTGCAGCAGCAAACGAAGAAATTGAAAATGGCAAGTATGCTTTAGAGGTGCTAGGCGGAGAGTTGAAAGAGATGTCTACTTTCCAATTACCATTTGAAGAGAGTGAACGTAATATTTTATTAATCGAGAAAAAGCGCAAGACACCAAAGAAATATCCACGCAAACCGGGAACACCCAATAAATTACCTATTGAAAAATAAATCTTATTAGACGTAAGATTAAATTATATAAATGAAAACGTAAATGTTTCATAGGAAACATTTTATGGAGAATAGTCAATAGGCCTAAAAGGTGGTGGAATATGTATGAAAAATACGTTTTCTCGTTTATTTGGCTTTGGAGATAAAGAGAGCGAATTCGAATTACAAGACGAAAGCCATGAAGAGATAGATAAAAAGGTATATGAAGAAATACAAGAAATTCCGATAGTAAATATTACCCCTAACCGTTATCAACCAAGAACAGTTTTTGATGATGCGCGTATTGATGAGCTAGCATTAACAATTCGTACACATGGACTTATTCAACCGATTGTTGTAAGGCAATATGAGGATGATAAGTACGAGATTATTGCTGGAGAAAGACGTTTTCGCGCGGCAACAAAGTTAGGTTGGGAAAAGGTTCCTGCAATTATAAAGAATTTAAATGATACAGAGACAGCTTCTGTAGCTTTAATTGAAAACTTGCAACGTGAGGAACTAACGGCAATCGAGGAAGCTGTGGCATATCAAAAGCTGATTGAGTTACATAATTTAACACAAGAAGCATTGGCACAACGACTTGGAAAAGGACAATCTACAATCGCAAATAAGTTGCGCTTGTTAAAGTTGCCTGAAGAAATAAAAAGTGCATTATTAGAAAAAAGCATTACAGAACGTCATGCCCGCGCTCTCATTCCTTTAAAAAATGAGGAATTACAACTGAAGGTTTTACAGGAAATTGTTGAGAAACAACTAAATGTAAAGCAAACAGAAGAACGAATTGCGAAGTTACTAGAGGAAGCAAAACCGAAGCGTAAGGCAAAGCAAAAAGCAGTAAGTAGAGATACGAGGATTGCTATGAATACAATTAGACAATCTTTACAAATGGTTACTGAAAGTGGTTTGAATGTTAATTCTGAGGAAGAAGAATTTGATGAGTACTATCAAATTACAATTAAAATTCCAAAGAAAAAATAATAATGACGTGCTAGAGACCTTATCCTATTGGAGAGGTCTCTTTTACTATATTTTCTTGTTAAATGAAGAAGGAGTTTAGAAATAAATTTTGAAGTTTAATAAAGGACGTAAAAGAAAAAGTTTTATTTCATGTTACAATAAACGTAATTGTTACTAGAATAAGATAGAAAGGTTGAAAGTAGGTGACATCATGGGAAAAATCATTGCTATTGCTAATCAAAAAGGCGGTGTTGGAAAAACAACAACATCTGTTAATTTAGGGGCTGGATTGGCGCAAGTAGGTAAAAAAGTCCTTCTTGTAGATATTGATGCTCAAGGAAATGCAACGACTGGTGTGGGAATTGAAAAATCTGAATTAGATCAATGTATTTACAACGTTCTTGTGGAAGATGCAGATGTTCAAGGGGTTATACAGAAAACCGCAACTGAAAACTTAGATGTTCTACCCGCTACAATTCAATTGGCTGGTGCTGAAATTGAATTGGTACCGACTATTTCCCGGGAAGTACGTTTGCAAAGAGCATTACAGCCAGTTCGTGATGAATATGACTATATTATTATCGACTGTCCCCCATCTTTAGGGTTATTAACGATTAATGCATTAACAGCAGCAGATTCTGTTATTATTCCTGTACAGTGTGAATATTACGCACTAGAAGGGTTAAGTCAGCTATTAAATACAGTTCGACTTGTACAAAAACATTTAAATAAAAATTTAGCAATTCAAGGTGTATTGTTAACAATGTTGGATGCCCGTACAAATTTAGGGATTCAAGTTATAGATGAAGTGAAAAAGTATTTTAGGGATAAAGTATATCGCTCGATTATTCCGCGTAATGTACGCTTGAGCGAGGCTCCAAGTCATGGGAAACCTATTATGCAGTATGACGCTAAATCAAGAGGAGCAGAAGTGTATATAGATTTAGCAGAGGAAGTGATTGCAGGTGGCTAAAGGATTAGGAAGAGGAATTAATGTGTTTTTTCCTGATTTAGATGTGAAAGAAGAGGAAACAATTCAGGAGATTCTTGTAACTGAATTAAGGCCGAATCCATATCAACCGCGTAAACACTTTAATAAAGAGGCGATTCAGGAATTAGCAATTTCGATTAAGGAACACGGTATTCTACAACCATTAATTGCTAGGAAGAGTATTAAAGGATATGAAATTGTTGCAGGCGAAAGACGATTTCGTGCTGCAAAAGAGGCTGGTTTAGAAAAAGTACCTGCGGTTGTAAGACAATTAACTGAACAGCAAATGATGGAATTTGCTTTGTTAGAAAACTTACAACGAGAAGATTTAAATCCTATGGAAGAGGCAATGGCATACCAGATATTAATGAATGAGCTGAATGTAACGCAAGAACAATTAGCGAAACGTCTTGGTAAAAGCAGACCTTACATTGCAAATTATACTCGGTTATTAAGCCTACCTTCTTTCGTACAAGATATGATTGCAAATGGTCAACTTTCAATGGCTCATGGGAGAACTTTACTTACGATAAAAGATGAAGAACAATTGAAGTCCTTATTGAAACGCATTGAAAAAGAAGGATTAAATGTTCGTCAATTAGAGAAAATCGTCCAAGAGATTAATCAACACGTTTCACGTGAAACAAAAAAAGTGAAAAAAGAGCGAAATATATTTTTCGTAGAACGTGAAACGTTCTTAAGAGAAAAGTTTGGCACAGATGTGAAAATTAAAGAGACGAAAAAAGAAAAAGGTAAAATCGAAATTGAATTTTTTAATAAAGAAGATTTAAATCGTATTTTAGAACTATTAGCACAGAAAAATTAAAAAGCAAACCATCTTATTATTTATAGATGGTTTGCTTTTTTTAATGCGGATAATTTTTGATCCGTCTCTTTTATACTTTTTGCGATTACATCAGCCATTTTCATGACTAAACTTAATCTTGTATTTTGAAGAACGAAAAACTCCATAAACCCATTTAGATTGACAATACCGTGTATGTGCAAATCACCAACTGCAGGTAATTTCTTATTCATAGCAGCCCCAGGTTTACTAGGTCCCTTTCCAGTAGTGATTGATCCGATATTTTGGGACTTTCCTAAACATGCATCAACAGCAATTATAAATGCAGTAGGATATTCTTTCTGTATATTCTGAATTTTCTCTTCTAAATTTAGCGCATGTACTGGCTCATCTAGTGTACCGAATACTTGGAGGTTTTGGATGTCTATTTGTTCAAGTTTTGTACCAACTAATGGGCCGAGTGCGTCACCTGTAGAGCGATCTGTGCCGATACAAACGAGAATGAGTGGTATATTAGTTTTAATAGGAATATGGGTAAGTAAGAAATTACTGATTATCTCAGAGGCTTCTAGATCTTGGTGCATAACGTTTTGAGTTTCTTTCTCAAAAAATGGTAAGCGAAAACTTCCAATATTCATGAAGCACCCATCCTTTTAATAAATTTTCAATATATGTTATATGGTGAGGAAAATGGAAAGTTATAAGTGCGTAATTTTTGCAAAATGTGAATGAAAACGGAAATAATAGTACTAGTATATATATATTCGTTCCATTTTATACCTGGATGTCGGGGATAAAATAGGATTAAAATCATAAAATTTTTTCAGCAATTAGGGGACTTCTGATACAATAATAAGGGTAACTAAAAAGAAATTTTAGCTAGAGAGGTAGAGGTACATGGATTTATTAGCGAAGTGGTTTAATTCTATGAAACAGTATTTATTAGATGCTGATCGTTGGGCTCATATTGGAGTTGCGACATTAAAAATATGTATTATTTTAACAATTGGTGCAGTTGTTGTGCGAATTGCAAGGGCGGTTGTACGAAATGCGTTTCGTATGGGGAGTCGTTCTCCAATTCAAATTTCAGAACGTCGTACAGTTACAGTAGCGAAATTACTTGAAAATATTGTAGCGTACGTTGTTATGTTCATTATGCTAATTGCGATTTTAGGTGTGTTTGATATTAATGCATCAGGTTTATTAGCGGGTGCTGGGGTAATTGGTTTAGCAGTCGGATTTGGTGCTCAAAGTTTAGTGAAAGACGTTATTACAGGTTTATTTATTTTGTTAGAAGATCAGTTTTCAGTTGGCGATTATGTTAAAATCGGTCAATTTGAAGGAGTCGTTTTAGAAATTGGACTTCGTACAACGAAAGTAAAGAGTTGGACAGGTGAAATTCATACTTTACCAAATGGAAGTATTATTCAAGTTACTAACTACTCAGTTAGTAATAGTGTAGCGTTTGTTGATGTATCTATTTCATATGAGGCTGATATTGCGAAAGCAGAGCAAGTTATTGAAGATTTATTAGTAGAATTACCTTCAAAGTACGAAAAAATGGTAACAACACCTCAATTATTAGGTGTGCAAACATTAGCTGCATCAGAAGTTATATTACGTGTTATTGCTGAAGTAGAACCGATGCAACATGCAGTTATTGCAAGGGCACTTCGTAAAGAGATTAAAAATCGTCTTGATTTACATGGAATTGAAATTCCATATCCACGTATGGTTTTATATAATCGTGAAGAATTAGTTAGTGGAAAAGCAATTTAGTATGGAGAGGAGTTTGGAGAATGGAGCAAAAGGAATATAACTTGTATGATGTTGTGGAAATGAAGAAAGCCCATCCATGTGGCGAGAATCGTTGGAAAATTATTCGTATGGGAATGGATATCCGCATTAAGTGCGAGGGGTGTGACCATTCAGTAATGATTCCTCGAAGAGAGTTTGATCGTAAGGTGAAAAAAATACTTGTGAAGCACGAAGAATAGAGGAAGAGTAACAGTTACAGTAGGTAACTGTTACTTTTTTTCGTTTGGCGGAAACTTGTCATTTTTTTCGTTACTATCTATAATGATGAAAGATTGAGACATAGGAGTGAAAAATATGGGATTAACGGCTGGGATTGTTGGATTACCTAACGTAGGGAAGTCCACTTTATTTAATGCAATTACACAAGCAGGAGCAGAATCTGCGAACTATCCATTCTGTACAATTGATCCAAACGTAGGGATTGTAGAAGTACCAGATGAGCGTTTAAATAAATTAACGGAATTAGTAGAACCGAAAAAGACTGTTCCGACTGTATTCGAGTTTACTGATATTGCAGGTATCGTAAAAGGTGCTAGTAAAGGTGAAGGTTTAGGAAATAAATTCTTATCTCACATTCGTCAAGTAGATGCAATTTGCCAAGTTGTTCGTTGTTTTGAAGACGAAAATATTACGCACGTTTCAGGGAAAGTAGATCCAATTGATGATATTGAAACAATCAATTTAGAGCTAATTTTAGCGGATTTAGAGTCTGTTGATAAGCGTATCGAGCGTGTTGCGAAATTAGCAAGACAAAAAGATAAAGAAGCGGTATATGAGCATGAAATTTTAGTTCGTTTAAAAGAAGCTTTTGAAGAGGGAAAACCAGCTCGTACTGTTGAATTTACAGAAGAGCAGATGAAGATTGTTAAAGGTCTTCATTTACTTACAACAAAAGAAATGTTATACGTAGCGAATGTAAGTGAAGACGATATTATCGATCCTTCGGAAAATAAATACGTACAAATGGTAAAAGAATTTGCAGCAAATGAAAATTCTCAAGTAATCGTTGTATGTGCAAAAATTGAATCAGAAATCGCTGAATTAGACGAAGAAGAGAAAAAAGTATTCCTTGAAGAATTAGGAATTGAAGAGTCTGGTTTAGATCAATTAATTCGTGCAGCATATGACCTATTAGGACTTGCTACGTACTTTACAGCTGGCGTTCAAGAAGTACGTGCTTGGACATTTAAACAAGGAATGAAGGCACCACAATGTGCTGGTGTTATTCATACAGACTTTGAGCGTGGATTTATTCGTGCAGAAACAGTTTCTTACGATGATTTAATGACAAACGGTTCTATGACAGCTGCAAAAGAAGCTGGAAAAGTACGTTTAGAAGGAAAAGAATATATCGTAAAAGACGGAGATGTTATGCACTTCCGTTTTAACGTTTAATTTAATATTTCCTAGGAAAAATAAAGATATGAACTTGGCAAATATATTATATGTTTGCCAAGTTTTTTATGTATTGGTGAGTTGATTCATATAACTTACTATGATATAATCTAAACTCGTGAGTAATTACTATAAATTAATTGCTCCTTGCCCATTACGGGCCGTTTAGACCAAAAGGAGGTGAAAGTGTAATGAGAAAGTACGAAATTATGTACATCATTCGTCCTGGCGTTGAAGAAGAAGCTCAAAAAGCTTTAGTTGAACGTTTTGCAGGTGTTTTAACAAACAATGGTGCAGAAATCATTAACACGAAAGAGTGGGGTAAGCGTCGTTTAGCTTACGAAATCAACGACTTACGTGAAGGTTTCTACATGATCTTAAACGTGAAATCTAACGCAGAAGCGATTAACGAATTCGACCGTTTAGCTAAGATCAACGAAGACATCCTTCGTCATATCGTTGTTAAAGAAGAAGAAAAATAATTGATATATAAGGGAGAGTGGTTCGATTGATGAATCGTGTTATCCTCGTTGGTCGTTTAACTAAGGACCCTGACTTACGTTACACGCCCAATGGTGTCGCAGTAGCTACTTTTACGTTAGCTGTGAATCGCGCATTTGCCAATCAGCAAGGTGAGCGTGAAGCTGACTTTATTAATTGTGTAATATGGCGTAAACAAGCAGAAAACGTAGCAAATTATTTGAAAAAAGGTAGCTTAGCAGGCGTAGATGGGCGTCTTCAAACTCGTAATTACGAGGGACAAGATGGTAAACGTGTATACGTAACAGAAGTTCTTGCGGAAAGCGTGCAATTTTTAGAGCCGCGTAATGGCGGTGGGGAGCAACGTGGTTCATTTAATCAGCAACCATCAGGAGCTGGTTTCGGTAACCAAGGCTCTAACCCATTTGGTCAATCTAGTAATTCAGGTAACCAAGGTAACTCTGGATTTACGAAGAATGACGATCCATTTTCAAATGTAGGTCAACCGATCGACATTTCCGACGACGATTTACCGTTCTAATACAGTAAATTTGTTAGTTTTAACAAAGAATGGAGGGAAATAGACATGGCAGGACGCAAAGGTGGACGTGCGAAACGTCGTAAGGTGTGTTTCTTCACAGCTAACGGCATCACTCGCATTGACTATAAAGATGTTGATTTATTAAAACGTTTCGTTTCTGAGCGTGGTAAAATTTTACCTCGTCGTGTAACAGGAACAAGCGCAAAATACCAACGCAAACTTACAGTTGCAATTAAACGTGCTCGTCAAATGGCACTTTTACCATATGTTGGTGAATAATAGCGTATGAAATGCACAGTAGAGTCGGACTCTACTGTGCATTTTGCTATGCTTTTCTTTTTGAAAGAGAGGTTAAAATGTGAAACAAACAAAGTTTATTACAGAAGGTGCAGCATTATTAGCTATATATGCAATTTTATTGCTTATATCTATGTATGTTCCGATTTTGGGTACAGTTGTAACTTTTGCGTTGCCGTTACCATTTATACTATTAATGATAAGACATAAACTATCTAATGTGCTCGTGGTTTTTGTAGCAGCACTTTTTGTTACTATTATTGTGAGTCAACCGCTGAATTTAGTGAAGACAATTATGTTTGGATTGATAGGGATTGTTTTAGGATATATGTATAAAACAAGAAAAAAGCCAGTTGAAATCTTAATAGCGGGGACGCTTGCATACTTAATTGGTTTTGTACTTATTTATGTTGCGAGTATAAAGTTTTTCAACATAGATATAATGAAGCAAATGCAAAGTATGTTTAGTGAAAGTATGGCGAAAAGCGAAAAGATAGTAAGTGCTACAGGTATGCCGATTAGTAAGGAACAAAAAGAGCTACTTGCACAAATGAATGATATATTACAATCGTTACTTCCAAGTATACTTGTGCTAGTTTCAGTATGTTTTTCTTGGATTACAGTGATAATATCAGGTAGTGTTTTGAAAAAGTTAAAACATGAAGTTATATCTTGGCCTAAATTTAAAGATATACAATTACCAAAGAGTATCATTTGGTATTACGTTATATTTATTTTGTTAGCAACTTTTATAAAAGTAGAACCAACATCATATTTACATATGGTATTTTCTAACCTAAATGTCATATTTGCGCTATTGCTTGTACTGCAAGGTCTGACATTTATCGCCTTTTTAGCGTATAGAAAAGGTTTTACTAAAGGGGTTCCTATTATTAGTTTTATTGCATGCATGTTTATTCCGATGCTGTTTCCTCTTGTGACAATCTTAGGTATAATTGACTTAGGGATTTCATTGCGTTCTAAAATAGGGGGATAAAATAATATTCCTTATACTATTTTAATCTGTTTAACTAACTGGAAGGTAAGTTAGTTTTACTTTATAGGAGTTGTATACATGCCTGAATTTGATAAGAAACAGTGGTTTTTATATCCTGTTTATGTATTGGCATTTTTTGTGTTTGTGCTCATTTCAATTCTCTGTTATTTTCATTTAATTATGGGTATAGCTGCTTTTGTCATTTTTTGTATCGTATTCTTTATCGTTATACGATTTGAACTTAATTTTCAAAGGAATTTCGAAAAGCATACGACAGATATGATTACAAGAGTAAAGAAAGTAAGTAATGAAGCATTTAACCAAATGCCGATTGGTATTTTGTTATACAATAAGGATTATGGGATTGATTGGGCAAATCCTTATTTATCTTCATGTCTGGGACAGCACGCATTAGCTGGATGGCACCTTTACGATGTATCAGAAACATTACTTCTTTTCATTAAAGGAGAAACTTCTGATGATATAGTCTCTTTAAATAATCGAAAGTTTCGCGTTTTTGTAAGGAAAGAAGAAAAGTTAATTTATTTCTTTGATGTAACGGAACAAACAGAAATCGAAAAGATGTACGAGGATCAAAGGACTGTTTTAGCTGTCATCTATTTGGATAATTATGATGAAGTTACACAAGGATTAGATGATCAATTACGTACGAATATAACAAGTCTTGTGACATCGCGACTAAATGAATGGGCACTTAAGTATGGTGCTTATTTAAAACGTGCATCTTCAGAAAGATTCTTCGTTGTGCTAAATGAAAGTATTTTGACGCAGATGGAGAAAGGGAAATTTAGCATTTTAGATCAGGTGCGTGAAGAAACATCTAAAAGGAATATACCACTTACATTAAGTGTGGGTGTCGGATCAGGTGATTTACCTTTATCAGAGCTTGGAGCAATGGCTCAATCTGGTTTAGATCTTGCGCTTGGGCGTGGGGGAGACCAAGTAGCTATTAAACAAGCGACAGGTAAAGTTAAGTTCTATGGAGGTAAGACAAATCCGGTTGAAAAACGTACCCGTGTACGCGCCAGGGTCATTTCGCATGCGTTAAAGGATTTAGTATTAGAAAGTAGTAATGTCATTATTATGGGGCATAGGGCTCCCGATATGGACGCAATTGGTGCTGCGATTGGTATTTTAAAAGTGGCTCAATTAAATGAGCGTAAAGGATATATTGTGTTAGATGAAAATGATTCCGATAAAGGAATTAAGCGTTTGATGGACAAAGTGAAACAAAATGAGGAGTTATGGTCTCATTTTATTACTCCAGAGCAAGCGATGGAATTTGCAAATGATGAGTCGTTACTTGTTGTTGTCGATACGCATAAACCTTCTATGGTGATGGAGCAAAAACTGTTACATAAAATTGAAAATGTAGTAGTTATTGATCATCATCGCCGTGGAGAAGATTTTATTGAAGACCCATTGCTAGTTTATATGGAACCATATGCTTCTTCAACGGCAGAATTGGTTACAGAATTACTTGAGTATCAACCTAAAAATTTAAAGATGACAATGTTAGAAGCGACGGCATTGTTAGCGGGTATTATTGTCGACACGAAAAGTTTCACATTCCGGACAGGGGCTCGTACATTTGATGCTGCTTCTTATTTACGCTCACATGGTGCAGATACTGTACTTGTACAAGAACTTTTAAAGGAAGATATGGATCAGTATTTACGGGTTGCAAAAGCTATAAAAAATGCGTACATTTATAAAAATGGAATTGCGATTGCTAAAGTTGATAGTGATGATTACTACGATCAAGTGCTTATTGCGCAATCGGCAGACACGTTATTAACGATGACAGGGATTATTGCATCATTTGTTGTTGCGAAACGTGGCGAGAATCTCATTGGAATTAGCAGCAGGTCTTTAGGTGAAGTGAATGTGCAGCTAATTATGGAAAACTTAGGCGGTGGCGGGCATTTGACGAATGCAGCCACACAGATGAAAAATGTTACAGTAGATGAAGCTGAGGAGAAGCTTCGATTTGTTATTGATGACTATTTACAGGGAGGCACACAATCATGAAAGTAATTTTTCTAAAAGACGTAAAAGGTAAAGGTAAAAAAGGAGAAGTAAAAAACGTACCAGATGGCTATGCAAATAACTTCTTACTAAAACAAGGATTAGCTGCTGAAGCAACAAATAGCAGTATGAAAACTTTAGAAGCTCAAAAGCGTAAAGAAGAAAAAGATGCAGCAGCAGAGCTTGAAAATGCAAAAGAGTTAAAAGAGACTTTAGAGAAATTAACTGTAGAATTAAAGGCGAAATCTGGAGAAGGTGGCCGTTTATTTGGTTCTATCACAAGCAAACAAATCGTAGATGCAATGCAAAAATCACACAAGATTAAACTTGATAAACGTAAATTTGAAATGGACGATGCAATCCGTGCGCTAGGTTATACAAACGTTACTGTGAAATTGCATCCACAAGTAACAGCAACAGTAAAAGTTCATGTTAGTGAACAATAAAAATAAATTAAGCAAGGAGGATTGCGTATGAGTGATGTACTTGCTGATCGTACCCCTCCGCATAATATAGAGGCTGAGCAGGCGGTTTTAGGGGCCATATTGATTGATCAAGATGCGTTAACTTCAGCATCAGAGTTATTGGTACCTGATTCGTTCTATCGAACGAAACATCAAAAGATTTTTGAAGTCATGCTTGGGCTATCTGATAAGGGAGAGCCGATCGACTTAGTAATGATGACATCAGCAATGGCTGATCAAGGGTTACTAGAAGAGGTTGGTGGGGTTTCTTACTTAGCAGAGTTAGCAGAAGTTGTGCCAACTGCAGCTAACGTAGAATATTACGCACGCATCATCGCTGAAAAGGCGCTTTTACGTCGTTTAATTCGCACGGCGACTCATATTGTATCGGATGGATACGAGAGAGAAGATGATGTGGATGGTCTTTTAAACGAGGCTGAGAAAAAAATATTAGAAGTATCCCATCAAACGAATGCAAAAGCATTCCAAAACATTAAAGATGTTCTTGTAGATGCTTATGACAAAATTGAACTTTTGCATAATCAAAAGGGTGAAGTTACTGGGATACCAACTGGGTTTACTGAATTAGATAAGATGACAGCAGGTTTCCAACGAAATGATTTAATTATCGTGGCAGCACGTCCATCAGTAGGGAAAACGGCATTTTCATTAAATATTGCACAAAACGTAGCGACGAAAACGGATGAAAATGTAGCGATTTTTAGTTTGGAGATGGGTGCTGATCAGCTTGTTATGCGTATGCTTTGTGCAGAAGGGAATATTGATGCACAAAGACTTCGTACTGGTTCATTAACTTCCGATGATTGGGCAAAATTAACAATGGCAATGGGGAGTCTCTCAAATGCTGGTATATATATTGATGATACGCCAGGTATTAAAGTAAATGAGATTCGAGCAAAATGCCGTAGATTAAAGCAAGAACAAGGTCTTGGTATGATTTTGATTGACTATTTGCAGCTTATTCAAGGAAGTGGGAAATCAGGAGAAAACCGTCAGCAGGAAGTATCTGAGATTTCTCGTACCTTAAAAGGGATTGCGCGTGAATTGCAAGTGCCTGTTATTGCTTTATCACAGTTATCTCGTGGTGTAGAATCTCGTCAAGATAAACGCCCGATGATGTCTGATATTCGTGAATCTGGAAGTATTGAGCAGGATGCTGATATTGTAGCTTTCCTATATCGTGAAGACTACTATGATCGAGAAACGGAAAACAAAAATACAATTGAAATTATTATTGCAAAACAACGTAACGGTCCAGTAGGTTCAGTGGAACTTGCATTCGTCAAAGAGTTCAATAAGTTCGTTAACTTAGAACGTCGTTTTGAGGATGGACATGCTCCACCGGCATAAAGGCAGTATAAAAAAGAAACACATTTCTTATAATAAGATGTGTTTCTTTTTTTTTATAAGAAAGATAAGGCTTTCATAAGTTAAATATATAATTCTTACGAACGAAAATGTTTTTTTGTGAAAAAATGTTCGCTTTTCGGTTGACTTCTCTTTCGGTTTTGGTACAATTATATTGTTTGAATAGATCGTTTGAAAATTGCGGAGGTGCTTTAATAATGTCTTCAGTAGTAGTTGTAGGAACACAATGGGGCGACGAAGGAAAAGGTAAAATCACTGATTTTCTTTCTGAGCATGCGGAAGTAGTTGCAAGATATCAAGGTGGAAATAACGCGGGACATACAATTGTTTTCGGCGGAGTTAAATATAAATTACACTTAATTCCATCTGGTATTTTCTATAAAGAGAAAATTTGTGTAATCGGAAACGGATTAGTAGTAGATCCAAAAGCATTACTTGAAGAGTTGAAATACTTACACGATCGTGGTGTAAGTACTGATAATTTACGTGTAAGTAACCGTGCACATGTTATTTTACCTTACCACTTAAAACAAGATGAGTTAGAAGAAGCAAGTAAAGGTGATAACAAAATCGGTACAACGAAAAAAGGTATCGGTCCTGCATATATGGATAAAGCTGCTCGTATTGGTATTCGTATGGCTGATCTCTTAGACCGTGAAGCATTTAAAGAGAAGCTTGAGCGCAATTTAGTAGAAAAAAATCGTTTATTTGAAAAAATGTACGATACAGAAGGTTTCACTGTAGAAGAAATTTTCGAAGAGTACTTCGAGTACGGGCAACAAATCGCGCAATATGTATGTGATACGTCTGTTGTATTAAATGATGCATTAGATAATAATCACCGTGTATTATTTGAAGGTGCGCAAGGTGTTATGCTTGATATTGACCACGGTACGTACCCGTTCGTTACATCTTCTAACCCAATTGCTGGTGGTGTAACAGTTGGAACTGGAGTTGGTCCTGCGAAAGTTACTCGCGTTGTAGGTGTATGTAAAGCATATACAAGCCGCGTTGGTGATGGTCCATTCCCTACTGAGCTTCATGATGAAATTGGTCATCAAATTCGTGAAGTTGGTCGCGAGTATGGAACGACAACTGGTCGTCCACGCCGCGTAGGTTGGTTCGATAGCGTTGTTGTAAGACATGCACGTCGTGTTAGTGGTTTAACGGATCTATCATTAAATTCTATCGACGTTTTAACAGGTATTCCAACTCTTAAAATTTGTGTAGCTTACAAATACAATGGCGAAGTTATTGATGAAGTTCCAGCTAACTTAAACATTTTAGCGAAATGTGAGCCTGTATATGAAGAGCTTCCAGGTTGGGAAGAAGATATTACTGGTGTAAAATCATTAGATGAACTTCCTGAAAATGCACGAAAATACGTAGAACGTGTTTCTGAGTTAACAGGAATTCAAATATCTATGTTCTCAGTTGGACCAGATCGTAACCAAACAAATATTGTACGTAACGTATACGAAGCTTAATTAACATTTGTTGAAAAAAACTCATGTCTGCATGAGTTTTTTTCTTATTCTTTTATAAAAAAACAAAAAAAGTATTGCAATAAATACAGAATACATGTTATGATACATCTTGTCGTCACGAAAATATGACGTTGGTGAGTATGAGCCATTAGCTCAGTTGGTAGAGCATCTGACTTTTAATCAGAGGGTCGAAGGTTCGAGTCCTTCATGGCTCACCATTTTATTTTTCGTGGCCCGTTGGTCAAGTGGTTAAGACACCGCCCTTTCACGGCGGTAACACGGGTTCGAATCCCGTACGGGTCATGTTTTTTTTTGCTTATTTTTGGTCCCGTGGTGTAGTGGTTAACATGCCTGCCTGTCACGCAGGAGATCGCCGGTTCGACCCCGGTCGGGACCGCCACTTTTGTTTATACCACCATTAGTGGTTTTATATATAGTTTTGGCTCGGTAGCTCAGTCGGTAGAGCAGAGGACTGAAAATCCTCGTGTCGGCGGTTCGATTCCGTCCCGAGCCACTCTCAGGATATTAAGTGGGCCCACTTAATATCCTTTTTATTTATGTAATTTTACAAAACTGAGTAGTTATTTTAAAATAGAACGAGGAGCCTCTAGCAGTTGAAGCTAGAGGTTTTTCTATAGATCGTATAGGATGCCGTGTAAAAGTGGATCATACATGAGTCTATGAGAATAGAGGAGAAAATACTTAAACAAAGGATGCGGTCATATAGGACATACTATGTAAACATCAATATGTTTAGGGATTATTGACCATATTTTTATAAGGAGGAAATAGACGATGATGGGAAAGAAAATTTTAGTAGTTGATGATGAAAAGCCGATTGCAGATATTTTGAAGTTTAACCTAGAAAAAGAAGGTTTTGAAATAGTAATGGCGCATGATGGTGATGAAGCAATTGAAAAGGCTAATGAAGAGCAACCAGATATGGTTTTATTAGATATTATGCTACCAGGTAAAGATGGCTTAGAGGTTTGCCGTGAAATACGTAAAAGCTCAGAAATGCCGATTATTATGCTTACAGCAAAGGACTCTGAGATTGATAAAGTATTAGGGCTCGAGCTTGGGGCAGATGATTATGTAACGAAGCCATTTAGTACGAGGGAATTACTTGCTCGTGTGAAGGCGAATTTACGCCGCCATCAACAAGGTGGTGCTGCGGAAAAAGAAGAAAATACAGAAATGGTTATTGGACCAATTGTGATTAATCCAAATGCATATAGTGTAACGAAGCGTGAGGAAAATATCGAGCTTACACATCGTGAATTTGAGTTGCTACATTATTTAGCGAAACATTTAGGACAAGTTATGACACGCGAACATTTATTACAAACAGTTTGGGGTTATGACTATTTTGGAGATGTGCGCACAGTAGACGTTACAGTACGTCGTTTGCGTGAAAAAATTGAAGATAATCCAAGCCATCCTACTTTAATTGTAACTAGACGTGGAGTAGGGTATTACTTGCGTGACCCAGAGCAGGAATAGTATATGAAGAAAGTTGGTTTTTTTCAATCTATTCATTTAAAATTTGTGCTTATATATATGCTATTAATATTAATAGCGATGCAAGTTATTGGAGTATATTTCGTAAGGGAATTAGAGAAGAGCTTAGTACAAGGTTTTAGGGATTCTTTAACGCAGCAAACAAACTTATTATCATATAATTTGAAGCAAGAGTTTAAAAAAAGTTATACAAAAGCAGAAACAGAGTCAACAGATGAAACGATTAAAACTTCAATTCGAAAATTTGCCTCTGATCAGAAGAAAGTTATACAAGAGGTAAGCGTATTTGATTCGCATAGAAAGTTACTGGCTATTTCAGATGAATCAAAGCAGAATAAGGTGAATCGAACATCAACTGATATAGCTGTTCAGCGAGTATTAGTACAGAAAAAGCCGGAAGTGAAAATTGAGAAGGATGGTAATACAGGTCATCGTGTTCAAGTTATGCTTACTCCGATTCTAGATGATAACGGTAAGGATGCGCTTGGTGTTATTTACATTGTGGCATCTATGGAAGATGTATATAAACAAATGAAGGATATAAATCAAATTTTTGCTACGGGAACAGTAATTGCTTTATTAGTAACGGCCGTACTTGGAATTTTATTGGCTCAAACAATTACAAGACCAATTTCAGATATGCGGAGACAAGCAATCGAAATGGCAAAAGGAAATTATTCAAGAAAAGTAAAAGTGCATAGTCATGATGAAATTGGACAACTGGCATTATCCTTCAATAATTTATCAAAAAAATTACAACAAGCTCGTTCTTCTACAGAAAGTGAAAGGCGTAAATTATCATCTGTTTTATCACATATGACAGATGGAGTAATTGCTACTGACCGAAAAGGGGATATTATTTTACTAAATGACCCTGCGGAAAAGATGTTAAATGTTTCTCGTGAAACAGCGCTCGATCAATCTGTTTTAGAGGTATTAGGGATACAGGAAGAATTTACGCTCGATCATTTATATGAAGAGCCAGATTCTGTTTTATTAGATTTTAGTACGAGAAACGAACCATATATTTTACGTGCTAGTTTCTCTGTTATTCAAAAAGAAACAGGGAAGGCAAACGGCTTAATTGCTGTACTATATGATGTAACAGAGCAGGAGCGTATAGAACGGGAACGCCGTGAGTTTGTGGCGAATGTCTCTCATGAATTAAGGACGCCATTAACGACGATGCGCAGTTATTTAGAGGCACTTACAGATGGAGCATGGCAGGATCCAAATATTGCACCACAATTTTTAACGGTTACACAAGAAGAAACAGAAAGAATGATTAGACTTGTAAATGCGTTGTTACAGCTATCTAAACTTGATAGTACAGAGCATCGTTTAATGAAAGAATGGGTCGACTTTACTGATTTCTTTAATAATATTATTGATCGCTTTGAAATGTCTAAAGAGCAAAATGTAAGTTTCAAACGATCTTTCTCTAAGAAATCTAGATTTATTGATATGGATACTGACAAAATTACTCAAGTGCTGTATAACATTATTTCTAATGCATTAAAGTATTCACCAGAAGGTGGAACAGTAACATATCGTTTACGTGATCGCGGTGATTTATTAGAAATTAGTGTAAGTGACCAAGGAATGGGTATTCCAAAAGAAAACGTTGATAAAATCTTTGAGCGTTTTTATCGCGTAGATAAAGCTCGTTCAAGACAAATGGGTGGTACTGGGCTTGGATTAGCAATTGCAAAAGAAATGATTGAGGCGCATGGTGGCTCTATTTGGGCGAAGAGTGAAGAAGGAAAAGGGACAACTATTTATTTCACGTTACCAATGGCAGCAGATGAAGAGGACGATTGGGAATGAGTATGGAAAACTTTAAAACAATAGTTTTAATTAACCTAGTTGTAATTAGCCTATTTCTTACTTTTAACCTATGGACGTATGTGCCAGATTCTACATCCATGCAAAACGCGAAATTTGTGCAGGGAAATGAAGGAATGAACCAAACTAAAATTTCCGATGTTGTCCGTCCTACTTCTATCATCGTGCATAAAGATAAAAATCATTATGGGAGCAGAAGAGAGGCAGATATAGAATCAATCTATAAGCCTCTGGAAGTAGGGGAACTACATGATTTTAAAGAGATATCAATCGCTAAGGGTGATTTCCTTTCATATGTGCATGGTGAAGGGAAAGTTGAACTTGTTTTCCCTACCGATATCCCATTTGATGCAGTAAAATCCATGTTTAACATGAAAGAGAAGAGTACAGATAAGCCTAAACATTTTAATCGTATTCTCCTCGATCCTTCTCGAAGTAAGGATCAAGAAATTAAAATTAACTTTGTTTCTGATGGTGATAACTTTAAAATATACGAGGCAAAATTAAGTGGCGTGTATTTAAAAGATATTGTAAATGCCCAAAATCAATTTATAGTATCAGCAAAGCCTTATTTTGATTATCAACTTAATGATATGAAAAAGTTATTTTTACCAGATGGAACGACAGAGTTAAACAATATAACATATATTTCATCTAATTTAGCAGTTGATACGTTTAAGAATGCTCTGTTTAGTGATCCTCGTTATTTAAGTCCGATTACCGAGATGTCGAAAGAAACATTTACAGATGGTATTAGATCCATGGAAATTGAAAACGATCGTCACATGCTAAAGTATAAAAACTCTTCTGTCTTAACTGAGAAAACGATAGATAATTTAATGCTTTTACAAAAAAGCTTTGAATTCGTAAGTGGTCACAGTGGAAGTTTGGATTCATATCGTTTGGACTATATGAATAAAGGAGAGACAGTATTTCGTTTAAATGAAGATGGATATTCAGTATTCAATGAAGATGGATTAGCTGAATTGAGACAAATATGGGGATCAGAAGAAGTAATGGAATATGAAAGACCGTTGCTGTCTTTAAATACTAAAGGTATAGAACAGAAGGTTACTCTTCCGTCAGGGCATGTTGTAATAGCATCCCTAGAAAATAATCCAGAGATAAAGAAACAAGTAATTAAGGATATTGGTATTGGATACAAGTTATCACTAGATGGACAAGTAGTTCGATTACAACCAATTTGGTATGTAAAGCTTGTTGAAGATGAAACAGGTAAACAGAAAATCTATGAGTGGAGTGAGGGAGGACTAAATGGATTGGGATCGGATTAAAACCATATTTATTGTGACCTTTTTTGTTTTGGACCTCTTTCTCATTTTCCAATTCATTCAAAAGCAAGATAGTAATCAATTGGAGCTTATTGCAGAAACAAAGATAGATCAAGAATTAAAAGCAAACAAAATTACGATGGGAAATATCCCTAAAGAACCGAAAAAAGAGTCATTTATTAGAGCAGAAAATAAAGCTTTTAAAGAAGAAGATATACAGTCTTTGAAAAATCAAACGGTGCATATACAAAATATGTACAAGATAGAAAGTAAGCTAAAAGAGCCTTTTTTAAATACGAAATCATTATCAAAAGATAAGTATAATGAATTTTTGAAGAACTATGTATTGGATGGACAAAAGTATGAATTTGGAGCGGTGAAAGACTCTAAAATTTATTTCTTCCAAAAATATAAAGATAAGCCTATTTTCTATAATAATCAGGCGATGATTGTTGTGGAATTAAATGAAAAAAATGAACTTGTTTCATATACGCAGACAATGCTAACTGATTTAAAAGAAATGGGCGAAGGTGAAAAAACGAAAGAGCAAGAAATTATTACGGCTCAAACAGCTTTAGAAAATTTGTATTTAAAAAATAAAATTCATGGAAATACGCATGTTAAAGAAGCGCAAATTGGTTATGCCACTCTTACCGCATCTACTTCTAATAACCAAGTACTGGCTCCAACGTGGAATTTGAAAACGGAGCAGAAGCAGGACTTCTTTGTGAATGCAATTGAAGGACAAGTTATGGAATTAGGAGAAAAGGAAAATCAAGTGGTTGATGAACATACTGGAGTGAGAAAGAATGGGGTTGCATTTTAGCGTACTTGCAAGTGGAAGTACAGGAAATATGCTATACGTAGGAACCGATGAAAAAAAATTACTAGTCGACGCAGGTTTAAGTGGTAAAGCAACAGAGGCTTTATTTAAACAAGCAGAACTGAATATAAATGATGTATCAGGTATTCTTGTAACGCATGAGCATAGTGATCATATTAAAGGTTTAGGTGTACTGGCACGTAAATATGATTTACCTGTTTATGCGAATGAGAAAACATGGAATGCAATGGAACATTTAATAGGAAATATCCCAACTGAACAAAAGTTTATTTTCTCAGTTGGTGATGTGAAAACCTTTGGTGATATTGAAGTCGAGTCATTTGGAGTTTCTCATGATGCGGCAGAACCGATGTTTTATGCTTTCCATAACAATAATAGGAAGTTAGCGCTTATTACAGATACGGGATACGTAAGTGACCGTATGAAAGGCGTTATTAAGGGAGCTAATGCTTTCGTATTTGAAAGTAATCATGATGTAGAAATGCTTCGTATGGGACGTTATCCATGGAGCATTAAACGACGTATTTTAAGTGACGTTGGGCATGTTTGTAATGAGGATGCTGCATTAGCGATGGCAGATGTAATTACAGATGAGACAAAGCATATTTATTTAGCCCATTTAAGCTTAGATAATAACATGAAAGAACTAGCGCGTATGTCAGTATCACAAGTACTAGAGGAAAAAGGATTTGGAGTGGGTGAATCCTTTGAAATTCACGATACAGATCCAAAAATGCCTACAAAAATTCAATACGTATAATTCTTCATTTTAGTAAACAATAAAGGTGAATATAGTTGTTTTCAGGAAGATAGGTGAACAAATATGTCCTTTATTGATGAAGAAAATTATCGTATGAAACGTGCAGGAAAAAAGAAGCACAAAGGTATAGTTCTTTCTAGTATAGCGGGAACAATTGTAGGAGCTTCTTTATTCGCGTTTGGAGCGCCTTTATTTTCAAATTCTGCTGATACGCTTCCGCAAGCTGAAGCAAGCGGAAGTAATATGGCCGAAGCTCAAGGGATTAAACAGATTAGCTTTGTAGATGCTGTTGATCGTGCATCTGAAGCTGTTGTGGGTGTTATTAACATTCAACGAGATAACTTTTCAGAGGCAGATTCAGAGGCCGGTACAGGATCAGGAGTAATTTATAAAAAGACAGATGGTCAAGCTTATATTGTAACGAATAATCATGTTGTAGCTGGAGCGAATCGTATTGAAGTAAGTCTAAGTGACGGTAAGAAGGTTCCTGGAAAAGTATTAGGAACCGATGTAGTCACAGACTTAGCTGTATTAGAAATAGATGCAAAGCATGTGAAAAAAATAATTGAAATTGGCGATTCTAATACTGTTCGCAGAGGAGAGCCAGTTATTGCGATTGGAAACCCGCTTGGACTGCAATTTTCTGGAACAGTTACACAAGGTATTATTTCAGCTAATGAACGTATTGTCCCTGTAGATTTAGATCAAGATGGACATTATGATTGGCAAGTAGAAGTGTTACAAACAGATGCAGCGATTAATCCGGGGAATAGTGGCGGTGCGCTTGTAAATGCAGCAGGACAATTAATTGGTATTAATTCAATGAAAATTGCTGCAAAAGAAGTAGAAGGAATCGGCCTTGCTATTCCGGTGACTAGAGCTGTTCCGATTATGAATGAACTTGAGAAGTATGGAAAAGTAAGAAGACCATATGTTGGGATTGAACTTAGGTCATTAAATGAAATTCCAAACTATTATTGGTCAAAAACATTACATTTACCAGGTACTGTAACAGAGGGAGTTTGTATTTTGGATGTGAAAAGTCCTTCGCCAGGTGCGGATGCTGGTTTAAGAGAACATGATGTTATTGTGGCGGTAGATGGAAAACCGATTCGCGATATTATTGGATTCCGTACGGCCTTATATGATAAGGAAATTAATGATAAAATGACTCTTACGTTTTATCGTGGCACAAAAAGAGTAACAACAACAGTGAAATTAGGCATTCAAAAGTATTAAAAACAGGAGGGCCTACCTCCTGTTTTCTATTGTAGAAAAGTGAGGTGAAGAAAATGAATTTACCTTGTTGTTTAGAGCATGTTGAATTAGCGTTAGATATTATTGTGGATGAGTGTGAAGTTGCGCCAGTTATCAACAATGTGGATAACTCAGAAAAAGAGAAAAAAACATGTGAATTTTGTCAAAATGAGGCGACATATGTTGTATCGAACACAGATTCTCACACAATATGTGGGTAGTATTTGTGGATATGTGGATAAGTTTTGTGGATAACATGTTTGTAAGGTGGAGGATACGTGTGAATATCTCGATTATTTCAATTGGGAAATTAAAAGAAAAATATTTGAAACAAGGTATAGCAGAATACTTAAAACGATTATCTGCATACGCAAAAGTAGAAGTAATTGAATTGCCTGATGAAAAGGCGCCAGAAAATTTAAGTGAAGCAGAAATGTTAATTGTAAAGGAAAAAGAAGGTATACGTATACTGGATAAAATTTCTGATGACACACATGTGATTGCATTAGCTATAGAAGGAAAGCAAAAGTCATCAGAAGAATTCGCGATAAGTCTAGATCGCCTTGCTACATACGGAAAGAGTAAAGTCGCATTTGTAATTGGTGGATCACTTGGACTAAGCTCAGAAGTGATGAAGCGTTCAAATGAATCACTTTCTTTTTCAAAGATGACATTACCACACCAATTAATGCGATTAGTGTTGCTTGAGCAAGTGTATAGAGCGTTTCGGATTAATCGTGGGGAACCGTATCATAAGTAACGGTAAACCAAGCCAAAAATAAATAATAAATTAGGTATATATTTTATAAAATAGGTTAATAGTGATGGTGTAATCAATAATAACTTATTAAACATTTGGACGAAGTTATCAGGGAAGTATATAAAGGAATAGTTGGATAGTAATTGTATTGGGGTTAGTCTGCCTAATGCAAGATGCAATTTCATTGTTGGTTTGAGATTGCGTTGGAAGATGTAATAAAGGATAAATTATTTTTTCAGGCACCGTCTAAGTTTCGCATATACAAAAAAGGGTACTATCCGTTTTATTTGTTTTATCTTCCAGATAATAGGGATAAAAATTTTGCAGAGTTTATTTTTAAAGTGCAGCATGAACCTGCAATGGAGATAGATCCAAGTGAGCATTGTTCAATTATTAATAATGAGATAAAAAATATATAGGTATTTAACAACTTGATTTTTGATATATAATCCAAAATATTGCGGATATAGTATCTCATAGTAATAGAATAAAAAAGAGAGTTTTCCTAATTAAGGAAAACTCTTTTTTGGTTTTGGGATTCCACCAGCATTTTGGAATTTACTACGCCAAGGGATCCTCAATCAAGAAAAGACACCCTAAGGAGCCTCTCTCCGACTTGAACCACTTTCATTTAATACGTATTTATCCGTATTATCCCTTTGTTATAAATGTAAACACATCCTATAAAATAGGACCGTTTATTGTGTATGTGTTACAGAAATATAATGTGTATCTATTGAGTATAATGTATATATTGTATATAATGTTAATGTAAGGTGATGTGAGTGAAGGGGGTGAAAAATGAAAGTTTTACTATCTAATAGTTCCAAGGAGCCTATTTACCAACAAATCATTGATCAAATTATATTACAAATATTGAATGGGACATTAAAAGAAGATGATGCTTTACCTTCTATGCGTTCATTGGCTAGAGACTTAAAGGTAAGTGTGATTACTTCAAAAAGAGCATACGAGGAACTTGAGAAAGCTGGTTATATTTATTCTATAGTAGGAAAAGGATCTTTTGTTGCAAAACAAATTGAAAAAACAAGGATTGATAAATCAAATTATCTAATACGTCGAGAGTTTATTAGAGTTGTTCGTGAAAGTAAGAGTAGTCATGTATTACGAGGTGATTTAATAAAGATTATTGATTCTATCTATGGGGAGGAATAGAAATGGAGAATGTTGTAGAGTTGAAAAATGTATCGAAAACTTATAAAGAGTTTTCTTTAAAAAATGTTTCTTTTAACATTAAAAAAGGGTTAGTTACAGGGTTTATTGGTGCAAATGGAGCTGGGAAAAGCACAACAATAAAACTCATTATGGACCTTATTGGTAAAGATAGTGGGGAAATTACAGTTTTTGATGAAGATTATCAAAAGAACCAAATTTCTATCAAAGAACGTATTGGTTTTGTATACGATGACAATATTTTTTATGAAGATATGACAATTAATGAACTCAAAAAATTCATTGCACCTGCATATACAAAATGGGATGAAAATCAATTTCAATTATATATAAAACGTTTTGAACTACCGATTAATGTAAAAATAAAAAAGATGTCTAAAGGTATGAAAATGAAGGCATCTCTAGCGTTCGCACTTTCACATCATGCAGAATTTATTATTATGGATGAACCAACATCTGGATTAGATCCAGTATTTCGTCGAGAAATTTTAGATATACTCTATGACTTAATGGTTGATCAAGATAAGACAATTTTCTTCTCTACACATATTACAACAGATTTAGATCGTATTGCAGATTATATTGTATTTATCCATAATGGTGAAATTGAGTTCGAGAAGGATATACATAGTATTTCTGAAGAATATGCAATTATAAAGGGGGATACAGACTTACTTACATTAGATATGAAACAAAACTTAATTGGGATTCGTGAAACAAATGTAGGGTTTGAAGCACTTACAAATAACGTAAAACAAGTACGCACGCAGTTAGGTGATGAAGTATTAATTGAAGCAGCAACGCTAGAAGACATAATGTACTATACAAAAAAGGGGAATGTTTAAAATGCTTAATTTAATATTAAAGGACTTTCGGTTACAAAAAGTAATTATGTTACTCTATCTTGTGGTTGCATGCCTTTTTATTGGAACCTTTGGGAGTTTTGGATTAACAGTTGTTTTAATTGCTTGTTCTTATATGATGAATTTACATTATTACGATGATAAGAATAATAGTCACAAATTTATTAACAGTCTTCCTTATAGTAGAAATACAATTATTATGTCAAAATATATAGGTGTAATAATATTTACGCTAACAGTAGTCCTATTTTCTTTATTAATTCAAGAAATAATTCAATTTATTTCTCCAATTCATGGTGGGAAAGTAGCAAGTCTACAAGAAATTATAATTAGTATTCTGACTGTCATGTTGCTGACATCTATTTACTTCCCATTTTGCTATCGTTTTGCCAATAAATATTTATTAATTGCAGTTAGCGCGGTGTCTCCTGTTCTTATTATTTTATGGAAAAGCATAGGGGAATATGTAAATATTATTGATGCTATGCAAAAGGCGACTACACAACTTACTGTTAATCAAATGGTTACACTTGTTTCAATAGTTGTTATTCTTCTATTCATTGCTTCGTACTTTTTAACTGTAAAAATTTATAAACGTACTGATTTTTAATTTTGTTTTATAGAGTATCTACCAGTTAAACACATTGATTTTTACATTGTATATATGATTATTCTATCCATGTAAAGGATCAAGATGGCTAAGGTATATAAAAATTAACATGTCAATTAGCTATAGAAAAGCCTCTCCACAAACTGGAGAGGCTTTTATGAAATAATTGATTTGCATAAGAATATTTTAATTTGCTATTAGCAGTAAACTACGCCTAAAGCACCAATACCAGCACCTACCGCAGCACCTACCGCAGTACCTACACCAGGTCCGAATGCTGTTCCGAAAGCAGCACCATAGCCTGCAGATGCAGCAGTACCTACACCTAAAATGCCCCAACTACAAACATTGTTAGCACCAGCTGAGATTTCTAAAAGTTCTTTTTCTGTAAGTGTTTCAAGTTTCATAATAAAATTCTCCTTTAAAATAAATTTTTTACGATTGCAAATTCAATAAAATATAATATATCAATCGATATATATACAATATCATGAAAATAAGTAAAATTTAAGGAATATGTAAAATTGCATATTATATCCATTTTTTCAGAAATTAGATATAATATTTAAAAAAAGCAAATATGTTTTTTGAAAAAGGTCTAATTTTATTAAATAGAAAGATTTGAAAGAGCGTAGCTCAGCGTGCTTAGCAGTATATTTTAATGATCATAGATTCATGTTGTTGGTCTCTACAAAACAAATATCTGGTGTGAATTTAGTCGAAAGTAATACCAAGGGGAATGGAAGAAGGGGAGAAATCTGTATCGAAGGGTAAAACAACAAAATAATTACTATTAATTTTGTTGTTTATTATCTAAATAAACAAAAGAGCCCTAAATAATTAGGACCCTCTATATGTTTAATCTATTTTAATTTACTATTAGCAGTAAATTACGCCTAAAGCACCAATACCAGCACCTACTGCAGCACCTACCGCAGTACCTACACCAGGTCCGAATGCTGTTCCGAAAGCAGCACCATAGCCTGCAGATGCAGCAGTACCTACACCTAAAACGCCCCAATCACAAACGTTTCCACCACCAGCTGAGATTTCTAAAAGTTCTTTTTCTGTAAGTGTTTCAAGTTTCATAATAAAATTCTCCTTTAAAATAAATTTTTTACGATTGTAAATTCAATAAAATCTAATATATCAATCGATATATATACAATATCATGAAAATAAGTAAAAATTAAGCAATATGCAAAATTGCATATACCCCCTTTTAAGGGAATATTTAGATATAATATTTAAGTGTAATATTTTAATATTAAGAAATGAGGCTGTGATTTTGTTTAAAAAAAAGTTTTCTTATATTAAGCAACAAGATTTAAAGGATTGTGGTCCGGCATGTCTAGCAATGATTTCTCGTTATCATGGATTTAAGATGTCTATTTCTAAAATTAGGGAAATTGCTGGCACAGATTTAGAGGGAACTAATATAAAGGGGCTAATAGAAGCAGGAGAAAAATTGGGATTTGAAGTTAAAGCTGCAAAGGCAACAAAACCAGATGATTTAAAAGAAATACCATTACCTGCAATTGCTCATGTAATAGTCAATGGTGGCTTACTACATTATGTAGTTATTCATAAGGTTAAGGATAATAAGATTTATATTGCTGATCCAGAGAAGGGATTAGTTACGTATCTAATTGAGGAATTTTGTCCAATGTGGACAGGTATTCTTGTATTAATGAATCCTACGGAAAAATTTCAAAAGGGTAAAGAATCTCAAGGAACATTTTCTCGTTTTGCCTTGTTATTAAAGCAGCAAACAAATTTACTAGTGCCCTTATTTTTCGCCTCAATTTTCTTTAATTTGTTTGGATTATTAGGTGCGTTTTATTTTAAATTCTTAATCGATGATATTGTGACGAACCAATTATTACAGACACTTCATATAGTATCAATTGGAATTATTATATTATATATTTTCAAAGTGATACTTTCTTATTTTCGTACGCATTTAATTTTATATTTAAGTAGACGAATAGATATTCAATTAATGCTGGGATATTATCGACACGTTGTAGGTTTACCAATGAATTTTTTCGAAACAAGAAAAGTAGGAGAAATTATTTCGCGATTTATGGATGCAAGTAAGATTCGAGATGCTTTATCAACTGTAACGGTGACCTTAATGATAGATACATTAATGGTCACATTAGGAGCCATTTTATTATATATACATAGTCCACTATTATTTGGTGTGACTTTATTACTAGTACCCTTTTATATTGGTATTATTTTTGCTTTTCATAAGCCTTACCAATCTATTAATCATAAAGAAATGGAGAGTAATGCAAAATTAAATTCCTACTTAGTAGAGTCATTAAATGGTATTTCGACAGTAAAATCATATAATGCGGAAAAAGAAGTGTTTTTTCAAACAGAAAATCGATTTATCAATTTATTAAAGCATGTGTTTAAAAGAGGGATGTTATCTAATCTCCAAGGTTCCATTAAAGTAGGACTCGAGTTAATTGGTGGTACTTTAATTCTTTGGATTGGGGCTGTACAGGTATTAAAAGGAAATATGACGATAGGAGAATTAATTACTTATAATGCTTTGTTAGCATATTTCTTAAATCCAATTGAAAATTTGATTGGTATACAGCCCACCATGCAATCAGCACTTGTCGCTGGAGAACGATTAAATGAAATTTTTGATTTAGATCAAGAGAAAAGTGGAGAAGAGGAGAATAAAGTATGTCCTAAACAATTATCAGGTAAGATCCAATGTTTCAATGTTACATTCCGTTATGGAACACGTAAGAATGTATTAAATAACATCAGCTTTTCGATTGAACCAGGTAGTCAAGTAGCATTTGTAGGAGAGAGTGGATCAGGTAAAACAACAATTTCAAAACTATTGATGCATTATTATGAATCCCAACAAGGTGATATATATTATGATGATTATCATATCAAAGAAATAAATCGTACAGCATTACGTGATAGGATTGCATTTGTTTCACAAGAATCCTTCTTTTTTAGTGCTACAATTTATGAGAATTTGTGCTTTGGTTTAGAACGTCCAGTCACTTTAGAGGAAGTTATACAAGTATGTAAACAAGCTTATGTACATGACTTTATTAGTGAATTACCATTACGTTATGGAACGCTTTTAGAAGAAAATGCTTCAAATTTATCTGGTGGGCAAAGGCAGCGTTTAGCAATTGCACGAGCGTTATTAAAAAAACCAGATATTTTAATGTTGGATGAAGCAACTAGTAATTTAGATTCCACAACTGAAAAGTATATTACCAATATGCTAAAAGATTTAAGTTCACAAGGAGTTACAGTAATCATGATTGCCCATCGTTTAAGTACAGTTCAACATGCAAATCAAATTTTCGTGATGGGACAAGGAGATATCATAGAGCGGGGCTCTCATATGGAGTTATTATCAAATAAAGAAGAATATTATCGTTTGTGGAAAAATCAAACCATTCATGTAGAACATACAGAATCTCAATCTTATGCAATGCGAGGTGTTCAGGATGAGTAAGATATATTCGTTTGATCAGTTAACAGATAGTAAGGAATTATTAGAAAGAAAACCACCGCGTTTTATTGCTGGGGTAATTGTTTTTCTTTTAATAAGTATATTTACTTTTTTAATTTGGGCTTATATCAGTAAGATAGATATCGTAAGTAAAGGAACGGCAATGATACAAGGAAAATCAGACGTAAGTGTGTCTCGTAATCAAATTCCAGGTGTGGTGGATACAGTTAATGTGAAATCTGGTAGTGAAGTGAAAAAAGGAGATATTTTACTTCAATTAAAGAATTGGGAATTAACAGATAAACAAAATCAGGGTGATAAAATTGTGCAACATTTAGAGAAACAAATAGGGATGTTAGAGCAGCTGAAAAGGAGTATAGAGTCGCATAAACCGTCTTTTCCTAATGATGTGGATAAGAAAATAAGAGAAGAATATCAAGCTTATGATCAAAGGTATCAATCTATACAAAATGAAAAAGAAAATGAAATAAAAGCGATAGCAAATAGTAAAACTTCAAACGAACAAGATGAAGTTTTACAGGGGCTAATTGCAGAAAAAGAAAACATCCAAAGAGAAATAGACATAATTGAAAAACAAAAAATAAAAGAAAATATATTAGAAGAACAAAAACAAGTAATGGATGATAAAATAGGAAATTTAGAATCTCAAAAAAATAATGTGGAAAAGCGTATTCAACAACGAAAAGAAACGTTAGAGCATGAAAGAGAAAAAGTTGATATTACTAAAGAAGGAAAGCAAGAACAAAAGAAGGATGCTTTAAAGCAATATAAAGAAGAGACTATAATTTCAGTGAATCAACGTATTCACTCTCTAGAACAAGAACTATTTATTAAAAAGCAAGAGTTAGATGGATTGCATCATCAAAATGACACAACAATCATAAAGGCACAAAAAGATGGGATTGTACAATTTACCTCCATCTTGCAACAAGGGGATTTATTAAATCCTGGTCAAGAAATTGTTTCAATTATCCCAAAAGAAGAACAAAAAAAAGTAAGAATCTTATTACCAGCCCAAGAGATAAAAGGCATAAAAAAAGGAGATAAAGTACAATATTCATTTAATCTGCAGAGAATGGATAAACAAATGGGGAAAGTAACATATGTATCAGTATATCCTACTTTTGATAAAGAAACGAAAGGGTATATGTATGAGCTAGAAGCGACAATTGATACAAAAGATTTACAAGAACTACATACAGGGATGATTGGTAGAGCTTCTGTCGTTACAGGAGAAGAAACGGTATGGAAATTTATTTTAAGAAAATTAGATTTTATTTCTAATTAAAATAGTAAAAAACAAATTAATATAAAGGGACAGAATTAAGTATGAAAAAGTATATTTCTATTATAATCACGTTGATTTTATTATTGGGATTTTTTCCTTTCTCCGTTACATATGCAAAGGAAAAAAACATTACTTTAAGTAACATTGAGAAAATGACTAATGTCTTTAATAATGATACTAATTTAGGAGGGAAAATCAGTGCCATTAGAAATGGTAATTGGGATAATTGGTCAGTTGAAGAAATAAATCAAACCCTAGATAAAATAGATGATTTAAATCTAAGTATAATGGAACGAGCGGGCTTAAAGAGAGAGGTAATACGTTCTTCAGGATTCTCTAATTTTGATTTTAAAGGCACAAGTTCAGATGTATTAGCATTTAAGGAATTAAAAATAGAAATTATAGAGACTGAGAAGCCACTTATTTTATACAGAAGAAGCAAGTCCGGTGAACTGGAATCTAAATATGGTCTCGGTTATTGGTGGGGAGATAAAGAAAGAAATATTGAAGAAACTAGAAATGAGTTAGCTGTATTAGAAGCTTGGGGGAATCCGCTCAATACACAGTATAAAATCAAGGTACCTAAAGGAACAAGAATACTTAAAGGATTGACAGCTTCTCAAACCCAATATCTTAAAGGGACAAGTATAGTACAAGAATATAGAGAAGGTGGGGCTATACAATACTGGATTAATAAGATAGATAACAGTTGGTTACAATAAAAAAATTATTAGGAGGAAGACATGATACATAATCATGAATTTATAAATCTTGCTCTAGATTGTGAGCGTATTATAACACAAAATATTCCTAGTAATCCTGATGATGTTAAAAGGTATCACTTAATGTTAGACGAACTTAAAGGATTAAGAATGACCATAAAATCAAACCAATTGAATGATAAGCAATATTACTTATCAATTACACAGATGCTTGAAAAAGATGATCCAGAAGAAGTATTACAAGCTGTTTTAAAAGTAAATACATTTTATTGTAAATACTATCAAAATGTATAAAATTATTAACCCGATAAACTCGAGCATATAGTATTTAAAATAACATAAATTTATAGCCTTAACATACAGTATACGTTTCAAAATATGCCCGAACTATGTTTAAATGTACAATTTTCTTATTTTTATCTGGTGAGCCGTATCATAAATAAATTTATTCTTCGTATATAAAAGGATAAAAAGACCATTGGACAAAAATTACCGATGGTCTTTTTCACATTAATAGGGGTTATATAGATTTCCTAAAATAAGTATGTTTCTATTTCTAAAAAAGTGTGATGTAATATGAAGAGGAAAAAAGTACAAGTAGTCATAGAAGTGAGGAGTTAAAGGTGAAGAAGTTTAAGAAATTTTACTTGGAGATTACGAGTGTATGTAATCTTGCGTGCAGCTTTTGTCCGCCGACGGAAAGACAGAAGCAATTCATTTCTGTGGAGGATTTTGCTAAAAGATTAGACCAAATTAAACCACACACAGACTACATTTATTTGCACGTGAAGGGTGAGCCGTTGCTGCATCCAAAAATAGATCAATTGTTAGATTTAAGCCATGAAAAAGGGTTTAAAGTTAATATTACAACGAACGGAACGTTAATTAATAAGAGAAGGCATAGATTGTTAAATAAGCCTGCTTTAAGACAAATGAATTTTTCACTGCATAGTTTTGATGGACATCCAGGTTCGCAAGATAAAGAGGGCTATGTAAGGAGTATACTTTCCTTCATTAGGGAAGCGACAAGTCAATCAGATTTAATTGTATCGTTAAGGTTATGGAATTTAACTCAGGATAATAAAACAAATGCTGAAATCCAGAAAAATAGAGAGTTATTATCTATAATTGAAAATGAATTTGATCTAGCTTATCAAATTGAAGAGAAGCTTACACCAGGAAAAGGTATAAAAATTGCAGAACGTGTCTTTATTAATCAAGACTATGAATTCCAGTGGCCAGCATTACATGAGGAAGAGGATGATGGGAAAGGATTCTGTCATGGACTTCGTAATCAAGCGGGTATTTTAGCGAATGGAACAGTTATTCCTTGTTGTTTAGATGGTGAAGGGATTATTAACCTTGGGAATATTAATAATGATTCATTTTCTAACATTATTGAAGGTGAAAGGGCAACAAACATTGTCGATGGATTTTCGAAAAGAGTTGCGGTTGAAGAACTTTGCAGGAAATGTGGATATCGCAAACGTTTTGGGAAGTAAATATGAAATAAGCCCTCATTAAAGCGAGGGCTTATTTTTTTATTCTTGATAAGAATGCTCTAATTCATCAATTAATGAACCAACGTAAGAAACAGCTTTACGGATTGCATCTGGTTTTGACATATCTACTCCGGCATGTTTCATTAGTTCAAGTGGTTTCATTGTACCACCAGCACGAAGCACATCTAACCAGCGATCAATAGCAGGTTGTCCTTCCTCTTTAATCATTTGAGCTACTGCAGTGGATGCAGTGAGGCCTGCGGAATATGTATAAGCATATAGACCCATATAATAATGAGGCTGACGCATCCAAGTTAAGCCCGCACTTTCATCGATTTCTACAGAATCTCCCCAGAATGTCGAAAGGACATTTGTTTTAATTTCAGTTAAAGTTGTAGCTGTAAGGGCCTGTCCTTTTTCTGCTAGAGCATATACTCTACGTTGATATTCACCCTCAAGTAAATGAGTAACAAAGTTGTGATAATATGTGCCAAGTAGTTGTAGAATGACCCATCTGCGCATTCTCTTATCGTCAGTAGTCGCTAGTAAATGCTGAGCTAATAGTAATTCATTCATGGTTGATGGTGCTTCAACAAAGTACATAGATGGGCGTACGTTCATGATACGTTGGTTTTTATTTGCTAAATAGAAATGACCAGCATGTCCAAATTCATGTGCTAATGTAAAGCATCCACGCATCGTATTTTGCCATGTAATTAAAATATAGGGATGAGAGCCGTATGGACTTGAGCAAAATGCCCCTGTTGATTTGCCTACGTTATCTGCAAGATCTACCCATCTTTCTTTGAATCCTTTTTGGATTATGGAACTATATTCATCGCCTAATACTTTTAAAGAATCTTGAATGAGCGTGCCTGCTTCTTCATAAGTAATCGCCGGATTAAATTCGGGATCTAAAGGTGCATGTAAGTCACAGAAAAGCATTTGATCGAGTCCTAATACTCTCTTTTTTAAATCTGCAAAACGGCGCATATGAGGTGCTAGTTCTTTATAAATAATATCAAGTTGGTTGTTATACATTTCAAGTGGAACCTTTTGTGGTTCTAATAGCATATGAGTAACGGATTCATATTTACGTAAACGAGAAAGTGTTACTTGTTTTTTTACTTCAGTAGCATATGTTGTGGCAATTGTATTTTTATATCGTTTCAGTGTGGAAACAAATGATGAATATGCTTTTCGACGTATATATGTGCTTGGAGAAAATTCATATTTGCTTTCAAATAATGAGAATGAAACAGGAAGTTCGTTTCCTTGTTCGTCTTGTATAGAAGTGAAATCCATATCGGCCAATTTAGTCATGCCGTAAATTTTGTATGGAGAACTATGAACTTCGCCAAGTGCAGCAAGTGCTTCTTCTGTTTCAGGAGAGAGTGTATGCTGTCTTTTTTGTAGTATTTCTAGTAAAGATTGACGGAAAGGTTCGAGTTTTGTTTCTTCAGTTAAACATCTTTCAATTGTTCCTTCGTCGAATGAGAGGATTTCATTATGAATAAAGGATAGTGCAGTATGTACTTTCGTCCATAAAGCAGAAATTTTGGAAGAGTTTGCTTGAATACTTGGATTTGTACGATCAGTAGCTTCTTTTAAATTTGCATATGAGTACAGTTTTGTTAACGTCATTAAAAGCTCTTCTTCTAAAAGTAGGCAATTTAATAAAGTGTGGGAGCTAGTATGTAAATGCCCTTTAAATGAATCAAGTTTCTGTATATCATTTTCCAATGCGTTTAATGCAGTATGCCATTCGGCATCAGAATTATACAAATCGGATAAATCCCATGTTAGTTCAGCGGGTACCTCTGCGCGATTAAGGCGATTTTCTATTACATTTTTCAAGTCGTATCTCCCCCTTATTAAGACTATCTAAACACATAATACTAGAAAATTCAGTTAAATTAAAATATTTTACATTTTCATATACAAAAAAGAAGGACAAGCATGAAAATGCTTGTCCTTCGAGTTAATTTAAGAATTAATATACTTTGTCACCATTGAAAATCGAGTTTTTCACGACAACATAATCTACAGTACGAATAGCGTCTAATTTTGTTCCGCCAGCGTAAGAGATAGAAGATTGAAGATCTTGTTCCATTTCGATTAACGTATCTTCTAAAGAACCTTTATGCTCAACGAACATTTTCTTACCTTCAACGTTTTTCTTCTCACCCTTTTGGAATTCAGAAGCAGAACCGAAGTATTCTTTATAAAGTTTTCCATCTCTTTCAATTGTTTCCCCTGGAGACTCTTCGTGACCAGCGAATAGAGAACCGATCATGACCATAGTTGCCCCAAAGCGAATAGATTTAGCTACGTCGCCGTGTGTACGAATACCACCATCAGCGATAATTGGCTTACTTGCAGCTTTTGCACACCAGCGAAGTGCAGCTAGCTGCCAACCACCAGTTCCGAAGCCCGTTTTAATTTTAGTAATACAAACTTTACCAGGTCCAATACCAACTTTTGTTGCATCGGCACCAGCATTTTCTAATTCTCTTACCGCTTCTGGAGTTCCAACGTTTCCAGCGATAACGAAGCTCTCTGGTAAATGTTTTTTAATATGTTGAATCATGTTGATCACAGCATTAGAATGACCGTGTGCGATATCAATCGTGATATATTCAGGTGTAAGTTGCTCAGCAGCTAATTGTTGTACGAATTCATATTCGTCCTCTTTTACACCAACGCTGATAGAAGCGATTAATCCACGTGATTGCATATCTCTAATGAATGAGATTCGTTTCTCTGGTTGGAAACGATGCATGATATAAAAGTAGTTGTTCTCAGCTAAATAAGTTGCAATTCTTTCATCAATAATCGTTTGCATATTTGCAGGCACGACAGGTAATTTAAATTTATGTTTTCCTAAAGTGACAGTTGTATCACATTCAGAGCGGCTATTTACAATACATTTTGCAGGAATTAATTGAATATCTTCATAGTCAAATACGTTTTCCATCATTTACACCCCTAAAATACGAATATTTTATTTTTATTAATCAAAAATGTTCGTCCATAGGATAATTTACATTATTTTTATTAAGAAGTCAAAGGATTTCTTAACATTTTTTAAAAAAGTAGATTTTACATCTGAAAAAAAACGTTAAAAACGAATTTAAAACATTTTTTTGTTTTTATTGTTCGTTTATGGGAAGGGTTGAAAAATTAAGATAATTATACAAGGTTGTATGTATTCTTTTTATTTTTTTGATTGGATGTAGGATACTATAAAAAGGTTAATGCTAACAATACGAGCAAAAGATGTTATCAAGTAGTTGAACAATATATGAAATGAAAAGGTTTATTTCTATATAAAAAGATGAATCTGGCATGATTCACCTTTTATGTGAGGTTTCAAGTATAATAAGTAGGGTGATAGTAACGTATACAAAAGATAAAAAAGAAAATAATACAGAATAAAATGAGGTTAATATATGAGTAAAAAAAGTTTTTCTGATTATAAATTAAGTAAGGAAATTGTAAGGGCACTTACTGGGTTAGGGTATGATCATCCAACAGAAGTACAAGGTGAGGTTATTCCAGTTGCATTACAAAAGAAGGATCTTGTTGTGAAGTCCCAGACTGGAAGTGGAAAAACAGCTTCATTTGGTATTCCACTTTGTGAAATGGTGGAGTGGGAAGAGAATAAACCACAAGCATTAGTTTTAACACCAACGAGAGAGCTTGCGGTACAGGTAAAAGAAGATATTACAAATATAGGTCGATTCAAAAGGATTAAGGCTGCGGCAGTTTATGGGAAATCTCCATTTGCACGTCAAAAATTAGAATTAAAGCAAAAGACACATATTGTAGTTGGGACTCCTGGTCGTGTGTTGGATCATATTGAGAAGGGTACCCTTTCTTTAGAGTGTTTGAAGTATTTAGTTATTGATGAAGCAGATGAGATGCTAAATATGGGCTTTATCGATCAAGTAGAGGCAATTATTGATGAATTACCTACAAAAAGAATGACGATGTTATTTTCAGCAACACTTCCAGAAGATGTTGAGAAATTGTCTCGTACATATATGAATTCACCAACTCATATTGAAATTAAAGCGGCTGGGATTACGACGGATAAAATTGAACATACTCTTTTTGAGGTGATAGAAGACGAGAAGCTTTCACTACTTAAAGATGTAACAACGATTGAGAATCCTGATAGCTGTATTATTTTCTGCCGTACACAAGAAAATGTAGATCATGTATATAGACAATTAAAACGAGCTAACTATCCCTGTGACAAAATACATGGTGGTATGGTACAAGAAGATCGTTTTGAAGTCATGGATGATTTTAGAAAAGGAAAATTCCGTTATTTAGTAGCAACAGATGTAGCTGCGAGAGGAATTGATATTGATAATATTACACATGTTATTAATTATGATATTCCACTTGAAAAAGAAAGCTATGTACATCGTACTGGAAGAACGGGACGAGCTGGAAATAGTGGAAAAGCTATTACATTTATAACACCATATGAAAATAGATTTTTAGAAGAGATTGAGGAGTATATTGGATTTGAAATTCCAAAGGCAATTGGACCTTCAAAAGAAGAAGTTATGAAAGAGAAAGCTGCATTTGAAGAAAAGATACATGCTAAACCAATTATAAAGAAAGATAAAAATGCAGACATCAACAAAGGCATTATGAAGCTGTACTTTAATGGCGGGAAGAAAAAGAAAATTAGGGCGGTAGATTTCGTCGGTACAATTGCTAAAATTAAAGGTGTTACAGCAGAAGATATAGGTATTATTACGATACAAGATAATGTTTCTTATGTTGAAATATTAAATGGAAAAGGCCTACTCGTCTTGAAAGTCATGAAGACTACAACGATTAAAGGGAAACAACTAAAAGTTCATGAAGCAATTAAGTAAATAAAAAACTATCCACTTTAATAGGTGGATAGTTTTTTATTTATGATTCTTTTAAATCATCCACTAGTTGCTCCGCTAAACGTCTATACATATTACTCATAGTCACGAAGGATGTTAGTAGTAGAAATTTTTCTAGCTGTGTATCTTCTAAGGAAGAAATCTCATTTACTTCTGTAACACGGTTATTTACGTCTTGTTTAAAGCTTTCGACATTGCTTTCAGTAAGAGCAAGATAATTTTTGTATAACGTATTTAATTCGAATGAATCATCATTTAATAAGGAGTCATTTATAGTTTCTAATGAACTTTTTATGTCGTTAATGGAGAGAGCTCCCTTTAATTGATAAATTAGGCTAATTAAAATCATATGCTCTTTTGAATACTTTTTATTTTTGATGGGGATGAATAGTTTTCCTTTTGCGTAATTATTAATCATGGTTTTGGTTAATACTTTTTCATCATCAGTTCTCGTTGTATCTGCATAAGTATTCTCAAATAGTTGAACAACTTGATCTACATATAAGTCAACATTTGGAATATCCTCAAGTTTAATGTTTTTTTCTAAATGCAATGTCTCAAGTAATTCATTTATATTTTCCACGTAGAATCCCTCACTTTTATAACTTAGTGGAACTTAATGTTTAATATATCTTTAAATATGGTATTACGAAACAAATGAATTGTAAATGTTGACCTTAAAAAGAAATGTGTATATAATTACATGTAGTTATCAAAACTACATGTAATTATATGAGGGGTGTTATTATGAATGCTTATGTAAGGGAACCGGTTAATGCATTTACTCACTTAGGTGGAGCAATATTATCATTTATTGCCTTATTAGCTATGCTTGTGAAAGTTTCTATCAAGATGCCATCATTTGCTGCAATTACAGCTGTTATTTTGTTTGGTATTGGAATGATGGTCCTTTATACGGCGTCAGCTGTGTATCATAGTGTTGTGGCCAATGAACGTGTTATTTACTTCTTTAGGAAGCTAGATCATTCTATGATTTTTATATTAATTGCAGGTACATATGCACCCTTTTGCTTAATTACATTAAATTCAGCAAGTGGTTTACTATTATTTTGTTTAGTCTATGCAACTGCGATTTGTGGCATTGTATTTAAAATGTTTTGGTTTAATTGTCCAAGATGGTTATCGACAGCAATTTATATTACGATGGGTTGGTTAATTGTGTTATTCTTTGCACCGTTAGCTGAGAATTTAAGTACAGGAGGCATTATTTTCTTAGTACTTGGGGGCATTTTTTATACAATTGGTGGATTTATTTATGGAACAAAGCCAAAATGGTTAGAGTTTAAATATATGGGGCATCATGAAATTTTTCATGTTTTTGTATTATTAGGTAGTCTTGCGCATTTTCTAAGTGTATATTGTTATGTAATTTAATAAAAAAACGCCACATAATAAAAATTATGTGGCGTTTTTTTATTACCTGATTAGAATCGTATATGTTATAAATTTATTATGGGATAAAATGTAAGTTTCTGTGTTCGCATGTTAAACATAGGATAAGAAATATGTGATATACTTTGAGAAGTTTATAATGAATGAAATATGGAGGACTATAATTATGGCAATACTTGTAACAGGTGGAGCAGGATATATTGGTAGTCATACATGTGTAGAATTACTAAATAGCGGTTACGAAGTTATAGTAGTGGATAATCTTTCGAATAGCTCGGTAGAATCTATAAATCGAGTGAAAGAAATAACAGGAAAACAATTTAAGTTTTATAAAGAAGATGTTTTAAATCGCGAAGCGCTTGACGCAATTTTTGAAGAAAATGCAATTGAAGCAGTTATTCACTTTGCAGGATTTAAAGCTGTAGGGGAGTCAGTAGCGATTCCATTAACATATTATCATAACAACATTACAAGCACGTTAGTGCTATGTGAAGTAATGCAGAAACATAATGTAAAGAAGATAATCTTTAGTTCATCTGCAACTGTATATGGTATCCCGGAAACGTCACCGATTACGGAGGAGTTTCCATTAAGTGCAACAAATCCATATGGTCAAACGAAATTAATGATTGAGCAAATTATGCGTGATGTAGCATTTGCAGATGCAGAATGGAGTATCGCATTACTTCGCTATTTCAATCCATTTGGTGCACACGAAAGTGGGCGTATCGGAGAAGATCCAAATGGAATCCCAAATAACTTAATGCCATATGTAACGCAAGTAGCGGTAGGTAAGTTAAAAGAATTAAGCGTATTCGGAAATGACTATCCAACGAAAGATGGAACAGGAGTCCGTGATTACATCCATGTTGTGGACTTAGCAAATGGTCACGTAAAGGCGCTTGAAAAAGTACTGAGTACAACGGGAGTAGATGCTTATAACCTGGGAACAGGTATGGGCTATAGTGTACTAGAGATGGTTGAAGCGTTTGAAAAAGTTTCGGGTAAGAAAGTTCCTTATAAAATTACAGAGCGTCGCCCAGGTGATGTGGCAGTATGTTTTGCTGATGCATCGAAAGCAAAGCGTGAATTAGGCTGGGAGGCAACACGCGGATTAGAAGAAATGTGTGCAGATTCTTGGAAATGGCAATCAAATAATAAAAATGGCTATTTAAAAGTTTAATGATGAATATAAAAAAATGACCTTTGCATAAAAGCAAGAGGTCATTTTTTATTAATTTTATTAGCGAACCTAGAAAAGAACGTTCGCTGTTTTAAATGATGTGATTTTACAATATCTTATGCTAGAAGGTAGTAGAATGAGATAGAGGAATGTATTATTTTATTAATTTTTTATAGAAATTGAAAGCGTATTATTGAAAAGTATTCCAACACTTGTATCATTGATAGAGTCCGTTTATAATCAAGGAATCCTAGTTCATGTTTTAATAGGATTATTTATTATTGAAAGCGTTTTAAGTTCGCTCCTTTTTGAGGTAGGAGGTCTGACTTATTTGAATGAAAAATTATGTATGTAGTTTTAAATGGGAAGAAAAATAATATAAGTATCACTTTATAGTGTGGGGAGGTTAAAAGTGTGAAAGGTAAAGATTTTCACACGAATATATATGGGTTATGTAGGATTATTACTTTCAGGGGCAGCTTTATTTTTAAATAGTCTTGTTATATTAGGGAAAGCAGAGATGAAAAGTACGGGTGTTTTTAATTTATTTGTGGGTGCACTACAAATTATTATTCCGTTTTATTTGATCATGATTTCTGACCAAAGCAATTGGACAGTGTATTCATATGCGGCTACTTTCTTATTTGGATTAACTTATTTATATGTAGGTGTTACTTTTATAAAAGGAATGGATAGTAGTGGTCTAGGATGGTTTTGTATTTGGGTAGCAATTATAGCCTTATTCTATATGGTTGTTTCATTTGTTCAATTCCATGATGTTGTTAATGCGTTAACGTGGTTTATGTGGGCATTACTTTGGTATTTATTCTTTGTATTAAATACACAAAAGAAGAACATTAATCAATATCTTGGAAGGATTGCCTTCGTACAATCATGGGTAACATTGACTTTACCTTCACTCTTTTATTTTATGGGAGTGTGGGGAGAGGGATTTGTATATGAACTATGGGTTTATGTATCAGTAATTTCTATTTTGTACTTCTGTTATTGTATTTATAAATATCGAGTACGTTAATATATTTTCTGTAGAAAAGCATGGAATCGTTAAACGAATTCCATGCTTTTTATATGTTGGCACTTATAATAGAGAGGTAGTATTTTACAATTTGCTAAAATGGGGATGATGAAGTTGAAAAAAGTATTGGTGCTAGGGGGAACAAGATTTTTTGGTAAACATTTAGTAGAAGCACTTTTGCAAGAGGAGCACGATGTAACGATTGCGACGAGGGGAGTTACTGAAGATTCTTTTGGTAGCGCAGTAAAAAGAATAATTATTGATAGAGAAGATGGAAAGCTACTAGAAAAGCGTCTAGAAGGAAAAAGTTATGATATTGTATACGATAATTTATGCTATAGCTCGAATGCAGCGAAGATAATATGTGAAGTGTTACGAGGGAAAACGAAGAAATATGTTATGACATCTTCAATGGCCGTCTATGAACCTGCCCTAAGCTTATCAGAAGAAGAATTTAATCCGTACGATTATGCAATCGCGTATGGAGATAGGAATGACTTCAATTATGGTGAAGGAAAGAGATTAGCTGAAGCCGTTGTATTTCAACAAGCAACATTCCCAGTTGTTGCAGTTCGTTTTCCAGTTGTTATTGGAGAAAACGATTATACGAAAAGGTTACAATTTTACGTTGAATGTATTGTGAACCAAAAACCTATCGTTGTGGATCATGTAGATGGAACTTTGTCATTTATACATGAAAAAGAGGCAGGAGAGTTTCTAGCTTGGTGCGGAATGGAAAATGTGAAAGGGCCAATTAACGCCTGTAGTAACGGGGTAGTTTCTACGGAAGAAATTATTCATTTCATAGAAGAGAAGACAGGAATAAAAGCACTCATTCAGAAAGCTGGGGAAAATATAGCTCCTTATAATGAGGTAACTAACTGTACATTACATAATGGAAAGGCTCGTGAATTCGGATTTTTGTTCCGAGAGCTGAAACTAGAAATGAAAAATGTTTTAAAACATTATATAAATACAATGAAGTAATCATAAATCCCCCGGTGGCAATCCGGGGGATTCTGGAGGATTTCGACAATACTGATTTTACATTACCAAATTTACCTTATACGTACGACTAATGTTTTTGTGATTGAATTGCTTGTAAATACTTCTCGTTTACTTGGTCCCAGTTTACTGTATGCCACCAGTTGGTAACAAACTCTGGGCGCCTATTTTGATACTTTAAATAATAAGCATGTTCCCATACATCAATTACGAGTAAGGGGATTTTCCCTTCTTGCAAAGGCGTATCTTGATTTGGTGTACTCATAACAGAGAGTTCCTCACCGTCAAGAACAAGCCATCCATAGCCACTTCCAAAACGACTAATAGCTGCTTTGGAAAGTTGATCTTTTAAGTTGTCAAAGGTATTGAAATAATAATCAATTACTTTTGCAACGTCTCCATTAGGCTCACCGTCACCTCGTGGGCTCATCACTTCCCAAAAAAGACTATGACAATAGTGACCACCACCGTTATTTCGTACAGCTGTAACAATTTCCTTCGGTAAAGTATCTAAATTACATAGCAATTCTTCTAAAGATTTATTATGTAATTCAGTATAATTTTCTAAAGTAGCATTTAAATTGTTTACGTATGTCGCATGGTGCTTTCCATGATGAATGGAAAGTGTATTGCTATCAATATGTGGCTCTAGTTCATCATAGTCATATGAAAGCTTTGGCAATTGAAATGAAGACATAACATTACCTCCTTTCTATTTAAAAAGTTGGTCTAGGTAAAAATACTTTACCTGAGTCAAAAATACACCCATTTTCCATATAAGTCAATAGTAAGTCCATTAATTTTCTGAAAAATATTACAATAAAAGTAACACTCTCACTTTCATTTGTGACTCCTATCCTTTTTGCTTATACTGTAAAGTAGCAGGGTTTTGTTGAAATAGAAGGAGATTGTTTATGAGTAAAACGAAACAATTAATAGAAGAAGCAAGTAATTTTATTACGATTTGTTATAAGGAGCTTCATAAAGAACAATTGATAGAAGAACGTATAAAAGAAATTCAAATTGAGATAGAGAAGACAGGGACATATGAGCATACATTTGAAGAACTTGTTCATGGTTCACGAATGGCATGGCGTAACAGTAATAGATGTATTGGAAGACTATTTTGGAGTAAGATGCACATATTAGATGCGCGCGAAGTAAATGATGAAGAGGGTGTATATAATGCATTAATTCATCATATTAAATATGCAACGAACGACGGGAAAGTTAAACCAACCATTACGATTTTTAAGCAATATCAAGGTGAAGAAAATAATATAAGAATTTATAATCACCAATTGATTCGATATGCAGGATATAAAACAGAAACGGGAGTGATTGGTGATTCTCATTCCGCTACATTTACGGACTTTTGTCAGGGGCTTGGTTGGCAAGGAGAAGGTACGAATTTCGATGTATTGCCACTTGTGTTCTCTATAAACGGGAAGGCGCCTACATATAAAGAAATTCCGAGAGAAGAAGTAAAAGAAGTGCCAATTGAACACCCAGAATACCCTATTTCATCACTTGGAGTAAAATGGTATGGTGTTCCAATGATTTCAGATATGCGTTTAGAAATTGGCGGTATTTCTTATACAGCCGCTCCGTTCAATGGATGGTATATGGGAACAGAAATTGGGGCGCGCAACTTAGCAGATCATGATCGTTATAATTTACTTCCGGCTGTTGCGGAGATGATGGATTTAGATACATCGAGAAACGGTACCTTATGGAAAGATAAGGCGCTAATTGAGTTGAATATTGCCGTACTACACTCCTTTAAAAAACAAGGAGTTAGTATTGTTGATCACCATACTGCTGCACAACAATTTCAGCAATTTGAGAAGCAAGAAGCTGCTTGTGGTCGTGTTGTAACAGGTAATTGGGTATGGCTTATTCCGCCATTATCTCCAGCTACCACTCACATTTATCATAAACCGTATCCGAATGAAATTTTGAAGCCAAATTTCTTTCATAAATAATATTTAGTGCAGTTTTTTTCTGCAAAATATATTTTTTTTAATTACTGTTATGTAGCAAATGGAAGCCTTTACTCTCGGTTATTTTTGGAAGAGGCTTTTTGAACCAAGGAGTACCTTATGTTATAATCAAATTTCTGTTTCGAAGACCTTATAGAAATATAAGGTCTTTTGTTTTGCTTTTTTATGTAAGAGGAAGAGAATTTTTCTTTTTAATAAGGGATTTGGCATATTTTTAGGGACAACATAAGTATGTGGGAAGTCGATAAAATGTTATGCATATATAATTATTATGTTTTAGGTTTAAACAATAAAACATAATAAAGTTGTTTTTTTAGATTGCTGAGGAAGGAGGAAGTATAAATGAGGATGAAGAGTCGAAAAACTGATTGGCCTGTATTTATTATTAGTGGTGGTTCACTTTTATTATTTGTAATTGCAGTTTTTTTGAACAAGGATTATGTAGAGAGTGCGATTAATAAAAGTTTCGCTTTTTCAATTAAATATTTCGGTGCCTTCTGGCAAGTTTTATTATTAGGTACATTTATTGTTGCGATGTGTATGGCTTTCTCCAAATATGGGAGAGTTAAGCTTGGGGGATTAGAAAAACCTGAGATTAGTACGGCAAAATGGCTTGCTATTATTATGTCTACATTACTTGCTGGAGGTGGCGTTTTTTGGGCAGCAGCAGAGCCAATGTATCATTTGATGACGGTGCCACCAATACATGATGGTATATCTGCTGGAACGAAAGAAGCAGTCATGCCTGCTTTAGCACAAAGTTATATGCATTGGGGATTTTTAGCATGGACGATTTTAGGTACAATTAGTGCGGTAGTTATGATGTATGGACATTATCATAAAGATATGCCGCTAAAACCTCGAACACTTTTATATCCTATTTTTGGGGAAAAATTAAGAAAGAGCCTGCTTGGAACGATAATTGATGCAGCTGCAATTATTGCAGTAGCTGCAGGTACAATTGGCCCAATTGGATTTTTAGGTTTACAAGCAAGTTATGGATTACAAGAATTATTTGGAATTTCTGATGTGTTTACTACTCAATTAGCAATTATTGTTTGTGTGGTGGCCGTGTCTACCATATCGGCAGTAACAGGTATTGATAAAGGGATTCAAATTATAAGTAATTTAAATGTTAGATTAGCAATTGTGTTAATGGCATTCATATTACTATTTGGGCCAGGTGGATTTATTATTGATTCGTTTGTTTCTTCGTTTGGATTTTATGTAAATGAGTTTATACCGATGAGCACATACCGTGGTGATACAAGTTGGTTAGGATCTTGGACAATCTTTTTCTGGGGATGGTTTATTGGATACGGACCAATGATGGCAATTTTAGTGAGTCGAATTTCAAGAGGGAGAACGATTCGAGAAATCATCGTTGCAATTGGAATTATCGCACCTATTATTACAACATTTTGGTTTACTATATTAGGTGGATCAGGCGTGTTTTATGAGTTGATGAATCCTGGGTCTATCTCGGACGCATTAAGTGAATCTGGTATGCCGGCAGCTATGATTGCAATTACAGGGCAATTGCCACTTTCTAATATTATTGGACCAGCATTTCTTTTATTAACAATTTTATTTGTAGTGACAACAGGAGATTCAATGGCGTATTCCATTTCAATGGCAGTGACTGGAGACGGAGATCCTAGAATTAGTTTGCGAATTTTTTGGTCGCTTATTATGGGCGCAGTTGCAGCAATTCTTTTATATATGGGTGAAGGAAGTATTAATGCGCTACAATCGTTTATCGTGGTGACGGCAGTTCCGGTATCAATTTTGTTATTCCCAATGCTATGGTTAGCGCCTAAAGTTGCGGGAGAATTAGCATTAAAACAAGGTATTGTAAAAGAAGAAGATAAAACTGCATTCTTATTTCAGAAGGCTAGTAAATCAAAATAAATAAAAACGTAAAAGAGGAAGCATCTTAAATGAGATGCTTCCTCTTTTACGTTTAATCTAATACTTTTCCCTTTGTTTCTGGTACACATAGTAGCATTGTAATTAACCCGATTGGGTAGATGATAAAAATCAAGGACAATGCTCCAAGTAGGTTGCCACCTGTAGCAAGTAAGCCAATAATAACAGGCCCAAATCCAGCTAGTCCACGTCCTGTACCGAAAATAAAGTTTTCGGCGGTAGAGCGAGCTTCAGCAGGATAGTTTTCAGCTAAAATTGCTCCAAATCCTCCCATCATTCCATTTGCAAAGAATCCAAGCAATGCACTTCCCCATAATAATAATGTTGAATCTGTGAATAAGAAGAAGTAAATGAGACAGTATACTGTACCGCCAATATAATAGATTGCAAAGGTTTTACGTCGACCAATTTTATCAGCTAGAATACCAAAGATTGCAATTCCAATTAGCATACCGATGGTAGAAATGAACATCCAGCCACTTGCTTTTGCTAATGTATAGTTATATTTATTTGCTAAAATAGTGGGCATCCATGTGAAGATTCCGTAATATCCGAAGTTTTGGATGAACGACATAATAATAAGACCAATTGTTGTAATTGTTACTTTTTTATTGGCAAATAACTTTCGAAGTGGAAATTTTTTTATATGTTTTAGTTGTTCTGCTTCAGTAGTTGTTAATTTACCTGCAGCTTCTTTTTGCAATAGCTCCTTTTTGTAGCGTTGTTTTTGCTCCCATATTTTCGGTTCACTTAAACTTTTACGGACATAGACAGCTAGTAAAGCTGGAATTAATCCAAATAAGAAAACGGCTCTCCATCCAAAGTGTGGGACAATAAATGCTGGAAGGAGTGAAGCAATCAGTACACCAAATTGCCATCCAAGTGCAACAACAGATGTCGCTTTAGCGCGCATTTCTTTAGACCATGTTTCTGTTACGATGGCCATTCCGATTCCGAATTCACCACCAACTCCCATTCCAACTAAAAAGCGCAGAATTAATAATTGCCAGTAGTCTGTTGCGAAATAAATGAGTGCGGTTGCTAGTGAAAACAGTAAGATTGTGAAGGCCATTGTACGAATACGGCCAAATAAATCAGCAATAAATCCAAATAAATAAGAACCAATTAACATTCCTATTGTGGTAGCTAAAGTTAAGTTTCCGCCTTCAACAGGACTTAAGTGAAACTCTTTTAAAATATAGACAAGTACGAACGATAATAGCAACATATCTAAACCTTCTGCTGCATATCCTAGCGCAGAACCAAATAATGTTTTATATCTTTTCGCTTTTGTCTCCTCTGTTGTTTGTTGTACATCAGTAGTGACGTTCATTATTACTCCTCCTTATTTTCTACAGTCGCTATGGAAGAATAACAAAAGGCCTTCTCACCTGATATGATGAGAAGGCCAAAAAAGCATACGTATCCCCAAGAAAAGAACATACGTATATTGTATTCCGACTTCCTTCTCAACCTCACGGGGTTGGGTTAAAGGACTGTATTATATTACTTTATTTTTAGCACTCTTCTATATGTATTGTCAAATAAAGAGGAAGTTATTATGTGTAAAATATTTCAAAAAACATTTCGTTCTTCTTGACGCCGACTTCATTATTTTCCCATAATAAAACTAACTAAATAAAAAGGAATGAATCAAAGATGCTAAATTTAGTACTCATGATGATTGAACGAGTCGGACTTATAGTTATTTTAGGATTTTTACTCTCTCATATTAAAACTTTCAGACGCCTCCTTCATAAACAGGATGGCTATGTAGATAAGCTTAAGCTTATTTGTATTTTTTCGGTATTTACAATTGTAAGCAATTACACTGGGATTGAAATAGCAGGAAATACGATTATGAATGAAAATTGGTTACAAGGTGTTTCATCATCGAGTACCATTGCGAATACACGTATTATGGGTGTTGGAATTAGTGGATTGCTTGGTGGTCCTATCGTCGGAATTGGGGTAGGATCAATTGCTGGTATTCACCGTTATATGCTTGGAGGGACGACAGCTCTAAGTTGTGCAATCTCGTCAATTTTAGCAGGTGTTATAACGGGGTATATTGGATACATTTTCAAAAAGTATAATCGTACAATTACTCCTAAGTTTTCAGCGATTTTAAGTGTTTTTATCGTTTCTTTAGAAATGATTATGATCCTATTAATTGTAGAGGATGGAATGAGCATTGTGAAAACAATTGCGATACCAATGATCCTTGTAAATAGTTTTGGAAGTTTTATTTTACTTTCTATGATACAAGCTATTTTGCGTCAGGAAGAGAACGCAAAGGCACTTCAGACTCATAAGGTATTACGTATTGCAGATAAAACGTTACCATATTTTCGCCAAGGCTTAACAGAAGAATCATGTAAGCATGTGGCACAAATTATTCACCGTTTTACAGGAACAGATGCGGTATCCTTAACAGATACAGAGAAAATATTAGCTCATGTTGGATTAGCATCAGATCACCATATTCCTTCACATAGTTTAATAACTGGTTTGTCGAAAGAAGTTTTACATACAGGGCAAATAATGAAAGCAAAATCACGTGAGGTCATTAATTGTCAACATGAAGGATGCCCTTTGCAAGCGGCGATTGTTATTCCACTAACTTCGCATGGAAATACGATAGGGACATTAAAACTGTATTTTAAAAATCCTAACCAGTTAAGTCGCGTTGAAGAAGAATTAGCAGAAGGGTTAGCAAAAATATTCTCCACGCAGTTAGAGTTAGGAGAAGCTGAGTTGCAAAGTAAATTATTGCAAGATGCAGAGATAAAAGCATTACAAGCGCAAATTAACCCGCACTTTTTATTTAATGCGATTAATACAGTATCAGCTTTATGCCGAACAGATGTAGAAAAAGCAAGGAAGTTATTATTACAGCTTAGCGTATATTTCCGATGTAATTTGCAAGGGGCACGTCAGTTATTGATTCCACTAGAACAAGAATTAAACCATGTACAGGCATATCTATCCTTAGAACAAGCAAGGTTCCCAAATAAGTATGAGGTAAAGATGTATATTGAGGACGAGCTAAAGACAACTTTAGTACCACCATTTGTTCTTCAACTATTGGTTGAAAATGCATTGCGACACGCTTTTCCGAAGAAGCAACCAGTATGTGAAGTAGAAGTGCATGTTTTTGAAAAAGAAGGTATGGTTCATTTTGAAGTAAAAGATAATGGACAGGGAATTGAGGAAGAACGTTTAGAACAATTAGGAAAGATGGTAGTTTCGTCAAAGAAAGGGACTGGAACAGCTTTATATAATATTAATGAACGTCTTATTGGATTATTTGGAAAAGAAACGATGCTTCATATCGAAAGTGAATTAAATGAGGGGACAGAGATTACTTTTGTTATTCCAAAAAAAGTAGGGGAGGAAGAACAGATTGTTAAAAGTATTAGTAGTTGACGATGAAATGTTAGCACGTGATGAACTAAAGTATTTATTAGAGAGAACGAAAGAAGTTGAGATAATTGGTGAGGCTGATTGTGTGGAAGACGCATTAGAAGAACTAATGCAAAGTAGACCAGATATTGTGTTTTTAGATATTCAATTATCCGATGATAACGGATTTGAAATCGCCAATATATTAAAGAAGATGAAAAATCCACCTGCAATTGTATTTGCTACTGCCTATGATCAATATGCACTGCAAGCATTTGAAGTAGATGCGTTAGACTACATTTTAAAACCATTTGATGAAGAGCGTATTGTGCAGACATTAAAGAAGTATAAAAAACAAAAACAATCGCAAATAGAAACGAAGCACGAAATAAAGGGGACAGATGTAACAGTAGAGATGCATAAATTAGCATTACCAATTGAAGAATCAATCGTACTTGTTAATATTGAAGATATTGTATATGTAGGACTTGTGGACGGAAAAGTGACAGTAAAAACAATGAGGGAAACATATGTAACACACGATACACTTGTGATTTTGGAAAAGAAGTTGCCGCAAGTAAGTTTCATGCGTGTTCATCGTAGCTTTATTGCAAATATTAATCATATTACTGAAATTCAGCCATGGTTTAACTCTACTTATAATTTAATTATGAAAGAAGGATCAAAAGTACCTGTTAGTCGTACATATGCAAAAGAACTCAAGAAGCTGCTTCGTATTTAAGGAGCAGCTTTTGTATTTCATCCTTTTATATTTGTAACTGATTCTGTATATTTGACGTTCCGTTATGTAAACGCTTACTTAGGCGGTTATATTCTATACAATAAAGGTACCAAATCGAAAGAGGTGGCCAAAATGAGTACGAAAAAAGTATATAGTTTCTTATCACAAGCATTCATATTTTCAGCTATTATGTTAATTTCTAATATTATTGCAACACATTTACCAATTCCAATGCCTTCATCGGTAATCGGGTTAGTTATTTTATTTAGTCTATTATGTTTAAAAGTTATTAAATTGGAGCAAGTTGAATCACTCGGAACAGCTTTAACAGGTATTATTGGATTCTTATTCGTCCCATCAGGTATTTCAGTTATTAATTCTCTTGGTGTAATGGGGCAATACTTTGTACAAATTTTAACTGTAATTGTTGTAGCGACAGTTATTTTACTCGCTGTAACAGGATTATTTGCACAATTTATTTTAGGAAAAGATGAAAAAGAAACAGAAGATACAAAAGAATTGAAAGTAGTAAATAAAGGACGCAAGCACGGAAAGGTTGCGTAACCATTGTATTTATATATTGTTGGGAGGTAATGAAAATGGCAAGCACAATGACTCCATATTTCGGAATCGTCGTTTCATTAATCGCATACGGAATCGGAACATTATTATTCAAGCATTCAAAAGGGTTCTTCCTATTTACACCATTATTCGTAGCGATGGTATTAGGGATTGTATTTCTAAAGGTAGGTAACTTTACTTTTGAAGAATATAATACTGGCGGAAAAATGATTAGTTTCTTCTTAGAGCCAGCAACAATTGCATTCGCTATCCCACTATATAAACAAGTTGATAAGTTGAAAAAATATTGGTGGCAAATTTTATCGGCTATCGTGGTTGGATCTATTTGCTCAGTAATTGTCGTGTTCATTGTTGCAAAAGCAATCGGTTTAGATACAGCAGTAATGAATTCAATGCTACCACAAGCAGCAACAACAGCAATTGCGTTACCAATTTCAGAAAGTATTGGTGGTATTCCAGCAATTACATCGTTTGCAGTTATTTTCAACGCAGTTATCGTATACGCATTAGGAGCATTATTCTTAAAAACATTTAGAGTGAAACATCCGATTGCAAAAGGTTTAGCACTTGGAACAGCGGGTCATGCATTAGGAGTTGCAGTAGGAATTGAAATGGGTGAGGTAGAGGCAGCGATGGCAAGTATTGCTGTAACGGTAGTTGGGGTTGTAACAGTAGTTGTCATCCCAATGTTCATGCCATTCATTGGATAGTAAAACTTACTTAAAAAATAAGAAAAGCAAGCTATTTGTAGAACAGATTTCTACTGATAGCTTGCTTTTTATGTTACAGTAGTGGTAAGACCTATTAAAAAATGTAAGTTTCCTTAAATCTTCATTAATACTATGTAGAATACGTTTTGAATTAGGTCATTGTATTGTAAAATAAGAAGTAGGCTACTATATACCTGGTAAGGTAGGCATATAATGAGTTTATAAAAATCTTAATATGAATGAATAATTAAAAGTAGAAAAGAGAGAGAAATCTACTTATTAACGTTTTAGTTTATAGGACAGGAGAGAGTATTCGTCGATTATGCAAATAAAAAACCTGTTTCAAAGCAAAGGATTTCAGAGGTTACTCGTATTAGTAATACTTGCTCTCGTGTTATACGGGCTGCAAAGTATGTTGAATTTAATATTAATTACGTTTATTCTCACGTATTTAATGGATCGATTCCAAAAGTTTATTTCACGCAAATTAGATCATTTCATGCCTATTAATCGAAAAATTATTATAGCATTTCTATATGTAATGTTAATTGGTGGAATTGCTATTACGCTATTTAAATATTTACCAGTATTGACGATACAAATTTCACAACTGATTTACCAATTCAATGTATTTTTAAGAAACCCACCAGATAGTGAACTAATTAAGTATGCAGTTAATGCTGTCAATCATATGGAGCTTTCTAAATATGTAGGACAAGGCGTAGACATTTTGTATAAATCGATTACGAATGTTGGTAAATTTGGCCTTCAAGTTTTACTTTCTTTAATTTTGAGTTTGTTTTTCTTATTAGAAAAATCTCGTATTGTCGGTTTTACTGCAAAGTTTAAAGAAAGCAGGCTTGCAATTTTCTATACTGAAATTGAGTACTTCGGAAAGAAATTTGCACGTTCATTTGGAAAGGTAATCGAAGCGCAATTTTTAATTGCTGTTGTTAACTGTGTTCTTTCAGTTATCGCATTATGGATATTAGGATTCCCGCAATTATTAGGTTTAGCGTTAATGATTTTCTTGCTTGGCTTAATTCCAGTAGCGGGGGTTATCATTTCGTTATTCCCACTTTGTATGATTGCTTACAATATTGGCGGTATCATGTACGTTGTTTATATTTTGGTTATCGTAACAGTGATTCATGCGCTTGAAAGTTACGTATTAAACCCGAAGTTTATGTCGCAAAAAACAAATTTACCGATTTTCTATACATTTATGGTATTAATCTTCTCAGAACACTTCTTAGGTGTATGGGGATTAATTATCGGTATTCCAATCTTCATCTTCTTATTAGATGTTTTAGACGTGACAAGTGATGAAATGGAGAAGGATGTTGGAAAAAATAAAGTGAAGTAAAGAAAAAGCATCGATGTTCGGTGCTTTTTCTTTTATAATATGATGTTTCTTATGCCATACTGTAAGCAGAACATAGAATAGGGGTGAAGTAATGGCTGTAAATGAAAAGGTAGAATTGGCTACATTTGCTGGAGGGTGCTTCTGGTGTATGGTTTCGCCATTTGAAGAAATGGAAGGGATTATAAAGGTTGTTTCTGGCTATACAGGTGGTCATAAAGAGAATCCAACGTATAAAGAAGTATGTTCAGAAACGACGGGACATTATGAGGCAGTACAAATTACATTTGATGCAAATAAAATGCCGTATGAGGAATTGTTAAATATATATTGGAGACAAATTGATCCGACCGATATTGGTGGACAATTCCACGACCGCGGACAGTCTTATGAAACGGTGATTTTTTATCATAATGAAGAACAACATAAAAAAGCAGAGGCCTCAAAAGAAGAGCTTGAGCAGAGTGGACGCTTTTCAAAACCAATTGCGACAAAAATACTACCAGCAGCTACATTTTATCCAGCTGAAGAATATCACCAAGGATACCATAAGAAAAACACATTCCGCTATGAGTTATATCGTAAAGGCTCAGGACGAGATGCTTTTATTAAGCAACATTGGCCAAAGGATAATGCTCATTTAAAAGAAAAACTCAATGAGATGCAGTATTATGTAACACAGGAAAATGGTACAGAACCACCATTTCGAAATGAGTATTGGAACCATAAAGAGGAAGGTCTTTATGTAGACATCGTTTCAGGTGAGCCGTTGTTTACTTCTCTAGATAAATTTGATAGTGGATGTGGATGGCCTAGTTTTACAAAACCAGTGATGTCAGCAAGTGTGAAAGAAAAGATGGATGTGAGTCATAATATGACACGTACAGAAGTGAGAAGTAAAGAAGGAGATTCACATCTTGGGCACGTATTTCCAGATGGTCCAGGACCAAATGGCCTTCGTTACTGTATTAATTCCGCAGCTCTTCGATTTATTCCAAAAGAGGAATTAGAGAAAGAAGGCTATGGCGATTTCCTAATCTTGTTTGGAAATAAAAAATAACCTCGCAGTTAGCGAGGTTATTTTTTTGTTATTTTGTTTTTTTCTTTTTAAATTTGCTTAATACTTCATAAACGATTGGAACAATAAGAAGTGTTAATAACGTTGAACTTGTTAATCCACCAATTACCGTTACGCCAAGTCCTTTAGAAATTAAGCCACTACCTTCAAATCCTAATGCAAGCGGGATAAGAGCACCGATTGTTGCAATTGCAGTCATTAAAATTGGACGAAGGCGTGTTGCACCAGCTTCTAATAAAGCTTCACGTGTTGATAGTCCTTCATTTTCTTTATGAATAACGCGGTCGATAAGCACGATTGCGTTTGTTACAACGATACCGATTAACATAAGCGCACCAATCATTGCAGATACACTTAATGTTTCACCAGAGATTAATAAGGCAACAAGAGCCCCAATAATTGTAAATGGTAGCGAGAATAAAATTGCGAATGGTGCTAGGGCACCACCAAATGTAACGACAAGAACGAAGTATACAATGGCAATCGCAGCTAACATCGCTAAGCCAAGTTGCTTGAATGATTCTTCAATATCTTTAGTAACACCGCCCATAGAAACATCTACACCAGAAGGAAGATCCATTTTATCTACTTCTTTTTGTACTGCAGCAGATGCTTTTGAAACGTCATCAGATGTTAATTTGGCACTAACCTCTGCATAAACACGTCCATCTCGGTGTGTTACTGTATTCGATGTTTCACCTTCTTTTACAGTCATAACATCTTTCACAGCTACTTCATTACCAAGTGGTGTTGTAATTTTGCGATTTGTTAAGTCATCGATTGTTTCATAATTTTGTTTTTCAGCTTCTACATATACATTGATATCTTTACCGTCTTTTTTAATTGTTGTCAGAACAGGGCGATCATGTTGATTAGAAAGTCCCATTCCAATTTGAGCAGCCGTTAAGCCAATTTTACTCAGCTTTTCTTGATCTGCGACTAAAGTGTACTCTGCATATGTTTTTGCAATACTAGAATCTATATCTTTTAAGTCTTTATTTTTCTTCATGATATTTTGAATATCTTTTACGACAGGCTTAATGTCTTCTGAGCTATCTCCATAAACGTATAGTTTAATTTCGTTACTACCGCCACTTGCTCCGAAGTCTTGGTTTTTCCATTCGCCTTTGCCAGACATCTTCTGTAAATCTTTAACGACTTGTTCTTTCTCTTTTTCAAAGTTTTTCGTGTCGTTATCATATTGCACGAAGAACATTGCTTGGTTTGATTGACCAGGACTCATTGGATTCTCTCCACCTAATGAGAACTGAATTGTTTTGACGTCTTTATTATCTTGGAAGTGCTTCTCAGCTTTTGTTGCAATTTTTTCAACGTCTTCTAACGTTTGACCTGGTTCAGGATTATATGTTGCAATAATCATTTTTTCTTCTTCAGAAGGTAAGAAACTTACACCGATAACTGGTACAAGTGCAAGACTACCAACTAATAGAAGGACAGCGATACTTGATGTAATAATTTTGTGATTTAAAGCCCATGCAAGTATGCGTTTATACCCATTTGCTAATTTACTTGGTTTTTCTTCATGATGTACTTCTTTTTCCCTCATGCTCTCTTTCTTAAATAAGGAATGAGCTAGCATCGGTACGATTGTAACTGCTACTAGTAATGATGCTAATAAAGCGAAGACGATAGTTAAGGCGAATGGTAAGAACATTTCACCAATCATACCTTTTACTAGTCCAAGCGGTAAAAATACAGCAATTGTTACAATGGTGGAAGACATAATTGGGATAAACATTTCTTTCGTAGCTTCACGAATTAAATCTTTTCCACGTAATTTCTCTTCTGATAACGACATACGTCGGTAAATATTTTCAATAACAACAATTGAGTCATCGACAACACGGCCTATAGCAACGGTCATTGCTCCAAGTGTCATAATGTTAAGCGTAATATCCATTTGCTTTATGACTAAAACAGCAATTAATAAAGAAAGTGGTATTGAAACGACAGAAATTAACGTTGTTCGAATATTTCGTAGGAACAGCATAATAATAACAATCGCAAAGATAGCACCGAAAATTGCTTTGCTCAGCATTGTTTCAACTGATTTTTCAATAGGTGCACCTTGGTCGAATGTTGAAATGATCTCTAAATCTTTATATTTTTTCTCAAGATCTTTTACTTTATCTTTTACTGCATTTACAACATCAACTGTATTTGCATCAGAGGCCTTCACAATTTGAATTCCAATTGCTTCTTTTCCATTTGTTCGAGAAATAGATTCTGCTTTCCCAACTTCTTTAATGTCAGCAATTTCGTCTAATGTAACTGTTGGAATCCCGTTCATAGCAGCTGGATTCATTTGCGGCGTTTGTGCACCAGCGCCAGCATTTTGACTACCTTGACCGTTAGGTGAGGAAGGTATAGCTGGGATTTTAAGTTCTTTTAACGCTTTAATCGTTGTAATATTGCCATCTACAACAACTGATTTTTCCGTGTCTTTAAATGTGTATAAGCCAAGTGGTAAAGATACATCCGATCCCTTAATCACATTTTTTACGGTATCTTCACTTAGTCCTAGTTCTTTCATTTTATCTTTCTTGAAGACAAGCTGTACTTCATCTACTTGTTGGCCAGCAATTTGAACAGATGCAACACCATCAAGTCCTTTTAATCCTGGTACAACATTTTTTTCTACATTTTCAGTTAAGGTAGCTAAAGATTCATTCTTACTTGCCACGCTTAACGAAATAACTGGAAAGGCATTGAAGTTTACTCGTGAAACTTTAGGATCTTTAACACCTTCTGGGAGTTTTACATTTGTGAGAGCTTCTTTAATTTCTGTTTCTGCTTTTTCCATATTTTTATCAAAATCGTATTCTACTTGAATAGAAGATGCGTTTTGAAAAGATGATGAACTCACAACGTTAACACCGCTTAAATTTTGTAGTTGTTCTTCCATCGGCTTTGAAACTTTATCAGCTACTTCTTCTGGTGTAGCACCAGGATAGACCGTAGTTACTGTCACAATCGGTGTTGTAATATCAGGGATTGTTTCCAGCTTCATATTGAGTCCAGAGTAGATCCCCGCAATAGTAACAATAATGGTTAGTAGCCAAACTGCGAACTTATTTTTTAACGAGAAATTGATGATTTTGTTCATGTTTGCGCTCCCTTTTTATTATATTGACCAACTGGTCAGTCTAATACATAATATAACTGACCGTTCGGTCAATCGTCAATAAAAAGAGATGGTATAATACATTTATAATAAGATGCGAGATTAAATTTAGGAGAGAAGATATGAAAGAAAAAGAGCGTTTAATTATAGAATCGGCTATGAAGTTATTTGCTACTAAGGGTGTAAATGCGACATCAGTGCAGGAAATTGTGACAGCTAGTGGTATATCTAAGGGAGCTTTTTACTTATATTTTAAATCGAAAGATGAGCTTTTATTAGCGACACTTCGATATTATTATGACAAAATCCAAAAGAAAATGCTGGATATTGAACAAGAGTCTTTATTACCACGTGAAAAATTTGCAAAACAATTACATTGTCAGTTTAATGATATACAAAAGCATAAAGAATTTATTATTATGCATGCGAGAGAAAATGCGATTCCGTTTAATAAAGAAGTAGAAGAATTTATGATGCGGATGAAGTTAGAGTCTCATGCATTTTATCGGAATAGTTTATTGTCCATTTATGGTGAAAAGGTTATGCCATATTTATTGGATTTAGTAATTATGGTAGAAGGCATATGCCGTGGGTATTTAGAATTAATTATTTTACAAGCACCAGAAATTGATTTATCGTATGTAGCTGCTTTTATTTTAAAAAGAGTAGATAATTTAGTAGATGGCTTAGTAGAATCTTCGGAAGAACCTATTTTACATGAAGAAAAGCTTGGAGAATTCCTTTGTAAATCAGAGCTTATTAAGGAACAAGTTAAAGAACATTTTTTAAAAGAGATTATTGTATTTAAGCGCACTTTAGCTGATCAATTAGAGGATGATGAGCTGTTGGTTACATTAGATGTTTTAGAGGCGGAAATACGATTGCTTAATCCAAGAATTCCGGTAATTAGAGGTATGTTAGCAAATTTAGAGGCGTATCCGGAATTAAAAGAATTTCGATTACGCCTTATAGGATACTACAATATAAAAAATTCTTAATAAAAATAAGTAAAAAACTCCTTGTCTACACAAGGAGTTTTTTCTTAAAGACTACTTACTATTTTGAGACCATTCTTCAACATCCCAAACTTTTGTGATCCAATCTTCATAGAAGTCCGGTTCGTGACATACAAGGAGAATTGTTCCTTTATATGCTTTCATAGCCTTCTTAAGTTCCGCTTTTGCTGTAACATCAAGATGGTTTGTCGGCTCATCAAATAATAGCCAGTTACTTTCCTCACCCATTAGCTTACATAAACGAACTTTTGCTTGTTCTCCACCACTTAATTGACTTAATGGGCGAGAAATATGTTCATTTTTTAATCCGCATTTTGCTAACATCGCACGAATTTGATGCTGGTCTAGGCCAGGGAATGTATTCCATACATCATCAATTGGTGTTATATTATCAGCTTTAACTTCTTGTTCAAAGTATGCAGGCTCTAAGAAGTCACCAAGACTTGTTTTACCGCTTAAAGGTTTAATTTTACCTAAGATTGTTTTTAGCAACGTTGATTTACCAACACCGTTACATCCAACAATAGCAATTTTTTCACCACGTTCAATCGTCATTGATAGCTTTGGTAGTAGAGGATGCGTATATCCGATTTCTACATTTTCACCTTCAAAGACGAAGCGACTACTTGCGCGACTTTCTTTAAATGAGAATTCAGGTTTAATCGCTGTTTCTGGGCGATCAATAAGTTCCATGCGATCAAGTTGTTTTTGACGACTCTTTGCACGACCTGTCGTTGAATAACGAGCCTTGTTCTTTGCAATGAAGTCTTCTTGCTTTTTGATAAACTCGCGCTGCTTTTCATAAGCGTTTATATGTTGATTTTTATTGATTTCTGCTAGTTCTAGGAATTTTTCATATGTCGCTGTATAGCGTGTCATTTTTGTGAATTCTAGATGGAAAATAACATCAACACATTTATTCATAAATTCCGTATCATGAGAAATCAATAAGAATGCATGTGGGTATTCTTTCAAATAATTTGTTAACCAATGAATATGTTCAACGTCTAAATAGTTAGTAGGTTCATCAAGCAATAACACTTCTGGCTGTTCAAGTAATAGCTTTGCAAGCAATACTTTTGTACGTTGTCCACCACTTAGTGCTGAAACATCACGATCTAAACCAATTGCATCAATTCCAAGACCACGTGCAGCCTCTTCAATTTTCATATCTAGTAAATAGAAACCACCTGCTTCAAGTGCATCTTGTATTTCTGCCATTTGCTCAAGAAGTTCTTCTAGTTCTTCTGGTGTAGCAGTTCCCATTTTTTCTGTAACTTCATTTAAAGCTTTTTCCTTTTCGAATAACGGTAAAAATGCATCCGCTAGTACGTCACGGATTGTACGCCCAGGCGTTAAAACAGTATGCTGATCTAAGTAGCCATAATGTGTGCCCGGTGTCCATTCTACGCGACCTTGGTCATGAATAAGCTGACCAGTAATGATATTCATGAATGTTGATTTACCAACACCGTTTGCACCAACTAATCCAACGTGTTCACCTGCTAATAATCGCATAGATACATCTTTAAATAATGTACGATCGCCAAATGTATGTCCTAATTTTTCAACTGTTAATAAGCTCATAGTATCCTCCGTCCAACTTGAAATAGTACCTTGAATCATGATACTAAATTCTTTCATATAATGCCATCATTTCAAAATGTATATTTTTTCAAAAGAAGTGTTTGTAAATGTTAGTATATAAAAAAGTTACTTCTACCTACAGAAGTAACTTTTTGGTTATGCCTTTTGTTTAACTTCACTAACTTTCTTTTCAGCTACAATAAAATGCGGTCTACGTTTTGTTTCATAATAAATACGACCGATATATTCACCAATCACACCTAGGAATATGAGTTGAATACCGCCAATAAATAGTATAGCGGAAATGAGAGTAAAGTAACCAGGAACTTCCACACCACCAAGGATGATTTGAACGAACGTAGTGATTACGTATAAAAGTCCTAAAATGGTTGTTAGTAATCCGAGATATATAGATAGACGTAACGGTTTATTATTGAATGAAATTACACCATCAATTCCGTAATTTAATAATTTCGAGAAGGTCCATTTACTTTCTCCATCAGAACGTAATACATTTTCATATTCAATGATTAATTCGTTATAACCAATCCAAGAGAATAAACCCTTTGAAAATCGGTTGTATTCACTTAAAGACACTAAAGAATCCACTGCTCTTCGACTTAAAAGTCTAAAGTCACCAATACCATCTACTAATTCAATATCTACAAACTTATTCATCACCTTATAGTAAAGACGAGAGACGAAAGAGCGAACAGGTGAATCACCAGTTCTTGTTCTTTTTGCAATGACTTGGTCGTAGCCTTCGTTATATCCTTCTAACAATTCTTTTATTAACGTAGGAGGGTGTTGTAAGTCAGCATCCATAATAACAATTGCATCGCCTGTAGCATATTTTAAACCAGCTAACATTGCAGCTTCTTTTCCGAAGTTTCGACTAAATGATATATAGTGTACCGATGAATCTGCACTAGCTAAATCACGTAAAATATTTAATGTATCATCTTTACTACCATCATTAACAAAAACAAATTCATAATCGGTAGTTAATTTATGAATTTCAAGAGAAGTCTCTGAATAAAAGGCACGAAGCACCTTTTCTTCATTGTAGCATGGTACTACTATTGAAAGGGTCATGTTAGGACCTCCTTAGGTGTAATTTTAAAGTGGGCATGAAGTAAAAGTGAAGCAATCATCTTCAACTTTTACTTCACTTCATTTTAATACCTTTTTTTAAAACGATTTTTTAATTTTGAATATCTTTTCGTATCTCCAAGAACTAGAAGCGAGATGCAAATGATAAATGAAATGATAGAAATAACGAGACCCATTTTGAAATAAGGTGTGACGTATTTCATTTCAACTACATGTTGCCCTTTGGAAATAGGAACGCCAATAAAGGCGGAATTAGCCTTCGTAAATTCCGTTTCTTTACCGTCAACTTTTATTGACCATCCTTTACTATATGGTACCGATAAATATAGTAATCCATCTTTAGTGGAATTAATATCACCTTTTAAGGAGTTACCTTCATAGTAAATGTTTTGTAGGCTATTTTCTTTTAAAGTATTTACTTTTTTCGGGACAGTCTGATAGTTAGTACTGTTGATTTGTAAATCTTTCAACTCATATTGACCAGGAGTAGGAATAGAAATGATTAGCTCGGTTGGCTTTGCATCTTTTCCTAAGTTGTAAACAAATCTTTCTAGCGGATAAGCATAAGCTCCATCTTCATTACCTTTTATCATAGATTTGTCATTCACGGTAACCCCAAATGATTCCTTGTTTATATTTCTAATTTTAATTTCAACAAGAAGATCACCTAACATATCGTTATTATCAATAGGTACTATTATACGCCCATTTTCATGAACAGTGAGTATATCTTTCTCTTTCTCTATATTTTCCCACTTCATTTTATTTGGATTAATCTTAATTTGTTTTGAATCTAGCTGTTTTGTATTAAATTGTTTTAGTGGGAGACTTCCAACATCATTTACAACTACAGCATCTAATAAAAGTTGATCTTTCTCGGCAAAATTAAGTTTTGAAAATTCTTCATCACTTATTCCAGCTTCGTATACATAGCCTAATGGTAGTGCAAATTCATTTTTATAAATGTTGTAAGGACCTACTTGTTGTAAATGCTTATAACCATAAGGAATTTCGGTTTTATTAGCACCTTCACTTAGTACATAATATTTTACCCCTAGCATGTTCTCAAGGAATAATCGTTTATCTAACTGGAAGAACATAGATGGACTATCGTATCCTTGGAAAACATTGTACTTATTTTTCATAAAGTCATGAACATGATAATTAACTAAGCTTTGATAAGTACTTGTACCATGATAACCTTGCAACATCGGCGTATTTTTATAATTATTGTTTGGATTGATAATTCGATAAAAATCTTTATCTTGATTTTGTATATAACGAATTGCGTCAATTTCATCCTTATTATCAAGACCTGGCCCGTGTAATGATTCTTTTGTCACGCCTGCTTGATTAAAGTGTTTACTAAGAGCAAAATCTGAATAGAAGTAATTAATAAATATTACATTGACGAGTACATTTAATACTATGAAACATTGTAAGGCTACTTTTGATAAATAGCGCCATAGTAATATTGTAATAATAGATAATACAGTAGTGCAAATTAAAATTTTATCAATTGTTTGTAGCGGCTGTGCATTTATATTTACTTTTCTATAGAATGCGTAAATAAATAATGTTGTTGCTAGCAAAGGACCTATTAAAGAATTGACCTTTTGTTTGTTGAGTAGCATCCAATCTAAAATGTAGGCGACAGTTTGTGCAACCACAAATGCAAATAAGTAAAACCATCTGTATTGCATGGCAGAAAAGCCATTAAATACGGAATACGTATATGGAAGCATATATAGCACTAACATAAACCCAGTAAAGATTAATTTATTTGTGACAAGTTTATTGCGTATTAGAAGCGCGCTAGTAATAAGGAAGAGGATGAAAACAGGGAATGCAAGCTGATAATCCTCTGTATTATTAATGAAAAAGATACTTTCCATTAAGTTTTTATAAAACGTACCTTCAAACAATAACGGTATAGTAAATTTTGTAGCGAGTCGATCGGAACTAAATACACCATTTACAGATGGTATAAAGCAAACAGCAGATAAACCTAGTGATAAAGCATATAGAAAAGCAATTCTAATATAATAAATTATAAATGTTTTAATTGTTTTGTTCTGCTGTGTAGCGAAATATTGGAAAAAGGCATAAATATAGATAAAAATACTAGTAATGAAAGCGAAATAGAAATTTGATGCAAGCATAAGTGCTGTTGCAAACAGGAATAACCCTTTTTTTCGCTCTAAAATATATTTATCTAATCCCCATATTACTAAAGGTAAAAACACTATAGCATCTGCCATGAAATCCCATAATAAAGAATGGCGAATGAAAGTTACACATCCTCCATATATAATGGCAGAAATGAAAGAAGAAAAAATAGTTTTATTGTGATAACGTAAAGAACCATACATGAATAACATAGCTAATGTACTCTTTAAAATACTCATATATAGTTTCATCTCAAAGATTTGGTCAAAATTTAGTTTAGGAAGTAGAAGCGTAAGCCAGAAAAATGGTGCTGTACTATAGTAATAACTAAATTCTCCGAATAAATCTCCACCTAAGCCATAATCCCAAGACCAAAATAAATTTCCATCTTTAAATGCGTGTTGTAAAAGGAATGTAAAGAAACTAAATTGTGATAATGCATCTCCTGTACTAGAAAATACATTGTCTGATTTTAGGAAAAAGTAATGAAAAGCAAATGCACATATTATTAATAATGGAATAATAATAAGTGTGCTTTTAGTGAAAAATGTTCTTTTATTTACTTCTGAAGTCATTAAATAAATAAGCCTCCTTAAATGCAATTGCCACATTCTTCATCTCTGGATATCGTTTTAGGATGAAGAAAAACTGTGTATGAATCGGCGATTTTTAATAGTATTAATAAAGTGTTTATTGGTGCAATGTGTGGTAAATTTAGGGTGTAAATAGTTAATATTTACATGAAGAATTAACTATGAATTACCTTAATAATAGGCGTTGTACATCTAGTGCTGTTCGTTTCCAAGTATAATCATTCCAGAAAGGCAAGTCAATTTAAGATATAGATTGAAAAAGGGCTCATTTTCTAAGTGAAGAAGATAAAAATAAAAACTTCAAATTTGATTTGAAGTTTTTATTTTTATTTATTTTCGAGCCAGCTTTTTATTTATAAATCCTAAAATCAATCCGCGTATTTGTGGATCGATTGCAAGACCGATAATACCGTATAATATACCAGTAATTGTTAAAGCAACTAATGGCGGTAAGGTAATTAATATTGTACGGTATAGAATATAGCTGATGATAAAGGCTAAGGTATTGAATATAATCCCTTTAAATAGTAACGAGAAGCCTTTACGAACAAATAGAGTGAATCCGATTAATAACGTAATCTCGGTAAGGATAGCGGCAATAGCTGCTCCCATCATTCCGAACTGACTACCTAAGACGATGTAACTTATAACGGCAACAGCTAGTCCGATTCCCATTGTTGTTGCGCGTTTCCATTGTTGACCAATTGTCGTTAAATTATCAGCAAGTGGATAGTTAATAGATTGTAAAATGACCATAAAGGCTAAAATGGCAAGAGCATCACCAGCTGGCGCATATTCTTTGCCTAATAAAGTAACAATCCAAAAGCTTGGATCAGCGATAAATGGAATGGAGATTCCCATTCCTAAAAAAGACATCAGTTTTAATTCAAACTGAGATAGTTTTCTATGTTCATCAATATTCTTTTCATTTCCAAACGCAAATAATTTTGGATAAAAGGCTGCTGCAATTACACCAGGTATTTGATAAAGGACTGCAGGTATTTTTGATGCAGCTCCAAAGAATCCAACTTGCTCGTACGTCGAAACTTTTTCTAATATAATAGGGCCTAACTGCGGTAAAAGCATAATGATAATGCCATTGATTGTGAAAATCAGCAGTTGATCTAAAATCCCTTTGTCCCAGCCCTTATGAACTGTCGTATGGCGGAGTACCATTATGAAGGCGATGACTCCTGTTACAAGACTAGATATCCCATACATAGCAGCGACCGTCATAAGTGACCATTTCAACGACATTCCGAGTAGAAGCGCAGCTGCGGCTGTTACACCTTGTAGTACAGAAATAATCGCTGTAAATTGCATACGTTCTGTTACTTGGAAATAAGCCATTCCAACGCCTTGTAAAGTTGCTCCAAACATTGTTGGTAGTACAACCCAATATACCATGGCGCGTAGGTAGGCATCAGTATAGAAGAACTGAGCAAAAATAGCGAAGAGTACAGAAATTACGACAGCTAATACGAAACGAATACGTAAATAACTACTGATTAGTACGCTAATATTTGCATCCTTTCTCGTTCCTTCACGCATAAACGTATGTGTCAAACCAGCATCTGTGAAATAACAAATAACAGCGGAAACTGCTAATGCAGTTGTGAACATCCCATACTCACCGGGAGAAACGTATCTTGCGAAGAGAATCGTCGCGATAGCAAGTACAAATCGAACAGTAATATTTCCTACAAATAGGTAGGAGGCATTTTTAAGAATCTTATTTGTTTTCATGAGAAAAAACCTTTCTATTCTTTAGGACCTTTTTCGTTTGTCCTATTTGTAAATTTGATTTGTTTACGGAAAGAGAGGTGAGTACTATATTTTCAGTTTAAGAAAACAGAAATTTAATTCGTACAAACCAAAGCATTGCATATAGTTTTTTACTACGCTTTCCGTTTTTTGAATAGATTTTATGGCAATATTTCTTTATATCTTTTTTGATTAATTGAACTTGGGCATTATTTAATTGAGAGTTTTCTTTAATGTATATACAAGCATTATTGATAACAGTATAAGGGAATAAATAAGTCTCAAGAATCTCAATAAGTGACTGAGGGTCTTTCGTAATGAAGTCTTGAGATTTGTTATGTACCCAATCTTTCATACGATTGAATACTTCCAACTCTTTTGTCGTTTTTAATTCATAATCTTTATACTTAGAAGAAAGATTTCCTTCTGATAAGATTCTATAATATGTTAAGTATTCATCGACATAGCATACATTTGTCACACTCATTAGTTTAAATAAAAACTCCAAATCTTCTCCCCAGCTACATCCTGGTGTAAAACGGATATTATGATTCATTGCGATAGAGCGTTTGAAAATCCAAGTACTTGTTTGAGCAACAACTTGGTGTGTTAAGAATGCTTTTGCCATATCACCTTTAATAAAGTTTGTTGTATGCTCAACCTTTTCGCCTGTTTCTTCGTAGAAATTCATATAACCACAATAGCACGCGTCCATGTTGTTTTTATGCATACTCTCGATTTGTTTCTCAATTTTAGTTGGATGCCATAAGTCGTCACTATCAAGGAAAGCCACGTATTCTCCGCTAGCATTTTCAATCCCTGTATTACGAGCTACTGAAACACCTTGGTTTTTTTGGTGAACGTATTTTACTTGACCCGGATATTTTTCCGCAAGATTTTTTACGATAGAAGGTGATTGATCTTTACTTCCATCATCTACAATTACAATTTCAATGTTTTTATATGTTTGATCCAGTATTGACTGCATCGTTTCTTCAATATATCTTTCTGTGTTATACAGGGGTATGACAACAGAAACAAGTTGTTTTTGTTCCATCATAGAATTTTTATCTCCTCAAATTTTTTATGTCTTGCACCATATATACAAGCCTTTTGAAAGGAAGAAGATTACAAGAACATCTGTATCAGTTTAACGCATATAAACTTTGTAAATCAACTTTCTATTATTGTACTTTGTATAAAAAGTATTTATTATAGAATATATTGTCTTGTAAAAATATAGAAATATAATTTGAAAATTATGTATTTGAAGGGAGAAGATGAGATGTTAAGGCGATTTACTCGCAAATCTAATGTAATCCTTTTAGGGATTATTATGATAGTCGGTTTTGCGCTTCGTTTTGCAACTTTACAAACACATGGTGCAGATTTGACCCTAGCTAGTGATGATCTAGGGTATCAAAAAACGGCAACTATTTTATTGGAAACAGGAATGTTAACATATCATGAGCCGGATAAACCAACTATTCATATTATGCCAGGTTTTCCAGCATTTTTAGCTACTGTATTTTACTTTTTTGGAAATGGCAATGAAGGCCTTTTTGTAGCTAAATTAATTATTATCCTATTAGGGGTACTTAGTATTTTACTAACTTATAAGATTGGTACTTATTTATTGAATCCCGCTGCAGGGTTAATAGGTGCTTTCTTATTAGCTGTGTATCCTCCAGAGATTGTTGTGGAAAATTTAACTTTAACAGAAGGGCCGTTTCTATTCTTTTCATTGGGATTATTATATTGGAGTTTAAAATTAGCTGATACTCATAAAACGAAACATTTCCTAATTGTATTAATTTTCTACTTTTTAGCATTGTACTTACGCGTACAAGTTGCTTTATATCCAATACCATTATTTATATATCTCTTAATGAAGCGCTATCCATTCCGCATTATGATGAAGCAAGCGATTATAAGTATAGGAATAGGACTTATTGTACTTGGACCATGGTGGGCCCGCAATTACATTCAATTTGATAAATTTATTCCACTAACTGCTGGGGCAGGGAATCCGTTATTACTTGGAACGTATCAAGGTAAAGGTTACCCAGAAGGTAAGAATATGGCAGAACTTGAAGTAGAATTACACGCAAAGTACCCTAATCTGGAAGCACATGAATTTATGGAATTAGAAGAAAAAATAGCGAAAGATAGAATGAAAGAATGGTGGAAAACAGATAGGAATTCCATGATAGAGAGTTATTTAATCTTGAAGCCAGAAATTATGTGGAAAAAACCGTATTATTCTATAGAGCATAATATTGAAGTATTTAATGTTTCTGCAAAGGATATGAATGAAATACATAATTTTATTAAGACGATGTTTTTAATATGTACGATACTTTCATTTATCTTCCTTTTAAAAAGGTGGAGAGAGACTACATTTTTATGGTCGATTCTTTTACTGCAAACAGCCTTAACTTGTTTTTATGCCGCATATGAAAGATATGCATTACCGTTAATCCCATTTTTATTTATTATAATTGGAGTAGGAACCGTGGCAACGGTTATGAAAATTAGTAAATTATTAATTAGCAAAAAATAGTTTGAAATAAAAAACATCTTAATTTTTCAAGGAAATTAAGATGTTTTTTTATATATATTCATATTTAAATGAAAAACTATTCGTTATCAGTTTCATTTTTTGTTTGTGTTACGTTTAATTTTTGCTTTAATAACGCATAATCTTGCGTTAATGTTACAAGTTGATGGTGTAGCTTAGAAATTTTTCTTGTTAAGTCAAAAATTAAAATGAAACAGAATAATAATCCAAATAAGAATAAGATGGATGGTGGATATTCTACTTTTAATAGTTTTCCAATCCAATTTATAATTTTATCAGTAGAACTTAAAATAGCCATTGCAAAACAAACAAAAATCCACAAAATAGCATATTTTGTTTCTAAAGCCCCGCGACGAATAGAATTAATAATTAAGAAGAATAATAACAAAATAAAGATGAATGAAAAGGTAATTATATGCATTCACTATCAACCTTTCACGATTTTTTGCATCAATATAGCAAGACTTACTTTAATCATGTAATATGCAGATTTAAGAGGTGTGATGGAAGATTGTCCACCTTGTCGCTCTTGCATATTTACAGATATCTCATTAATGCGAAGTTTTTTCTTTTTTAAATGAATAAGAACTTCTGGCTCTGGATAATCTTTTGGATAATTGTGTGCAAAAATCGTAATTACTTCTCGATTGATAGCACGATATCCAGAAGTTGGATCCATAAATGTTTGTTTCGTTAACACTTTCAGTAGAGCAGTAAAATAAAAAATACCAATTCTTCTTGAAATACTACCTTTGTAAGCTGTTTTTTCTGTAAAGCGTGAACCCAGCACCATATCACATTGGCCTTCAGCGATAGGCTGTATAATTTTGTATAAATCATCCGGATTATGTTGTCCATCAGCATCGAACTGAATTGCAATATCATATCCATTCTCATATGCGTATTTATAACCAGTTTGTACAGCTGAACCGATGCCCAGATTATATGGTAGATTAATAAGATGAACTGGGAAATTTTTTACGATTTGAGCTGTTTTATCTTGTGAACCATCATTAATAACGCAAATGCTTAACGCTGTAAAATGTTGTTTTAGTTCTAGTAATCTTGTTAATGTATCCGCAATTGCTTCTTCCTCATTATAGGCTGGAATAATAATCAAAGTTTTTGGTATTGAAATTGGTACCTCGATAGACATTACCGCACCACCCCTTACATATTTAACTATATTATGGTTATTTATAAACAACTTTACTTAATATACCATTAAAAGTATAAGAAAATAAAGGAAAAACTGATGGGTTATTTTAGGGGGAGGCCACTGAACACAAAGGCAAGCGATAGTATTTTTTATAATAAAAAATACATGCAAGGAAGAGCCTATGCATGTATGATGAGAAGATTATGTTAAATATTCCAAGGCTTACTTAAAGTTAAAACTTCAGCCATCTCTTTACTTTTTAAACGTCCTTTTTTTCGGTTTTCCGCGCGTTCTAAACCGGTTTTGTGTAACCAATGTTCTTCCTGAGTTTCAGGGAGTACTTGTGGTACAGACGAAGGTTTTCCATCTTTTATTGCTACAAATGTAATAAAGCAAGTAGCAGCAATTCTACGCTCGCCTGCTAATAAATTTTCTGCAATTACTTTTACGAAAACTTCCATTGAAGATTTCCCTGTATAACATACGAATGCTTCATAACAAACAGAATCAGCTTGGTGAATTGGAGTTAAAAAATCAACTGAATCAATAGATGCTGTTACGCAATGTTTACGACTATGTCTTGCAGCCGCAATTGAAGCAATACTATCAATTTCTGCTAATAATTTCCCCCCAAAAAGTGTTTGGTGATTATTTAAATCGTTAGGAAAAACACGTGTTGTCTTAATTGCTTTAGATTCTCGCATGAATTTCTTTTCCATATATTCAGCCCCTATAGTCTGTTTTCAATCAGAATAATATGTGTAAGCTTAGTACTCATATTAGATATTTAATGAAGTAAAGTGTAGTCCAAAAGAGTATTATTTAAACTTCTGTATTTGTATTCATGTAACTGAAAGAAAATTTATTTTATCTAAAATGTAGTGTAAAAGAGGATTCGCTTACATTGCAAGTAAAAAGTAATGACTATGTATTTGTCATAGAAATTCTCTATCAGCCGTGTACCCATTCATGATAGAATCGTTTTGTTATGAATGGAAATAGAGGTGCAATGGACATATGAATCATATACAAACAAATTTTTCATCTTTCTTCAATAAAATTACGATCGGTGCGATGTTCGCATTTTTTGTTTATAGTTGTTGGGCAGCATTTGAGACAAGTAAGCAATTCTTTGGAGGAAGTACAACAAGTGTAACAATCATATTGGCAATTTTCGTCATACTTATTTTGTTAGTGGCATCAATTCTACAATATCGTTTTACAGATAAACAATTTCTTATTTTTCTTATAAGTATATCTATAGTTGTGAGGCTTAGTATGCTGTTATTTGTAGATGCTCCAATAATTGGTGATATGAAAGTGATGTATGAGTCTGCAAAGCAGATTGCACTTGGTAATAATATAGGGACTGTCACTCATTTGCCTTTTATTATATATGAGTCAGTAATTATTCGTATATTTGGTGATACATTATTCGCTTTACAACTATTTAATGTGTTATTTTGCGCAGGAACCGCATTTTTTATTTATCGTATTGCGGCAATGGTTTTTGGAGAAGAATGCGGTCGTATTGCTTCTATATTTTATGCTCTGTATATTCCAAATATATTGCTGAGTTCCGTATTAACTCCTGAGTCACTTGCAATATTTTTATTTTATTTTGCTTGTTACATACTTTTATATAAAGGGTTAGATCATCCTTATATGTGGGTGTTTTCAGCGGTTTTATTTGCATTTAGTAATATGATTTTTCCAATGGGATTATTTCTTCCTATTTTTATCACGGTATATGTATTATTAATTGAAGTGTCTCAATCAGCAACGAAACAAAAGGTGTTACTAAAGATGGTAGGGATACTTATTCTATTTTATAGTACTCATTTTGGTGTGAATTATGGAATTAAGGCAATGGGACTGTCACAATATACGATTGAGAATGAGACATATGTTCAATCTGTTTTAATTGGGAAAACGAAACATGAGGAAAACATATCGAAAAATCAAAGTATAACAGAGCATATTGATCAAAAGTTAAAAGAGATTGAGGGAGAAAGATTTAAACTTTTAGAACCGATGATAAATCAGTTTTCAGATGAGGGGATAAATTCTATTCTTTTCAAATGTGAAAAACTGATATATATAGCCGTAACATTGTTTATGACTATAGCTCTATTACACTTCCTTATTAAGAAACAACAAAATGAGGGATATATGTTGTTCTTATTTTTAATTAGTGGCTACGTATTGTTAAAGTTATTCCAAGTAGATATGGTATATTACAATGTAATTATGCCGGCATTGTTTATTTTGCAGAGCTTTGGTGTTTATATGAGTTATGTGTATTGTCAAAAAATATTTTTCAGAAAATAAAAAGAATCCATTCTGGATTCTTTTTTTTGATGGAAGATGAAATTTAGTAGTCAGTGCAAAATGGAAAGTATGCCGGACCTGAATTTTATCCCGTTATTTTCCAGGTAGTAAGCCCCCCACCTCAAAATCAGCGAAAGCAAAGAAGTTAGGTGGGGGCGGACCGCCTGTAAAAGCCCGATTGTTGAGGGCTGATTAAAGTTTCACTTGATCTTATCGATTTAGTTCTAGTTGTAAATTATCGGCTGTTAGAGCCATTTGTGAGGAATCATCTTGAATTCCTTTCATTACTTGTGAAATAGCTTGTAGCTCATGTTCAATTTTCTTATTCTGTTCTTTTGAGTTAGACATATCTTTTACAATTTCTTCGAAGTATCGATCTGTTGCCGACATACTATCCGTTCCTTCTGATACGAGAGAGCTAATTTGTTTCACGGAAGACGAGACACGGATAATTTGTTCATTTGTTTTTTCGACGAGCTTTGTAACGTTAAAGATAGATTCTTTCGTTTGCTCTGATAATTTTCGTATTTCACCAGCAACAACAGAAAACCCCTTCCCAAATTCTCCAGCACGTGCAGACTCGATAGCAGCATTTAGTGCGAGTAAATTTGTTTGCTCCGCGATTGATTTAACGATATCTATGATTTCGTTAATTTTGTTAGAAATATCAAGAAGTTCATGAGTATCTGTAATAATTGTTTCCATATTCATTTGAATAGATCCCATTCGTTTGTTTTGCTGGTTTAATTGTTCTTTCCCTTTATTCGCTTTTTCTTCAGATGTTGTAGCTAATGATGTACCTGTTTTAGCAATCTCTACAATAGTTTCAGACTTAGCGGTTAGTTTTTGAATAGAAGAGCTTGTCTTTTCAGATACAGCAGCTAGTTCTGTTGCGATATGCGTAATTGTCATAGCAGTTAATTCTTTTTCTTTCTCATGCTCTTTTTGTATTCTTTCATATTCAGATTCATAAGATGCAAGAACAAGTTCTTGTTCAAGAGTGAATAATTTATTTATAACATTTATAGAATAGGAAAAATCATCGATTGTTGTTATTTTTGTTTGCAAAATCTTTATGATAGAGCGGAATAATTCTTGATAAGCAGCAGTATACCATTTTCGATGTAAACCAATTTGTACATGCCTTTTGGCAATCCTAACACGCTGTTCAATAAAATCTTCATGCATATTGCCGCTGAATAATTCTTTAATATGCGTTTTTAAAGTTTGTTTTAGTTTTGGAATAGAGCTGTAACGTTCAATAATAGTAATTAAATTAGGTTGTTTTGTAATGTTGGCATAGAATTTTTCAGTAATCCAATCAATTTCTGCATAAATAAAAGGCTGTAGTACTTTTACGACTTGTAGATCTTCTTTTGAAATATGTAGCATATCCATTTGAATTTTCAATTCAGAATTAGTAGGTACATTAAAAGTTATTTGTTGGTCCTTACTTAATTCGATTATACTGACATTTGTTTTATTAATATTTTTTTTGAAAACCCCAAGCATCATTCTTCCCCCTGTATATAAAACCTTTTCAATTTTAAAACTAATATAGAGTAATTATATATGCTTATATATAATTACTCTATATTAGTTCGTTGAATAGTATATAAATTAAGAGAATTCTATTTAGAATTCTCTTAATGGCCTTTATTAATTTTAGCATGTGTTTTAAAGAAAACAGGGAAATGCACATTATATATTACAGTGACGACACGAATAACGAATGTTACTAATAAACAAACATAGAAAGCTAATACGTGTGCGCCCATAGCGTGTGTGATTAGGAAGCTAATTGCTCCTAAGATAGAAGCAATTGCGTAAATTTCTTTTCGGAATACGTAAGGGATATCTTGAGCACAAATGTCACGTAAAATACCGCCTCCAATACCTGTAATGACTCCCATTGAAACAACTAGAAATGAGGCGTCAACATGATGTGACATTGCCGCATTTGCACCAATAGCTGTAAAAACGCCTAAGCCAACAGCATCAGAAAGCATAATAACGACTTGAAGTTTATTGATGCGCTCAAAAAACATACAAGTAAATAATGCTGATAATACACTTACGAAAAAGTAAATGGGTTTTACAAATGCGACAGGGGGCAGGTTACCAATCATGATATCACGAATAATACCGCCGCCGAGCGCAGTAGCTACAGCTAAACAAAGGACACCAAATAAATCTAAATCTTTTTTTAAACCAACTAATGTACCAGAAATGGCAGCGGCGATAATGCCAAGAAACGTAAATATATCGATTAATAACATGGCCTTAATCCCTTTCTCTTAAAGATGTTCCAGAGAAAAAATATACACTAAAGTATTGGAAATAACAATTACTTTTCGTTACATGTAGAAAAATGGATAAAATACATAAAGAAAGCGTTTGAAAATGTTTAGGGGAAAATGAAGCAAGGTTAATCTTTAGTTGTAGGATAGCAGAGTAGATGTCATTTTGTAATTATTAAATTTTATATACTAATACAAGGATTAATGAATGTTACTATAATGCTGATAATAAGTGAAAGAGTGTTAGATAGTTTTTATAGAGATAGGGAAGGATAGCTAAAGGATAATATTTTCTAGTACTACTTAAGGTGGATTGGCTAGTTTCGGTATAAAAATAGTTCTCAATTTAAATATGAGTTATGTTATAATTGCTAGGTGTGTTTTAACGATAATAAATTATGATTAAAAGATAATGTTAAGATTTTGTATGGAGGTCTTGGAATGTTAGCAAATCAAGCTAGGGTTAGATTTGAGCATTTTTTGCTCTTTTTTATTATTTTACAGCCTGTTTTAGATTTATTAACGTCTCTTAGCATCACTTTATTAAAGTCAAATGCTACTGTTGGAATTTTAGTAAGATTCCTTATTATGGCTGTTGGTGGTATTTACATTTTAATTCAGGCAAAAGAGAAGGAAAATAGAAAGTTTTTAATTTATCTTATATTATTAGCCGGAGTTTTAGGGGTAGGATTTATTAATAACAAACTAGTTAAGGATCCTATTGTACTTAGTGAAGAAGTTAAATTCGTTGCGAAAGCATTATATATATATATTATGCTGGGGTCATACATTTTAGCTTTAAAATCATTGAAAAAGACAGTTAATATTAGCGATAAGGTTCGAAATAGTATTGTATATTCTACATTAATCATTAATGCAATTATGGTTATTTCTATTTCAACATCTACTGACTTTGGTAGTTATGAATGGATGAAGGTTGGTTCTCGAGGTTGGTTCTATGCAGGGAATGAACTAGGTTCAATCTTAGCTATTATTTTCCCTATTGTGGTACTATATTCTATTCAAAAAACAAAAAGCGTGAAGCACGTTTTATATTGGATTCCATCACTTTTAATGATTTACTCTTTAATTCAAGTTGGTACGAAAGTAGGAATGGGCTCAATTGGTGTTACGTTAGCGGCAGCAATCGGGATCATTGTACTACAATTATTATTTGATAGAAAAAATCCGAACAAAAAATCTCTTGCACTTAACGCAGTAATTGCTATTATCCTATTAGCCGGTGTAGTTGGGACGTTTAAACAAACACCATTAGCGCAAAATATGGGTATTCACAATAACTATTTAACAGAGCAAAATGTAGCACAACAAGATCAAAAAGAACAAGAAATTAAAGAGAAGCTGAAAAAAGAACAAGAACTTAAAGAAAAAGAAGAAAAGCACCATAAGGTTGAAAAACCAGAAGAAAAAGCGAAGATAGAAGTTGAAGTTAAGAAAGAGCTTGAGAAAGAGCAAAAGAAAGAAAATCAAGAAAACCTTATTTTCAGTGGACGTCAAGTATATGAAGAAAGACATAAGCAGTTCTTTAAAGAAGCGCCAATGTCACAAAAGTTATTAGGAATGGGTTATGCAGGTAACTTTAAATACAATGAACAAAAGCAGCCAGATCCAAAACTAATCGAAATGGACTTCCATGATTGGTTTTATGATTTCGGGATTATTGGCTTTGTATTACTAATGATTCCATTTATTTATTACGGGCTAAGAATTCTACTAGCATTTGCTACGAGATTTAAGGATATATTTAATATAAAATATGGAATGATTTCAGCAAGCTTATTGTTAGCGTTAGGTATTGCTTATATTGCAGGGCACATTTTAACAGCACCAGGAGTTGGGATTTACTTTGTAGTGGTGTTAGCTTATCTAATAGTAGACCTAGAAATTGAATGATAAAAATAAAAGCTAACTTTTGTTAGCTTTTATTTTTTAGTACAGTAAAATAAAAATAGATGGAAACGTAGCGAGGATTTAAAGGAGGAAAAAATATGAGAATATTGCATATGAATGCAGGAGCAGAAGATGGGGGAGGGAAAACACATATTATTTCACTTCTCGATCAGTTTCCAACTGGTGAAGTAGAATTAGCAGTATTTGAAGATGGAATTGTTGCGAAGGAAGCAAGGGAGTTAGGGATAAAAGTCCATGTGTTTTCACAAAAATCGCGCTATGATTTATCCATTTTAAAGAATATAAGTGAATTTATTAATAAAGAAAAATTTGATGTAGTTCATACGCATGGTCCTAGGGCTAATTTCTATGTTTCTTTAATGAAAAAGAGAATAAAGGCAAAATGGGTAACGACTATTCATAGTGATCCATTTCAAGACTTTACTAAACAGGGCTTAAAAGGTTGGGTTTTTACGAAATTAAATTTGAAAGCCTTAAAAAATATAGACTTATTTTTCGTTGTAACAAATAGATTGAAAAAAAGCCTGGCAGCATTAGGTATTTCAAATGAAAAAATGCATGTTATTTATAATGGAATTGAATACGATAAGGAACAAGCAGAAGGCTATAATAAAAAAGAAATGTTCAATATTGATGAAGATGTATTTACGGCAATCCAAGTAGCACGATTACATCCTGTCAAAGGACATGAAGTTTTATTCGATGCGTTACAACAAACAAAATTAGAGAAAATTAAAGTATTATTAGTTGGCGATGGCCCATTAGAAGAAAATCTAAAGTCATTAGCTACTGAAAAAGGGATAAACGATAAAGTAGAGTTTTTAGGACATCGTCAAGATGTAAAACAATTATTTGCGTCGTCACATGTAAATTTATTAACTTCTCATAGTGAAGGGTTCCCACTAGTTTTATTAGAAGCGGCAAATCAACGCGTACCATCAATTGTGACTAGGGCTGGAGAAATTGAACCATTAATCGTAGATGAAACTTACGGATGGATTGTGCCAACAGGTGATGGAAAGGCATTGGCATTAGCTTTAGAAGAAGCGTATGATAAGTGGAAAACTGGAGAGTTAGCAGCAATGGGTAAACATATTTATGAGCATGCTACTATGAACTTCTCACTTCAAAAACTATATGAAGATACAAAGGAAACATATAAGCAATTAATAGCGAAAAACTTGTAATGATAGAGAGGATAGTTAACTATGGCAGTACAAACAGTTGATATTCTAGGCGTTCCTTTTTCTACAATGACAATGGATGAAACGGTCCAATATTTAAAAGAACAACTAGAAGCGGAGCGAACTCATACGTTTCAGGTAGTAACAGCAAACCCTGAAATTGTTATGTGCGCAAAAAAGGATGAAAAGTTCTATCAAACATTATTGAATACAGATTTAATTACACCTGATGGTATTGGGGTTGTAAAGGCAAGCGGGATGCTTGGTACACCTTTAAAAGAACGTGTAGCAGGTTTTGATTTAATGTGTAATTTACTTGCGAAGTTATCAGAAGATAGTAAGCCGGTATCTGTTTTCTTATTAGGTGCAAAGCCGCATGTTGTACAAGCTGCAGCAGATCATTTAACAAAGACATATTCAGCTGTATCCATCGCCGGTATACAAGATGGTTATTTTAAACAAGAAGACGAAGAGAATATTATTTCTCGCATTCAAGAAGCAAAACCAGATTTATTACTTGTTGCACTTGGTTTCCCGAGACAAGAGAACTTTATCCAAAACAATAAGCATCGTTTAGAAACGAAAATGGCTGTTGGAGTGGGTGGAAGTTTAGACGTATGGGCTGGAGAGGTAAAACGTGCACCAAAATGGATTCAAGCGATTCATTTAGAGTGGTTTTATAGATTATGCAGTAATCCAACACGCTGGCGTCGTCAGTTAGTATTAGCGGAATTTTTAAAAGAAGTAATGCGTTCGAAAAAGTAGCGAAATATCGCTGCTTTTTTTATTTGTTCATTTTTAATAAATTGAAACTTTAATTAGTGAGGCATCCCCACTGATTATTAGCTCTCACCAATCGGGATAGACGTTTTACTTTTTGGGAATGATGAAGGAGAATTTTTTACACAAAAGTATTTTACTTATACAATTCACACATGTAAAATGATGTGTAAAGACACCTGTGTGAGGAGGACTTCTAGTGGGCAAGGTAAAAGAAATTTCGAAGCGCAAACTACTTGGTATAGCTGGGCTTGGATGGCTATTTGATGCAATGGATGTTGGAATGCTTTCATTTGTAATGGTAGCCTTGCAAAAGGATTGGGGATTAAGTACGCAAGAAATGGGCTGGATAGGCAGTATTAACTCAATCGGTATGGCAGTAGGAGCGCTTATTTTTGGGATACTATCAGATAAAATAGGGCGGAAATCAGTTTTTATTATTACATTATTGTTATTTTCTATCGGTAGTGGTTTAACTGCATTAACAACAACACTTGCAATGTTTCTCGTTTTACGCTTTTTAATTGGTATGGGGCTTGGCGGAGAGCTTCCAGTTGCCTCTACACTAGTATCAGAGAGTGTTGAAGCGCATGAGCGTGGGAAAATTGTTGTGTTATTAGAAAGTTTTTGGGCAGGTGGATGGCTAATTGCAGCTCTTATCTCGTATTTTGTTATTCCGAAATATGGTTGGGAAGTTGCGATGGTATTGAGTGCAATTCCAGCACTATATGCTTTATATTTAAGATGGAATTTACCGGATTCCCCAAGGTTCCAAAAAGTTGAAAAAAGGCCATCTGTTATTGAAAATATAAAATCAGTTTGGTCTGGGGAATATCGTAAAGCAACAATTATGCTATGGATTCTATGGTTTTGTGTTGTCTTTTCCTATTATGGAATGTTCCTTTGGTTACCGAGTGTAATGGTGCTAAAAGGATTTAGTTTAATAAAAAGTTTCCAATACGTACTTATTATGACATTAGCTCAACTTCCAGGATATTTCACCGCTGCTTGGTTTATTGAACGTCTCGGTCGTAAATTTGTTTTGGTTACGTATTTAATTGGGACAGCTTGCAGTGCTTATTTGTTTGGGGTTGCGGATTCATTAACAGTATTAATTGTGGCAGGTATGCTACTATCCTTCTTTAACTTAGGTGCTTGGGGAGCATTATACGCCTATACACCTGAGCAGTATCCAACGGTTATTCGTGGTACAGGTGCAGGGATGGCAGCAGCATTTGGTCGTATCGGTGGTATCCTTGGGCCACTATTAGTGGGATATTTAGTTGCCTCAGAAGCTTCACTATCATTAATATTTACGATTTTCTGTGGATCAATTTTAATTGGTGTATTCGCTGTAATAATACTTGGACAGGAAACGAAGCAACGAGAATTAGTATAAAGTGAAAATTTAAACGTATCCTGGATCGTTTATCATCCTACACTACTTGTCTCTTTATAGGCAGTTAGTACGGGATAAAGGGGGAGAGGAAACCGAAGTGGTTTCCTTTTTTCTGTTTTTTTAGATAAATAATGGTATAGTAAGAAAAAGGGATTATTTCTTATAAAAGCGAATGTATACAACAGGACATATGGACAAAGAATTAGGTGGTTGAAGAAATGAAAATTTTACTGATTATGGAAGAGGCAGAAGAGAGAAGAGAGTTAGCTGAAAATTTCACTGAAAATATGAGAAATGTAGAATGTTTTGAAGCAAAGACAGGAACAGAATCTTTATTTATGATGAAAAAACATATACCAGACTTTGTTTTTTTAAGTTCCAAATTACTAGATGGTACTGGTTTTGAATATGCAAGTTTATTACGAGAAATAAATTGCTATACAAAATTTATTTTTGTAGGTGAAAACATAGAAGAATCTATTACAGCTTTTCGTTTTCAAGCATTTTATTATTTATTGCGACCATTTCGTGAAGAAGATTTACAATTTCTTTTATATAAAATAGGTAAAGAACAAGGTGAGAAAGCAAAGAGTTATTTGCGAAAACTACCGATAGAAAGTCAAGAGGGCATACGATATATTCTTCCAGAAGATATCGTATATGTAAGTAAAAATAAAGAAAATAAAACTGTTTCAATTTACACAACGAATAATCAGTATATTTCAACATATACACTTCAGGAATTAGAAAATAAGCTAAATGCATATGATTTTTTACGTGTACATAAAAGCTATTTAATTAATATGTCATATGTAAAAGAACTGAAACCTTATTATAATGGCACGTATAATTTGTATTTAGATAGGTATGATGAGCAACCGATTCCAGTCAGTCGTAATTATGTAAAACGCCTTCGAAATAACATTGAATTATAGTAGATAATGAGAGTATTTTAACATGATAAACTGAAAATCCTTCATGATAGGGAGGATTCAAGTTAAATATTCAGAAAATTTAGTACAATCTCCACTAAGAAATAGTATTGGGGGAATTGTATGTGAAGACATTGAAATCGATCTTACTTTGGGGCGTTATTACAGCAGTAGGAGCAGGTGCTTTTGGGGTAATAGCTTTATCACAAGGTGAAACCATTAATGCTGTATGGCTCTTAGTAGCTGCCGTATGTGTATATGCAGTTGCTTATCGCTTTTATAGTAGATTTATAGCGAGAAAGGTTTTTAATTTAGATGATAATCGGCAAACACCAGCCCATACATTAAATGATGGGAAAGACTATGTTCCAACAAATAAGTGGGTATTGTTTGGACATCACTTTGCAGCGATTGCTGGAGCGGGACCTTTAGTAGGACCGATTTTAGCGGCACAAATGGGGTATTTACCAGGGACCATTTGGATTATTGTTGGGGTAGTTGTTGCGGGGGCTGTCCAAGATTTTGTTATTTTATTTGCTTCAATGAGACGTAATGGTAAATCGTTAGGAGAAATGATTAAAGATGAGATTGGACCTGTTACAGGACTAATTGCAATGATAGGTATTTTAGGAATTATGATTATTTTATTAGCAGTATTAGCGTTGGTCGTAGTAAAGGCACTAATCGGAAGTCCTTGGGGAATGTTTACGATAGCAGCAACGATTCCTATCGCTATTTTAATGGGAGTTTATATGCGCTATATTAGGCCTGGTCGTGTTGGAGAAGGATCAGTAATTGGTATTATCCTACTTATTTTATCTCTTGTTGGAGGACAGTATGTAGCAGAAAATCCAACACTTGCAAGTATGTTCACATTTAGTGGTGAAACAATTGCTATTATGCTTATTGTATATGGATTTATTGCATCTGCATTACCAGTTTGGATGCTTTTAGCACCACGTGATTATTTAAGTACATTTTTAAAAGTCGGAACAATTGTAGGGTTAGCAATCGGTATCTTAATTGTAGCACCAGATTTACAAATGCCAGCAGTTTCGAAATTTATTGATGGAACTGGTCCTGTGTTCTCTGGAAACCTATTCCCTTTCTTATTTATTACTATTGCTTGTGGTGCAGTGTCTGGATTCCATGCTCTTGTTTCATCAGGTACGACGCCGAAGATGATTGAGCAAGAGGGACACGCACAGCCAATCGGTTATGGAGCAATGTTAATGGAGTCGTTTGTAGCAGCAATGGCGATGATTGCAGCTTGTGTATTAACACCGGGAACGTATTTTGCAATTAATAGTCCCGCAGCACTTATCGGTACAGATGTCTCGCAGGCAGCTCAAGTTATTTCCTCATGGGGATTTGCTATTACACCAAATGAACTAAAAGATCTTGCTGTAAATGTTGGAGAGCAAACGATTTTATCACGTACAGGTGGTGCGCCAACATTAGCGATAGGTATGGCATATATTTTCTCACAAGTAATAGGTGGAACGGCCATGATGGCATTTTGGTATCATTTTGCGATTCTCTTTGAAGCTCTATTTATTTTAACAACGATTGATGCCGGAACGCGTGTCGGCCGATTTATGATTCAAGATATTTTAGGGCATGTATATAAGCCATTTGGGAAAACGGATTCTACATTAGCAAATGTAATCGCTACAACATTATGTGTATTAGGGTGGGGATATTTCTTATACCAAGGGGTAATAGATCCGCTCGGTGGAATTAATACATTATGGCCACTTTTCGGTATTGCAAATCAAATGCTAGCAGGTATTGCATTATTACTTGGAACGACAATTTTGTTCAAAATGGGAAAAAAGGCGTACGTTTGGGTAACACTTATTCCAACTGTCGGGTTGCTGATTGTAACAATGACGGCGGGGTATCAAAAGCTATTTCATGAAAATCCTAAAATTGGATTTCTATCGCATGCAAAGGTATTTCAGAGAGTATTAGATGAGGGAAAAGTGTTAGCGCCAGCTAAAAATGTCGCTCAAATGAAGCAAATTATTTTCAATGATTATATTGATGCAGCGCTTTGTGGGATTTTTATGATAGTTGTAATCGCTGTGTTAATTTCAGCACTTCGAATTTGGATACAAGTATTAAGAAATAAGCCAATGCCGTTAAAAGAGGCACCATATATTCCTAGAGATGAAAGTGAGTCGAGGAACTATGCTTAAAAAGCTGTGGCAAGTATGGGGGGAAAGGAAGCGCTTTATTAGTTTGCTCGTTGGGGTACCAAGTTATGAAGTATATGTGGAGCATATGAAAAAGCATCATCCTGAAGAAGAGGTTTTATGTCAAAAGCAATTTTTTGCTGAGGCACAAGAAGCAAGATTTAACGCAAAGGGCGGAAAAATATCACGCTGTTGTTAATGAAAAAGGGCGAGTTTTCGCCCTTTTTATTTTTTGCTGTTTCACGTGGAACAGCAAAAAATAAATAAAAACTTTGGGAATTATAGGGATTTCGTATACAATAAAGTAAGGAAAGGGATAGATAGAAAAGTAAGGAGATCATTTTATGTTAAGGGACTTATTTGTAAATACAACAATTATTCTTTCCTTTATTTTTGTTGGAGGTCAGCTTTTAAGAGATAAGCCGTTAAAAGAAGGATTCTCTTTTGGGCAGAAATGTGTAGTAGGCATTTTTACTGGGATACTAGGTATATTACTAATGTATTTCGGTGTTCGTGTTGGTACCATCCTATTGGATTTACGCTACTTAGCTGTTATTCTAGCTGTTATTATTGGAGGGCCGATAGCGAGTACCATAACAATTATTATGATTTTAGTAACTAGACTGTTGTTTATGGATTATTCATTAGCTTCTCAAGTGGCCTTTTATACAATCATTGCGATAGGAATAGGGAGTATCTTTATTTCGCGTATGAAGCTTTCTTTAGGGGAAAAGTGGGTATGGTTACACGCATATATTTTATCTATTCTAATCCCAGCGTTATATATATGGTTAATTAAAGAGATCCACATAGTGGGATTATATTTAATTTCTAGTATTATTACAGGTTACATAACATTCATAAGTGCAAATTATGTTTTACAATCCAATGAGCTATTTCAAACGATGAAGCAATACGCAACGATAGATGCATTGACAGGTCTAGGAAACGTAAGGCAGTTTGATTTAGAGATGAATCGTCATATTAGTAATAAACACTTGAAAAACGATTCACTTTGTTTACTACTTATAGATATTGACCATTTTAAGCATGTAAATGATACGTATGGGCACCCAGCGGGAGACGAAGTGTTAAAACAAGTAGGGCATATTTTGCGAGAAATGTCAGCATTTCCGGATTTGGTTTTTCGAAAGGGTGGAGAGGAGTTTGCGCTTTTGATACCAAGGAAAGAAATGGCTTATGGAATTCATGTTGGGGAACAAACTCGTATAGCTGTTGAAAAACATTCATTTGAATTGTTAGATGGAACAAAAATAAAAATTACAGTTTCGGTAGGGGTTTCAGAGTATGAAGGGGCATCAGAGCAATTTATTCAAGCGGCGGATGATGCGTTATACTACTCGAAACGAAATGGTAGAAATAAGGTCAGCTCTGCATCTTAAAGATAAGATGACCGGAAGACATAAAACTTATAAAAAACACTCACAGAGGCAATGTATGAACCTTGTGAGTGTTTTTATTTATATATTAGACAAGTTCTTTTGATACAACGAATTTACGATATGCACCATGGTGAGTTGGACCTACGTATTCGTTAATTTTGAATGAGTAACGAATAGCAGCTGTGATGAATTCTTTAGCAGTTTTTACTGCTTCTTTCACAGGTTTTCCTTTTGCAAGTTCTGCTGTAATTGCAGCAGAATATGTGCAACCTGCGCCGTGTGTATTTGTAGTATCAATTTTTTCTGATTCTAAAAGATCGAATGTTTCTCCATCATATAGGACGTCGATTGCAGTTTCCGTACCAAGTTTGCTTCCGCCTTTAATTAGTACGTATTTGGCACCTAAAGCGTGGATTTTCTTCGCTGCTTCTTTCATGTCCTCAAGAGAATTAATTTTCACACCGCTTAATTGGTAAGCTTCAAATAAGTTTGGCGTTACAACTAATGCCTTTGGCACAAGAACGTCACGTAAGCAATCGTTCGTTTCAGGGTGTAATGCTTCATCTGCACCTTTACATACCATAACAGGGTCAACTACTACATTTTTGAAATTGTGCTTTTCGATTGTTTCTGCAACCATTTCAATAATTTCTACTGATCCAAGCATACCTGTTTTTAAAGCGTCTACGCCAACACCTTCAATTGTTGTTTCTAATTGTGGTTTTAATGTAGAAGCTGGGATTGGAAATACGTTATGTGCCCAACCGTTATGTGGATCCATCGTTACGATTGTTGTAAGAGATGTCATTCCGTATACGCCCAGTTCTTGGAATGTTTTTAAATCTGCTTGTATACCAGCACCGCCACTTGTGTCAGAACCAGCGATAGTAAGTGCTTTATTTAATGTCATTATGAAAGCCCCCTCGAGTGATATAATGAAAACTATGTTTTCACCATTATATCAATGTTACGAATAAGTACAAAGTGAAAAGTAGATGATTTATTTTAAGAGCTATTTAAAATCTTGTATGCAGGAGAATGAGTATGTTTCGAGATAATCGTACGAATGAATTAGTTATATTAAAGGAAATTGCAGAAACATTAAATACATCAAATGATACATATCATGTATTGCAAGCTGTCCTCGAGAAATTGCTAAGTGTAACAGGTTTAACGACAGGATGGATTTTTCTTGCGGATGAAAATGGGAAGTATACGAAGTTAATTGATTATCAATTACCAGAGGCACTTACATATGAAAATAAACGCCCGATGTGCGAAGGTGAATGTTGGTGTTTACGAGGTTTTGTAGATGGAAAATTAGAGAGAGCCGTTAATATTATTGAATGTAAAAGAATTAATAATGCAATTGAATATAATTGGGGGGATACGGAGGGCATTCTTCATCATGCTACGGTTCCTTTAAAAGCTGGGGGAGAAAAATTTGGGGTGTTAAATGTTGCAAGTCCGGGTAAAACACATTTTTCAGAAGAAGAATTAGTATTACTCCAATCGGTTGCCTTCCAAATTGGTACGGCTTTAAAGCGAACAAAATTATATGAAAATGAAAAGAGAAGAGCACATTATTATGTGAAATTAGAGCGTTTCATTCAAGATTTAAAAATGATTCATAAGTTTAATGTACTACCTGAAAAGGTGGTAAATCACGTAGGTGAAGTATTTCAATGGAATCAAGTAGCGCTTTTTATTAGGGAGGAAAAAGAATTATCTCTGCGAGCGTCTTACGTTCAGGAAGAGTTACAAGAGGATGTAAAAGAGGCGGCCAAGAAGGCGTTAGAACAAGATGAACCAGTTCTAATAAAACATCAAATAGGACATAACGTACATCTAAATCGAGCTGTTATTGCTACACCAATACATATTCAAAACCATATATTTGGTGTTTTATGTGTTAGTTTGAATAATGGAGAGTTTGATGCTAATACAATAGATGTAATTCAAGCATTATCGAACCATGTTTCGTTAATAATAGAGAATTTGAGGTTAAACGAGCAGCGCCGTGAACTTGTACGAATGGAAGAAAGAAATCGGTTAGCAAGAGATTTACATGATTCTGTTTCGCAAAAATTATTTTCATTAACCTTCATGACAAAAGGCGCCGAGGCAGTTTTAAAAGGTAAAAATGAAAAGGTAGATCAATCTTTGCATGAGATGCGTGAACTTGCGCAAGGAGCTTTGAAAGAAATGAGGACATTAATTTGGCAGCTTCGTCCGGCAGGATTAGAAAAAGGATTATTGCCAGCTCTAAAGCAGTACGGTGAAAATTTGGGACTGAAAATTAGGGAGCAAGTTACGGGTGTTCGTGATTTACCTCGTGTAGTAGAAGAAGCTTTGTGGCGCATAGGCCAAGAAGCACTGAACAATGTAAGTAAGCATGCAGGTGTAAAAGAAGCGACGATTTATTTTACAGTGAATGAGAAAAATGTATCATTAGAAATAGTTGATCAAGGAAAGGGCTTTGTGGAAAAGAATATAAAAGAAAAGAAATCACTAGGTATGACTACGATGCGTGAAAGAGTAGAATTAGTTGGTGGAACAATTAAAATTGTAAGTAGTAATAAACGAACGAGCGTAAAAGTAAATGTACCATTATGATGTGAAAATGAGGGAAGTTTGTGAAAATAAAAGTATTGTTAGTTGATGATCATACAGTCGTTTTAAAAGGATTAGCATTTTTCTTAAGTACACAGGAAGATTTAGAGTTAGTTGGAGAAGCGAATAATGGGAAAGAAGCGTTAGTGAAAGTAGGAGAAACAAATCCCGATGTTATATTAATGGATTTATATATGCCTGAAATGGATGGTGTTGAGGCGACGGCATATATAAAAAAAGAGTATCCAAATGTGAAAGTAATTGTATTAACTAGCTTTTCTGATCAGGCGCATGTGTTACCTGCATTAAGGGCTGGAGCAAGTGGGTATATTTTAAAAGATGTAGAACCAGATCAGCTTGTTGAGGCTATTCGAAGCGCATATAAAGGTAATATTCAATTACATCCGGATATAGCAAATGCTCTTCTCTCTCAAACATTACCTGTAGAAGAAAAGGAAGAAGAATCTTCTATTCAAGTGGATGTGCTAACAGCGAGAGAAAATGAAGTATTGCAGCTATTAGCGAAAGGGATGAGCAATAAGGAAATTGCATCTGTTTTAGTTATTACAGAAAAGACGGTTAAGGCGCATGTAAGTAGTATTTTGAGTAAGTTGAATTTATCTGATCGTACGCAAGCGGCATTATATGCAGTTAAAAATGGAATTGTATAAGACGAAAGTCGTAAGACCAAGTTCGCCTTTAGAAGGTGGACTTTTTTTATGGAAAAATACGTCTATGTGAGGACGAAATTGTCTTTATATAAAGATAAAATATGTTTGTAAGCAACAAAACAACAATTACAAGGGATACCTTTTTTGAAAGCATATAACAACATAAGAGTGAGTACTAGGAGGAATAAATAATGGCAACAGTTTTATTCGTTAAAGCAAATAACCGTCCAGCGGAACAAGCAGTTAGTGTAAAATTATATGAGGCATTTTTAGCAAACTATAAAGAAGCAAACCCAAATGATACAGTAGTAGAACTTGATTTATATAAAGAAGAATTACCATACGTAGGCGTAGACATGATCAATGGTACATTCAAGGTAGGTAAAGGATTTGATTTAACAGAAGAAGAAGCAAAAGCAGTAGCAGTTGCTGATAAGTATTTAAATCAATTCCTAGAAGCTGATAAAGTTGTTTTCGGCTTCCCATTATGGAACTTAACGATTCCAGCAGTATTGCACACATATATTGATTATTTAAACCGTGCTGGTAAAACGTTCAAATATACGCCAGAGGGTCCAGTTGGCCTAATTGGAGATAAGAAGATTGCATTATTAAATGCAAGAGGCGGCGTATATTCAGAAGCTCCAGCAGCTGAGGTAGAAATGGCTGTTAAATATGTAGCAAGTATGATGGGCTTCTTCGGCGCAACAAACATGGAAACAGTAGTTATTGAAGGACATAACCAATTCCCAGATAAAGCAGAAGAAATCATCGCTGCAGGTCTTGAAGAAGCAGCTAAAGTAGCAAGTAAATTTTAATTAAAATGATACTCGTCACTCGAAAAAACAGCATTAACGTTTATATGTTAATGCTGTTTTTTTATATTTTTAGTTCATCAGCAAGCTTTTCTAATGTATTTCGATCTTGTATATAATATGTTCGGCCTTCTTTTCTTAAATAATTTTGTTGGCAAAACTGATTTAATACATATAAAAGATGACGGTAGCTGACATTTAAATATTCCGAGGCCTCGGTATGCTTTTCTATATAACAATTATTTTGCTCTGTTAATAAAATAAAAGCAGCTAATCGATTTTCAAAAGGATAACTATAGTTTTTTGCGTAATTTTCAGTGCGAGTAATTGTCTTTTCTCCAATAAATTTACATAAGTGCTGTAAAAATGTTGCATCTTGTAATAAAAGTTGCTGACAATCTTTAAGAGGAAGTGCCAAACACACACAATCTTCTAGTACTTCAACGGACTTAGTAATATTTTCTACCCCTATTAATCCTAATTCCCCGATAAAAGATGGTGCTTGAATAAAATTAATTAATGAAACCTTCCCGTTTTTATGACTCATATATATTTTTGCCTTCCCAGAAATTAAGTAATAGAGATAAGGGAGAGCATTTCCTTCACTACATATCATCTCTTTCGTTTGAAAAGAATGCAGCTCTACATATGGCAAGACATGAAATGAAAATAGGGTATGGAATTGATGGATTCGCATGTATTGATAAATTTCTTCCTCATTTTTGCTGATTTTCATATTTTCACCCCTATGTATAGTATGAGATATCTCCTATTATCTTTACAAGAAGGAATGATACGATTTATGTAAATTTGTTTTTGTAGAAAAGAGAGTGTGATGAATTTATGAAAAAATATAAAACATTGTTATTTGATGTAGATGATACATTACTAGACTTCCAAAAGGCTGAAAAAGTGGCTTTACGGGTACTTTTTGAAGAGAAGGGAATCCCTTTAACAGACGAGATAGAGGCTCGTTATAAAAAAATAAATAAAGGTCTTTGGGATGCTTTTGAAAAAGGTGAACTATCACGCAATGAAGTTGTAAATACACGATTCTCTCTGTTGTTTAAAGAGTATGGAGAAGAAGTAGATGGAATATTATTCGAAAATAATTACCGTAACTACTTAGAAGAAGGAAATCAACTCATGCAAGGTGCGTTTGAATTTATAAATCAAATTCAAGGGGAGTATGAGTTGTATATAGTGACAAATGGTGTTTCTAAGACGCAAGATAAACGTTTGCGTAATGCAGGGTTACATTCATTGTTTAAAGATGTTTTTGTTTCGGAAGATGCAGGTTTTCAAAAGCCGATGAAAGAGTATTTTGATTATGTTTTTGAACGGATTCCTAACTTTGCACCTGAAGAAGGGCTGATTATTGGGGATTCATTAAGCGCGGATATTAAAGGTGGATATGTAGCGGGAATTGATACTTGTTGGTTTAATCCAGAAAGGAAATTAAATGATAGTGGGATTATACCGACATATGAAGTGCATAATTTTGAGGAGTTAGAAGCGTTATTGAAGCAGCATGTGTAATAAAAAAATAGGCAGTGGAGCTTTCGTCCCCACTGCCTATTTTTATTAATTTTTATTTTCGTTATGTTTTGGGAGTGGAAAGGCATTCCCGATAGCAGCTGCACCAAGCATGGGCAATAGTAAATTAAGCGGGAAAAACATAAGTAATAGTAATGTTATAGCTATTGGCTTTCGTAACGCATAGCTTGAAATTGCTGTTGTTACGATGGCAACAGATGCTACTGGATCTATAGGAAGAATAGATGCTACAGCGTATCCGATACTTGACCCAGAAAATATAATTGGGAAGATATGTCCACCTCGCCACCCTGTGTTCAAACAAACGGCAGTAATGCACAACTTTAAAATCCCTGAAAGAAGTAGTATCCAAAAAGATAAATGGCTCCATTCAACAACTAATTCTTTTAATTGATGTTCCCCTGAAAATAATGTGTACGGAAGAAAGGTTCCCGCAATTCCTAATAAAATACCACCGATAATTCCGAGTGTCAGCTTGTATTCTCTAAAAGGGTGAATTAACTTTTCTAATGTGAATTCTAACTTGAAATAAAAGAAACCAACTATAGCACCGATACTAGCAAGTGGAAGAAATGCAATCCATTCATTGAAAGAAAGTCTACCTTCCCCGAAATCAACAATAAAGGATCCACGATTATCAAGTTTACTCAGTAGTAAATAAACAGAAAAACCTGCGAAAGTAGTAGCTAAGTATACAATCGCTTTTTTTCCTTTAGAAAAAGCAGCAATTTCTTCCCCCTCATTTTCATTTGGTGCTAAATAACCGAATAATGGTGCGTTAAAAATGACACTTAAAGTAGCGCCAATTCCGATCTCGGTTAGCTCATTCATACCCTTTAAGGCAAATTTAAAGCGATCCCCTACCCATGTGCACAGTCCGCCTATAATTCCAACTAGTGCGGCTTCTGGACCAAGACTAGCACCGAAAATTAAAACAATAATCGCTGTTAAAGTAGCCCGATGGACAAAGCGATATTCGATTCGACCAGTTTTTTTATATTCAGCCATTACTTCAGGCATAAGGCGTGGGTATGTACCGAAATGTTTTTGTGATAGACCAACAAGGACCCCGCCAATTATTGTTACGCAAAGGGTGTAATAAGAGGGAAAAGAGAGAACTTCAGGCAAGTATCCCCAAATAAAGTGGATTCCAATATTTATTGTGACTAAAAATAACCAGACTGTAGCTCCTACTATAGATCCTAGAAGAATGCCATATAGAGCAAGTATGTAATGCATATCTTTTTTATTTGTCATGTTATACCTCCGTTATGTAAATCTTAGTAGGGAAAAAAGTGAAATATACTAGTGAAAAATGGATTGAATATATATAGTATCTTTTTGAGAAGATGGCCTATTCAACATATAGGCTAACTTTTGGGGAATTTGAATTTATAGGTTAAATTACTTATTTAATTTTATAGACTGATTTGAGGTTTTTAAAGGTCTTTTTTGAAATAGACTAGAATATATTTCTTTTGTTGCTTTATATGAAACGGTTAACATTTATTTTAGAACATTCAGAAAAACTGTTTGACATTAGGAAATTATTGCTATAAAATCAACGGTAATTGCATAGTCTTATCAAGAAAAGGTGGAGGGACAGGCCCGATGAAACCTTGGCAACAGCCGTATAACGGAATTGTGCCAAATCCTGCAGGTAGTAATCCTGAGAGATAAGAAAGAGCCTTTAGAGCGTGTTTTCAAACTGCTCCTTTCTTGTTTTCAGGAAAGGGGCAGTTTTTTATTTTGTATAAAAGAAAGGAGAATGAGAGATGGGAGAATCATGGGGAAAAGGAACAATTTGTGTGCAAGGTGGCTATACGCCAAAGAATGGTGAACCACGTGTTTTACCACTTTATCAAAGCACAACGTATAAATACGATACTTCAGATGATTTAGCAGCTCTATTTAACTTAGAGGCAGAAGGATATATTTATACACGTATTGGAAACCCTACTCTAGCAGCATTTGAGCAGAAATTATCAGATTTAGAAGGCGGTGTAGGAGCTGTTGCAACGGCTTCTGGGCAAGCAGCTATTATGCTCGCAGTTTTAAATATTTGTAGTAGTGGAGACCATTTACTTTGCTCTTCAACTGTTTACGGGGGAACGTTTAATTTATTTGGGGTGAGTTTACGTAAGCTTGGCATTGATGTTACGTTCTTTAATCCAAATTTAACGGCAGATGAAATCACGGCGCTTGCTAATGACAAGACGAAACTTATCTATGCAGAATCATTAGGAAATCCAGCGATGAATGTTTTAAATTTTAAAGAATTTTCAGCTGCCGCTAAAGAATTAGAGGTACCTTTTATCGTTGATAATACATTAGCAACTCCTTATTTATGCCAGGCATTTGAACATGGGGCAAATATTATTGTTCATTCTACGACGAAGTATATCGATGGGCATGCGAGCTCTTTAGGCGGTATTGTAATTGACGGTGGAAACTTTGATTGGACAAATGGAAAGTATCCTGAGCTTGTTGAACCAGATCCAAGTTATCACGGTGTAAGTTACGTTCAAAACTTTGGTGCAGCAGCGTATATCTTGAAAGCACGTGTTCAGCTATTAAGAGATTATGGAAATTGTATGAGCCCATTCAATGCATATATTAGCAATATTGGCTTAGAAACATTGCATTTACGAATGGAACGTCATAGTGAAAATGCTCTTGCAGTTGCTAAGTGGCTTGCTAATCATGAACGTATTGAATGGGTGAATTATCCAGGCTTAGATAGTAATGAAAATTACTCATTAGCACAACAGTACTTGAAAAAAGGTGCTAGTGGTGTTTTAACTTTCGGTATTAAAGGCGGATTAGAAGCAGCAAAAGAATTTATCGCAAATGTAAAACTAGCAACTCTTGTAACGCACGTAGCTGATGCACGAACTTGCGTTATACATCCTGCTAGTACGACGCATAGACAATTAAATGCTGAAGATCAGCGTTTAGCGGGTGTTACATCTGATTTAATTCGTTTATCGGTTGGTATAGAAGATGTTTCTGATATTATTGCAGATTTGGAAGCAGCTCTAGTTGGAGGCAAAACACATGCCGATCATAATTGATAAAGATTTACCGGCTCGCAAAGTGTTGCAAAAAGAAAATATTTTTGTAATGACGAAGGAGCGGGCAGAAACACAAGATATACGTGCTTTAAAAATTGCTATATTAAATTTAATGCCAACGAAGCAAGACACAGAGGCGCAATTACTTCGCTTAATTGGAAACACACCGTTACAATTAGATGTTCATTTGCTTCATATGGAATCACATCTATCGCGTAATGTAACGCAAGAACATTTAACAAGCTTTTATAAAACGTTTCGTGATATTGAAAATGAAAAGTTTGATGGGCTCATTATTACAGGAGCGCCAGTGGAGACCCTTGCTTTTGAAGAGGTAGATTATTGGGAAGAGCTTAAACATATTATGGAGTATTCAAAAACGAATGTAACATCTACGCTCCATATTTGCTGGGGGGCACAGGCTGGCTTGTACTATCATTATGGTGTTCCAAAGTATCCCCTTAAGGAAAAAATGTTTGGTGTATTTGAACATGAAGTTTGCGAGCAACATGTGAAATTATTACAAGGATTTGATGAATTGTTTTTTGCTCCGCATTCTCGTCATACAGAAGTACGAGAGAATGATATTAGAGAAGTGAAAGAATTAACATTGTTAGCAAACTCTGAAGAAGCAGGTGTTCACCTTGTTATTGGGCCAGAAGGAAGGCAAGTGTTTGCCCTTGGACATAGCGAATATAGTTGTGAGACGTTAAAACAAGAATACGAACGAGATCGTGACAAGGGATTAAATATTGATGTGCCAAAAAACTATTTTAAACATAATAATCCAGATGAAAAGCCGCTTGTTAGGTGGAGGAGTCATGGTAATTTATTGTTTTCTAATTGGTTGAATTATTACGTGTATCAAGAAACCCCTTATATATTGTAAAGAAAGATTGTGTAACACGTGGTAACGTTTTCCTTGTAAAGATTAACCTTTATTTTTCCGAATGTTCAAAATACATTGTTTTTCAGATTTTTTACTCATATAATTTCATCTAAATACAATTTTTGAGGGGTGGACAGTACTATGAAAGAAATTCAAGTTGGGTTATTAGGTCTTGGGACAGTTGGCAGTGGTGTGGTTCGTATTATTACGGATCATCAAGAACGACTCATACACCAAGTAGGTTGTCCAGTGAAGGTAACGAAAGTATTAGTGCAAAACATTGAGAAAGAGAGAGAGGTAGAGGTACCTTCTACTCTATTAACACAAGATGCAAATGAAATTTTAGATAATCCAAATATTGATGTTGTCATTGAAGTGATGGGTGGCATTGATGATGCAAAATCATATATTTTACAAGCTTTAAAAAGCGGAAAGCATGTTGTAACTGCAAATAAAGACTTAATGGCATTACATGGAGCTGAATTATTAGCGACAGCAAAAGATAATAAGGCTGATTTATTCTATGAGGCGAGTGTGGCAGGGGGAATTCCAATTTTACGCAGTATCGTAGAAGGACTTTCTTCAGATCTTATTACGAAAGTAATGGGAATTGTAAATGGAACAACAAATTTTATTTTGACGAAAATGTCAGACGAAGGGAGAGCATATAACGACGTGTTAAAAGAAGCCCAACAACTTGGATTTGCAGAAGCAGATCCAACATCAGATGTAGAAGGTTTAGATGCAGCAAGAAAAATGACGATTTTAGCTACCCTCGGTTTCTCTACAAATGTAGAGCTTGGAGATGTGAAAGTAAAAGGGATTACCTCTATTACAGAGGAAGATATTGAATACAGTAAGAGCTTAGGTTATACAATTAAATTAATCGGTCTTGCAAAACGAGATGGTGAAAAATTGGAGGTTACAGTTGAACCAACTTTACTTCCAAATACACATCCTCTTGCGGCAGTACAAAATGAATATAACGCTGTGTATGTGTACGGTGAAGCAGTTGGAGAAACGATGTTTTATGGACCAGGCGCAGGAAGTTTACCGACAGCGACAGCTGTTGTTTCGGATTTAGTTGCTGTAATGCAAAATATTAGATTAGGGGTAACAGGAAATAGTGCTGTAGTCCCACAATATCAAAAAGTATTAAAAGAGCCAGACGAAATTGTCGTGAAAAAGTTTTTAAGACTGCATGTAAAAGACGAAATTGGTGTATTTGCAAAAATTACTTCATTGTTCTCTGAGCGCGGAGTTAGCTTTGAGAAAATTATTCAAATGCCACTTGAAGAGAAAGGAAAGGCTGAAATTGTAATTGTAACGCATCGTGCGTCTCTTGCTGATTATGATTATATTCTACATACGTTGCAAGGGTATGAAGAAATAGATTGTTTGAAAGCGAACTATCGAATTGAAGGGGATGCTAAGTAGTATCTCTTACCATAAAACAGAAAGAGCCTATTAAGCAGTTTGCTTAATAGGCTCTTTTCTATTTAAAATCTGCGTACCAACTTGAATAAATGCTTGGATAATCCAGCCTGTTGTAAAGGATAAGATGATTGTTCCAAAATAGATAGGTCCATCTAATAAAAAGCTTAACGTTAAAAATAAAAAGGCTAATGAAATCTCTGTTCTTCTAAACGTCCATTTTTTCTTCTCGGCAACCGTTAAAACGAAAGCTTCTTGAGGCGCTGCACAAAGGTTTGTAGAGACGTAAAGACCAATTCCAGCTCCAACGAATAGATTTCCGCAAATAAGTGTTATATATTTTGGAAGAGAGCGGATAGCGTCCATAATAGTTGTAATGGAACCAATCCAATCAACAAAAAGAGAAATAAGAACCATCGTTACAATTGTACCGATTGTAATTTGTTTTCTATTCCAAAAGAGTACGATAAGTGTAAAGGCAAAGTTAATCATGAAAATCCAAAAACCAATACTTATCCCAAAATTTTGATATAGTGCAATAAAGAAGGAATCATAAGGGCTAAGTCCAAAGGAAGTAATTGTCGTCATCATATTAATACCGATGGCAAGAATGAGTAAACCGCCAATGAAAAATATATATTCTAATTTGAATCGAAGCATAGTTGTATATCCTTTCTAAATGTATTTGCTAGGAAAGGATATATTGTGGAAAGCTTACCAGGTCAAGGAAGAATTTTTGTGAGAAGGGGAAAATGAGATGACAAATATAAGAAAGATTGCTGAACTTGCTGGAGTATCTGTTTCAACTGTTTCACGTGTACTAAATAATCATCCGTACGTAAATGAACAGAAACGAAAAGAAATTTTAGCGATTATAGAAGAATTAAATTACACGCAAAACGTGAATGCAATTCATTTAGTGAAAGGAAAAACGAATGTAATTGGCGTTTTATTGCCACACGTAAATGATCAATATTATAGCGCTATTATCGAGGGGATATCAAAAGAGACAGCAAAGAATAATTATAATATGATGCTTTGCCAGACGAATTATAGTGAAGAAAGAGAACTAGAAATTTTAAATATGTTAAAAATGAAAAAGCTTGATGGGGTTATTATTTGTTCTCGGACAAATAGTAAGGAGAAGCTTGAAGAATATACGAAATTCGGCCCGATTGTTATGTGTGAAGAAATAGATTCGAAGTATATTTCAAGTGTCCATATCGATTACTACAAAGTATTTTCACGTGGGATGAAAAGCTTAATAGATGCCGGTCATACACGTATTGGATATTGTATTGGAAGAAGTAATAGCGTTAATAGCCAAAGACGAAAGAAGGCGTACGAAGATTCGCTTCAACAGAGTATCGTAACATCGTTAGAGACCTGGAAATTTGAGGGATGTTTTACAGTGGAAGATGGACGCAATGTAATTAGAGAATGGGCTCATATGTCAGTAAAACCGACGGCGTTCCTTGTATCTTGTAACCATATTGCAGCGGGGATGGTTACAGAAGCAAAAAAACAAGGAGTTCGTATTCCAGAGGATATTACGATTATCGGGTGTGATGATCAAGAGGTGGCAGATATATTGGGTATAACGACGATTTCGCATTCTAGTAAAAACGTTGGAGTGAAAGCGTTTGAATTATTATATGAAAAGATTAATGAAGAGAAATTAGATGTGAAGCATATAGAGTTATTACCAGAGTTAGTAGATAGAGAAACGACATAATTGAGAAGGTGTGAAAATCGCTTTTCAAAATTTCGTTTGGTATAATTATGGACAATCTATGAGGGCTAAAAGGGGTTTTGATATGAGATCAAAAGTAGTAAAAGTAATTCTACTCATTACAATTGCATCTTTCTGTTTATTTGCATATGGCTTTGTTTCAGGTGTAAATGATGTATTAAATCCGAAAGCTTCAAATTTAATTAAAAAGACCGATGTAGTGGCAAAAGAGAAAAAGAAAATGGGAACGTTACAAATCGTTAGTTTAGGTGATTCATTAACGCGTGGCGTTGGTGATAAAGAAGGAATTGGCTATGTTGGGCGAATGAAAGAGGATTTACAAAAAGATTATAAACAAAAAATTGCATTAACAAATTTAGCAGTTAGTGGTGCAAAAATGCCCGATTTATTAAAACAAATTGAAAGTAATGGCGCTCAATATTCAATTAAGCAAGCAGATGTAATTGTGTTAACGATTGGTGGAAATGATTTGTTCCCAGGCTGGGAATCACTTGGGAAAATAGATTTAGAGACGTATCGTCCTGACACAGAGACGTTTCAAAATGAAGCAAAGAAAATTATAGAAGAAATTCGTAAATTAAATACAGATAGTCCGATTTTTTGGCTTGGTTTATACAATCCTTTTGAAGATGTAGAAGATTTAAAAGGGTCTTCAAACATTGTTGTGGACTGGAATGCATCTTTAGAGAAATTAGCGCTAAACGATAAAAATGTGTATATTACACCGACATTTGATTTATTCCAAAACCGCGGGAAAGATTTATTATACTCTGATCATTTTCATCCGAACGAAGTAGGTTATACGTATATGGCAGAACGTTTAGTTCAAAATGTTGTAAGTAAATTAAAACTAGAACAAGGAGGGGTAAAATGACGACGATACTTTCCGTACGAGACTTGAAGAAGGTAATTGGAAAGAAGACTCTTGTAGAGAATATTTCCTTTGATGTAAAGCAAGGAGAAGTGTTCGGGTTCTTAGGACCAAATGGTGCTGGAAAGACGACTACCATTCGAATGTTAGTCGGATTGATTAAGGCGACAGAAGGTACGATTTCTATCGGTGGTTATTCGATTAAGGAAAATTTCAGAGAAGCGATGCGTCAAATTGGGAGTATCGTTGAAAACCCAGAGTTGTATACATATTTAACGGGATGGGAAAATTTAAAGCAATTTGCTCGTATGTTAGGTGATATATCAGATGAACGTATTATTGAAATTGCTGAAATGGTTCATTTAGATGAAAGAATTCATGACAAGGTAAAAACGTACTCACTTGGTATGAAACAACGCCTTGGAATTGCACAGGCGCTCCTTGGGAATCCGAAATTGCTCATATTAGATGAGCCAACGAATGGTTTAGATCCAGCAGGGATTAGAGAACTTAGGGAATTTATACATAAGCTTGTAAAAGAAGAAAATATGAGCGTGTTTATTTCAAGCCACTTGCTAAGTGAAGTGCAAATGATATGCGATCGCGTTGCTATTATTCATAAAGGAAAGATGATAACAGTTGCCAAGGTTGAAGCATTAATTAAAACAGCAAGTGATCGTGTAGAATGGATTGTTACACCGATTTCTAAGGCGAAAGATATGCTAGAAGCGGCCGAAGAAGTAAGGGAAGTGAGTGTAGAAGGCGATCGATTACTATGCCGCATGGATATTGCATCTATAAGTAGTTGGAATAAACACTTTGTCGCAAATGAAATAGATGTACATAGCGTTAAGGAGCTTGTATTTACGCTAGAAGATTTATTTATTGAACTCACAAGGGGTGAGCAGCATGCGTGAATTTGCGAATCTAGTTTTAAATGAATCAGAAAAGATTTACCGCAAGAAACGTATTTTTGTTGTCATGCTTATTTTAGCAATCTTGATCCCGCTTTTTGTGTATGCGCAGTATCGTGAAATAGAAACGACACAAAAAAGACTCGGTACAACTGATTGGAAGGTTTCATTGCAACAGCAAATTGTTGATTCTCAGAACCGGTTGAACAATTCTAGGTTGCCAGAAGAATGGCGTGATTGGTTAAAGGTAAGAGTTGAGCAACAACAATATTATTTAGATCATAATATTAATCCGATGGCACCGGGTGCACCGACTTTTGTCAGAGCATTTATTGAACAAGGAATTACATTATTTATTCCGCTTCTCGTAATGATTGTCGCCATTGATATCGTTTCAGGAGAACGAAGTGATGGGACGATGAAGATGTTACTTACGCGGCCGATTCGGCGCTGGAAAATACTCCTTAGTAAATACGTGACGATGTTATTTTTCATTTCGCTCATACTGTTTCTTGTAGGTTTGTTTGCTTACATATTATCAGGGCTTGTATTTGGGTACTCGGGATGGAATTTACCTGTTTTAACAGGATTCGTCATTGATAAGGAAACGTTAAATACGAACTTTGTACATCTTATTCCGCAGTGGCAATACATCTTAATGGCGTATGGACTAGCCTGGTTTGTTGCTATCGTTGTCGGAACTATATCATTTATGATCTCTGTTTTAATTCGTAATACACCAGCTGGTATGGGCGTTATGCTAGCTGCATTAATTGCAGGCGGTATTTTAAGCTCGTTCGCAACATCTTGGGAAGGCGCCAAATATATTTTTAGTGTGAATTTATCATTAACGGATTATTTATCAGGAAAATTACCTGCATTACAAGGTTTATCGATGGGATTTTCTTTGATGAATTTAACTGTTTGGGCAGTTATTTCTCTTGTTATTTCGTTCGTAGTATTTACAAGACAGGATATGGTGAATTAATTAGACAGGAAGTGACAGTATGGAAAATGTTTTAAAGAATGATTGGGAGCCACTATTGGCACTAGAATTCGAGAAAGAGTATTATCTTACTCTATCCAGTTTTTTGACAGAAGAATACAGCACGCATGTTGTTTATCCGAAGGTAGAAGATATTTTTAACGCTCTTCAGTATACAAGTTATGAAAATACAAAGGTTGTCATTTTAGGGCAAGATCCATATCATGGACCGAATCAAGCGCATGGTTTAAGCTTTTCTGTGCAACCTGGTGTTAAAACACCACCGTCATTGTTAAATATGTATAAAGAACTTCGAGATGAATATGGTTATGAAATCCCGAATAACGGTTATTTAGTAAAATGGGCGGAACAAGGAGTATTATTACTAAATACCGTATTAACAGTTCGTCAAGGCGAAGCAAATTCTCATAAGGGAAAAGGATGGGAGCACTTCACAGATCGTGTAATTGAACTGTTGAACGAACGTGAAAAGCCAGTTATTTTCATATTGTGGGGGCGCCATGCGCAGGCGAAGAAGAAATTAATTACGAATCCGAATCATCATATTATCGAATCTGTACATCCAAGCCCATTATCGGCAAGACGTGGTTTCTTTGGTAGTAAGCCATATTCTAAAATAAATACGATTTTAGCTAATATGGGCGAAAGAGAAATTGATTGGGAAATTCCAAATTTATAAATAGAAAAGGTAGTTAACAGTCGTTAACTACCTTTTTATTATCATTGTTGCTCGTTCTTTAATTTTGCATCTAGTACAAAAGTACCAAATGGGATAACTGATGAAACGAATGCTCCAAGTGCCCATAAAATTGATTTACGGTGTACGATTGTTACTTGAATTACTGCAAAGATGAATAGAATAAATAGAACACCATGAGCCATGCCTGTAATTTTAACAGCTGTTGCAAATCCTGCAAAATATTTCAATGGCATTGCTACAAATAATAGTAATAGGAAAGAAATACCCTCAACTAGTCCAATTGCTCTTAATCGTCCGATTGGTGTAGATAACATAAAGTAGCCTCCTTTAACGTATGCTTGTATATAGTAAATTTGTATTCTTTTTCAAAATAAAATAGTCTATTTTGTTTCATTATATACAAAAAGAAAGTTTACACTACGAGAATAGTGCAAAGTTCAAAATATAGTCACAAAAGCATGAGAATTTAAATAAAAACCTATTTGAAGTATTTGACTTCAAATAGGTTTTGTGAATGAAAATATTAAACAAGTACATCCGTTTTTAAAACGAATTTCTCTACAACTTTTGCAACACCATCGTTCATATTTGTATCTGTTACGTAGTTCGCAATTTCTTTAATATCATCAGGTGCATTGCCCATTGCAACGCCAAGACCAGCAAATTCAATCATTGCTTGGTCGTTATAGCTATCGCCCATTGCGATAACTTCTTCACGCTTAATGCCAAGCTTTTGAATCAGTTTGTTTAAGCTCGTTCCTTTTGTAACACCGGCTTCAGTAAATTCTAAGAAGAATGGTTTCGAACGCATCACGCTTAATTGGCCTTCTAGTTGTTTTTGTAGTTTTAATTCTACTATTTGTAAGTGTTCCGGATTTTCTACCATTAATACTTTTACAACTGGTTGTTGTACAGCTTCTTTCAGATTATTTACTTCTACAATTGGCATACCTGTAATTTGACCTTCAATTTCTGTATAAGAGTTGTTTTTTTCAGTAATAATATCGTCACCAATGTATGTGTGGATCCAGACGTTTTCTTCTTTACTAATATCGTATAGACTGTGAACGATTTCAGGAGATAACGTACTACTGAATAATTCTTCATCTGTTTTACAGTTAATAATTTTTGCACCGTTAAATGAAAGAATGAAGCTACCATACTCTTCTAAATGTAGTTCTTTTGCGATTGTACGCATTGCGAATGTTGGACGTCCAGAAGCAAGTACAACCTTTACCCCTTGCTCTTGTGCAGTCATTAACGCTTCTTTCGTACGAGGTGAAATAGTATGGTCATCACGTAATAAAGTATCATCTAAATCTAAAACAATCATTTTATAAGTCATATAGAAAATTCCTTTCTTTAATTGAAATCAAAATACATGTTCATGAAGATGTTGAGGAATAATAGTAAGACATCAAACCTCTTTGAAAAGAAGTAGATAAATTATTATGAGTTGTTGCTCATAATATTGGTTAATAATCATTGGGGAAGAATAAAACCCCAATGATTAAAGTTTGATTTTATCGTAACAACTCTAAAGGTAGAGTGCAATAATGGAAGTTTTCCAATTTACGATATTTGTTTTGCAGCGGAACGAGAAAATAGTATTTCTAGCAAGATTGCCATTACAGATCCAAGAACGAGACCATTACTTAAAAACGATGCTAGAAATGGTGGAAGTGTGGAATATGCTCCTGCTGGAACAAACATAACTCCGACTCCTGTAAAGATTGAAAGACCGGCTACTTTAAATAATCGTTCTTTATCCTGGACAGTTTCGTATTCTCGAAAGGCGAGACCAATCATGCTTGCGAATACAGGATAAATAGCGGCATAACCAACTGCAACAGGGATTGCTGCAAAGAATGAAGTAATCTTTGGAAATATACTAACGACAATAATAAAGCTTGACCCTAATATAAACGGGAGACGTTTATAAATATTAGTCGTTGCAATAAAACCTGCTGATCCAGAAATAGCGACAGGCCCAATAGCTGAAAATAGGCCGCCTAGCAATTGGTTGATTCCTGTTATAATGCCAGCTTGTTTAAAACGATCTGATGCAGCGTTTTCTTCATATTTAGAGACAACCTTTTGTACAACGCGAATACTTGCTAACATATTTGTTAGAAGTAAGAGTGTAACGAAAATGACCGTAATTACCATGTTCCATTCAACACGAGGCATTCCGAAAACAAATAAGGATGGAAAACGGATTATGTCTGTCACTGGTGTTATTGGATTAGATAATCCGAAACATGCGAATAATATCCAGCCGCATACGATACTGAAAAGAACGGAATATTGTCCAATAATAGGTAGCTTCATGATGAAAAAGGATAGTAAAATAACAATGAGTGAAAGAATAAATACGTTAGGTTGTACTTCTGTATGTTTTCCATCAAGGCCAAACATTCCCTTTAAGAAGGAGCCACTAAGCTGCGCGACAAGAAGAAATAAATACGTTCCAATGACTGTCGGTGTAAAATAGCGAACAAGTTTATCAATAAGTCCAAAAACGCTAAGAATAATACAAATAATACCGCTTAATAAGAAAGCATATTGAAGAACTTTAAGTGTCTCATTGCTTGATCCAAATAATACGACGCCTAAACTTGCGTAAAGGGAGAAAATTCCCCACCAAAGGCCAGCAGGACCTTCTTGAATAGGAAGTTTATGCCCAAATATAGCTTGCAAGAGACCAGCAAAGCCTAGAACAAATAACGTTCTTTGTACGAATGCGATAGCTTCAGCGCCATTAAGACCATAACTAGTTGCGACACTAATTGGTACAATAAGGCTTCCAGCTAAAATAAATAGTGCCCATTGTAAGGCGGAAAGAAATGTCTTCATTATATCAACCTCTTTCATAGATTCCGTATCTAGTATATACGTATTTTATTTCCACTGGCAAAGATTGTAGATAGAGAAAAGAGTTGAAACACGGTATGAATGCACGTAAGCAATTATGGATAGCAGTTATATGTATGACTTTTGTTGTAATTCTAGGAACGATAGGATTTATGACGATTGAAGAGATTAGTTTGTTTCAAGCATTTTGGATGACAATGATTACTGTATTGACTGTTGGATACGGAGATGCTGTTCCTGTAACGCAAGCGGGGAAAGTATTTGCGCTTCTTATTATTCCTGTTGGCGTAGGTATTGTTACGTATGCAATTGGGGTAGTGGCCGCTATGATTATTGAAGGGAATTTATTTCATGCAGTACGGAGGAAGAAGATGGATAAACAAATAGCGCAGTTGAAAAATCATATTATAGTATGTGGTTGCGGTAGAGTGGGGCTTCAAGTTGTACATGAATTGCAAGAAAAGAATATTCCATTTGTCGTTGTTGATAAAGATGAAAGTATATTGGAGCAGGAAAAGCTTTTATTTGTACATGGAGATGCAACAGAAGATCAAGTATTACATAATGCCGGAATTTTAAAAGCAGCTGGTTTAGTTGCTATTGTTGCAAATGATGCCGAAAATGTATTTATTACATTAACAGCAAGAGGGTTAAACGATACGATTAAAATTGTGGCGAGATCTGAAAAGCCAGAAACTGAAGAGAAATTAAGGCGTGCCGGTGCAAATAAGGTTATTAATCCATCTAGTATGGCGGGTATTCATATCGCAAAAGGTATTGCAAATCCATTAACCGTTCATTATATTGATACAGTGTTGTATGGAATAGAACAGTCATTTGTCATTGAAGAAATTCTAGTTGGAAAAGATTCAATATTAGTTGGTAAATCGTTACTAGAGAGTAATGTAAGGAATCAGTTTGATGTAACAATATTAGCGATTTCAAGAAATGGGGATATTATACATAATCCAGCAGGGCAGGAAAAATTGAAAGAACGTGATATGATAATAGTATTTGGTTCAGTAGAGAAATTGGGGCAATTCGAGAAAGAATTACAAAGTACGAGGTGAGAAGGAATGCAAATATCTAGCGACAAGATTTTAAATAAAATGGCGAATGAAATTGCGAAGGCAAAAAGTAGTGAAGGACAAAAGTCAAAAGAACATTTATTAGTTGTGCGTGCTTTATGTGACTTATTATTAGATGAACAAGTTGAAACATCTACATATAGAGAACCGCAAATTCCATCGCAAGTAATTGGATCACAACCAGTAACAACTATGCAACCAATTGCACCTGTTTCTGGGGAGCCGGTATATATAAAAGAAAGTGATGCAAACGGTAATTCTTTATTTGATTTTTAGAAGATAAATCGTTTGGCTTATATGAAAAAATTGCTTATGATAAAGGTAAAAAAGGGGAATTAAGATGAAAATTTTCTTTTTACTAGGTTGTATTGCAGCGGGGCTATCTGTTGCGTTAGGGGCCTTTGGAGCACACGGTTTAGAAAATAAAATTTCTGCGAAAATGTTAGAAGTTTGGAAAACAGGCGTTACATATCAGATGTTTCATGCAGGTGGATTATTCGTAGTTGCTTTATTGATGGATAAGGTTCAATCATCACTTTTAACTACTGCTGGTTGGCTAATGGTAGCTGGGATTATTATGTTCTCAGGTAGTTTGTATGCATTAAGTACGACAGGCATTAAGTTCTTTGGCCCAATTACACCTCTTGGTGGTGTAGCGTTTATTGTGGCGTGGATTCTAGTAGGGACTGCAGTTGTAAAAGGATTATAAAAAACAAAAGCTGGCATTTGCCAGCTTTTTTTATGGTCTTGGAGTATAAGTTGCTTGTTGACTAGGTAAATACGTAATTTCTTCTGGAAATTCTACGTAATCTAAGTAGATCATTAATAGTAAATAGCGTTTTCCTGATTGCGGTTCACTAATAACGATATGGTCACGGCCAGCTGCTTCAATAATACCTGTATAAGATTGTGTACCAAGGGAACTGCCACGTTCATAAGTCATTACAACTGTAGCTTGCTTACCTTTGTTTAAACGAAGGATATTTTCAATATAGGATTGCTCTAGAGGTAACATGCCTTGAGAAATTGCATATTGAGCTTGCGCAGCTTGAGCTGTTTGTTGTTGCATCGCTTGCTGCTGTTGTTGAGTCATTTGTTGCGGTTGTACATAAGTTCCAGATGGTTGATAAAAACCTGTTCCATAGTACGGATTTTGTTGCTGTGCCATTCAAAAATCCCTCCTCATTTTCATCTCTTAATATACGCTAGGGCAGTCTTCGCCAGATGGTTGGAAGAAGCAGTGCTTTTTGAAGCGACCAGAGTTTTGTTGGTTATACCAAGTTGGCGGACAAGGACCTTCAGGTCTAAAGAACCATAAGGCAAAGTTAGCGGGCCAAAAACGTTGTCCTTGAATAGTTCGCCTTGCTAAGGCGATATCTTGTTCCCTGGCTCTTTGATAAAAATACCCTTTTTGTGTTGCCTCAAAACCACCAGGATTTTGATAAACCATTTGACGTAAATTACGTATTTTTCTAAAATCTAAACAATTTCCGCGGACACGATTTACTCCAACGTTTCCGACCATTAACATTCCTTGTTGCCCTTCTCCTTCGGCTTCAGCACGCATCAGTCTAGCCAACAACTTTACATCTTCTTCGTTATAAGCAATAACGCCCATTATGTGTCACCTCTCTTTTTGTAATACCTTTTGGAAAGAGGTTTATCCCGCATTAACGGGCAGTAAGACTCCTGCCCTAAAATTTGGTTGAAGTAAAGAAATTAGATGGGAGATCAAACTGCCCGTAAACGCCCGATTGGTTCAACTAATAATCAGCGGGGGATTCCCCCACTGATTAAAGTTTCACTTTATCTCTAGATGAAGTGTGTAACAATTACTAGTTCATACGTATGAGAAAAAGGACTCAGATATGACAACCAAACGAAGTTTTACATTGAGAGTGGAAAATAAAAAAAGCTAGCGTGAGCCAGCTTTTTTATTAAAAAATTTTAGACCATAAGTTTGAGAAGAAATCACCAATAGAGCGCATTGTTAACACAAACCAATTTGCTTTTTCAACTTCCTCTGTCGTTTTTGCAGTAACTTTCATACTTTTACTACCGTCTAAGAAACCATATTTATCAGTTGATTCTAAAGTAATTGAGCCTACTTTGGTATCTTTCTTAATAGGGGCAACTAAATGTCCATCTTCAGAAAGAGATTTATCTAATTCAGTTCCAATTTTATAAGGCTCTTTGCTACCTTTTTTCGCAATTACTGTTATTTCTTTTTCGGGTGCAACAGTTACTTGGTCTTCTTTCCCTTTTACTACAGAGATTGTATTGTTTTTATTAACTTTTAGTTTTTGTTTTTCAAAGTTATTAAATCCATATTCGATTAATTCACGAGATTCCGTGAAACGTTCATCCATTGATTTTGTTTTAATAATAACCGAGATAAGACGTACATCACCACGTTTAGCAGTAATGGTAAATCCGTATCCAGCTGTATCAGAACTTCCGGTTTTTAAACCATCAGTACCTTCATAAGCGAAAGCAGCTCCTGGTAACATCCAATTCCAGTTTTCCATACGAATTGGTTTTGGGTGATTGTCTGGGAAGTTTCTAAATCTTTGTTTTGTATCCTCTAGCATTTCTGGATACTTTGTAATCATTGCTTTTGAAAGCATACCCATATCACGAGCTGACATAGAGTTTTCTGCATTTGGATCAGTACCCTCAGGATGTTTTCCTTTTAAGTCAGCGTTATTTAAGCCAGTAGCGTTTACAAATTTATATTTCTTTAATCCTAGCTTTTTAGCATGTTCATTTGCAAGATTTAAGAAGTTTTTCTCACTTCCTGCAAGAAGTTCTGCTAAAGCAATACTAGATCCATTTGCAGAGAATATAACAATAGAATGATATAATTCTTTTACAGTATATTGACGTCCTTTTTCGAACGGTACATTAGAGAATTCATTATTACGAGAGACTTCATAAGCGTAATCAGAAATATTTACTTTCGTATCCCATGTGATTTTTCCTTCTTTAATTGCTTCTAAAACAGCGTAAACAACAATTAATTTTGACATACTAGCAATAGCTAGCAATTCATCTGGATTTTGCTCGTGAAGTATTTTTCCTGTATCTGCATCAAATAAAAGTGCAGCAGCCGCCTCAATATGTATTTTTTCTTCCGCATGGGATGTTGTTACTCCTAAGGAAGAAATTGACAATACAAGCAATAGTAAAATAGACAAGATTTTTTTCATATAGATTATCACCTTCGCATCAGTTATTTAGCATATAGCTCGTATCATTTTAGCATATCTTTACATATAAAAAGGTTACAATTTTACAAGAAATTTGAAAAAATGTTGGTTTTTCTTCAAAAGTGTAGAAAAAAGGAGATTTTTGAGGATAAATATAGAGAAGAATAAAAAAAGGAACGAATTTCGTTCCTTTTCACCATTTATATGTGTAAAAATTTCTCTACTTTTTCGTCTGGTAAAATGTTTCCAACGAAGAATGTTCCAAATTCACCATAACGAGCACTTACTTCATCGAAGCGCATTTCGTATATAAGTTTCTTAAATTGAAGAACATCGTCAGCGAATAATGTTACGCCCCATTCGAAATCGTCGAATCCAACAGATCCTGAAATCACTTGGCGTACTTTACCTGCGTATTGACGACCAATTTTACTATGGCTGTACATCATTTTTTTACGTTCTTCCATAGGAAGCATGTACCAGTTGTCATCACCTTGGCGACGCTTATCCATTGGATAGAAGCAAATATGATTTGCTTTCGGTAATTCAGGATATAAACGAGCTAAAATTTGCGGGTTTTGGTATGGATCCTCATCAGCTGGAAGGTAGTTGCTTAATTCAACAACAGATACGTAAGAATATGCAGGAACCATATATTCAGCTAAAGTTGTTTTATTCAATTCTGTCTCAATTTCATTTAACTCTTCCATTTTTGGACGTAAAATCATAAGCATAATATCAGCTTTTTGGCCAACAACTGTATACATTGCGTGACTACCTTTTTTCGCAGTAGCTACTTCGTTCCATTTTTCAACGACATTTAAAAATTCAGACACTGCTTGTCCGCGTTCGTCGCTAGATAATGTTTTCCATGCAGCCCAATCAATAGAACGTAAATCATGTAAACAATACCAGCCATCTAACGTTGTTGTTGCTTCACTCATTCTATTCACCTCAGTTAATGATAGTTTTACACGTTAAATATAGCATATATAGTTTTAAAATCATCTATATAAAACCTTGGCGCATAAAATTGTCACATTTAAGTGTTTAAGCAAGGTGAATTTAACGGCTGAATTTTATGAAAATATAATCATTTTTATTTTATCTATTTTTTGGGAGCTATAAGTTTAAAATATAGAAGAAAAGCAGTATTCTTAAAGATAGAGTTTTTTTAACATATGTAGGAGGGTTTATTCGTGAGCAACTTATTTACAACAGTAAAAGAAAAAGTTCAAGGAAAAGGCATTTCTATCGTACTTCCTGAAGGAACTGATGAAAGAATTTTAGGCGCTGCAGAGCGTTTAGCGAAAGAAGAGTTAGTAAAACCAATCTTAGTTGGTGATAAGGAAGAAATTAGCGCAAAAGCTGCTAGCATGAATTTAACATTAGCAGGCGTTGATATTTACGATCCAGCTACATACGAAGAAATGGATGCAATGGTAGCATCTTTCGTTGAACGCCGTAAAGGTAAAGCAACTGAAGAAGACGCTCGCAAAATCCTTAAAGACGAAAACTACTTCGGTACAATGCTTGTATACATGGGCAAAGCACACGGTTTAGTAAGTGGTGCAGCTCACTCTACAGCTGATACAGTTCGTCCAGCACTTCAAATTATTAAAACAAAACCAGGCGTTACAAAAACTTCTGGCGTATTCATCATGGTACGTGAAGAAGAGAAATATGTATTCGCTGATTGCGCAATTAACATTGCACCAAACAGCCAAGATTTAGCTGAAATCGGTATCGAAAGTGCGAAAACAGCTGAGTTATTCGGCATTGATCCACGCGTTGCTATGTTAAGCTTCTCTACAAAAGGTTCTGCGAAATCTCCAGAAACAGAAAAAGTTGTAGAAGCAACTCGCATTGCAAAAGAAATGGCTCCTGAGTTAACTTTAGATGGAGAATTCCAATTCGATGCTGCATTCGTACCATCTGTAGCTGAGAAAAAAGCTCCAGGTTCTACAATTAAAGGTGATGCTAACGTATTCGTATTCCCAAGCTTAGAAGCTGGTAATATTGGCTACAAAATCGCTCAACGTTTAGGTAACTTCGAAGCAGTAGGACCAATCTTACAAGGCTTAAACATGCCTGTAAATGATCTGTCTCGTGGATGTAACGAAGAAGAAGTGTACAAGTTAGCTTTAATTACAGCAGCTCAAGCACTTTAATTCTATAATGAATTGAAACAAAGACCGTCGCTATAATAGCGACGGTCTTTATTTTTCTAAGCCAAGTGCTTTATTATTACGATCAATAATACGTTGTAAATTCGTCTCATATAAAGGAATCTCATCTATTGTTAATTGAGATGGTGTTAACTTTGGAGCGAATTGCTGCAATGTTTTTAAAAGACGCATCATTAAATCTTGTACTGTAATGGTTTCGCCAAGTAATTCTGAGAGTGAGGCCATCGTACTTGGTACAATTTCAGGGTACGTAAAGCGTGTTTCTTCTCCTTGAATTGCTAGGTTATAGAAATCACGAACGAGTGCGGCACGCTCAGAGCCACTTCCGGTAGCACAGAGATAAATTTGGACAGCGACCCCCCCGCGAATACGACGTTGTGAAATACCAGCGAATTTTTGATCGCGAATACTTAAGTCATAACTACCAGGACAGTAAGAGCCAACAATTTCTTTTGCCTCGATAGTAACGTCGTAATCCTTTAACATCTCCTTAATCAAATGCCACATTGTATCGTATCCAAGATCAATATCGATACCTTTTTCTGTTTCTTGGAATAAAAGTGATACGTTTAAAACACCTTCATCAAGCACGACTGCAAGCCCGCCAGAATTACGAACAATAACATTGAAGTTGTGTTGTTTTAAAAAAGAAATACCTTCTTCTAAATGCGGAAGGCGTGAATCTTGAATGCCAAGGACAATTGTATTGTGATGAACCCAAGAACGCATTGTTGCGGCTGACTTGCCATTTCCAATGCTTGTGCATAATGTGTCATCCATTGCGAATGACTGAAGTGCATGGAATGTTGGTCCCAAACTAGACTGATCTACAATGCGCCACTCTGGCTGAGATAAAATGGAACGGGAATTGCTCATATAACTAACCCCTTATCTTTAAAATGACAATCTCTATTATAGCAAAAAATGAAGAATGGAGTTTTCTCACATATAAAGGGGGAGCTTAGAGGTGAAATAATAAAAAGGATGCATTGCATGCATCCTTCTTATTCTGCAATTTTTTCTAAATTACCGTTTCGGTCCATTCGGAAAGATGTTTGAGAACGTTCTTCGTCATCCATGACTGCCAATTTACGAGCACGGTTCATAATGTTCATAAGTGTTTCGTAATCTTCTTGTACAGTATGAGATTGCTTTTCTAATTTTTCTAGTTTCTTTTCTAGTTCCTCATTCCGAAGGATTTGTGCTTTAATTTCTTGTTTCAATCTCGTATTCTCGTTTTCAAGAGCTGTCACTTTTATATTTGAAGATCCGACTGTTTGTAAAAAATAAATAACATCTTGCATTGTCATAGAGCTTCTTGCAGCAGGAGCAGTAGATTCTTGATATGGAATAGCTTCTTTATATTGTACGATTGATTCTTCTTGTACTAATTCTTCATAATCAGTTATCGAATCTGAAGCTGGTGGTGTATAAAGTAAACGTTTTTTCGCTTGTTCACCGCTTGCAGCACGCATTTTATCTTTACGATGTTTTTTTGCTAGTTGAAGAGCTTGTTCATAGCTATAGCGAACAACAGCATTCCAGCGGAAACCACAAGCAGCAGATGTACGATTTAACTGATCCCCTACTTCCTCAAATGCATTTAATTGCGTACTTCCTTCTCTAACATGACGAAGTACCGTTTCAGCAAGTAATAAATCATCCTCATCTGTCCAAGCATCTTGTCTTACTTTCATAGATTCAACTCCCTTTCTTTTTATGAACTTCCTATTTTTATAATGGGCAAAAAAATAAACTTTTATACAAAGCTTTTAAAAATATGGTAGATTTCGATGAAAGGTAAAAATTTTCCCATGAATGGTGAGCGCTTCTGTAGGAGAGCATATAAATATGTATCATTATGTAGAGAATAGGCTTTGTAGGGAAACTTGCAACGAGCTTCAAAGAGCGGTAAAATACCATTTAGTGTTTATTTTTAAATGTACTTGAGAAAAGTTGAAAATAGAGGAAGTGTTATGTAATGGGAAACGAGTTTCGCGTGTGCGATGACTGTCAGGCAACGAACATTAAAACGTTAGTTCCGAAGTTAAAAAAAGTAGATTCATGTGCAACGATTGAAGTTGGATGTCAGTCTTACTGTGGTCCTGGTCGTAAAAAATCATTCGCATTTGTAAATAACCGTCCAGTTGCGGCTCCAACAGAAGATGAGTTAATCGTGAAAATTGAAGCAAAGTTAAATAAGTAAGAAAAAGAAGAGTGAAAAGATTACTCTTCTTTTTTTATGCCCATAAGAGGAATGATTTATTCTGCGAAAGTACTCTTGTGTGGACGAACATTTTCTAAAGGATGAACATAACTTTTGTATTAAAATACCAATTTGTATAAATTTATATTTCAAAATAATGGTTGACAGTCTTTTAAAGCGATAGGTAGAATAGAAGTGTCTGATTCTGAGAATCATTATCAGGGAAATAACAATTCACCTAATTTTTTTATTACTATTTGAGAATAAATTTCATTTCAATAAATATATGTTGTTGGTTAGGATGGTTGAGGGATGGAAGCGAGCGCAAGCAGTATAGAACAGCAAGAAGAGAATGTTAAAGAGATTAAGAGCAGACCGCTCATCGCTTCTATTATTTTAGTAGCGGGTACAATTTTGTTAGCTTTAAGCATGGCAGTTTCTATTTCTTTTGGGGCTGCAGATATTAGTTTAAAGACTGTATGGCAAGCTGTATTTCAGTTTGATGGATCTATTACACATCATAACGTAATTCAAGAGCTTCGCATGCCTAGAGCAATAGGGGGCGTAGTTGCAGGTGCCTTTTTAGCGGTATCAGGAGCAATTATGCAAGGTATGACGCGAAATCCACTTGCTTCACCATCGTTAATGGGGATTACAGATGGAGCTGTATTTGGAATTGCAATTATGTATGCATTTTTCCCTAATTCACCTTATTTAATGTTTGTTATCGCATCTTTTATTGGAGCTGCGTTTGGTGCAAGCATTGTATATGGAATTGGATCTTCTTCACCAGGTGGATTAACACCTGTGAAATTAGCTTTAGCAGGTGCAGCTATTAGTGCTTTATTAGGGGCAATTTCATCTGGAATCGCATTGTATTTCAATCTTGCCCAAGAGGTGAGTATGTGGAATGCAGGCGGAGTCGCTGGAGTGAAATGGCAAAGTATTAATATGTTAGTGCCAATTGGCCTTATTTGTCTTTTTATCGCAATTATGATGTCGAGATATATTACAATTTTGAGCTTCGGTGAAGAAATTGCGATTGGACTTGGTCAAAATACGACATTGATTAAATTTATCGGAACAGTACTTGTTCTTGTTTTAACGGGTTCCGCAGTTTCCATGGCAGGATCAGTTGGATTTGTTGGTCTTGTAATTCCGCATATGACTCGTTTCCTCGTAGGCTCGGACTATAGATGGGTTATTCCATGTTCTGCGGTCTTAGGTGGGCTGTTAATTGAATGTGCAGATATGTTATCTCGCGTTATTAACCCGCCATTTGAAACGCCAATTGGAGCAATTACAGCGCTAATTGGGGTTCCATTCTTCCTCTACTTAGCACGTAATGAAGGGAGAGGAAAGATGTGAGGACGAGTGTCTTAACAAAAAAGAACATTTCTATATTAACGATTTTAGTAGGACTAATCGTTTCTATATTTCTTATTAGTTTAAATACAGGAACTTTTAAAATCCCGCCAATGGACGTATTAAAGTCATTGGTTGGACTAGGGGCTGAAGATCAGTCTGTTATTTTATTTGAATTCCGTATGCCGCGTATGGTAATTGCTATACTAGTCGGATCTGCTTTAGCTATGTCAGGCGCGATTTTGCAAGGTTTATCACGAAATCCTCTTGCTGATCCAGGTATTATAGGTATTAATGCTGGAGCGGGATTAACAGTTGTTATATTCGTCTACTTCTTCTTCGGGAAAGTAGGGACTGGTACATTTTTATCTGTATTCATTCTCCCATTCTTCGCACTAGTTGGAGCGATATTAGCAGCGGTAATTATTTATTTACTAGCATGGAAAGACGGCGTTTCATCGACTCGATTAATACTAGTGGGTATTGCCGTTGCAGCTGGATTTGGAGCTGTTAGTTTAATTTTCTCTATGAAGATGACATCTAACGATTTTCGTTTTGCTACGATTTGGCTGGCGGGAAGTCTATGGGGTACAGATTGGAAATTCGTATTAAGTGTACTTCCATGGATGGTTATTTTCTTACCGCTTGCTATAAGTAAAGCACACATATTAAATGTAATGAACCTAGGCGATTCTACAGCAGTTGGCCTTGGTGTAAACGTAGAAAAAGAAAGACGTAAATTATTATTTATTGCAGTTTGTTTAGCAGGGGCATCTGTTGCTGTTGCCGGCGGAATTGGCTTTATCGGTTTAATGGCCCCGCATTTAGCAAGGCGCCTTGTTGGTGGTAAACATCAAATTATGTTGCCCACAGCTGCGCTAATAGGAACGTTTTTACTTTTATTCGCAGACGTAATTTCAAGAAGTGTACTAACAACTTCAGAAATACCAGTCGGTCTTGTTATTTCTGTAATTGGTGCACCGTATTTTATTTATTTACTTATGAGGACAAAATAAAGGGAGGCTTTTCGTATGGCAACTTTAGCGGTGGATGCGGTATCGGTTGGCTATAATGAAGGTTTAATTATTGATGGATTAACAGTTGAAATTCCGGAAGGGAAAATTACAACAATTATTGGACCAAATGGTTGTGGGAAGTCCACATTATTAAAAACGGCGTCTCGTATTTTGAAGGCAAAGCAAGGTACTGTTTATCTTGACGGAAAAGCAATTGAGAAACAGCCAACGAAAGAAATTGCAAAGAAAATGGCGATTTTACCACAAACTGCAGAAGTGCCAACGGGTCTTACTGTATTTGAGCTTGTGTCATATGGAAGATTCCCTCATCAAAAAGGGTTTGGCACGTTAAAAGAAGAGGATTATCGCTACATTAACTGGGCACTTGAAGTGACAGGAATGAAAGAATTTGCGAATCGTCCAGCAGAAGCGCTATCAGGCGGTCAACGTCAACGTGTTTGGATTGCAATGGCTCTTGCACAAGGAACAGAATTACTTGTATTGGATGAACCAACGACGTACTTAGATATGGCTCATCAATTAGAAGTATTAAACTTATTGAAAAAGTTAAATGAAGAAGAAGGTAGAACGATTGTTATGGTTATCCATGACTTAAATCACGCTTCTCGTTTCTCCGATCATATGATTGCATTAAAAGCAGGTAAGTTAATGAAACAAGGAACGCCAGATGAAGTTATGACAAGTGAAACACTTCGTAACGTATTTGAGATTGAAGCTCAAATCGTTCCATGTCCAGTAAACTGTAAGCCAATTTGTTTAACATATGATTTAGCGATGATTAGTAATCAATTGCGTAAAAAAGCATAAGTAGAACCCCCTCGTGAAGAGGGGGACTTCTAATGGACGTTGAGCTTCTTATATAAGAATGGGAAGTTGAACGCCCGTTAGAATGGGTTATTAACAACAATTAATAAATATATATTAATTAATTGTTATCTTTGTTTCTTATAGTTCGTTGTAACTTATAAGATAAATACAGCTAGAAGGAGTGGGAACATGAAGAATTTTAAAATGGCACTATTAGCAATGGTACTAGTTGTGACTTCTGTACTATTTGCAGCTTGTTCTAACAAAGAAGAAGAAAAGAAAGTAGATGCAAAGACTGAAGAGCGCACTGTAAAACATGCAAAAGGGGAAATTAAAATTCCTGCAAACCCAAAGAAAATTGCTGACCTTAGTGGTTCAACAGAAGAATTATTAATTTTCGGTATGAAACCGGTTATTACTGCTAATACATCTCAAGAAAAAATTGATGCACATATTGAAAAGAAACTAAAAGACGTTAAACCAGTTGGTTCTGCTTGGGGCGATAAAATTAACATCGAAGCAGTAGCTGCTGCAAAACCAGATTTAATTCTTGTAAATGATCGTCAAGAAAAGATTTATGATCAATTATCTAAAATTGCACCAACAGTTATGTTAAACACTCCATTAGATCAATGGCGTCCAAAATTTGAAGAAGTAGGTCAAATCTTCGGTAAAGAAAAAGAAACAAAAGAATGGTTCAAAAAGTATGATGAAAAAGCAAGCAAATTACATGACAAAATCGTCGCTAAAACTGGTGAAGCAACATTTATGAAAATGGCTGCATATCCAAATGCTTTCCGTGTATACGGTGACTACGGTTACGGTAGCGTAATCTTTAATGATTTAAAACTACCAGCAGTTAAAGGTACACCAACTGATAAACCGTTAGTACAAGTACAAAAAGAAGCTTTAATTGATTACAACCCAGATTACTTATTCGTGTTTACAACTGGTGACGGTTCTCAGCGCTTGAAAGAATTCCAAGAAGAATCAATTTGGAAAAACATGAACGCTGTTAAAAACAACCACGTATTTACAATTAAAAATGAAGACTTAAACAAAGGTTACTTCCCACTTGGGAAAGATATGATCTTAGACGAAGTTGCTGAATTCGTTTTAGGTAAATAATGTATAAAGGAAATCACTTTTACTTCGGTAAAGGTGATTTTTTCTTTTTATAAAGGGAATTAATACAGTCTTTCATTTCTTTCTGTTTCTCATTTCGTTTATAATATAAAGTAAGAATGTAGTAAAGAAAGGGGGATGTCGGAAAGTGGTATATTTAAACGACAAACTCAGCGAAACAAAAGTGTTTAAAGACCCAGTACATAAATATGTGCACGTGCGTGATCGTGTTATTTGGGATTTAATCGGAACGAAAGAATTTCAACGCTTGCGCCGTATTAAGCAGCTTGGAACGACATTTTTTACATTTCACGGTGCAGAGCATAGTCGCTTTACTCATTCGTTAGGTGTATACGAAATTATTCGTCGTATGATTGATGATGTGTTTGATGGCAGACCAAATTGGAATGCTGAAGATAGATTGTTATGTTTATGTGCGGCATTACTTCATGATGTCGGCCACGGCCCATTTTCTCACTCGTTTGAAAAAGTATTTTCATTAGATCATGAGAAATTTACGCAAAAGATTATCGTTGGCGATACGGAGATTAATGATGTATTAAGTCGTGTTGATAAGGAGTTTCCACAAAAGGTAGCAGATGTAATTGCAAAAACGTCTACTAATAAATTAGCAATTAGTATGATTTCGAGCCAAATTGATGCGGATCGTATGGATTATTTATTAAGAGATGCTTATTTTACAGGCGTAAAGTACGGAAACTTCGATATGGAACGTATACTGCGTGTAATGCGCCCGTATGGGGATCAAGTAGTCATTAAAAATAGTGGTATGCATGCTGTTGAGCATTACATTATGAGTCGTTATCAAATGTATTGGCAAGTATATTTCCACCCAGTAACGCGAAGTGCAGAAGTTATTTTAACGAAGATTTTACACCGTGCGAAATCACTGCACGAGAAGTATTATACATTCAAAAATCATCCTGTTCATTTCTATTCTTTATTTGAAGAAGAAGTAACAGTAGAGGATTATTTAAAGTTAGACGAGAACGTTATGTATTACTACTTCCAAGTATGGCAGGAAGAAGAAGATCCAATTTTAAGCGATTTATGCCGCCGTTTTATGAATCGAAATCTATTTAAATATGTAGAGTTTACAGATAAACACGGTTTAGATAATTGGATGGAATTAAGTAGTTTATTTAAAAAGATTGGACTTGATCCGGAGTATTATTTAGTAGTTGATTCAACATCAGACTTACCGTATGACTTTTATCGTGCAGGAGAAGAAGAAGAGCGTCTACCAATCCTACTTCTTATGCCAAACGGAGAGCTTAGAGAGCTTTCACGTGAGTCGGATATTGTTGAGGCGATTACAGGTAAGAAAAGAACGGATCAAAAGCTATTCTATCCACATGATTTAATCTATGAAGATGGAAGAAAAGGAAAATATAAAGAGAGAATTATTGAGTTGTTAGAAGGAAAGAAATAAGAAGCAGCTAATGGCTGCTTCTTATGAAAAAACTTGAAATTATTTGTCGCTTAAGCGTTTTCCGCCAACTGCATAATGGTTTTTAGACATTTCTTCGATGAAAACAACGATGTTTTCTTCAGGAGCACCAGTTGTTTCGCTTACTGCTGCTGTTACTTTCTCAGCAAGAGCTTTCTTTTGTTCTTCTGTGCGTCCTTCTAGCATTTTCACTGTTACGTATGGCATGTACAATCGCTCCTTTTATGTAAGTTACACTCTTATTATAGCGGATTATGGGGAAGAACAATCGAAAAAACAAATAATTTCTTTTTTTGACATATGGAAGAGGAGATGAAGTATGGATCAGTTATTTAGATATCCATTGCACGAAATTCCGTTAGTAGCAATGGCAATTATTATTGCACTATCCGTTCATGAATTTGCACATGCATATGTTGCATATAAATTTGGGGACGATACAGCAAAGAGACAAGGGCGTTTAACGTTATCACCGATGGCCCATTTAGACCCTATCGGTTTGATTGCAGTATTAATTCTTGGATTCGGTTGGGCAAGACCAGTTCCTGTTAATCCATATAACTTTAAAAGACCGCGTCTGGCAGGTATATTAGTTTCAATTGCAGGGCCGATTAGTAACTTAATTTTGAGTGCAATTGGTTTAATTATTTGGTATAGCTTATTAAAATTTGGTGTATTATACTCAATTCCATCTGCAGTGGCAGATACGTTAGCTCAATTTTTCCAGATTTTTATTATGCTGAATATCGTTTTACTTGTATTTAACTTATTACCGATCCCGCCACTTGATGGGTATCGCGTAGTGGAAGATTTAGCGCCAGCAAATATTCGCGCAAAAATGACACAGTATGAAAAATACGGGGCAATTGCGTTATTAATTCTCGTTATTACACCGCTTAGTAATTACACAATTCAACCTATTTTCCAGGTAGTTATTCCGCATGTATTTGTATTTTTAGACAGCATCATTGCGCCTATTTTTGGCCTTTTATAATTTTTAAGTGAGGAGGATTTTACATATGACAGAGAAAAAGAAAAAAATCGGTTTTAATATCGTGAAAAATGATTCAACAGATGGACATGGTGGGTTTGGTGTTGGAGCATTAAGCTTAGAAAACATTTCACCTGTATTTGTTGATGTACTAGAGAAGACTGCATTCGTTGATATCGGTGCGATGCATGCGCGTAGTACAGTAGAAAAAGGTATTAAGTTTTTAACAAATAAAGATGAAGTTCCAAATGGAAAACCATTTTGGCTTGTTTGGGTAACAATTGAAAGAACTGCGACAGGTGCGTATTACGCAGGTGTAACAGCTTGTGAAATGACAGTTGACCGTGAGATTCGCCGCGGATATAAATCACTTCCAGAACACGTAAATAAAATGGATAAATCATTGAAGCGTCACATTATGGTTGACCATATGGATGAATCATCTAAAAAGGTACTTGGTACGTTCTTGAAAGAACATAATGAAGCGATTTGGAACGAATCTAGTGAAGAATTGCGCCGTGCATTATTAAGTGAATAAAAAATAGCTGACGGATGCCCGTCAGCTATTTTTTTTACCAAGGAAGATATTTTTTCCACCAACTTGTTTTTTTCTTTTCTTCAGTTGTTTTTTCAAATTCTTCTTTATCATCGACGTGATCCATACAATATTCAGTCGGTTCGGTACCTTTAGCGAAATACATTTTCACAGAAATAGGACAATTTTTTGTAGCAATTTTACCGTTCTCTGGATTGATATTAACCGCTACGACGTCACTTGGTTGTTTAAATTCTTTTTTAGGCTGTCCATCTAAGCCCTTCTCCATCGTATCAGTCCATATTTTCTTCGCATACCCCTGTTCTGCTACGTTTGAAATAGATTTAGGTTGATCATATCCGACCCATACACCTGTTACGATTTGCGGAGTAAATCCGATCATCCAACTATCCGTTTCAGTAGAACCAGATTTGCCGGCATATGTTCTTGATAATTTTGATAACATCGATTGACCAGTTACAGCAGCATAACTGCTTAGTTTCTTATTAAACATACCAGTCATCATTTCTTCCATTACAAACGCTTTGCTCTTGTCGAGAACTTGTTTACTCTCTAAATGAGCATCGTATAATATATTTCCTTCATGATCCATAATGCGGCGAATGAAAGTAGGTTTTACTTCTTTTCCACCGTTTGCGAACATGCTATAAGCGTTAACCATTTCAATTGGTTTTACTGGTGATGTACCGAGAGCTAGAGAAGGCACATCTTTTAATGCACTTTTAATTCCAAATTGTTTCGCTGTTTTTGCTAGCGTGTCATCTCCTAAAAACAAATTCGTTTTCACAGCATAAATGTTATCAGAGACTGCGAGAGCTTGTGCCATCGTTACGAAATCATCTGCATAATAATCTTTATAGTTCTTCGGTTTATACTTTGAAACGCCGTCACCTAGGGTGAATACAGTATATTCGCTTTTTAAGCGCGTAGCAGGCGTGAATCCTCGTTCTAATGCCGCATAATATAGAAATGGCTTAAATGTAGAACCAGGCTGACGAACAGCTTGTGTAGCCCTGTTAAATTGACTCATATTATAATCAGTTCCACCAACAAGAGCAGCCACTTCACCTGTCGTTGGATTCATAGAGACGAGAGCAGTTTGTATGTTTGTTGTGTCAGGTATATGATCTTTTACAGCTTGTTCTGCTACAGCTTGTAGTTTAGGGTCTAGCGTTGTATAAATTCGTAAGCCACCTCGTTGTAAAGCTTGTTCGTCTAATCCAACATCACGAAGAAGCGAAGCTTGTACAGCATCTTGGAAATATGGTGCGACCTCTGCTACTTTTTTCGTATCTAATGAGGCAAAAGTTAGTGTCTCTTTCTTCGCTAAGGTTGCTTGTTGCTTCGTAATATATCCTTGCTTCACCATTTCATCTAATATGAGAGCTTGTCGTCCTTTAGCGCGATCCTCTTTCAAAAAGGGAGAATAGACACTTGGCCCTTTCGGGATACCTGCCAGCATACTAGCTTCTGCTAATGTTAACTCTTTTGCCGTTTTATCGAAATATAGACGGGACGCAGCTTCGATGCCATAAGCGCCATGTCCGTAATAAATTGTATTTAAATATCCTTCTAAAATATGATTTTTATTATAGTTTACTTCAAGGCGGATAGTGTACATTGCCTCTAATAATTTTCGTTTCCACGTTTTATCATGATCTAAATACAGATTACGCGCGTATTGTTGTGTAATTGTACTAGCTCCTTGTACCTTTGCCATCGCTTTTAAATCAGCAACAATTGCACCTGCAATCCGTTTCACATCGAAGCCGTGATGTTTATAAAATCTTTGATCTTCAATAGAAAGGGTCGCTTCTTTTACATAAGGTGAAATTTCATTAAGAGAGACATTGTAACGTTTTTGAATTTCGTTACTTTGTCCAATAACAGTATCATCGTTTGCGTAAAAGACGCTTGTTTGCGGGACCGCAACAGGAGGAGGTCCCATAATTTTTGCAACTATAATAATAACAAAAAAAGAAAAAACGAAGAAAAGGACGCAAGAAAACATTGCGGTGAAGAAAAGACGTTTATATTTTTTAAGTTTTGGATTCATAGTCTGATCCATCTTTTTTCAGCCCCTCATTAATACAAGCGTTATTGTATTAGTATTGAGGGTTTTCGTTTATTTTAAACAATGAAATTTCGAAAATAAAAAGCTCCTTCCATTAAGAAAGGAGCTCAAAGGCACGTGCTGGCCAATCGGTAATGATGACATCTACACCATAATCAATCATAGTTTGTAAATCTTTGTATTCGTTAATTGTATATGGACGGAAAACATATCCTTGCTCTTGTGCTAACTGCACAAATTCTTTCGTTAATAACTGGAAGTTTGGATGTAATCCACTTGCTTCTCTATGTTTTGCTTCGGAAATTGGATCAGTAAGTGGTGTATCATATAAAATTGCTCTTGGGATTTCAGGAGCAATTTCTGCTAATAATGAAACAGAGTCATGGTTAAATGATGAAAATACAATTTGATTAGAAAGATGATATTCACGCACAAGTGCAACAGCTTTTTCCTCAATATTTGGGTAATGAATAACATCTGTCTTTAATTCAATATTTAGTTGTAAGTTCGTTGTGGAAAGCCAAATGAAAACCTCACGCAACGTTGGGATTTTTGCTTCATGGAAAGAAGGGTCTTTATAGCTACCAGCGTCCAATAATTGTAGTTCCTCTACCGTTTTTTCAGAAACAAGTCCAACGCCATTTGTTGTACGATCGACGGTTTCATCGTGAATTACGACAAGTTCACCATCTTTTGATAAGTGGACATCGAGTTCAATTCCGTGAGCACCAATGCGTTCTGCTTCTTGGAAGGCAATCATCGTATTTTCGGGATGTGTTCCTTTTACTCCGCGGTGAGCGAAAATAAGTGGTTTACTCATGTGAAATTCTCCTTATTATCTCTTTTCTTTTATTATGAAACTGCTTTAGGGAAAATACAATTGAATATGACAAACATTTACAAAAGTCTAACAGTTGCAGAAAAGTTAACGTTAACGTAAAATGTAATAATCAAGTGAAGGGAGGAATAAACATGTATAAAATTGATGAAGTAACAAAGCAAGTCGGTTTAACAAAACGTACACTTCGTTATTATGAGGAAATTGGTTTAATTCATCCCCCAGAACGTAGTGAGGGAAATATCCGTCTGTATACGGATGAGGATATTGCCAGAATTAAAAGAATTGTAGAAGCGAAAGAAGTGCTAGGAATCACACTTCAAGAAATGCAGCATTTCTTATCACTAAAAGAAAGAATGGAGCAAAGAAGAAATAGCGAAAATCCTCGTGATCGTGAAGTGATTCAAGAAATTAAAGATATGCTTGAAAAACAAGTGCAAACGTTAGACGAAAAAATGGAGCAAATGCAACGTGTAAAGGCAGAACTAGAAGATAGTTTACATCGTGCAGTAACATTTTTAGAGAGCACAAAAGGAGAGTAATCAAAATGGAGAGCAAACAAAAACTAGGGAGATTGATTACAGTGGTGGCTACCTTCCTTGCCTTTTCGGGTATAGGAGTAGTCGACCCAATTTTGCCGATTATTGCAGAGAAAATTGGTGCATCGCATTGGCAAGTTGAAATGTTATTTACCGCTTATATTTTAACGATGGCAATTATGATGTTACCAGCTGGTATATTTGCATCGAGATTTGGTGATAAACGGATGATGACAATCGGTCTTGCGATTGTGACTGTATTTGCGTTTATATGTGGTATGTCACAAACGATTGCTCAATTATCTCTTTTCCGCGCTGGATGGGGATTAGGGAATGCGATGTTCTTCGCGACGGCGATGACTTTATTGATTGCATTAAGTAAAGAAGTTCATGAAGCAGTAGGATTATACGAAGCAGCTATCGGCTTAGGTATGGCTGGCGGACCGTTATTAGGCGGGATATTAGGTGGTCATTCTTGGCGTTATCCGTTTTTCGCGACGAGTATTTTAATTTTCTTAGCATTTATTTTAGTATTCTTTTTTGTAAAAGAACCAGAACGAAAAGTGAAGCGTAAGGCTGCTGGCGTAGGGGAATTACTTAACCTGGTGAAGTATAAACCATTTATGCAAGGTGCCATTTCAGGGATGCTATACTACTACGGATTTTTTGTCGTGTTAGCATATTCACCACTTATTATGCATTTATCAGCTATTCAATTAGGCTTTGTATTTTGCGGATGGGGACTCGCGTTAGCTTACGGTTCTGCAATTTTAGCACATAAGCTAGAAGGGAAATATGAACCAAAAACATTATTGAAGGGTAGTTTACTCGTATTTGCGATTTTCTTAATTGCACTATTCTTTGTGAAAATTATGTGGTTACAAATTACTCTTATCGTTTTATCAGGATTGGCGTCTGGCTTAAACAATGCATTATACACAAGTTATGTAATGGATATTTCACCTTATGAAAGATCTGTTACGTCAGGTGTTTATAACTTTGTTCGTTGGTTAGGTGGTGCGATTGCTCCGATTTTATCAGGAATTATCGGTCATACTGTTTCACCACAAAGTCCGTTTTTAGTAGGTGGAATTGTGGTGTTAGTTGGTTGTATTATGATCCTAATTCCAATTCGTAAACCAGTAGAAATAGAGACAAAAGCCCTTTCTTAAGAAAGGGTTTTCTTTCCTTTTACGGTGCAAACCCTTTCCGCACATATGTTAGAACCCTCTGACTAAAATATATTTTCGGTATTTTTGTACTTTTAACTATACATTTTGGATGTTTTGTTTTATTTTTGTTAGGGGACATTAATGATGTCCCTATTATAAATTTGCATTGAAAGGCGTGATTGTACGATGGAACTATGGTTCACTGAAAAACAAACAAAACATTTTGGGATTACGGCGCGTATTAACCGCACATTACATACGGAGCAAACAGAATTCCAAAAACTTGATATGGTTGAAACGGAAGAGTTCGGAAACATGCTTATTTTAGATGGCATGGTTATGACAACAGAAAAGGACGAGTTCGTTTATCACGAAATGGTAGCGCACGTACCTTTATTTACACATCCAAACCCTGAAAACGTATTAGTTGTTGGTGGCGGTGATGGTGGTGTTATTCGTGAAGTGTTAAAACACCCAAGTGTAAAGAAAGCAACTCTTGTTGAAATCGATGGAAAAGTAATTGAGTACTCTAAACAATACTTACCATCAATTGCAGGCGCATTAGATAATGAGCGTGTAGAAGTAAAAGTAGGAGACGGTTTCCTACATATCGCAGAAAGCGAAAATGAATACGATGTAATTATGGTAGATTCTACTGAGCCAGTAGGACCAGCAGTAAACCTATTTACAAAAGGCTTCTACGCTGGAATTTCAAAAGCGTTAAAAGAAGATGGTATTTTCGTTGCACAAACGGACAACCCTTGGTTCACACCAGAGTTAATTACAACTGTGTTTAAAGACGTAAAAGAGATCTTCCCAATCACTCGTTTATACACAGCAAACATTCCAACTTACCCAAGTGGTCTTTGGACGTTCACAATTGGATCTAAAAAACATGATCCATTAGAAGTAAGTGAAGAGCGTTTCCACGAAATCGAAACGAAATACTACACAAAAGAATTACACAATGCAGCATTCGCATTACCGAAATTTGTTGGCGATTTAATTAAGTAAGAGAATTGTATCAAACAAATAAAGTGTAAGTAGCTCATTTAAGGTGTTTGTCCAGAAGACTTGAACATGCTAGCTACTTACACTTCTGTAGAGAAAATCGTCTTCTTGTTGTTAAAAAGAAGACCCGGTAAATCGAGAAAGAGGAGCAATTCGCTCCAAATTTGAGAAATAGTGAAAGGTTGGGATACCTTAAGTTCCACATAAGGAGGAAAAGAATATGCGTTTTGATGAAGCTTATTCAGGTAAAGTATTTATTAAAAGTCATCCAAGTTTTGAAGAGTCAAAGGTAGTTATTTATGGGATGCCTATGGATTGGACAGTAAGTTACCGTCCGGGATCTCGTTTTGGCCCTGCACGTATTCGTGAAGTATCAATCGGTCTTGAAGAATATAGCCCGTATTTAGATCGTGAACTAGAAGAGGTAAAATATTTTGATGCGGGTGATATCCCATTACCATTCGGAAACGCACAACGCAGCTTAGACATGATTGAAGAGTATGTATCAAAACTTTTAGATGCCGATAAGTTTCCACTAGGTCTCGGCGGTGAGCACTTAGTGTCTTGGCCAATTTTTAAGGCAATGGCAAAAAAATATCCGGATTTAGCAATCATCCACATGGATGCTCATACTGATTTACGTGAATCGTATGAAGGGGAGCCTTTATCCCACTCTACACCAATTCGTAAAGTGTGTGATTTAATTGGTCCGGAAAACGTATATTCTTTCGGAATTCGTTCTGGAATGAAGGAAGAATTTGAATGGGCGAAAGAAGTAGGTATGAACTTATACAAATTTGACGTATTAGAACCGTTAAAAGAAGTATTACCGAAACTTGCTGGCCGCCCAGTCTATGTCACAATCGACATTGATGTATTAGACCCAGCTCACGCTCCAGGAACAGGAACGTTAGAAGCTGGCGGTATCACATCTAAAGAATTATTAGATTCCATCGTAGCAATTGCAAATTCAAATATAAATGTAGTTGGAGCAGACTTGGTAGAAGTAGCTCCAGTCTACGACCATAGTGATCAAACACCAGTCGCAGCAAGCAAATTCGTGCGGGAAATGCTGCTCGGTTGGGTAAAATAAAAGTGAAGCCGACTGTTTAGACCCGGTGACTAAGGTTCTTTCCTGCAAAAGGTGCTTTTTACCTTTTGGCAGGGAAGGTTCTTAGACGCAAGGGTCTAGGAGGCGTAACTGGATAGAAATAAAAGCGGAAGCGGCTCGCTCAGAATGTGAGGGGGATGGAGCTTCAGACGTAGAGGCTCTTTTTGCCTCGAAGGAAGAAGCGAAGCCACCGATCATTCTAGCCACTGCAGCTAGATAAAATAAAAGCCCTCTATATGATTAGAGGGCTCTTATTTTTTCGTTATGTGTCGGTAAGTCGATATATTAAAAAAATCGCCGATATAATTTCATTTACTGTTACGCGACACAAAAAAGAGCTATTCCTAAACGATGGGAATAGCTCTTTTTCTTATGCAACCTTCTCTTCCGAAGTAACTCCGCGAATTTCATCAGCAGAGCGGATCGGATATTTATGGAACACAATAGATCCAATGTATCCGACAATAGTGGTAACGATCCCACATAATATAGCAGCAATTGTTACTTTTACAACGTCATTAAATCCGAATAAGACAAGAAGTCCTGGGATTGGTGATGCTGTTCCTGGTGCATTATTAACGAGCTGGAACAGAGAGGTAATAATACCAGCAAGTGCACCGCCAACGAAGTTTGTCGCATAAATTGGAATCGGATTTGCTGAAACAACATCGGCTTGTGTTAAAGGCTCGATTGCTACAGCAATTGTATCTTTCTTTGAACAAATTTTTAAGCGTTTAAAGAAAATAAAATTCATTGGGGCTGAAGCTGCTACAGCCAGACTACCAATTGCCATTGGTAAACCTGTTAATCCAAGCATTGCAGTTAGTGCCATAGAACTCAGTGGAGAGGTAGAAATAACTGTTATTAATCCACCAAGCATAATACCCATAATGATAGGACTTTCTGTAGTTGCAACTGAAATCATAGAACCTATTTTACCAAGTGTGGCGTTAACGAGCGGATCCATAAGCATTGCCATTCCGCGTGAGATTGGTGCAGCGATAAATAGGATTGCTAAAAATTCCACACCAGCTGGTAATTTCTTTTCGAGAAATTTCACGACGAAGGCACAAACGTATCCAGCGAAAAATCCTGGTAAAATACCAAATCCACTAGTAGCGATACCAATTAAAACAGCATATACGGGGGAAACACCGATTGCTAATGCGACTAAAATCGCTGCTGCGACACCGCTCATACTACCGGAAGCTTCTCCTACTGATTGTAAAAAGTCATTATGAAACATTTCTCCACCTATATAACGGTGAAATGCTTCAATAAGAAAACTTGCAATTGCTGCATTAGCTAAAGCGCCCATCGCCTTCATTCCGTAAGGCGCACGGTAACTGAAAAGTGTAAATAGACAAAGTACAACAAGTAATAGTGCTAAACCTTGCAAGATAGCCATTTGAAAACTGTCTCCTTTGATTTTTGTAATAAAAATTCGTATCATTCAATAATAATATAAAAGTGTATGAAACGGAAAAATTTTTTCTTGGGAACTGGTTGTAAGAAAAAATCCCTTACAATAATGTAAGGAAAGTGTAAGACTTTTAGATAGAGTATAGTATGCTCTTTTCCGTATAATACAAGTATAGATATAATACTAGCGAGAAAGAAGTGCAAACAGGAGGTTCATGTATGAAATTGGTAATTAAAGTTTTAGCTGTATTCGCCATTATTCTAGGTGGAACAGCGTATTATTTGAACACAAAAACAGAAGGTGTACATGCTTTTGTAGACAACTTCTTTTCAAATAAAGAAATACAAGATTATTATGCGGTTATAGATAAAGGTGAGAAAAAAGACGGAGAATACTTGTATACTTTTAAAGGGTATACAGAAGATGGAAAGTTACAAGTTATTAAAAGAATGATGAACCGTGAATTGCATACGGGGGCGTTTATAAAAATTTATGCAAAAGGTATGCAAGGAAAAGGATGGGCTGAAATCCCGAAAGAATCCATTCCGCAAAAAGCGTTGGAAAAAATAGAAAAACCATAAAAGGAGCGACTCATTCGCTCCTTTTTTAGTACGTTAAAATAGTGATAGATGTCTTCTCTTTGTGAGAAATAATTTTTGCATGTCCACCAATTGGAAAAGTGAAAATCGGGGTTGTATGCCCGAAACTTGCGTTTGCAATGATAGGGATATGTGCAAGTTCAGGTTTTGAAGCAATCATTTCTTGAATGTCTTCTATCGTACATTCTGCACCTTTTTGCATCTTTCCTATAACGATTCCCTTTATGTATTCAAAACCTTGCTGCTGCATAAGGGAATGTAAATAACGATCAAAAGTTTTAAGAGTAGATGTTCCAGTTAAACTATCTTCTTCAATAAATAAAATTTTCTCCTTTAAATTTGGCATATATGGTGTACCTTGCAGTAAGTTAAATGTGCTCATATTGCCACCGATAATATCTCCCGTAGCTTCTCCTTCTTGAATTGAAACATATCCTTCATTTTTAATAAATTCTCGATTTTCCTGATCTATATACCAAGAATCATCGCTCCATGTTTCAGATGGAAGGACTTCAATAGGCTCATTAGAAGTTAAGCACTTTAAAAAGTAATCGGTTGTATATCCGAGCCCTTTCTCCATTCCAAACGAAGAGAAATGGGGTCCTGAATATGTAACAAGCCCTGTTTTTGCGTAAATTGCATTATTTAAGGCAGTAATATCAGAATAACCACAGAAAAATTTCGGGTTTTCACGAATTAAATCATAATCGAGATGTTTCAATAAACCATTTGAGTTGTATCCGCCAAGTGTAGTCAAAATAGCTTTTACATTAGAGTCTCGAAATGCTTCATGGAGGTCTTGAATGCGGGAAGAAATAGAGGAGGAAGCAAATCGATCTATCTCATCAGCATATTTTGAGAATGTAACTTGAAAGCCCATGTCAGTTAATCTTTTTATAGCAAGTTTTCTATTTTCATTTGAAACAATACTTAAACTACACGATGGTGAAATCACTCGTATTTCAGCACCCTTTTTTAACTTTGTTGGTATCACTACATTCACCTCTTTAATTGAAAGAATATTTAGATTTAAAAAATATTTTATCATATGAAATAAAGTAGAAGTGAATTATTTTTTGAAATGGAGTTTTCCTGATTTTTCAGCAGACAGACAGAGTCTTTTTTTGATATGATAGGAAAAGTGATTTATTATAAGTAGTATTTAATATCTATAACATTTGAAAGGTGTGCAAGACGTGGAGAAACAACTTGCAGGCTTGCCGGTACACGTTCATTTCGTAACAGAAATCCGTGAAGGGGCGAGGAAGGAAACCGTTGCTTTTGAAGCAAATGGTCAATACTATGTAAAAGGTCAAGGTACATATGTAACATTCCAGGAGCCGAACGAACAAGGCGAAGTGAAAACAATTATTAAAATTCAAGATGAACAAGTTCTCATTATGCGTTCAGGTGCTGTTTCTATGCGTCAGACGCATGTGAAAGGTGAATGGACAACTGGTACGTATACGAGTGAACTTGGTACGTTTGCATTGCAAACAAAGACTGATAACGTTCTTTTTAAATGGTCGGATGAAAAGAAAAAAGGACAACTCTTCTTAACGTACGCATTGCTTCTAAGTGAACAAGAAGCTGGCAGATATACTATTACAATTAATTTGAAGGAGGCAAAATAATGAATTCCTTAGAACAGGTAAAAGGATTGATTAAAGAAGAAATTCAGGCTGCTGTATTAAAGGCAGAATTAGCGACAGAAGAACAAATTCCAAACGTTGTATTAGAATCTCCAAAAGATAAAACAAATGGTGACTTCTCTACAAATATGGCAATGCAACTTGCACGCGTTGCGAAAAAAGCACCTCGTATGATTGCAGAAGAACTAGTTGCAAACTTCGATAAAGCAAAAGCTTCTATTGAAAAAATCGAAATCGCTGGTCCTGGTTTTATTAACTTCTATATGGATAATAGCTACTTAACAGATTTAATTCCAACAATCGTAAACGCTGGTGAAGCTTACGGTGAAACGAATACTGGTAAAGGTGAAAAAGTACAAGTTGAGTTCGTATCTGCGAACCCAACAGGTGACCTTCACTTAGGACATGCACGTGGTGCAGCAGTAGGTGACACTTTATGTAACCTATTAGCAAAAGCAGGGTACGATGTATCTCGTGAGTACTACATTAATGACGCTGGTAACCAAATTCATAACTTAGCTCTTTCTGTTGAAGCTCGTTACATGCAAGCTTTAGGCTTAGAGAAAGAAATGCCAGAAGACGGATACCATGGTGCGGACATCATTGGAATCGGTAAACGTTTAGCAGAAGAGTTTGGCGATCGTTATGCGAAAGCTGATGAAAAAGAAAGCTATGAATTCTACCGTGAGTACGGTTTAAAATATGAGTTAGCAAAACTTCAAAAAGACTTAGAAAGCTTCCGTGTTAAATTTGATGTATGGTTCTCAGAAACATCATTATACAAAAACGGAAAAATTGATCAAGCTCTTGCTGTATTAAAAGAGCGCGACGAGATTTTTGAAGAAGACGGTGCAACTTGGTTCCGTTCAATGACTTACGGTGACGATAAGAACCGTGTATTAATTAAAAACGATGGTTCTTACACGTACTTAACGCCAGATATCGCGTATCACCGTGATAAATTAGAGCGTGGTTTCGATAAGTTAATCAACATTTGGGGTGCTGACCACCACGGTTACATTCCACGTATGAAAGCTGCTATTCAAGCGTTAGGTTACGATAAAGAAACACTTGAAGTAGAAATCATCCAAATGGTACAACTATACCAAAACGGTGAAAAAATGAAAATGAGTAAACGTACAGGTAAAGCAGTTACACTTCGTGAGCTTATGGAAGAAGTAGGCGTGGACGCAATGCGTTACTTCTTCGCAATGCGTAGCGGTGATTCTCATTTAGACTTCGATATGGACTTAGCTGTATCAAAATCTAATGAAAACCCAGTATACTACGCACAATATGCTCATGCTCGCGTATGCAGTATCCTTCGTCAAGGTGAAGAATTAGGATTAGCTACAGGCGGAGACGTTAACTACAAACTTGTTACTTCTGAGAAAGAAGTAGAGTTACTGAAAAAACTTGGTGAATTCCCAGCAGTAGTTGCGGATGCAGCACAAAAACGTTTACCACACCGTATTACAAACTATGCATTTGAATTAGCAGCAACATTACACAGCTTCTACAATGCAGAAAAAGTATTAAACCAAGATAACTTAGAATTAAGTAAAGCTCGCTACGAGTTAATGAAAGCAGTACGCACTACACTTCAAAACGCATTAGCAATCGTAGGAGTATCTGCACCAGAAAAAATGTAATAAAGAAAAGCGGAAGCGGCTCGTTTAGAATAGGAGGGGGATGGAGCTCCTGACAGAGAGGCGTACTTTGCCTCGGAGGAAGGCGCGAAGCCACCGAGTATTCTAGCCGCTGGAGCTGGACAATAAAGAAAAGCGGAAGCGGCTCGTTTAGTCCCGAAGGCTAAGGTTCTTTCCCACAGAAGATGCATTTTATCTTCTAGTGGGGAAGGTTCTTAGACAGAAGGGGCTAGGAGGCAGAGCTGGACATAAAGAAAAGCGGAAGCGGACTTTCGTTTTTAAATAAAAGGCAATCACACGATGTTGTGATTGCCTTTTTATGTGGAGATAATAAAAAAATAAAATTTTATCAAACAAAAAGGGAATTTGCGTCGTCTTATATAAATGACAGGAGGCTTATGATGGAAGAAAAGGTAGAAGAATTAATTGATATATATAAGAAGCAAATATATTCCTTATGCTATAAGTTAGCAAAGACGAAAGAAGACGCGGAAGATATTTTTCAAGAGACATGGATAAAAGTTTTTTCATCGCGGCACCAACTTTCTTACGTGGAGAATTATAAAAAATGGATTACTACAATTTGTGTTCGTACGTTTTATGATTTTTATCGTAAGAAAAAAAGGTGGAAAGATCGAATATTGGATTTGTTTCATAAAGAGGATGGTGGAGAAATAGATTTCGCAGATGATGTGAATATATCAGAAGAATTTATTCAAAAAGTGGAAGCGGAAATGATACGGGAAGTTATACAGCTATTGAATGAAAAATATAAAACCGTGCTCGTACTCTACTATTATGAACAATACTCTTATAAAGAAATGAGCGAAATATTAAATATACCGATTGGTACGGTAAAGTATCGGCTTAATTATGGGAAAAAGAAAATGCGAGAACATTTGGAGGGGTTCGTTCATGAAGGAAGATAAATTTGAACAGAAAATAAAGAGCAGTTTAGCAGAAGAGATAACTCCAAGCGAAGAGCTAATAAATAACACGAAGCAGGGCGTGCGAAAGGCTCAGAAGTTAGAGAGGAAATGGATGATTTGTATTCACACCATTTGGATTGTTTTGCTAACAATTGTTATAGAACAATTTGTCACTCATTTGGATTATAAAATTCCTATGTTAATAGCCATTGTGATTATGATGCATGTATACATTCCGATATATGTTGTAATACAGTCATTTTTAAAGAAGGAGTATAAATTACATGAATGAGTTCGCTAATCCGTTTGTACTATTTGAAGTAGCTGGAGTGACGATGTTTTTAGCTTTTATAGCACTTTTAATATGTGTTGCATCATGGGTATATACAGATGCTAAAGCACATCAAATGAGTAAAGGATGGAGTGTCTTAGCAGTTATATTTCCATTTTTTACCGGTTTTTTGTTATATATGGTAAGAAGAAGTAAAAAGAAAGTTGAAGGAGAATATAAGATGAACTTTGTTAAAAAACAGAAAGTAACATTAGTTGCGATATTGGCAAGTACAATGTTTGTATTACTTAGTGGTTTTGCTTTTGCACAAACGTTAAATGACGCGTGGAAAGCAGGAGATATATATTTAGAAAATGAGAAGCAAGGGGAGACAAGTTACGAGGCGAAATTCTCATCATGGGATATTGCCGGTAAAGATATTGAACTTCAGTATGAGAAGGACACAGAAGTGACATTTTCTTATGAGACAGATGCAAAACGAGGGAACTTATGCTTTAGCGTGTATGAAAGACGAGGAGAAGGTATAAAAGAGTTAAAGGAAATCTGTGAATCGAAAAAAGGTAGTTTTACAGTTACTTTAAAAGCAAATGAAGAGTATGTATTGAATATAAGTGGATTAAAAGTGAAAGATGGATTCGTAAAAGTGAATTGGCAAGAGAAATAAAAGGGGCCCTATAAAGGACCTCTTTTTTATTGAATAGTATAAGTAACAGAAAAACTAACAGGACTATAGTAAACGTAAGGTGCATGAAATTGAACATACATATTTCCATCTGTTTTTGCAGTGAAAATTCGGCCGTAACCATCAGAATAACGTCCAATTAGGTTATGATTTGAGTCATAAACACTGTAACTAGGAGTTTTGCTGTTAGGATGAATTGTTAGTTCTTGTCCTTTTTGAAGGAAAATAGGTTCTTGTTCAGAACTACCTCCAGTTTGCAAAGAATAAAATTTTGTAAAGCTTTGTTCTTGAGCGGCAGCAGCGACTTTTGTTTCAGGAATAAACGCAGTAGCTCCAGTAATTCCTGCTAAAGTTAATGCACCTGCTAAAATCATTTTTTTCATAATAGAAAAAGCCTCCTTATTAGTTGTAATCGGTGTTGTTACAGTTAATATTGTATACGATAATGGGTAGGATAAAATATGCTTTTATGCATATATATTTTTTCTCAATAAAAGACCACTGATAAAATCAGTGGTCTTTTAAATGATTAAGCAGCTTTCTGTTCAGTTTGAGGAACAGGTTTTTGAAGCGAGTTATAAACTCCTGTTCCGATAACGTCTAATGCCATTCTCATTCGTTCAGGTGAAATGTTTTCTAATACGTTATCTTGAGGTGTATGGTATACCTTCTCAATATGATAGATTAATGGATTCCAACTATCGACACCCATCCAAATGAATAGAGCAGCAGGAATACCAGCTTCAGCAAATGGAACATGATCACTAGAACCAAATTTACCTTGTAGGACGAGGTCATTATTTAGTTGTTTACCTGCTTGCAAGGCAGCGTCTGTTACAAAGTTTGTAGAGCCATCAGGTGTCATAGCGTATAAATTCTTTGCTTTATCATAATTTGTTGCAACCATGTCGGCGTTAAAGACACCTAAAATACGGTCGCGTTCTTTCTGGGATAGACTATTCACGTAATAATCGGAACCAAGTAATCCAGTTTCTTCAGAACCAAAGGTAATAAAGCGAATTTCTTTATCAGTTTCTACATTTTGAAAAGTACGAGCTAGCTCTAATACTAATCCAGTTCCAGAAGCATTATCATTTGCGCCAGGTGCTCCGACAACACTATCATAGTGCGAGCTTACAACGACTGCTTTCTCATTACCTGTACTCTTTTTTGGTTTCTTTTTGGCGATAACATTTAGAGATGTTAATTTAGATTCATGTCTCGCTTTTAGGGAAAGAATTGTTGTCCCTTTTTTAGCGATTTCTTCTTTAAATGCATTTCCTTGCGCATAAGCAAGACCAAAGACAGGGATAGACTGCTTTTTCGTTAGGCGGGGATTGAAGGTTTGTCCATAATTTCCGCGTCCGCCAATTAAACTGTATAAAAGAACACCTTTTGCACCTTTGCTAACAGCATTTTCAACTTGTTTATTATAGTCTGTAACTGTCGTTCCTCTTTCAAATAAAACAATTTTACCGTTTACTTCATTTGGAATATCTTCTAATTTTGTCCCACCTTGAACAAAGATAAGGGGGGCTGTAACAGCTTCTGTAGAAATGAGTGCATTAGGAGCAGCACCAGCTTGCCAATTACGTTTTGTTGATAGTGGTGATTCAATGAATCCAACGTATTGATCGGGCACCTGAAATGGTTGATATTCTACGTCATAGCCCATTGATTTAAGCTGCATACCAATGTAACGAGAAGCCCATTCTTCGGATTTTGTTCCACCGGGGCGAGGACCAATTGTTTCAGATAAGAAACGAACATGTTCAATCGCGCGGTTTGGATCAATCTGTTTTGTAATAGATGGAGTTTGTGTAACCTCTGACGTGGAATCCGCTTTTGCTTGCCCAATTGGAGCTAAGCTAACAGCGAGTGATACAGCAAGCAAAGAGCTTACTATTTTTTGTTTCAATGATTTTCTCATTTTTTCCTCTCCTATTCTTCTATTCTCTGTGACTGACAAAAGAAGACGGATAATGACTTTATTTTACCTTCGAGTCTTTTATTTTTCAATATTCTGACATTGAGAAATAAAAACAATATATGCATATTTGCATATTTTTGAGGAAGATATGTATGCTATCATTTTAAACGAAGGTTCGCTTTCTACTCTGAAAGCTCCTACATTGCATGAATCTAGTGTACCCAAACTTTAGATTATGTAGAGAAATGGAACCACTGTAGGGTTTCATTTCTCATGTTTGAATCAGTTGATGGTAATTATGTTTCCGCATTTCATAATTATTATCAGTGATATATGTAAGGCATCCATATGAAAATAAGAGGCTGTTCAAAGGTTTTCCGTACTTTTGGGCAGCCTCACCCCGTTAAAAGGACGATACTTTATGTATCGTCCTTTTTGTATAAAAAAACATCCAATCAATTGAGAGATTGATTGGATGTGAAAAAATTATTAATAATTTTTTTTGCGTTTTGTAGCCAAAATACTTAATAATCCAGCTAGTAGAAGAAGGATACCTACTGTTTGTGTAGGGTCTTCTTTATGACCTGTATTTGGAAGGTGTTTATCCGTATTTCGATCATCTTGCTGTTTGTTATCTGTTTTATTCGATGTTTCTTCGGAAGTTCCGTTTTCGTGTTTCTCAGATGTTTCATTGCCTTTGTTCTCTTCTTTATTTGGAGGAGTAACTGGCTTGTCATCTCCACCTGACGAAGATTCAATCTTTTTATTTGAAACTGTAATTTGTAGTGGTGTAGCTTGGGCTTTATCAATTGTAAAGTTTATTGGTGATGCATCTAATTGATAGCCTTTAGGAGCCTGTGTTTCTACTAATTGATAATTACCAGGTTTCAAATCATTTACGATTACTTTTCCGTGTTGGTCTGTTTTTAAACCTTCTCGGATGATTTTTCCATCTTGGTCTAAAATATTGAAAATGGCACCTTCAAGTGTTCCATGGTGATCAATATCAACTTTAGTTAACTCAATTGAACCTGTTGTTAAACTATTTAAAGCTGTAACAGAGGTAATCTGAGATTGTCCTTTCGTAATTGTGAAAGGAATTGGTTTAATGTTTAAATCATAGCCAGTTGGAGCTTTCGTTTCAATGAACTGATAATCTCCCGGACGTAAATCAGAAACAGAAATCTTCCCATCTTTATCAGTAGTTAAATCAGAACGAACATCCTTGCCGTCCATATCTACAATTTTAAAGATTGCTCCTTCAAGAGTAGTACCATCGATGTCATCAACTTTAGTTAATTCAACTGCGCCTTTAGTTAAGCTATTCGTAGCAGTAACAGAGGCGATTTTTTCTTGGCCTTTTTTAACTGTGAACTTAATAGGTGTTTTGTTTAAGTCATAGTGTTCAGGAGCTTTCGTTTCGATAAACTCATAGTCTCCTGGCGGTAATTCATCCACAACTAAACGGCCGTTTTTATCAGTAGTTAAATCGGTACGAACATCGTGTCCATCCTTATTAACAATTTTAAATACTGCACCTTCAAGTGTTGTGTTTTGCTTGGCATCATCAACTTTAATTAACTCAACACTACCTTCCGTTAAGCTATTAATAGCTGTAACGAAGACATACTTTGTTTGACTTCTTTCGATTGTGAACTTAATTGGTTCTTCATTTAAGTCGTAATGTTTAGGAGCTTTTGTTTCAATAAATTGATAGTCTCCTGGTTGTAAGTCTTTAGCGATGATTTTTCCGTCTTTATTGGTAACTAAATTCGTACGAATGTCGTTACCGTTCAGATCAGTAATTTTAAATACCGCACCTTCTAGCATTTCTTTCTTATCTATAGAGTCAACTTTCGTTAATTCCACGCCACCTTTTGTTAGGCCATTCTTAGCAGTAACAGAAGCGTGAGTTAGTTGACTTCTTTCGATAGTGAAGCTAATAGGTGTTTTATTTAAATCGTAATCTTTCGGAGCTTTCGTTTCAATGAATTGATAGTCTCCTGGGCGTAAGTTCGTAGCAGTAATCTTCCCATCTTTATCAGTAGTTAAATCAGTGCGAACAATTTTACCTTTCGCATCGATGATGTTAAACACTGCATCAGAAAGTTTTGTATCTGGATTTATATCATCCACTTTTACTAATTCTACAGCACCCTCAGTTAAGCTATTTGTAGCAGTAACTTGGAGCTTTTCTTTTTGGCTCTTCTTAATTGTAAACTTAATAGGTGTACTATCTAATTTATAGTGTTCAGGAGCTTTCGTTTCAATAAACTGATAGTCCCCAGGACGTAAATCAGAAACAGAAATTTTTCCGTGTACATCTGTTGTAAGCTCAGTACGAATGTCGTTACCATTCAGATCAGTAATTTTAAATACCGCATCTTTAAGAGCAGTACCATCTACATCATCCACTTTAGAAAGTTCCACAGCGCCTTTCGTTAAGCTATTTGTAGCTGTAACGGAGATAGGATCAGCTTGGCTCTTTGTAATTGTGAATGGAATCGGCTCTTTGTTTAAATCGTAGTGTTTCGGAGCCGTTGTCTCGATGAATTGATAATCACCAGGACGTAGGTCAGAAACGCTAATTTTACCTTGTTGATTCGTAACAAGATTTTTGCGAATTACAGTACCATTCATATCCACAATTTTAAATACTGCGCCTTCAAGAGTAGTGCCATCGACGTCATCCACTTTAGAAAGTTCCACGCCGCCTTTTGTTAAACTATTTTTCATAGTAACGGTAGCAATATCTTTTTGGCTTTTTTCAATTGTAAATATAATTGGTTTTTTGTCTAAATCATAGTGTTCAGGAGCCGTTATTTCAACGAATTGATACGTACCAGGACGTAAGTTTTCGATAACGATTTTACCTTCGCTGTTTGTTTTTAAATCTGTTTTAAGTACTTTGCCATCTTGATCCAGTAAATTAAATACCGCATCAGCAAGTTTTGTTTGAGTGTTTAAATCATCAACTTTAAGTAATTCGATACTACCTTGTTTTAAGCTATTTGTAGCAGTTAAAGAAATAGCTTTCTTCTGTCCTTTTTCAATAGTGAATTTGATTGGTGTTTCATCTAAAACGTAATGCTTCGGAGCTTTCGTTTCGATAAATTGGTAATCACCAGGACGTAGGTCGTTAATTTCGATTATTCCTTGTTCATTTGTAACAAGGTCTTTATGAACTACATCACCATTCATATTAACAATTTTAAATACTGCATCTTTAAGAACAGTGCCATCAACATCGTCTACTTTAGAAAGTGTAACTGCACCCTTTGTTAAAGTATTTGTAGCAGTGACATGAAGAGTTTCAGTTTGGCTCTTTTTAATTGTAAATACGATAGGTCTTTTATCTAAATCGTAATGTTCAGGAGCAATTGTTTCAACGAATTGATACGTACCAGGACGTAGGTTTTCAACAACAATTTTACCTTCATCATTTGTTTTTAAGCCTTCTTTAACTAGCTCTCCGTCTGCATCTAATAAATTAAATACGGCGTTAGCAAGTTTTGTATTTATATCAATATCGTCAATCTTTGTTAGTTCAACGCTACCGTTTTTCAAAGCATTTTTGCCTGTAACATTGATCTCTTTCGTTTGACTTCTTTCAATTGTAAATGGAATCGTTGTTTCATCTAATACATAGTGCTCAGGAGCTTTTGTTTCAATGAACTGATAGTCTCCAGGGCGTAAATCAGAAACAGAAATTTTACCGTTTTTATCTGTAACAAGATTCGTATGAACTTCCTTACCATTCATATCAACAATCTTAAAGATTGCACCTTCGAGCATCGTACGATCGATGTCGTCAATTTTTGTTAATGTTACTGCACCTTTCTTTAAACTGTTAGTAGCAGTAACAGTAATATTCTCTTTTTGACTTTTTTCGATAGTGAATGGAATAGGCTCTTTGCTTAAGGTATAGTCTTTTGGAGCTTTTACTTCAATAAATTGATAGTCTCCAGGACGTAAATCAGAAGCAGAAATTTTACCGTTTTTATCAGTCGTTAAATCTTTGCGAATTACCTTTTTAGTATCATGAGCGTCAACGATTATAAATTCTGCACCTTCAAGAATAGTGCCATCAACATCATCAACTTTTGTTAAAGTGACGCCACCTGTAAGTAAACTGTTTTTTACAGTAACAGGGATAGGAAGATCTTCCTTACTACCTTTTTTAATTGTGAACTTAATAGGTGTTTTGTCTAATTTATAATGTTCAGGGGCTTTTGTTTCGATAAATTGATAATCCCCTGGTGCTAAATCAGGAATAACTAATACTCCGTAATCATCTGTTGTTAAATCTTTCATAATTTCTTTGCCAGTTGCATCTTGCAATGTGAATACAGCGCCGGCAAGAGCTTTACTACTTTCCACATCATCTTCTTTAATAAGTTTAACTTTTCCTTTCGTTAAACTATTTTTAAATGTAAGTGGAAGGAGTTTTTGTTGTCCTTTTTCGATTGTAAATTCAATTGGTTCTACATTTACATCGTAATAAGTTGGAGCCTTTGTTTCGATAAGCTTATAGTTACCAGGACGTAAGTCATCTACAACTAGCATTCCTTTACTATTCGTAACAAGGTCCGTACGAACATCTTCATTAGTATCTCTATTAACGATTTTAAATACTGCACCTTCAAGTGTTTCCTTTTCATCTGCAGCATTCACTTTTGTTAACTCAATACCGCCTTTTGTTAAGCTGTTTTTAGCGGTAACAGTAGCCTGAGTTGTTTGACTTTCTGTAATCGTAAATTTAATTGGTTTTGTATTTTTGTCGTAATACTTCGGTGCTGTTACTTCGATAAATTTATAATCGCCAGGGCGTAAGCCAGTAGCGATAGCTTTACCATCCGCACCAGTTTTTACATTTTCGCGAATAACTTTCTTTTCATCATTTGCATCAACAATTTTAAATACAGCACCTTCAAGAGCTGTACCATCGATATCATCAACTTTTGTTAATTCAACATCTCCTGGTTTTAAAGCATTTTCAGCTTTCACAAGTAGAGTTTCTTTCTGACTTCTATCGATTGTAAATTCAATAGGTTCTGCTCGTAAAACGTAATGTTCAGGAGCAGCTATTTCAATAAATTTATACGTACCAGGACGTAGGTTACTAACTTTAACTTTACCGTGTTTATCAGTAGTTAAGTTAGTGTGAGGGGAAACGTCATTATTATTTGTATCGACAAGTTTGAATACAGCACCTTCTAGTGGTTTTTTCTCACCAAACTCATCAACTTTTAATAATTCAACCTCGCCCGTTTTTAAGCTGTTATTTGCCGTAACAGTAGCAAGAGCTTGTTGGCTTTTATCAATTGTAAACTCGATAGGGTTTGTACTTAACGTATAATCCTTAGGAGCTTCTGTTTCGATAAATTTATAAGCACCAGGCTCTAAATCTTTAACGGTAACTTTTCCATTTGAACCTGTTTTTATATTTTCACGAATTACTTGTTTCTCGTCATTCGCATCGACAATTTTAAATACAGCACCTTCAAGGGCAGTGCCATCGACATCATCGACTTTCGTTAAAGTGACACCACCTTTAATGAAGTGATTTGTCGCTGTAACAGTAAGTGCTTTCTGTTGGCTCTTTTCAACTGTAAATTTAAGCGGTTTTTTATCTATTTCATAATGTTCAGGTGCTTTTTCTTCAACAAATTGGTACTCTCCAGGAAGTAAATTTTTCGCTTCGATTTGTCCGTTACCATTTGTCGTTAATTTTGTATAACCAGGAATTCTTTTGTTATTTCGGTCCCGTACACTAAATACTGCACCTTCTAAAGTATTACCCTCTTTATCAACTTTTGTTAGGATAACTGAGCCTCTAATCAAGTTGTTTTGGGCCTCTTTATTAATTACTGTTGTTTGATCTTCCTCGATTGTAAATTCAATAAGTCGATCATCTAATTGATAATGTTCAGGAGCCTTTATTTCTTTTAAGTAGTAAGTTCCTGGTTTTAAATTATCTACAGTAATTTGTCCTTTATCATTTGTTATTAATTCTTTATGTTCAGGAATGACATTATGGTTTTGATCAAGCAGAGAGAAAACTGCATTTTTAAGCTTTTCTTTGTTATGAGCATCAGTCTTTGTAAGTACTACTTTTCCAACAAATTTCTCGTTTTTAAGAGTATATGTTGTAGTTTCTTCTGCACCAAGCTTAACAAGTTTACCTGCTTTTAATTCTTTACTAATGACATAGCCATCAAGAGTTTTCATTTCTCTGAGCAGATATTCATCGCGTTTTAAGTTGTTAAACTGAGCGATACCATTTTTGTCTGTTGTAATTGTTCGAATAGCAGTTGTACCTGTGCGATCGAATAAAGTAAATACTACGCCAGATAAAATTTTATTTGGATCTGCATTATCTACTTTTTTAATTTGAAGGTTTCCGCGTCCCTTAGTAGCGGAACCGCCTCCAGATCCAGAAGATACTTTAACTACTATTTCTTCAATTTTTTCAGTTTCTGTTAATTTCAAACTATTACCAGTAATCTTCGCTTTATTGCTTACCTTTTCATTATTATCTGCATTAATGAGTGAACGGTATTCTAAAATATAAGCTCGATCAATAGTATGAAGAAATTCAATTGTAAATTGTTGTTTCCCCGTATTGTTGTCTGTTGTTATTTTGAGTTTATAGTCTTTTCCTTCTTTTAATTCGTTTGTTGTATCTTTCGTTAAAGTGCCATCCACGGCTACTGTTGTCCCATATAGGTGGAATGACTTTTCATCGAGAATTTGATTGTCTGTCGGATCGTCTGTTACGACAGCATTTTCAATCGTTGATTGACTTGCATTAATAGAAACGCTCCAATCAATGTACTTGTCATTTTGTTTTGCTTTTTTCGTAACGCCGCTACCACCATTTTTGATTTCGAATGCACCATGAATATTGGCGATAGTTTCCGATCCATCTTTTAATTTGGCGTAATTATCATAGCGCTTATTAATTTCTTCACCTGCAAGTGAAGTTTTAAAGCTGATATGGTACGCTGTTTTAATTTCATTTTTAAAATGAATCGTTAATGTATTTTTATTATCTTTCGTTGGATTTTCTACCGTATATTCGTCAGGGGAAACAAGTGCCCCTAATTTATAACCGTCTGCACCACCAGTTAATTCCATATGATGAATCTCAATGGAGTCTGGTATAAGTTTTTGATTGTTTTCTAGTACGTCAACGATAGAAGGGTCTTTAATAGTCCTGTTATTATAGTTAAACCCTATGTCCCATTTGATTTCTTTCGTTTGGGCATTGTAAGAACCGTATTTAAATCCGTTTCCTTTTGTATAGCCGTCAGGATTGAATCTATCATGAGATTTACTATTTTTATCGTTCCCATTTATATCTTTCCATGATAACTCAGCTGTATTTTTGAATGATTTATTATCATCCTTTTTAGATAGAGTCTCGTAATTAAAGTCTGTTGTGTATGTGATGGTTAAAGTTTTATCCATATTAGACTTATAAATACCAGCTAGTGTTACTTTGAATCCGTCAGCTGTTACATCAAGTGTGTAATCAGAGCCTAATTTCAGTTCAGTTGATCCATCAGTAATTTTAAAACTATCTTTTTGTAATGTAAGTCCACCATAGTCAAACGTATCAGTGATAACAGCATCATTTAACACGTAATTGTTATCATTTACAACAATTGTCCATTTCGTTGTTTTCTTATTGTAATCTGTATCGTTTGCATTTTTATTATGTTTCTTTATGATGTTTTGTTGTTGTAATGTAACTTTGTTTGTTTTACTCCATTTTCCATCTGCAATAATTTTATTTTCAATTTCGCCATCTTGTATAACATCATTTTTGGCTTTCGATGTATAAGTAATCACATAGGCACTATTAATATCTTCATTAAATTGTAAATCAAATCCCTCATCGGTTTCTTTTACAGTAAAGTTTGTGGCGTTGTCACCTGTAACAAGTTTTCCGTTATTATCATAAGAAGCATTTTTAACCACGATAGAACTTGCATCAACTTTATGAGATTTGTCCAAGATGTCTTTTAAAAGCGCATCAGATTGTTTAATATCTCTTTGGTCACCGTTGAAAGTAATTGTCCATTCAATTGTTTGTGTTTTTGGATTATATTTACTAGTTTTCTCTAGATGTGTACCGCGTGAAACAGTTACAGTTGCATTTGCGGATACATCTCCTTGATTCTTGCTGGATACTTTTGCTTCATTTTTGAAACTAGTAACACTTTCGTCAGTAATTTTTGTCGCATATTCAATTTGATATGCTTTTTTCGTTTCATTTTTAAAAGCGATATTTAATTTATCGGAGGATGAAGTGAGTGTATATTCTTCTTTACTAACTTCGGCTCCACGAGTCGTTTTCCCGTTAATATCTACTTCTAACTCATAAACCTTAATAGAATCTTCATTGAGACTGGCTCCATTTGGAATATTGTCTTGGAAGACAGCGTTTGTAAGAATGTCTTTTGTTTTGTTCATTTCGACTGTCCAATTGATTTGATTCGTATTAATCGGTCTATCAGGTATACCTTTTTTATTCATAGATTTCTTTACATTAGGTTTGAAATCAAGCTCGATAATAACGTCTTGTTCTTTAATTGGGAAAGGAATTTTTTGTTCCGTAGTCCCTTTAATTTTTGTTTTATTGAATTCCGTACCAACTTTTAAATGACCATCTATATTAGGATTGTCTTCAACGTACTCGTTAAAAGTCATAGTTACTTTTCCGTTTAAGTCAACAACGAACGTCCCAATTTCATGTCCTGTTCCATCAACTAAAGGCTGTGTAATGGTGTTGTGGACGATAAAATATTCCGGAAGTTGGAAAATATAGTAATCTCCCTTTTTTACTTTTAATGATTCTAAAACTTCCCATGTAAAATCGATATTGGCAGCAGAATCAGGATTTGGACGATTATCTGTATCATTAAATGGTTTTCCGTCTTTATCTGTTAATTTTACGCTTGTTAAAATATTTTCTTTAATTTGCTTAGGTGATGGGTCTGGATTTTCAACAGGTTGCCCTGTTGTGTTATCACCAGGGTTCTCAGTAGGTTGCTGTGTCCCGCCATCTTTTGGCTGTTCAGTAGGCTGCTGAGGATTCCCGTCTTTCGGCTGTTCCGCAGGTTGCTGAGTGTTCCCGTCTTTTGGTTGTTCCGCAGGTTTCTGCTGTGTCTCACCATCTTTTGACTGTTTCGCAGGCTGCTGAGGATTCCCGTCTTTTGGTTGTTCCGCAGGTTTCTGCTGTGTTTCACCATCTTTTGGCTGTTCAGTAGGTTGCTGTGCGTCACTGTTCTTTTGCTCTTCGGTAGTCTGCTTAGCATCATCACTATTAATAGTAGGTGAAGTAGGGTTATCTACTTGAACAGGAACTGAGATAGTCTTAGCTACTGTACCTAGAGGGAAAGTGAGTGGGACGGCTTTTATGCCAGGTTTTAAATCTGGATTGAATACAGTGTCAAATTTAATTTTTCCCTTAACACCTTTTGAATCTTTTACTGAATCGTTAAAGACTATTTTCATTTTGTTATCGTTTGCCGTAACAAAATATTGACCAATAATTTGTTGATCTGCCATCAAGTTTCCTTGTTGGTCATTTTTTACTTTTAATGCGTTAGGTATTTGAAGAACTGTTGCATCTTTTTCTTGTGCAATTTGATGATCTTTTATTGACCAAGCATATTCTAGGTGAATGATTGATCCGGCATTTATTAAGTTTTTAGGATTTAATGCTTCGTCAATAATATGATTCGTTGCATCTTTCATTTCAACAGTGTCAAATAAGGAATCTCCTGTTAAGGTTTCCGCTTTTACTTGATTGTATGGAAAACTAGCAAGTTGCGAAAATAGTACGAATACAATTAAACATACATTGAAAAGTTTTTTCATTTTTCCTCCTCTGAACATTCATTTGTCCATTGGGGACTTATTCCACATGAACAAATGGAATATTAAAAGTATTTGTTATAAGCTATTTATTTTTGCTATCCCTCCGTTTCTATACGCGTTCTCAGACAAACAGGATTATGTTCAAAGTAAAATTGTTTAACGTAAAACAAAATGTATATTTACACAGTTCTATGGAAATATACACAATTCGACAAAAAATGTCGAAAAAAATACTGATATAAAGAATGATATCAGACCTTTATATGTGAGATAGTTTTCATGTATATCTAGTAAAAAAGAATGGTTATAAAGGTAAGTTTTACGATACATACTAACCAATGTAGTGTATCCCTTTGTGAAGGCTTATTTTTGCCTTAAAGTTATGTGGAGATAAAAAGCTAGATAGGGTTGGTTTTGGTCAGAATGAAGACAATACGTACTTTGAAAATAGTCATTTATTTTGTCTAAAGAGAGTTGTGCGATTAGTGGACCGAAGTTGAAAGATGATAGTTTCTTACATTGTTAGAGGAATATAAGAATTACAGAATATTCGACTAACACGTTACTACGGTCATTTTTGAGACTGTTTAAACAATAAGAAAGAAGGTGTTTTTAGTTACAATATCTTTTTAGTAAAGATAAGCTTAAGTAACCTCCGCTAAAGATTATATACTTAAATGATAAAGAGTTCAACAGTAGTTCACATATTTTCCCAAAAATAAAAACGGCTGTTTTATGTGGAATAAATCTACAAAACAGCCGTTTTTGGTATTAGATTTCTGTTAAAATTATTGGTTCGCCGCGCGTTACGACAACCGTATGTTCACATTGTGCAACAAGACTTTTATCAGGTGTAACGAATGTCCAGCCGTCGTCACCACGTTCAATAATATGATCAGCTTTCATAGAGATGAACGGTTCTACAGCGATAACAAGACCGTCTTTTAGAAGCGCATTATCCATTGGATCATAGTAACTTAAAATGTGATTTGGTGCTTCATGTAAGCTAAGACCAATGCCGTGACCAGTTAAGTTTTGAATAACATTGTATCCACTTTTATGTGCGAAGTTTGAAACAGCACGACCAATTTGATTTTGTTTTGAGCCAGCTCTAACCTTTTTCATTGCTGCCCAAAATGCATCAACCGCTGCTTGGCAAAGCTTTTCTTTTGCTTCGTCTTCTCCAAGAACAAATGAGATACCTGTATCTGCATAATAGCCATCAAGTGCAGCAGATACATCGACGTTTACTAAGTCGCCTTCCTTTAATACGCGATCTCCTGGAATACCATGAGCAACTTCCTCATTTACACTAATGCAAGTTACACCTGGGAAATCATATTCTTTTTCAGGTGCAGAAATAGCACCATGCTCATCTAATACTTTTTTACCGATCAAATCAAGCTCTTTCGTTGTCATACCTGGCTTCGCTTGTTTTTTCATTTCTTCACGTGCAAGCGCAACGATGCGGCCGATTTTTCGTAAGCCTTCTAAATCTTGTTCATTACGAATAATCATGAAAACCACTGTCCTTCCTCGAATATATATCTTATCCGATTGTATCATGTTTATTTTCGTCCTGCTACTCGCTTGCGGCATGCAGGTTGATTCCTCTCATAAAGAATACATGACAATTGTCATATCGATGTCATGACGCATCATACTGTTTCCTAAGTTTTCCAAGTAATACAATGTAAATATAAGAAACAGCGGGGGTGGAGAGATGGAAAAGATTATTGAAGTAAATGGTGTTTCTAAAACATTTAAACATAAAAACGCAGTAAATAATGTTTCATTTCATGTAAATAAAGGGGAAATAGTAGCGTTACTTGGTCCGAATGGTGCGGGGAAAACAACGACGATGTCGATGATGCTTGGATTAAAGGACCCGACAGAAGGTAAGGTCTTTATATTTGGAAAGAGTCCAAAGCATAGAGATGTTCGTAATAGCCTCGGTGCGATGCTGCAAGAAGTAAGTGTCATTGATAGTATTACGGTGGAAGAGGCAATCGAGTTATTCCGTAGTTATTATACGAATCCTATAGCGAAAGAAACGTTACTGCAGTTATCAAATTTAGAATCAGAGCGAAAGCAAAGATGTGAGAAGTTATCAGGTGGGCAAAAAAGAAGGTTGAATTTTGCGCTTGCACTTGCGGGAAATCCAGATTTGTTATTTTTAGATGAGCCGACAGTCGGAATGGATATTACGTCTCGAAGAATGTTTTGGGAAACGATTCGAAAGTTAGCAAGTGAAGGGAAAACAATTATTTTAACGACGCATTATTTAGAAGAAGCAGATGCTTTAGCAAATCGTATCTTATTATTTGCGAACGGAAAGATTATCGCAGATGGTACACCAGACGAAATGAAAGCGACGATTTCGCGAAAAACAATCACATTTTACTCGAAGGAAAGCATTCCTACAAAATTACTAAAGGAATTACCAAATGTAACAGAAGTAAAGTCAAGCGAAGGACGCTTCATTTTAACAACGGAGGATACGGATGCAACTTTAAAAGCCATTTATCAAAAGAGTTTACCTGTAACAGATGTTTCAGTTGAACGTGGAAGTCTTGATGAAGCATTCGAACAGTTTGTCGCAAATCAGAAGGAGGAAATCGCATGAGAGCATTATGGATGCAATGCAAAATAGAAATTTTACGTACATTCCGCAATAAATTATTTATCTTTTTCTCATTATTAATGCCTGTTATGTTTTACTACATTTTCACAAATGTTGTTCAAGTACCACAAAACGGAGATGCGTGGAAAGCACATTATTTAATTTCGATGGCAACTTTCAGTATTGTAGGGACTGCACTCTTTAGTTTCGGTGTGAGACTTTCTCAGGAAAGAGGGCAAGGATGGACACATCTTCTAAAAATTACACCGCTTCCAGAGGGAGCATATTTAACAGCAAAAATTATCGCTCAAACAGTAGTAAATGCTTTTTCAATATTAGTTATCTTTATTGCAGGTATACTAATTAATCATGTTGAGTTAACGGTAGGGCAATGGATTGGTGCGGGATTATGGTTATTGTTAGGGGTAACACCATTTTTAGCGTTAGGAACAGTAATAGGTTCCATTAAGAAGGCGGACGCAGCTGCTGGCTTAGCAAATATTTTAAATATGAGTTTAGCTATAGTTGGCGGGTTATGGATGCCGATTGAAGTATTCCCCAAAATATTAAGAACGATTGGTGAATGGACACCGACATACCATTTCGGAAGTGGTGCGTGGGATATTGTAGCTGGAAAATCAATTGGATGGGAAAATATCGCGGTATTAGGAGGTTATTTCCTTATATTTGTTGTAGTATCAATATATATAAGAAAAAGACAGGAAGCGGTATAAATGATAGAGAAGAAGAGGATTGAGATTTTTCCGAAACATATGGGATTCTTCCCGTATATGTGGTTTGTTTATCTATTATTTCCAATTTATCACTTAGCGCAGGCATCAGGATGGAAGCTTGTAATAGGAAGCGGTATGTTGATAATTTTTATCGTCACATACCGTCAGCTTTATTTTGTTCAGAGGACGTTTGTTTTTTGGGCGTGTATTCAAATGGTACTCATCTTTTTATTTGCTTTATTTTATAATCCTTTTATGATATTTTTTGGCTTTTTCACAGCAAGTGCGATGGGATTTGCGCCAAATAAGAAAGTATTTCGAGTGCTGTTATGTTCGTTAGTTATCATGCTTGGAGCATTTTTATTTGTAAATATGAATCAACTAACAACTACAAGTTTAGTAAATATCGTTCCAATGTTTATTTTAATGCTTCTTACGCCATTTGGTATGCGCAATTTTAATCAGAAAAAGATGTTAAGAAATCAATTGGATCAGGCGAACGAGCAAATTAAAGACTTAGTAAAACGTGAAGAACGGCAGCGGATTGCAAGAGATCTTCATGACACATTAGGGCATACGTTATCTCTTATTACTTTGAAAAGCCAGCTTGTAGAGAAGTTAATTGTGAAAAATCCAGAGCGTGCAAGTGCGGAAGCGAAGGAAATTACACAAACATCTCGTACAGCCTTAAAACAGCTGAGAGAATTAATTTCTGATATGCGTATGATTACGGTAGAAGAAGAGCTAGAGCAAATAAAAGCGATCTTACAAGCAGCTAATATTGAATTAGAAGTGAGGCAAGAAGCAAGATCGAGCTCGTTATCACCAATTGAACAAAATATTGTCGGGATGTGTTTACGTGAGGCCGTTACAAATGTTGTAAAACATAGTAAGGCAACGCGGTGCGCAGTTTCTGTATTAGAATCACAAGGTGAACTGATTTTGAAAGTAGAAGATAACGGAATCGGTTTAACAGATCAAAATCATGATGGAAATGGTATTCGCGGCATGAAAGAACGAATTGCTCTTATTGATGGATTTGTTGAACTAGGTACAATCAATCCAGGGACGTTATTAACGGTAAAAGTTCCAGTTGTTATTAGAACAGGAAAAGATGAGGTGAGGGCATGATTCGAATTATTATTGCAGAAGACCAGCGGATGCTTCGTGGTGCATTAGGGGCCCTGCTTGATCTAGAAGATGATATCGAAGTAATTGGGCAAGCTGCGAACGGGGAAGAGGCGTTAGAATTAATTGAATCGTTAAAGCCAGATGTAAGTATTATGGATATTGAAATGCCGATTCAAAGTGGATTGGATGTCGCTGAGACTTTAAAGAAAGAAAAATCATCATGCAAAGTAATGATTTTAACAACATTTGCACGGCCGGGATATTTTGAAAGAGCAATGAAAGCTGGTGTGCACGGCTATTTATTAAAGGATAGCCCAAGTGAAGATTTAGCGGCAGCAATTCGTAATGTAATGAAGGGGAAACGAGAGGTCTCCCAAGATTTAATGTTTGGCTTATGGCAGGAGCAAAATCCGTTGTCAGATCGCGAAAAGGAAGTACTGTTGCTTGCGAAAGAAGGAAAGACGGCAAACGAAATTGCGAAGGCACTTTATCTTTCGCCGGGTACAGTACGTAATTATATTTCTGAAGTATTAGCGAAGCTTGATGCGAAAAATAGAATTGAGGCAATTACAATTGCGGAAGAAAAGGGTTGGATATAAAAAGAAGGTTACCTATGAGAGGTAACCTTCTTTTTATAATTATTGTACTTCTATTACTTGATTTACTTTTTGTAACGGTTTGTAACCGTGTGCTTCAAATGCCTTTGCAAATTCATTTGATACGGCAGTGCCATATAAATCTTTTGCAGCTTGTACGATATGAGATTGAAGTGATTCAAAGTCTTCAGCGGAAGTTGCATAATTTTGCAATGCACGCATAACAACTTTACTTACTTTTTCATTTCCTTGTTTTTGAACAGCAACACCGTTATATGTTTTACCTTCAGCTAATTGATATAATACGTGACTGATAATACCAGAATTCACGTGTGATTCTTGATTATTACCATCGTTATAGAAATCTTGTAAATTTGTATATAGTTTATGACCGCCGTCACCAATTTCCCTTGGGATATCACGAATTGTTAGGCCACCTAATGTATCGCCCATAATCCAGTTTCCTTTATCTTTCTTTACGTAATATTCGATTTGTGTACCCCAGAAATCCGCTAATCCCTCGTTTAGTGCAGATGTTTCAGCGCTTGGATATCTCACGACTTTATTTTTCGTTGTGCCACTGAATACAGCATGTCCAAATTCATGAGCTGTTACATCAAGAGCGGATGTTAGTTTTCCGTCTAAACCATCACCAAATACCATTTGGTTCCAAGCGGGATGCCAAAATGCATTTACATAGTCTTCTTTTACACCATCACTAACTTCAGTAGAATCAAAACCGTGTACACTAGCAACAACTTTTGAATCTTTATTGTCGTAACTTTTTAGATTATGTTCTTTCTTAAAGTAATCGTAAATATCACTCATGTTCTTCATAGCGCCCGCGGCTTCTTTATCTGCAAAATTAGGAGTACTACTTGAAATTAGTGTCCCTGGATAACCAGCTTGACTATATCCTCCAAGGGAATCGGCGTAGTTTGCATTATAAATATAAATACCATTTCCGCGTGATAAATCCGCTAAATAAAATTTTCCATCAGTTCCTTTGGCAATATTGAAAGAGATGTTTTCTTGAAGTGCATTTTTCCCAGTTCCTTGCTCACTTGCAGGGGATAATCTAGGTGATGTTACTTGATTTATAGTCTTATTCTCTTTGTTTTTAATGAACTTTTCTTGGAAAAGTACTTCTCCAGTTTTTAAATCAACGATAGCATTGCCGTTTATAATTTGTTCATTGTTTTCATAAGTAAATGTAATAACAGTTGCGAATGTATAATAGCCATCTTTTTTCTTATAAACAACGGTTTCGCTAGAGAATTCTGTCTCAACTGCATCGCTTGGAATTTGAACTATATCGCGTAATTTAGATTTTACTTCATTTTTCGACAAAAAATTTGTTATAGTAAGATTAGGTTGTTGATTTAAATTTTGAACAACTTTACCACTAACAGTTGTGATTACTCCATTTTTATCTACTTTTACAATGAGATCTTGGCCATATACTTTATAGTTTTTATATGTTTGTGCAAGGCGAACTTCGGTTTGATTTTCTTTGGTTTCTTTATTTGTAGGTTGGAAATCTACATTTTTTTCAGTAGTGACTTGTTCTTGTTGAGCTTTCGCCCCATTTACCTCACCTTTTAAATACTTTTTAGCAATATTTTCTTTCGTATCATTTTGAGGTTGTGTTAATTTCCCGATTGTTAAACCAGGCTGAGCAATTTCAACTTTGACTGCACTTTTGTCTAATTCTTGAGCATGAATAGCTTCTGTTGATAAAGGGCAAAGAAGACCGAATGTAACGAAAGCACTAGCAAGTTTTCTATAATTCATCTATAACACTCCTAATCTATTATTGTATGTGAGATGAATTGTATGAAAAATTTGCCGAATTTTATATATATTATGCATTATTTCATATCAAAAATTGTCGAATTCACATTATTGTAGTGGTATGACAACTCAAAAAATTAGATTGTTCTAATGGGATGGTGAGTAAGTATGCACGCAGAAAAATTAGGAAGTGAAATTAAGAAAATTAGGGTGATGAGAGGATTAACACAGAAACAGTTATCCGATAATATATGTCATCAATCGGAAGTGAGTAGAATTGAATCGGGTGCGGTATACCCAAGTATGGATATATTGCAAGGTATCGCAGCAAAATTACAAGTTCCTATTATTCATTTTTATGAGGTACTCATTTATTCCGATATTGAAAGAAAAAAACAGTTTAAAGATCAAATCATTATGCTTTGTAAGCAAAAAAGATATAAAGAAATTTATAATAAAGTATGGAATGAGCTGAAAAAGGAAGAATATCATCCTGAATTCCAGCAATTTCTTCAATGGCAATATCATGTAGCAGCTTACATATTAAAGAAAATCGATTACGAATATTGTATTTTAGAATTAAAAAAATTGTTAAATCAACAGTTAGCTGGAATAGACGTATACCAAAATCTTTATATAGAAAATGCGATTGCAAATATTTATGCTGAAAATAGCTATTTTAAGAAGAGTATTGAGTTATTTGAAGATATATTAAAACAATTAGAGGTATTGCATGATAATGAAGAATTTGAAGTGAAGGTAAGATATAATCATGCGAAAGCATTATATTTAGATAATCAATATGAAGAGTCACTTTATCAAGTAAATAAAGCGATTGAAATATCATGCCGAATTAATAGTATGGCATTAATTGGACAGCTATATTATCAAAGAGGTGAATGCCTAGGGAAGTTGGAGTACGATAGGGCAGAGGTTGAAGATGCATATAAAAAGGCAAGCTTCTTTTTTGATATATTAGAAATGCATACATATAAAGAAGCTCTCGTAAATAAAATCAGTAGATAAATATCCTAAAAAATGGGTATGCATAATTGCATATAATAGAGATAAATTTTCATGATATATTAAAATAAAAAATGTGGGTGATGGAATATGAAGAAATTACTTATTGGTAGTTTATTAACGTTAGCGATGGCATGGGGTATTTCATTAGGCGATACGGCATTAGAGAAAAGCCATATAATTTCTCATAACGATCAAGAGGTACAATTAGCTAAAGATTTACCTTTTGAATATTAAAAAACAACCGTCTTACTTAGGCGGTTGTTTTTTTATGGAGTAACATCCAAACGTCTTTACTAGAAACAGGTTTGCTAATAAAGAATCCTTGAATGTGATCACAATTTTGTTTATGTAAAAATTCCCATTCTTCTTCCGTTTCTACACCTTCTGCAATCACTTCTAAATTTAGTTGTTTTGATAGTGTAATAATGGAAGAGACAATTGCTTCTTCTAAAGGGCTAGTTGTAATTCCACAAATAAACTCTCGAGCGATTTTTAATGTGTTGATTGGATATTTTGTTAAATAAGCTAAAGAACTATAACCAGTTCCAAAGTCGTCGATTGAAATTTGAATACCGAGATTTTGAAGTTGTTCTAGTTTTGCAACTACAGATTGATTTTGATTAATTGCGATGCTTTCCGTAATTTCAATATCTAGTGCTTCTGGTTTCAGTTCTGTTTCTTCCAATACCTTTGAAATAGTTGGGATTAAATCTGCATGGTTAAATTGAACAACAGATAAATTTACACCAACTTTTAAGTGAGAGAAACCTTGATTATGCCATCTTTTTGCCTCTAAACAAGCAGTACGTAAAATCCAATTGCCAAGTTCAATAATAAAACCAGTTTCCTCTGCTAGAGGGATAAATTGGGCAGGAGATACGATACCGAGTTTTGGATGCTTCCAACGTATTAATGCTTCAAAACCGATAATTTGTTTTGTTTTTGTGCTTACTTGTGGCTGGTATTCAAGGAAAAATTCATTTTGTTGTAATGCTTTTGAAAGTTCACCTTCTAAGAATTGAATTTCATTTTGAGCGATACTCATTTCTTTTGAGAAGAAAACAAATCTGTTTTTTCCATTTGCTTTCGCACGATACATAGCCATATCAGCATTTTTCATTAACTCATTTACATCAGTTCCATAATCAGGGTACATCGCAATTCCGATACTTGGTGTAATAGAGAGTTCTTCGCCTTGAATGAAGAATGGTTTGTTTAAAATAGTTAAAATCTGTTCAGCTATAAAAATTGCACTTTTTTCTGAGTACATTTCTGGTAATAGAATTGTAAACTCATCTCCACCTTGGCGAGCGACGATATCTTTTGAACGCAAGCAACCGCGTAATCTTTTTGCTACTTCAATTAATAATAAATCTCCAACGTCATGGCCAAGTCTATCGTTAATTTTTTTAAATCGATCTAAATCAAGGAATATGACGGCGACATCATTTGCGTTAGTTTGGGCTGTATTTAAAATGGCTTTTAAATCTTTTTCGAACTTTCGACGATTTGGTAATCCAGTAAGTGCATCGTGAAAGGCTAAATGTTCTACTTGTTTTTGTTTTTCATATAAGGTGGTAATATCACGTGCTATCCCAAACATTCCGACCACTTCTTTGTTTATAAAAGTAGGGATAAGTGTAATATGGAGATAATAATAATAGCCTTCTTGTTCTTTTGTACGAACTTCTAACGTTTGTGGCCTACCTTCCTTTGTAATTTGTAAAGCCTTCTTTAGTAGTTCGTGGTCTTTTGAATCAATGAAGTGTACCAGAGAATAGCTTGCCACTTCGCAATAATAGGCAGTAAATAAGCTTTCGCACGCCTTATTAGATTGTTGAAAAATGCCATTCATATTTAAAGAGAAAACGGCATCGGGATGGTCCTCGAATAAAGATTTATAACGTTGTTCACTTTTTGATAATGCAAATGCACCTTCTTCAACTTCGTCCTCTAGTTGTGTAGTCAACTGTTCATATGTATGAATTAGTGCTTGATTATCTTTCCACATGTAAAGTTGCCGCAAGAATAACAAAATAAGTGATAATACGAGACCGATTAACATGAATTTATCATCCCAAGGTTGAATGATAATAAAAGAAAAAGTAATAATTATACTAAAATAAGGTAGTATAAAACGTACATAATCGAATCGATAATATTTTGTTTTCGTTTCATGCTGCATTGGTTTATCTAAAATATATAGTATGGAAGAAAGTCCAATTAATAAAATAGAAGCAGTGTGTATTAAATAATTAATTTCAGCAGAAGTTTTCATCCCAAAATTCAATTGAAACAGATGAATATAACCGTATACGAGTATAATAGTGAAACCGATAATTAATGCAATTCTACTAGAAGAATATTGTTCTCTTCTATATAGGCTAATAACGGCGTAAATTACTAATGATTGTGCAATGAAATACCCAATTAAAATCCAAGTATCCTTTGTTAACATGCGGAAGCTTGAAAGGTCTAAGATAAAAGTTAAGGTGAAATAAATGTTCATAATAATAATAAAGATGCTATCGAATGAAAATTGAGAAAGCCCCTTAATAGAATAATTTTTTATAAACTTTATAGCAAATCCAACAAAGAGCAAAATATATTGTATGATAAAAAAAGGTAATGCTTTATATGAAAATATAGATTGATCATGTATAGAAAGTGAACTAAGAAATAGGGTTATCTCCATAACTAACCCACATAGGCAAGTACATAGTAATAAAATCCAAAATAGTTTATCGCTGCGTTTCATTCTCTTAATAGCTTTATATAAACAGTGACAAGAAAAAAGTGCAGCGAAACAGAATAAGAAAAGAATTCCAATCTCCTTTATATGCGATTCATTTGGAATAAAGAGTATCCAAAGAGCAAATATAGATATGTATATTATGACAAATTGTACATATTTTTTTTGATTAATCATATTATGACTCCGTTTCAATAAAGTTGAATCTCGAGGGAATGCTAATTTAAATAATAGCATATAAAATAGGATGTTTTTTACTATAAAAATTACTTTTTTGAAAAAATGGTGCAAAGTTACAATTTACCACTGTAACATTGCACCACCTATTCTTTTAATTCCTCTTATAGCAGAAAGTTCATCTATTAATTGGAATAGTGCTAAGTCTTTTTGTTTACTTTCAATCATAATATCGAAATTATGATTGTGTTTTTTTGCAATGTGTAAGAAAGGCTTAATAAACTCTAAATCGATATATTCAGCATGAGCCCTAAATTCTTTTTCCGATCTCGGGGAGGAAATGTGAACTTTAGGAGAGATATTTGTATGTGACCAAGTTTCAAAAATTGCAGGAAGCAACTCTTCTAGTGGTTCCTCGCAAAGATTGGCCATATGATGATGATAATCAAATACAAATGGAATATTTTCTTTTTGGCAAATTGATAAAGTTTCAGCGGTTGTATAGGTTTTATCATCATTTTCAAGAGTCATTTGTTTTTTTATATGTGTAGGAAGTTTTTTTATGTTTTCATGGAAGCGCTCAATTGCCTTTTCTTTATTTCCATAGGCTCCACCTACATGAATATTAATGTAAGAAGAATCTGCAATGCCTATAGCATCCAATATTTTATAATGATAAGTCATATCCGTAATAGCGTTAGTAGTAATATGTGGCTTGTCGCTTGTAAATAGCGTAAATTGATTTGGATGAAAACTTATTCGTAAATTGTGTTCTTTAATTAAAGCCCCTATTTTACGCCAAAGTGGTGTGAATACCCCAATATAGTCAAACTCGACTTCGGGATGTGTTGCAAGTGGGACGATGGAAGACGATAGGCGATATAGTGGGATTTCATGCGCTATATTGTAATGAAGGATACGTATTGTGTGCTCTAAATTTTGCCTTATAACATGGTACAGTTTGTCTTCTCGCTCTTGCTTGCTGAGTTTCTTAAAGCTTGTAAACGTCATTGTTTTGGCAGGAGAACAGTCCCAGAGTGCCATTGCATGTGAGACATATCCAAACCGTATAAGCATATGAGATACACCTCTTTTATTCATTGTCTTTCCTATAAAAAGAAAGCAAATATTGTTCCAATCCATTCCTTTCCTCTATCGATAAGAGAAGGCGGGTTTACATCGCTATAGGAAAGTACAGATGCATTCTCTAGATCTTCATGGAATTTCTTTTTTACTGTTTGAATGAAATGTTTATTATATAACAGGCAGTTTATTTCATGGTTAATATATAAACTTCTCATATCAAAGTTTGCTGTTCCGATATCGCAAATATCATCGTCTACTATAATAATTTTGGCGTGAAAAAAACCTTGTTGAAATGCATAAATATTGCAACCAGCCTGTATTAATTTTCGGCAGTACGGAAATTTGGCTTCTCGAACAAGAGGGTGATCAGCTTTTTCTGGAACAAGAATTGTGATTTGAACCCCTCTTTCTCTTGCTTTTAATAAGGCATTCATAATTTTTTTTCCAGGAATGAAATATGGTGTACCGATACAGATTTCTTTTTTTGCCGCGTTAATTAAATGTAAAAAAGTATGCTGTAAATAAGCCCCATCAGTCGGAATAAATTGATGCAGGATGGTACCTGGGTTTTGTTTTGGAAAATAAAGAGAAGCATCTAATAAATTTTGTTTCGTATCATCAAACCAGTCATGCAAAAATTGCTTTTGTAAATCTTGAACCCCTTCTCCTGTAAGACGTAAATGGTAGTCTCGCCATAATCCTAAATATTCATTATGCCCTAGATACTCTTCACCGATATTAAATCCCCCGATATAGCCGGTTTTCCCATCAATCACTGTAATTTTCCTATGATTTCGTTGATTGGCAGAAAAGAAAGGCAGAGGAAATTTTACCTTATGACAAAATGAAAAAGATACACCATGTTTTTGCAGGGAGCGAATAGCTTCGTTTGATAAAGAATGGCTGCCAAATCGATCAAGTAAAAGTCGTACTTCAATTCCTTCCTGAGCCTTATCAATCAGCAATTTTAAAAATTCACGACTGATTTTATCGTTTTTTACAATGAAGAATAAAATATGAATGTGATGCTGTGCTTGTTTTATATCAGTAAATAAAGCGTCATACAAATCTTTCCCGTATGTATAAAGGTGAAAATCACTTTGACGTAAAGGGAAAGTGCGAGAGCTTACTCGTTTTAAATGAAGAAGTCTCCCGTATGAAAGGTCAATTGTAATCCAAAGAGCAACGGATATTAACAAAAGAGATAAGTAGAGCATTAGTGAATTCCCTCCTTCGCATTCTTTTCACCTTCAGTGTGTTACAAATGATACGGGTAGCACGGCTGTTATTATAAATTTCTTTAGAGGATAGATCTTGTACTGGTTAAAGTTTCACTTTATCCCGTTTTAACGGGCAGTAAGCTTCCTATTTCAAAAATTGATGAATAAGCAGAAGCTAGTTTGGAAATCAACTGCCCGTAAAAGCCCGATTGGTTCAACTAATAATCAGCGGGGGATGAACCACCCCTGCTGATTAAAGTTTCACTTTATAGTTTCACCGAAATAAACAGCTTTATGAAAAAATGTGTTGTTCTATAACAAAAAACTGTTGACTGAATGCTCACTCATTATATAATGGGGATAGGGGATATAATTCAGAAAATTATATATTTTTGAAGATTCAAAAAAGAAAGAGGGCTTACAAAGAGAGGGGTAGCATAAAAATGAATAGCTTACTGATCATTAATTGGCTGGCTGCCATTGCTGTTATTGCTTATGCAGGATATTTGTTTGTATATCTTATACGGACGAGAATGGCCTACATACAATTAGGAAAAAAAATTGAATTTGACCGTCGTTTTAAAGAGCGTTGGGATCTCCTTAAGGTCAATGTTTTCGGTCAAAAAAAGCTGCTGAAAGATAAGAAAAGCGGCATCATTCACGTTATGTTCTTTTACGGATTTATTCTTGTCCAATTTGGAGCAATTGACTTCGTTTGGAAAGGACTCGCACCAGGATTACATCTTCCACTTGGACCACTATACCCTGCATTTACATTCTTCCAGGAAATTGTCACACTTGTTATTTTAATTGCAGTATTTTGGGCTTTTCATAGACGTTATGTAGAAAAGCTTGTTCGTTTAAAACGTAACTTCAAATCAGGTCTTGTTCTTATCTTTATCGGTGGCTTAATGATTTCTGTGCTACTTGGTAACGGTATGGGACTTATATGGCATGGCGAGGAGCTTTCATGGAGTGAACCAATTGCTTCTGCAATCGCTTACGTTTTTAGCGGGATAAATGAAACCGTAGCCATTTCAGTGTTCTATTTTTCTTGGTGGGTGCATTTACTAATTTTGTTAACGTTTTTAGTGTATGTTCCACAATCAAAACATGCGCATTTAATTGCAGGACCAGCTAATGTATTCTTCGGTCGTCTTTCAAACCCAGGGAAGCTTGAAAAGATTGATTTTGAAGATGAAACGCAAGAAACATTTGGTGTTGGTAAAATTGAAGACTTTAGACAAAATCAACTTATTGACTTATACGCTTGTGTAGAGTGTGGCCGTTGTACAAATATGTGTCCGGCAACAGGAACAGGAAAAATGTTATCGCCGATGGACTTAATTTTAAAACTTCGCGATCATTTAACTGATAAAGGAGCTGCGGTAACATCAAAAGCACCGTGGGTTCCAGTAGTTGCCTTCAATAATACACAAGGAAATCAGTTAGCGATGATGGCAGCTGGAAAAGGACAACAAGAATCAGCGTCTACAACGCTTGCTTACGATCCGAGTTTAATCGGAGATGTTATTACAGAAGAAGAGATTTGGGCATGTACAACGTGTCGTAACTGTGAAGATCAATGCCCAGTTATGAATGAGCATGTTGACAAAATTATTGATTTACGTCGATATCTCGTTTTAACAGAAGGAAAAATGGACGCGGAAGCACAACGCGCGATGACAAATATCGAGCGTCAAGGGAATCCGTGGGGTCTGAACCGTAAAGAGCGTGAAACATGGCGCCAAGGTGATGACGAAGTAACAGTTCCAACTGTAAAAGAAAAATCAAAAGCTGGGGAGGAATTCGAGTATTTATTCTGGGTTGGTTCAATGGGATCATACGACAATCGTAGTCAGAAGATTGCGATATCGTTTGCGAAGTTAATGAACGAAGCAGGCATTTCATTCGCAATTCTCGGTAATAAAGAAAAGAATTCTGGAGATACACCACGCCGCCTCGGAAATGAATTTGTATTCCAAGAGATGGCGACAAAGAATATCGAAGAATTTGAAAAGGCAGGAGTGAAGAAAATCGTTACGATTGATCCTCATGCTTATAACACATTTAAAAATGAGTATCCGGACTTTGGCTTGCAAGCAGAAGTCTATCATCATACAGAATTGTTAGCTCAGTGGGTGAAAGAAGGGCGCTTAAAGCCTGTTCACGCTATTGAAGAAACAGTTACGTACCATGATTCCTGTTATTTAGGAAGATACAACGAAGTGTACGAAGCGCCACGTGACATTTTGAAAGCGATTCCTGGAGTGAATCTTGTAGAAATGGCACGTAACCGTGAAACTGGAATGTGCTGTGGCGCAGGTGGTGGCTTAATGTGGATGGAAGAAACAACAGGTTCTCGTATTAACGTTGCTCGTACAGAACAAGCATTAGCTGTACAGCCATCCATTATCGGTACAGGTTGTCCATATTGCTTAACGATGATCAGTGATGGAACGAAAGCGAAAGAGGTAGAAGAGAAAGTTCAAACTCTTGATGTGACAGAGATTTTAGAACGATCTGTTATCGGACAGAAAAAAGAAGCAATGTAGTTTGTAAGAATGTATACAACTTTAGAAAGAGGTGCAATGATTGCACCTCTTCTCAACGTAGGAATACCGAGCGAGCGCTCAGTGTTAAAAAATGAAATGGGGGAAAGAAACATGAGTAAAACAGTTATTTTAAGTGCTGCAAGAACACCAGTTGGAAAATTTGGAGGATCTTTAAAGGATGTAAAAGCGACGGAACTCGGAGGAATTGCAATTAAAGCAGCGCTTGAAAGAGCAAATGTTGCGGCTAGTGATGTTGAAGAAGTTATATTTGGAACGGTTATTCAAGGTGGGCAGGGACAAATTCCATCGCGCCAAGCTGCGAGGGCTGCTGGAATCCCTTGGGAAGTGCAGACGGAAACAGTGAATAAAGTTTGTGCATCAGGGCTTCGTGCGGTTACGTTAGCGGATCAGATTATTCGTACTGGCGATCAATCACTGATTGTAGCTGGCGGTATGGAGTCGATGAGTAACAGTCCTTACATTTTACGTGGAGCAAGATGGGGATACAGAATGGGCAACAACGAAGTTATTGATTTAAACGTTGCTGACGGTTTAACATGCGCATTTTCAGGTACACACATGGGCGTTTATGGCGGAGAAGTTGCAAAGGAAGATGGAATTTCTCGTGAAGCGCAAGATGAATGGGCATATCGTAGCCATCAGCGTGCGGTTTCAGCGCATAAAGAAGGGCGTTTTGAAGAGGAAATCGTGCCAGTAACGATTCCGCAAAGAAAAGGCGATCCTATTGTCGTTGCAAAGGATGAGGCGCCACGTGAAGATACAACGATTGAAAAGTTAGCAAAGTTAAAACCTGTATTTGATAAGACAGCGACGGTGACAGCTGGTAATGCGCCGGGACTAAACGATGGTGGTGCCGCACTTGTATTAATGAGCGAAGACAGAGCGAAGCAAGAAGGAAGAAAGCCATTAGCGACAATTTTGGCGCATACAGCAATTGCAGTGGAATCTAAAGATTTCCCAAGAACTCCAGGTTATGCAATTAACGCATTGCTTGAAAAAACAGGAAAGACAATTGAAGACATTGATTTATTCGAGATTAATGAAGCCTTTGCAGCGGTAGCAATTGCAAGTACAGAAATCGCAGGAATTGATCCGGAAAAATTGAATGTAAATGGCGGCGCGGTAGCGATGGGACATCCAATTGGAGCAAGCGGAGCGCGCATTATCGTTACACTAATCCATGCACTTAAGCAGCGCGGCGGTGGAATTGGAATTGCTTCGATTTGTAGCGGTGGCGGTCAAGGGGACGCAGTGATGATTGAAGTTCACTAATTAAAGTTCGAGGGTATAAAATTTATTAACAATTAAGGGGGAAGAAAAAATGGGTGTACAAAACATTGTTGTAATTGGTGCAGGGCAAATGGGATCAGGAATTGCACAAGTATGTGCAATGGCAGGGTATGACGTGAAGGTACAAGATTTAAAGCAAGAGCAATTAGATAGAGGATTGGCTATCATTACGAAAAACTTAGCACGGCAAGTAGAAAAAGGACGTATGAAGGAAGAAGAGAAGGAAGCCACATTAAATCGTCTTACAGTAACGCTTGATTTAGATTGTGTGAAAGAAGCGGATCTTATTATTGAAGCAGCTGTTGAGAAAATGGATATTAAAAAGAAAATCTTTGCGAATCTAGATGAAATTGCTCCAGAACACGCAATTTTAGCAACGAATACGTCATCTCTGCCAATTACAGAAATTGCAGCGGTAACGAAGCGTCCGGAAAAAGTAATCGGTATGCACTTTATGAATCCAGTTCCAGTTATGAAGCTTGTTGAGATTATTCGTGGTTTGGCTACCGATGATGCGGTATATGAAGCAATTGAAGATATTACGAAAAAAATTGGGAAAGTACCAGTTGAAGTGAATGATTTCCCAGGTTTTGTATCAAATCGTATTTTGCTACCGATGATTAACGAAGCAATTTATACGTTATATGAAGGTGTAGCGACGAAAGAAGCAATTGATGAAGTCATGAAGCTTGGTATGAACCATCCGATGGGGCCTTTGACACTCGCCGATTTTATCGGTTTAGATACGTGTTTATACATTATGGAAGTGTTGCATGAAGGATTAGGAGATAGTAAATATCGCCCATGTCCGTTATTACGTAAGTATGTGAATGCAGGATGGTTAGGGCGTAAAACAGGTCGTGGATTCTACGTTTACGAATAAATGCCCCCTTTGTTACAACATAGTGGTCTTACCAAATTATTTAAAGGATATATAGCAAATGGAGGCGGAATATATGAACTTTCGTTTTAATGAAGAGCAGCAAATGATGAGGAAAATGGTTCGGGATTTTGCACAGAAGGAAATAGCTCCCTTTGTTCCTAGTATGGAACAAGGGGTGTTCCCGAAAGAGATTTTGCAAAAGATGGGTGAGCTTGGATTAATGGGTATTCCAGCGCCTGCAAAATACGGTGGGGCAGAAATGGACTTTATATCTTACATTCTAGCAATTGAGGAAATCTCAAAGGTAAGTGCAACAGTTGGTGTAATTTTAGCTGTACATACGTCAGTTGGAATGAATCCGATTTTATATTTCGGAACAGAAGAACAGAAGAAAAAATATGTTTCTAAACTTGCAACTGGGGAATATTTAGGTGCATTTGCTTTAACAGAGCCAAATGCAGGATCAGATGCAGGGAGTTTGAAATCAAGAGCTGTGAAAAAAGGTGATCATTATATTATTAATGGATCGAAAGTGTTTATTACAAATGGTGGTGAAGCAAGTACATACATTGTATTCGCTTCTACAAATCCAGAGGCAGGAAAAAGTGGTATTTCTGCATTTATAGTAGAGAAAGATACACCTGGTTTAATCATTGGAAAAGATGAACATAAGATGGGACTTCTCGGTTCTCGTACAGTACAACTTACTTTTGAAGATATGAAAGTGCCAGCTGAGAATTTACTTGGGGAAGAAGGACAAGGATTTAAGGTGGCAATGGCGAATTTAGATGTTGGGCGAATTGGAATCGGTGCGCAGGCGTTAGGAATTGCTGAAGCGGCGCTTGGCTGTGCAATTGATTATGCAAAAGAAAGAGAGCAATTCGGGAAGCCAATTGCGGCGCAGCAAGGGATTGGCTTCAAGCTTGCAGATATGGCAACAAGTGTCGAAGCAGCAAGGTTACTCGTATATAGAGCGGCATCTCTTAGGGCACAGGGATTACCATGCGGTAAAGAAGCATCTATTGCGAAATTATTTGCTTCTAAGACAGCGGTTGAAGTCGCGATTGAGGCGGTGCAAGTGTTCGGTGGTTACGGTTATACGAAAGACTATCCAGTAGAACGATTTTTCCGTGATGCGAAAATCACGCAAATATATGAAGGAACAAGTGAAATACAGAAACTTGTTATTAGCCGTGCTTTATAAAAGGGCGAGGGGGAGACGGAGATGCATTTTAAACTATCAGAAGAACATGAAATGATAAGAAAAATGGTTCGAGATTTTGCTAAAAATGAAGTGGCACCAACAGCAGCTGAGCGTGATGAGGAAGAGCGATTTGATCGAGAATTATTTGATCAAATGGCAGAGCTTGGTTTAACCGGTATTCCGTGGCCTGAAGAGTACGGTGGAATTGGAAGCGATTACTTAGCGTACGTAATCGCTATTGAAGAATTATCCCGCGTTTGTGCTTCAACAGGCGTAACACTGTCCGCGCATACTTCACTTGCAGGATGGCCAATTTTTAAATTTGGGACGGAAGAGCAAAAGCAAAAGTTTTTACGACCGATGGCTGAAGGAAAGAAAATTGGTGCATACGGCTTAACGGAGCCAGGATCTGGATCGGATGCTGGTGGAATGAAGACAATCGCAAAGAGAGATGGAGACCATTATATTTTAAATGGATCAAAAATTTTCATTACAAATGGCGGTATTGCTGATATTTATGTCGTTTTTGCGCTAACTGATCCTGAATCAAAGCAGCGCGGTACGAGTGCATTTATTGTAGAAAGTGATACACCGGGATTTTCAGTTGGGAAGAAGGAGAGCAAGCTAGGGATTCGCTCTTCACCAACGACTGAAATTATGTTTGAAGATTGCCGTATTCCTGTAGAGAATCTACTTGGAGAAGAGGGGCAAGGGTTTAAAGTTGCGATGCAAACATTAGATGGAGGTCGTAACGGTATTGCGGCGCAAGCTGTTGGTATTGCACAAGGGGCTTTAGATGCTTCTGTAGAATATGCAAGGGAGCGCCATCAATTTGGAAAACCAATTGCGGCGCAGCAAGGGATTGGCTTTAAACTTGCGGATATGGCAACAGATGTAGAAGCGGCACGCCTTTTAACATATCAAGCGGCTTGGCTTGAATCAGAAGGGCTTCCGTATGGAAAAGAGTCAGCGATGTCAAAAGTATTTGCAGGAGATACAGCGATGAGGGTGACGACTGAAGCGGTGCAAGTATTTGGTGGTTACGGTTATACGAAAGATTATCCAGTAGAGCGTTATATGCGAGATGCAAAAATTACACAAATATATGAAGGAACACAAGAGATTCAGAGGCTTGTAATTTCTCGTATGTTAACGAAGTAGGAACGAAAGCGTAGGTATTTTCCTACGCTTTTTCCTTCCAAAAAATAATAGAGAGAGGTGAAGGGAATGGTTAAACATAATGTACATGCATCGGTGAAAGATGAAAAATTAGTTGCGTTAAGACGTGAGCAAATGATTAAAGGTGCGGTGCAACTGTTTAAACAAAAAGGATTTCCGCGTACAACAACGAGAGAAATTGCAAAAGCGGCTGGATTTAGTATAGGGACACTTTATGAGTACATTCGTACAAAAGATGATGTTTTGTATTTAGTTTGTGATAGTATTTATGAACATGTAAAAGAAAGATTAGAGGAAGTAGTTTGTACAGAAAAAGGGAGTGTAGAAAGTTTAAAGATAGCAATAACGAATTACTTTAAAGTGATGGATGAATTACAGGAAGAAGTATTGATAATGTATCAAGAGGTACGCTTTTTACCGAAAGAATCACTTCCGTATGTATTAGAAAAGGAGTTTCAAATGGTAGGAATGTTCGAGAATATTTTAGAACAGTGTACGGAAAATGGAACATTTACATTAAATAAAAAAGAAATACAGCTTCTTGCCCATAATATTTTTATACAAGGACAGATGTGGGGATTTAGACGCTGGGCGCTGCAAAAACTGTATACGCTCGAAGAATATACAGAAATGCAAATTAGGTATGTATTGCAAGGGGCCCATATGCTTCCGAAATAAGGAACAGACAAATTATAATTTTACTACCCTATAAAAGTTTCCCGTTTTTTTTGTAGCATATTTGTGCGACTTTTGTTTATAATGAATAGTATGGATTTTTTTAAGCAGGCCGTTATATATAAGGTTATATTTGATGAAAGGAAGTGCCGCATAAGTGGATTTTAAGCAATATTCACCAGAAGAGCTAAAAGAATGTTCAATGATTGAAGTTGTACATAGCGTTTTAGGGGATAAAAAACAAGCAACGACATTCAACGAGTTGGTTCAAGAAATCGCTCAAGTGCTGGGACTATCTCAAGAGCAAGTTAATGCGAAAATCGCACAATTTTATACAGACTTAAACATCGATGGACGTTTCATTAATTTAGGAGAAAATCGTTGGGGGCTACGCAGCTGGTACCCATACGAGCAAATTGATGAAGAAATCTTGCCTCAACCAAAACCGAAGAAGAAACGTAAAGTTGAAGAAGACGGTTTTGACGACTACATTGAAGAAGATGAAGATGACTTCGACGATGCAGACGTAAGTGAAGACGAAGATGATGATGTAGAAGATTTGGACAAGGTTCTTGAAGAAGAAGACGGAGATGACGACGATCTTGATGATTTAGACGAAGATGACGACGACTTCGCTGAAGAAGAACTTGAGTATGACGAAACTGAAGAAGAAGAAGAGGAAGAACTGTAGTTCTTGACTTTTCATTATCGTCCATGTAGAATCATTTTTGGGCTCTTTAAAAAAGGACGATAATACTTTTAAAGTGTAAATATAAAAGAAAATTGCTCCCTACTTATTACTTTTTGTGATGAGGGGAGCAATTTTCTTTTTTGTTTTTTGTTTAGAAAATAAAAAGAGTCTAACAATAAGATGGATACAGTGTTATCTACATACGTTGCGCTTTGCAACGGTGATTATATAACAGCAAAATAGAAGGGAGCTTTTTCATGACTAAGTATATTTTTGTAACAGGCGGTGTAGTATCGTCTTTAGGAAAAGGTATTACAGCAGCATCTCTTGGAAGACTTTTAAAAAATCGTGGTTTAAACGTAACGATTCAAAAGTTTGATCCATACATTAACGTAGACCCAGGGACTATGAGCCCATATCAACACGGTGAGGTATTCGTAACAGATGATGGCGCAGAAACTGACTTAGACCTTGGTCACTATGAGCGTTTTATCGACATTAACTTAAACAAATACAGCAACGTAACAACAGGTAAAATTTACTCTTCAGTTCTTCAAAAAGAGCGTCGCGGTGAATATTTAGGAGGAACAGTTCAAGTTATTCCTCACATTACTAACGAAATTAAAGAACGCGTATATCGTTCTGGTCGTGAAACAAATGCGGATGTTGTTATTACAGAAATCGGTGGAACTGTTGGTGACATCGAGTCTCTACCATTCTTAGAAGCAATCCGTCAAATTAAGAGCGACATCGGTCGTGACAATGTAATGTACATTCACTGTACGTTAATCCCGTACTTAAAAGCAGCGGGTGAAATGAAGACAAAACCAACACAACATAGTGTTAAAGAACTTCGTAGCTTAGGTATTCAACCAAACATTATCGTTGTTCGTACAGAAATGCCTGTTTCTCAAGATATGAAAGACAAGCTTGCATTATTCTGTGACATTGATACAAAAGCGGTTATCGAAGCTCGCGATGCAGATACTTTATATGCGGTTCCATTATCTCTTCAAGAACAAAATATGGACCAAATCGTTTGTGACCACTTAAAATTAGACAATCCAGCTGCAGATATGACAGAGTGGACTGCTCTAGTTAACAAAGTGCGTAATCTTTCTAAGAAAACAAAAATCGCTCTTGTTGGTAAATATGTAGAACTTCAAGATGCTTATATTTCTGTTGTAGAAGCACTTCGTCATGCTGGTTACTCATTCGACACAGATGTAGAAGTAAAATGGGTAAATGCTGAGCACGTAACAGCAGAAAATGTAAAAGAATTAGTTGGCGATACAGACGGTATCCTTGTACCAGGTGGCTTCGGCGATCGTGGTGTAGAAGGTAAAATCGTTGCGATTCAATATGCTCGTGAAAACAAAGTTCCATTCTTAGGAATTTGCTTAGGTATGCAACTTGCATCAATCGAATTCGCACGTAATGTATTAGGTTTAGAAGGTGCTAACTCTTCTGAAATCAACCCTGACACACCATATGCAATCATCGACTTATTACCAGAACAAAAAGATGTAGAGGACCTAGGTGGTACACTTCGTCTTGGTCTATACCCATGTAAGCTTGCTGAAGAAACAAATGCTTACAATGCTTATAATGAGCCGGTTGTATATGAACGTCATCGTCATCGTTATGAGTTCAACAACCAGTTCCGTCCGGATATGGAAAAAGAAGGATTTGTATTCTCTGGTACAAGCCCAGACGGTCGTCTAGTTGAAATCATTGAATTAAAAGATCATCCTTGGTTCGTGGCAGCACAGTTCCACCCAGAACTTGTTTCTCGTCCAAACCGTCCACAACCATTGTTCCATGACTTCGTAAGAGCTTCTATTACGAATAAAGAGAGCAAGTAATAAAAAAAGCGCCTGAAATAAGGCGCTTTTTTTAATATTCATTTAACATTTCATCGATTGTAAATTTAATCCCGTGATAAGCAAATAAAGCTACTATTAAACTTGGGAATCCGTAGCGATTACCTTCATCGTCTGGAATAAGACCTTTTAACAGTTTTGTATCAATATGTACGTCTGTATATCGTTCCAGTGATTCTGTCCCTTCTTGAAGAGCAGAAATGCCCACAATAGAGTGTCCCTCTTCTTGTAGTTTTTTTGCAATTTCTACAACCGCTTCATCTGTTGAAAAACGGCTAATAAGAAGTACACGATCCGCAGAGGTTACTTCTGCTTCTTTACCATTTTCAAATAAGCGTTTTGCTTGCTTCATTGGTTCAGCACCGAATAGTGCCTCGGCAACAACGCCCTCCATTTCATTTGTACCATGTAAATAAATGAAACCATCGCCAACTAGTGCTTGAGCAAGTAAACGAGCGCTATCTTCTATATTCATTTCTTCTTTTTGAGAAACTCTGGAGAAATAACCACTTAATTGAGTTGAAAAAATTTTTAACATAATGTTACTCCCTTCGTACGTGTTTGCCGGCTTTCATTATAATTTATTTTTTTAGAAAGGTGAAATCGTAGGGTAGCATAACAAAATAGGAAACGGTAAAATAAGAAAGAATAGGAAGGAATTTGCCAAAGAATAGCGAAATTAAATCGTTAAGATATAAGAAGCTTTAAATCTTGTACTTACACAGAAAGGTTGGGAATTATGGAAGGTAAAATTTTAATCGTTGATGATCAATATGGGATTCGTGTGTTATTACATGAAGTGTTCCAAAAAGAAGGTTATCAGACATTCCAAGCAGCGAATGGATTTCAAGCTTTAGATATCGTGAAAAAAGATAATCCAGATTTAGTAGTGTTAGATATGAAAATTCCAGGCATGGATGGTATAGAGATTTTAAAGCATGTAAAAGAAATTGATGAGAGTATTAAAGTAATTTTAATGACTGCTTATGGAGAGCTTGATATGATCCAAGAAGCAAAAGATTTAGGAGCTTTAATGCATTTTGCTAAACCATTTGATATTGATGAAATTCGTCAAGCTGTGAGAAATGAGCTCGCTGTAGAGGCATAAAAATGAATTTTTTATAAAAAATATGGAAAAAAGCGTTTACATGGACTATTGTGCAGGTGAATACGGTTGAGTTTTTGAGTACAAGTTGTTATCCTATTGAGTGTAGAAAAAAGTCCGGTATGTAGATATACATATTTTACCTTATTCTGGTCATACTACCAGCGATAAGAACTTATCGGATACAAAAAACGTTTTTTAGGAGGATTCACCATGCCTTTAGTTTCTATGAAAGAAATGCTAAACAAAGCACTAGAAGGAAAATACGCAGTTGGTCAATTCAACATGAACAACTTAGAGTGGACTCAAGCTATCTTAGCTGCTGCGGAAGAAGAAAAATCTCCTGTAATCCTAGGTGTATCTGAGGGTGCAGCTCGTCATATGACTGGTTTCAAAACAGTTGTAGCTATGGTTAAAGCTTTAATCGAAGAAATGAACATCACTGTTCCTGTAGCGATTCACCTTGACCATGGTTCAAGCTTCGAAAAATGTAAAGAAGCAATCGATGCAGGTTTCACATCTGTAATGATCGACGCTTCTCACCACCCATTCGAAGAAAACGTTGAAACTACTAAACAAGTAGTAGAATACGCACACGCTCGTAACGTATCTGTTGAAGCTGAGCTTGGAACAGTTGGCGGACAAGAAGACGACGTAATCGCTGAAGGCGTAATTTACGCTGACCCAGCAGAGTGTAAGCACCTTGTTGAAGCAACAGGTATCGATTGCCTAGCTCCAGCTTTAGGTTCTGTACACGGTCCTTACAAAGGTGAGCCTAACTTAGGATTCGCTGAAATGGAACAAGTTCGTGACTTCACTGGCGTACCTTTAGTATTACATGGTGGTACTGGTATCCCAACTGCTGATATCGAAAAAGCTATCTCTTTAGGTACTTCAAAAATCAACGTAAACACTGAGAACCAAATCGAGTTTACAAAAGCTGTTCGTGAAGTATTAAACAAAGACCAAGAAGTTTACGATCCTCGTAAATTTATCGGACCTGGCCGCGACGCTATCAAAGCAACTGTTATTGGTAAAATTCGCGAATTCGGTTCTAACGGTAAAGCGTAAGAATAAAATTCCGTTTTGGAAACCGTCTAGTCTTTTAGACGGTTTCCTTTCGTTGTATAATGAAAGCGTGAACAAGTCTAAAGATTTTATCATTTTTGGTTTTTAAATAGAAAATAATGTGCATAGTCCTATTAATAAATGTGATAACGTATCTAAATTGATAAAGTAAATTCGATGAATAGTTGATCTTTATCTATTCGTGCTACAGGAGAAATGAAGATAATGGTTTCCTATTTATTGAGTTTTGGGATGGAAAGAGTAATTGAGATTCTTAAGGGGAGCTTTCTATAAAAAGATAGAAAGTAAATACATTCACAAGAAGGGAGCTCAATATGGAAAAATTGCTAATTGAAGGCGGAAGAGCTTTAAATGGAACAATTCGAGTAAGTGGTGCAAAGAACAGTGCCGTTGCATTAATTCCAGCGACAATTTTAGCAGATACTCCAGTAACTATTGGTGGTGTCCCTAATATTTCGGACGTGAAAATGTTAGGAGACTTACTAGAGGAAATTGGAGGGAAAGTAACTTATGGACAGGAGGAAGAGATGGTAGTCGATCCTTCTAACATGGTTGCAATGCCTTTGCCAAATGGAAAAGTGAAAAAATTGCGCGCTTCTTATTATTTAATGGGTGCAATGCTTGGCCGTTTTAAAAAAGCTGTTATTGGGCTTCCGGGTGGATGTCATTTAGGACCGAGGCCGATTGATCAGCATATTAAAGGGTTTGAAGCGCTAGGTGCACATGTTACGAATGAACAAGGTGCCATCTATTTAAGAGCAGATGAGCTACGCGGGGCACGTATTTATTTAGATGTTGTTAGTGTAGGAGCTACGATTAATATTATGCTAGCAGCTGTACGAGCGAAAGGTAGAACTGTTATTGAAAATGCAGCGAAAGAGCCTGAGATCATTGATGTAGCTACATTGTTAACAAGCATGGGAGCACGTATTAAAGGTGCTGGTACTGACGTAATCCGAATAGATGGTGTTGACTCTTTACATGGTTGTCACCATACTATCATCCCAGATCGTATTGAAGCTGGTACGTATATGATTCTAGGAGCTGCATCAGGAGGAGAAGTAACGGTTGATAACGTTATTCCTCAGCATTTAGAATCAGTTACTGCAAAGCTAAGAGAAGCTGGTGTTCAAGTTGAAACGAACGATGATCAAATTACGGTGAACGGTAATAGAAAGTTAAAAGTAGTTGATATCAAAACGCTTGTATATCCAGGTTTTCCAACGGATTTACAACAGCCGTTTACGACGCTTTTAACAAAGGCACACGGAACGGGAGTTGTAACAGATACAATTTACGGTGCCCGTTTCAAACACATTGATGAATTACGTCGTATGAATGCTCAAATTAAAGTAGAGGGTCGTTCGGCAATTGTAACTGGTCCTGTGTTACTGCAAGGTGCAAAAGTGAAGGCGAGTGATTTACGAGCAGGAGCGGCACTTGTTATTGCAGGGTTAATGGCAGATGGAATTACAGAAGTAACAGGACTTGAGCATATTGATCGAGGTTATGAGAATATAGTGGACAAGCTTAAAGGGCTTGGTGCAAACATTTGGCGAGAACAAATGACAAAGCAAGAAATTGAAGAAATGAAGAACGCATAAGTGATACTTCCGCAAGGGGGAAGCGAAGCATCACTACTTGCGGAAGTACACTTTATAGAAAAACACGGTTCACAAAATACGGCAGAAATATAAAGGCTTAAAGGAGAGGGATTATCGTGGAAAGAAGTTTATCTATGGAGTTAGTACGTGTAACAGAGGCTGCAGCTTTATCATCAGCGCGTTGGATGGGGCGCGGGAAAAAGGATGAGGCAGACGGTGCAGCAACATCAGCTATGCGTGATGTATTTGATACAATTCCGATGAAAGGTACAGTTGTAATTGGTGAAGGTGAGATGGATGAAGCACCAATGCTATATATCGGAGAGAAATTAGGTACAGGATATGGACCACGTGTAGACGTTGCGGTTGATCCTTTAGAAGGGACAAACATCGTAGCAGCCGGTGGCTGGAATGCTCTTGCTGTCATTGCAATTGCAGACCACGGTAATTTGTTACATGCCCCTGACATGTACATGGATAAAATCGCGGTTGGCCCAGAAGCAGTTGGGGCGGTCGACATTGATGCGCCTATTATTGATAACTTACGTGCAGTTGCGAAAGCGAAAAATAAAGATATTGAAGATGTTGTAGCGACAGTTTTAAATCGTCCACGTCATCAAGAAATTATCGAAGAAATTCGTAAAGCTGGTGCGCGCATTAAATTGATTAATGATGGAGATGTAGCTGGAGCGATTAATACAGCGTTTGATCGTACAGGTGTAGATATTTTATTTGGATCTGGTGGAGCACCTGAAGGTGTATTAGCAGCAGTTGCTTTAAAATGTTTAGGTGGAGAAATTCACGGAAAACTATTGCCACAAAACGAAGCTGAATTAGCACGTTGTAAAAAAATGGGCATAGAAGACATTAATCGTATCCTTCGCATGGAGGACTTAGTAAAAGGTGACGATGCAATCTTTGCAGCAACAGGCGTAACAGATGGAGAACTATTACGTGGTGTTCAATTTAAAGGTAGCGTAGGAACAACGCAATCCCTTGTTATGCGCGCAAAATCAGGCACAGTTCGCTTCGTAGATGGTCGTCATAGCTTAAATAAAAAACCGAACTTGGTTATTAAGTAAAAGGTGGAAGCGGCTCGCTCAGAATCGCAGGACACTTTCAACTCTCGACCTTGAAGCGCTCTTTGCTTCGAGTGAGAGAGTAAAATGACCGGAGATTCTAGCCACTGGAACTGGATTTAAGTAAAAAGCGTAAGCAGCTCGTTCAGAATGGGAGGGGGATGGAGCTTCTGACGTAGAGGTGCTTTTTGCCTCGCAGGAAGAAGTGAAGCCACCGACCATTCTAGCTGCTGAAGCTAGATTAAATAAAAAGCGTAAGCAGCTCCTTCAGAAAGGTTAAAATGGTCGATCTTTCTAACTATCGGAGCTGGAACTAAATTAAATAAGAAGCGAAGACAAATTTTCTTGTCTTCGCTTCTTGTATTTGTGTTCCAACGTATTGATTAAAACTAGATAAAAGGGTTACAATAGTGAATATTACCCTACTTGAACTTATTGCCTTTCATTATTAATTATTTGCCTTCCGTATTTTTTCCCTTTACCCATGAAAAAAGAGAATAACGTTAAAGTGTGGTGTCTGAATGAATTTGTCAATTGCAGCATTAGAAAACATGAAATTAAAAGAGTTATACGAGCTTGCGAAAGAATTTAAGATTTCGTATTATAGCAAGTTAACGAAAAAAGAGCTGATTTTTTCTATTTTGAAAGCTCGAGCAGAAAAAGAAGGTTTCTTTTTCATGGAAGGCGTATTAGAAATTATTCAATCAGAAGGATTTGGATTCCTACGTCCTATCAACTATTCTCCAAGCTCAGAAGATATTTATATCTCAGCTTCGCAAATTCGTCGTTTCGATTTACGTAATGGAGATAAGGTTTCTGGTAAAGTACGACCTCCGAAAGAAAATGAACGCTATTTTGGGTTATTACAAGTTGAAGCTGTAAACGGAGATGATCCAGATTCAGCAAAAGAGCGTGTGCATTTCCCTGCATTAACACCATTATACCCAGATCGCCAAATGAAATTGGAAACGGAACCGAAAAAGTTACCGACACGCATCATGGATTTAATCGCACCAGTTGGATTTGGACAACGTGGTTTAATTGTTGCGCCTCCAAAGGCTGGTAAAACAAGTCTATTAAAAGAAATCGCGCACAGTGTTACAACAAATCATCCGGAAGCAGAACTAATTGTACTTTTAATTGATGAGCGTCCAGAGGAAGTAACAGACATTGAACGTTCTGTTAAAGGAGATGTTGTAAGTTCTACTTTTGATGAAGTACCAGAAAATCATATTAAAGTAGCTGAGCTTGTGTTAGAACGTGCGATGCGTCTTGTAGAGCACAAGAAAGATGTTATCATTTTAATGGATAGTATTACCCGTTTAGCTCGAGCTTACAACCTCGTTATTCCACCAAGTGGTAGAACATTATCAGGTGGTATCGATCCAGCTGCCTTCCATAGACCGAAGCGTTTCTTTGGAGCTGCACGTAATATTGAAGAAGGCGGTAGCTTAACAATTTTAGCAACAGCCCTTGTTGATACAGGATCACGTATGGACGATGTTATTTACGAGGAATTTAAAGGAACTGGAAATATGGAACTTCACTTAGATCGTTCATTAGCTGAACGTCGTATCTTCCCAGCGATTGATATTCGTCGTTCTGGTACACGTAAAGAAGATCTATTAATTCCAAAAGAACATTTAGACAAGTTATGGGGCATTCGTAAGACAATGCGTGATACACCAGACTTTGTTGAAAGTTTCTTACGTAAGCTTCGTCAAACGAAGACAAATGAAGAGTTTTTACAAAACATTGTTGCAGACTCGAAAAGGTATGTAACAACTAAGTAAAGGGAAAAAATCAAGACTCGCTTATTTTATAGTAAGCGAGTTTTTTATGCTGTTTAGGTGATATTAAAGAGAGAAATAAGTGAAAGAACCTGAGCTAGTCAGAGCTGGATGAGCTCCCTCCAGCGGCTAAAATGGTCGGTGGCTTCGCGTCTTCCTACAAGGTAAAAAGCACCTCTACGTCAGAAGCTCCATCCCCCTCCCATTCTGAACGAGCCGCTTCTGCTTTTAAATTGTATCTAGTTCCGACGGCTAGCTCTTCGTGTCTAAGAACCTCCCGCACTAAAGGTAAAAAGCACCTTTTGTGCGAGAGAACCTTAGCCAGTCAGAGCTAAACGAGCCGTCTACACTTTTAATTTCAAAAGACAAAAACAGGTAGTTGCAAAATGAAGTTAGCCTTGTTATAATTTCATCATATGTGTTTCATCAATATAGTTGTGTATGCAGCTGAAGATGAAAAACTCTGTTTCGAAAATGATTCAGGGCGGAAGGAGATGAAAAGAATGAAAGCAGGAATTCACCCAGATTACAAGAAAGTTGTATTCATGGACACAAACACAGGCTTCAAATTCTTAAGCGGATCTACTAAAGGATCTAACGAAACTGTTGAGTGGGAAGATGGTAACACTTATCCATTACTAAAAGTTGAGATCAGTTCTGATTCTCACCCATTCTACACTGGACGTCAGAAGTTTGCTACTGCAGACGGACGCGTTGACCGCTTCAATAAGAAATACGGTCTTAAGTAATAAAAACATAAAACAGGCAAGTGTATGTATTCGCTTGTCTGTTTTTTTTGCGAAAATATTATACCTTTACCCTACTTTTAACTGAAAAGTAGATGAAAGGAGAGCTTCATGTACTTAATAAATCAAAATGGCTGGATTGAAGTGATTTGCGGTAGTATGTTTTCTGGCAAGTCAGAAGAGCTAATCCGCCGTGTGCGCCGTACGCAATTTGCAAAACAACATGCAATTGTATTTAAACCATGTATTGATAATCGATATAGTGAAGAAGATGTTGTATCACATAACGGATTAAAGGTAAAAGCAGTTCCTGTTTCAGCTTCAAAGGATATATTTGAACATATTACAGAAGAGCTGGATGTTATTGCAATCGATGAGGTGCAATTTTTTGATGGGGACATTGTGGAAGTGGTGCAAGTATTGGCAAATCGTGGCTATCGTGTCATTGTAGCTGGTTTAGACCAAGATTTCCGTGGTCTACCATTTGGACAAGTTCCTCAGCTGATGGCGATTGCTGAACATGTGACAAAACTACAAGCAGTATGTTCTGTATGTGGATCTCCAGCAAGTCGTACACAACGATTAATTGATGGAGAACCAGCGGCATTTGATGATCCAATTATTTTAGTTGGAGCTTCAGAATCGTATGAACCACGTTGTCGTCATTGTCATGCAGTACCTGCAAACAAAGATAAGTAAAACTCGCTGCGCAAGGCGGGTTTTTTTCAAAATAGAGAGAATGAGCGGTGTGAGCCGCTTGCGCTTTTAAATATATCTAGTTCCGGTGGCTAGCTCTTCGCATCTAAGAACCTTCCGCCCGAAAGGTAAAAAGCACCTTTAGGTCGAAAGAACCTTAGTTGGTCAGAGCTGAAAGAGCCACCGCCACTTTTAAATATATTATCTAGCTCCAGCGGCTAGAATCTCCGGCCATTTCGCTCTCTCGCTCGAAGCAAAAAGCGCTTCAAGGTCGAGAGCTCCAATGGCCTGCGATTCTGAGCGAGCCGCTTGCGCTTTTAAATATAATTTGCGTTTTTTTGAGTAAGTACCATATACTATTTGTATTAGATACTAGGATGTAGAGGTGAATGATGTGTTAGATCGTTTGCAAGCTGTAGAAAATCGTTATGAGAAGTTAAATGAATTGTTAAGTGATCCAGCGATTATTAGTGATTCAAATAAGCTTCGTGAATATTCAAAGGAACAGTCTGATATACAGGAAACGGTAGAGGTGTATCGTGAGTATAAGGATGTTCGTGAGCAATTAAAAGATGCGAAAGCAATGTTAGAAGATAAGTTAGACGCAGAAATGCGTGAAATGGTAAAAGAAGAAGTTTCTGAGTTAGAATCACAAGATAAAACATTATCAGAGCGTCTGAAAATTTTACTTGTTCCAAAAGACCCTAATGATGATAAGAACGTTATCGTTGAGGTTCGTGGAGCTGCTGGTGGAGACGAGGCAGCTTTATTTGCTGGTGACTTATACCGTATGTATAGCCGTTACGCTGAGGTACAGGGCTGGAAAACGGAGATTATTGAGGCTAGCTATACAGAGTTAGGTGGATATAAAGAGATTATCTTTATGATTAATGGTAAAGGTGCTTTCGCGAAGCTGAAATTCGAGAATGGTGCTCACCGTGTACAACGTGTTCCTGAAACGGAATCTGGTGGACGTATTCATACATCTACAGCAACTGTAGCTGTATTACCAGAGGCAGAAGAAGTAGAAATTGATATTCATGAGAAAGATGTTCGTGTTGATACATTCGCTTCTAGTGGACCTGGTGGACAGAGCGTTAATACAACGATGTCAGCGGTGCGTTTAACGCATTTACCGACTGGTGTAGTTGTATCTTGTCAGGATGAGAAATCACAGATCAAGAATAAAGAAAAAGCGATGAAAGTATTACGCGCACGTGTTTATGATAAGTTTAGACAAGAAGCGCAAGCTGAGTATGATCAAAACCGTAAACAAGCTGTTGGTACGGGAGATCGTTCAGAGCGTATTCGTACGTATAACTTCCCGCAAAACCGTGTTACAGACCATCGAATCGGTTTAACGATTCAAAAGCTAGATCAAATCTTACAAGGTAAGTTAGATGATTTCATCAATGCCTTAGTGATGGAAGATCAGGCTCAAAAGATGGAGGCAGCTGAGTAATGCGTGTCTATGAAGCCCTGAAATGGGCTTCTTCTTTTTTACAGGAAAATGGACGAGATGAAAATGCGGGAGAAATTGTCCTTTGTCATGTATTAAAGGTGAACAGAACAGGATTACTTATGAATATGCGTGAAGAAATAACTGAGGAACAAGAGAAAAGCTTTACGGAGTTTATCCATAAGCATGTAGAAGGTATTCCTATTCAATATATGATTGGTTATGAAATATTTTATGGACGGTCTTTCTTTGTGAATGAAGAAGTATTAATACCAAGGCCGGAAACAGAAGAGCTTATAGTGGGAGTATTAGAAAGAATCGAGCGCCATTTTGGTGATGAGAAACTACATGTAGCAGATATAGGTACAGGTAGTGGAGCGATTTCTATTACGCTTGCTTTAGAAAATAAAAATCTTCATGTGTATACAGTAGATATTGCACAAGAGTCGATTGAAGTTGCAAAAGAAAATGCAAAAGCTTTAGGTGCAGAAGTAACGTTCTATCACGGTGATTTATTGTCACCATTTCATAAAACGGGTCAAAAGCTAGATGTTGTTGTTTCAAATCCTCCATATATACCGGAAGAGGATTGGCGTGGTCTTTCTCCTGTTGTGAAAGAGCATGAGCCGAAGAGAGCACTTGTTGGTGGTGAAGACGGATTAGATTTCTATCGCCGTTTTATGGAAGAATTGCCGAATGTGTTGCAGAAGAAAGCGATTGTGGCGTTTGAAATTGGAGTAGGACAAGGTGAGGATGTAAAAAGATTGTTACAACAAGCTTTTCCACATGCTCATGTTGAGGTTGTTTTCGATATTAACGGAAAAGATCGTATGGTATTTGCAGAGATGGAGTAAGGTTCACACCTTACTCTATTTTTTGTGGAAAAATTCATATAGATTTTGAATTTAATAGTTTAGAAAGATGAAAGTCTGTCCACACTGTTTGTAGAAGGGACGGTGGAGGAAATGAAAAAACAAGTTATTGCTTATCTTCTTATACTATTAATTGGTGCACAGTTACTTGTGCAGTTTGGATATATGAAAGCTGATGCGAAAGGGCCTTCAGTTATTCCGAAAGAGGCCGTTCGATTACGAATTTTAGCAAATAGTGATTCAGATAAAGACCAGGCATTAAAGCGTAAAGTGCGTGATGAAGTAAAAGCACAAATTGATGGATGGGTAGCGGATTTAACTTCATTTGAAGAGGCGCGCAAAGTAATTCAAAGTCATATTCCAGAAATCGAGAAAACGGTGGAAAATACGTTAAAAAGAGAAGGAAGTAAAGAATCATTTCAAGTGAAATTTAGTAAGAATGTAAAGTTTCCTACAAAGGTATATGGGAATTTTATTTATCCGGCAGGGGAATATGAAGCAGTCTTAATTACAATTGGGGAAGGTGAAGGGGCAAACTGGTGGTGTGTATTATTTCCACCGATGTGTTTCTTAGATTTTTCAAGTGGTACAGCTGTAAGGAAAGAAGAACATGTTGTGAAGGCTGAATCTCCTGAAGAGGAGCAAGTAAAACAAATAGATAATGAAGAAGTAGTAAATGTAGAAGAGAAAAAAGAGGATGAGGTAAAAGAAACGAAAGTTGTAAAGCGGGAAGCAGTAAAAAAAGTAACAGCTTCTGAAAAGAAAGTAGTGAAAAATGAAACAAAAGTCGAAGAGCAGCCTGTAAGTAAAGAAGAAACAAAAAATGTGGAAAAAGTGGAGAAATCTGTGGAGAAAAAACAAGAACAGCAAAATGAGTATGTAAAAGTAGAAGAGGAAGAAGAAAAGCCAGAAGTTAAATTGTTTATTGTAGAAGCTTTTACATCTTTATTCTCTAAATAGTACTATTAATAAATCCCTCCTCATATATAAAAATGAGGAGGGATTTATTATGAAGAAAGTGTATTTTGCTACGAAAGCAGATGTGGAAAGATTACATTCTTTTTTCGGACAAGCTAATAAAAAAGATGATAAAATAAATGAGTTGTACGCACAATTTATGATTTTGGAAGAGGCGGAAGAAATACGAGCTGTAATTGGTTATGAACAAAGTGGGGAAGATGTACTTATTCGTTCTTGTTTATTCACACCTCATGTGGATAAACAGACTTTCTTATATTTTTTTGAAATGTTTTTGCAGTATATGAAAGAAAAAAGTGTTCAACAATTGTACTTACTAACAAATCATCCACAATCTGTACCGATCTTTCAGTTCTTTGAATTTTTTACTATAGAAAAGGATGAGGTTCCAGAGGGAATTCAACAGCTAGAACATTTTTGTAAAAATATAAAAGAGCAGAATGCAATAATACTAAATTGTCAGCTATTCACAAAGTTATCCACGGATTAATTAGGTTTATCCACATTTTGTGGATAAACCTTGTTTGTCTTTTGGATAAATCTCATAGTAAACTAAAAATAGACAAGTATTTAAGGCTAGAAAAGGACGTGGAAAAAAATGCATACAAATATGTGGGTTGTGGATAATGTTGTGGAAAGAAAAAAATATTATCCACAGTTACAAGAAGCAGCAAAATTATTAAGAGAAAATGAGGCGGTTGCTTTCCCTACGGAAACAGTATATGGGTTAGGGGCAAACGCGATGGATGATGAAGCAATCGCGAAAATTTTCGAAGCGAAAGGAAGACCGAGTGATAATCCACTCATTGTCCACATAGGTACAAAATCTCAGTTAGATGGGATTGTGAAAGAAATTCCACCAGTTGCAGAGAAGTTAATGGCGCATTTTTGGCCAGGACCATTAACAATTATTTTGCCGAGAAAAGAAGGAATTTCAGAGAAGGTGACGGCAGGACTTAATACGGTTGGAGTAAGAATGCCTGATCATCCAATTGCACTTGCTCTTATTGAAGAGGCGAATGTACCTGTTGCGGCACCAAGTGCGAATCGTTCAGGGCGTCCAAGTCCAACATTAGCTTCTCACGTATATGAAGATTTGAATGGGAAGATTGCAGGTATTGTTGATGGTGGTGCAACTGGAGTAGGCGTTGAATCAACTGTAATTGATTGTACAAGCACGGTTCCAACAATATTACGTCCAGGTGGGATTACGAAAGAACAATTAGAAGCGGTGATAGGTACTGTTTCTTTAGATCCAGCTTTAAAGGATGAGAAGGAAAAACCGAAATCGCCTGGAATGAAATACACACATTATGCGCCGAAAGCACCACTTAGTATTGTCGAGGGCTCACGTGAGTTTATTCAGCATCTTGTGGATGAGAAAAAGAAAGAAGGATTTAAAGTAGGCGTATTAACGACAGAAGAGTATCAGCATGTATATAGTGCAGATGTTATATTATCTTGTGGTGTTAGAAGTGACTTAGCTAGCGTTGCGACTAAATTATATGATGTACTTAGAACATTTGATGCAAGTGAAGTGGATGTTATTTTTAGTGAGTCATTCCCTAATGAAGGAATAGGGAATGCAATTATGAATCGTTTAACAAAAGCGGCAGGACATCATATTATTATTGAATGATAAGGTAAGATTAGCAAACAGAATATTTCTCCTTGGATAAGCATATTGTGAAGTAGCACGTCCAAGGAGGGGCATGAATGACGTTTGAACAGCTAATACCTTTAATAATTATGGCATTCGCCTTAGGGATGGATGCGTTCTCGGTGAGTCTTGGTATGGGGATGATGCCCCTAAAGTTAAGACAAATCCTGTATATTGGTATGACGATAGGGATATTTCATATTATTATGCCGTTTATAGGAATGGTACTAGGTCGTTTTTTATCAGAGAAATATGGAGATATCGCACATTTTGCGGGTGCTATTTTATTAATCGGACTAGGGTTTTATATCGTATATTCGACCATTTTACAAAATGAAGAGACTAGAACTGCCCCTATTGGAATTAGTTTATTCGTATTTGCATTTGGCGTCAGTATAGATAGTTTCTCAGTAGGGCTTAGTCTTGGTATTTATGGGGCACAGACAATTATTACGATTTTACTTTTTGGATTTGTTAGCATGTTATTAGCGTGGATTGGTTTATTAATTGGGAGACATGCGAAAGATATGCTCGGTACATACGGTGAGATAGTAGGTGGTATCATTTTGGTTGGGTTTGGATTATATATCCTTTTTCCTATATAATTTTATGTAGGAGGGAATTATGAACAAGCTATTGGAATGGTATGTTAAATTTTTAACCTTCTTTCCTCGATGGCTAAGAAGACTTATAATTTGGGGTATTATTTTGCAAATTTCGATGTTAGGTTGGATTAAGTTAATTCGTGAATGGTGAGATAGTTCCTTTCTGTGAATATTTTGTTTGTACTATATTTATTACGCTAAAAATTACAGATATAGAAAGGATGAGATGAATGACGAGATTGAAGCAAGTTTTTGGTATTATTATTAGTTTTTTTGTTTTTTGGTTTAGTATGCTCGGTGTACAAATGTTTGCTGAGTTTTTAGATATTGAGTCATTGAAATTTGTTGCGGGAAAGACTGAGGCGGCGCGTGCTTTTTACTCTCCGTACCCGTTTTTAATTGTTTTTCTTATTACATTGCTTTCCCTATACTTCTTCGTAATTAAGCTAGGGAAGCCGAAAAAAGAGAAAATGCCTACTTTAGAGGAAAAGAAGGAAGAATTACAATGATAAAATCCCCTGCTAAAAAGCAGGGGATTTTATATTTGAGTGATGGGAGGAATCTAGCTGCCTCCGCTTTTAGATATTATCCAGCTTCAGCGGCTAGAATCTCCGGTCATTTCGCTCTCTCGCATGAAGCAAAAAGCGCTTCAAGGTCGAGAGCTTGAAGTGCCCTGCGATTCTGAGCGAGCCGCTTCCACTTTTAGATATATCTAGCTCCAGCGGCTAGAATGGTCGGTGGCTTCGCGTCTTCCTGCGAGGCAAAAAGAGCCTCTACGTCAGAAGCTCCATCCTCCTCCCATTCTGAACGAGCCGCTTCCGCTTTTAGATATTATCCAGTTCCAGTGGCCAGCTCTTCGCATCTAAGAACCTCCCGCACGAAAGGTAAAAAGCACCTTTTGTGCGAGAGAACCTTAGCTGGTCAGAGCTAAACGGGCCACTTCCACTTTTAAACTGGCCTAACTAATTCAAATTGTTCTCCTAATTTTGCATAGTTGTGTCCTGCTAGGCGGCTTATTGGTTTGAGTCCTTCTGCGTGAATGCGCCCTTTTTCATATAGATGTTCTGCAACGTGGAAACGAACGACGCGTCCAATTAGTAGATCACAAGCTGGTGAGTCTTCCGTTCCGCCAAGTGGAATTGCACGTTCTAATACGCATTCCATTCGAATATTTGCTTCTTTTACACCTGGAACAGAGATGACTTCACTTTCGATTGGTGTTAGTTTTGCTAGTTCAATTTCACTTTCATTTGGCGGGAGGTTAGCTGCTGTTTCGTTAATTGCTGCTACATACGATTCGTCAGAAATATGTACGACAAATTCTCCTTTTTCAATTGCGTTTCGGGAAGTGTCCTTTCTTTCTCCTGCTTTTCGTTGTACAGATACTGAGATAAGTGGTGGATTAGCAGCGACAATATTGAAATAACTATATGGTGCTCCGTTTAGTACACCTTCTTTTGTTACAGAAGTAACGAATGCGACAGGACGAGGGATGATACTTCCGGTAAGTAATTTGTAATTATCTTTTTCAGTTTGTTCATTTGGATTAATGGATAACATGCTTGTAATCCCCTTTCTAAATATGAATACTTATTGTTTGTTTACAAGATAACGATGAGAAAATCCTGCTGGAAATAATATTTTGTTTCATAAAAAGAACTTACTTCAATTGTAATGAAGTAAGTTCTTTTTCAAGAATCTCAAATTTGAGATAAAAATTAAAGTAAAACGTATGCCCCAGGCCCGATTAAAGCTACACCAACAGCGACAGCGATTAACATTAAGTTATATTCATATCCGTTTTGTGTTACCCAGTAACCATTTTTTCCGTGAACAGTGAAGATAGCCATTAACATTGTTCCAACGATAAATAATGAACCAACTACAATGAAAATACCTGATGCAAATAAGAAACCACCTAGTAATTCAGTTGCGCCAGCCATAAATGCCATAAATACACCAGGACGTAAACCGATTGACTCCATCCAGCCACCTGTTCCTTTTAAACCGTAACCGCCGAACCAACCAAATAATTTTTGAGCGCCATGACCCATGAATGTAATTCCTATAATAAGACGAATAATAAGTAGACCGAAATCCATCATTTTTAAAAACCTCCTAAAAGTTATTAACTTACCTTATGTAAGTAATAATAAAATAGTTACTTACTTTAGTCAAGTGGATTTTGAAAAAAGTTTGAATTAAATTTTACAAATTAACAACAAAAAATAAAATGTAGTAAAGACCTCTAGACAAGTTGGGCAAAAAAAGAGAAAATATAAATAGAAGTTAACTTCTAATTGTTATTCAGACAATCAGAATTGACTGGAATTTTGTGAAGCGCTACAATAAGAGTCTATTAGTAATGACATAATTTATTTCGAAAGCGTTTTTACAGTATAATATTCGAAGTATGAAGTCTTACATGTATCCCGAGTTTTACTAGGGATTGCCCTATAAACTTTTAGGTAAATTATAAGGAGGACTATCCTATGTTTAAAAAATTATTCGGTCTTGGTTCAAAAACAAATGAAGAAACAATCGTAGCTCCATTAACTGGAGCAGTGAAAAATATTGAAGAAGTACCAGATCCAGTATTTGCTGGTCGTATGATGGGTGACGGTGTTGCAATTGATCCTACTGAAGGTGTAGTTGTATCTCCAGTTGATGGTGAAATCGTACAATTATTCCACACAAAACATGCTATCGGAATTAAAGCGAAAAACGGTACAGAAATTTTAATCCACGTTGGATTAGAAACTGTAAAAATGGAAGGTGAAGGTTTCGAAGCTCACGTTTCTGAAGGCCAAGCTGTAAAAGCTGGAGATAAATTAATCTCATTCGACTTAGAATTAATCCGTGAAAAAGCGAAAAGCACAATTACTCCAATTGTTATTACAAACACAGATGCAGCTGAGTCTATTAAGACAACTGTAGGCGTAGCAGCTACAAAAGGTTCAACAGAAGTAATGAAAGTTACAATGAAATAATTGCAATATAAGAGGAATCCGTTTCGTATGAAATGGATTCCTTATTTTTGTTGCGTGTTCAGTATGTATGTTAAAATACTCTAGGCACTTGGAAATAGGGTTTCACATATATGTGGATAAGGCGCATTTTTCTTAGAAAAAATATAAGAGAAATGCGCCTTTTGTATATTCACATTTCTTTTGTTCTATTCTAATGTAAGTTATGATGAATGATAAGAAATTGAATATAGGGGTGGGTTTGAATGAAACGAGTGTTATTTGTTTGTACTGGCAATACATGTCGTAGTCCAATGGCTGAGGCGTTGCTTCGTCATCACGGAGGAGATAAGTTTGAAGTGCAATCTGCTGGTGTTTTCGCCTATCCTGGGAGCGATGCATCGGTACATGCGAAGGAAGCTTTAGCTGAAAAAGGAATTTCAATTGATCATGCGGCGCAGCAAGTAAATGAAACTTTGCTTGATTGGGCTGATATTGTCGTAACGATGACAGAAAACCATAAGCAAATTGTACTTGGGCATTATCCGAGCGTTGAAAAGAAATTAAATACGTTATATGGATTAACTGAAGGTATAGGCAAGGACATTTCAGATCCATTTGGAGGCTCGCTTTCTATTTATAAAGAAACGTTAGATGAGATGGAAAAACTTGTACAAACTTTACTGAAAAAACATTCAGTAGGTTGATGTTTCGTGTATAATACGATATTGGAGATCACTTCTTCTTATATGAGGTAGCGAGTGTGAAATGAAGATAATTGATTGAAACTTTGGAGGGGTAAAAATGAAAGTAGTAATAGCATCTGATCACGGCGGTATGAATATCCGCAAAGAACTTGTAAGTTTATTAGAAGAGTTAAATATTGAATATATTGATTTAGGTTGTGAATGTGAAGCTGGTTCTGTTGATTACCCTGACTTTGCGTTTCCAGCAGCTGAAATGGTAGCGAATGGTGAAGTAGATCGTGGTATTTTAGTTTGTGGGACAGGCATTGGTATGTCAATCGCAGCAAACAAAGTAAATGGTATCCGTTGTGCGTTAGTTCATGATACTTTCAGCGCGAAAGCGACGAGAGAGCATAATGACACTAACATGCTAGCAATGGGCGAGCGTGTAATTGGTGCTGGTCTAGCGCGTGATATCGCGAAAATTTGGTTAACAACTGATTATGAAGGTGGTCGTCACGAAAACCGCGTAGGAAAAATTAAAACATACGAAACAAAGTAATAGATTCTAACTATCAGTAGTGTGAAATATAATTTGGTGAACCAACCTGTGAAAGGAAGAGGCGTAATGACAGAAATCGTAAAGGTAAGAGAACAGCTACAAATGTCGCTTTCTGATTTCCAAGAACAAGCTTCATTACAAAGCGGTCAAGTTTTTGTAGTGGGTTGTAGCACGAGCGAAGTGCTAGGCGAAAGAATTGGAACATCAGGAACGATGGAAGTAGCAGAGGCGATTTTCTCTGAGTTAAAACAATTTCAAGAGCAAACAGGTATTGAATTAGCGTTTCAATGTTGTGAGCATTTAAACCGTGCTTTAGTAGTTGAGAGAGAAGTAGCGATAAAATATCAATTTGAAATTGTAACAGTTACGCCTGTTAGATCAGCAGGTGGTGCATTGGGGACATATGCGTATCACAATTTGAAAGATCCGGTAGTAGTTGAGTTTATTAAAGCTGATGCAGGGATGGATATTGGTGATACATTTATCGGTATGCATTTAAAGCATGTAGCTGTTCCGGTTCGTACAAGTGTGAAGGAAATTGGAAGTGCGCATGTAACGATGGCCAAAACACGTGGAAAACTAATTGGTGGAGCACGTGCTGTCTATGCGGCAGTGGAAGAGACTACCACTTGCCGTTAAATATGAGAAATTAGAAAGTCATATAGTACCTGTTTATCATAAGGTAAAAGGTATGTTGTCTGACTTTATAATAGAAGAAAGAAAAGACCGATTTTCGGTCTTTTTTTTCTTTTATGATATAGAAAGTCATGTTAGAATGTAGTTGAAAACATGAAGGTTCGAAAGAATTACAACCTGAATTTTCGTTTTTTCTGAATAAATAAGAAAAAACTGTTGGGAATCGATGTAATTCGTTCAGAAAAGGGGGATTTTGGTGGATCATTTAAAACGTCAAGATGAAAAGGTATTTGCTGCAATTGAGGCAGAACTAGGAAGACAGCGTTCAAAGATTGAGTTAATTGCTTCGGAAAACTTCGTAAGTGAAGCAGTAATGGAGGCACAAGGTTCTGTTTTAACGAATAAGTATGCTGAAGGATATCCTGGAAAACGTTACTATGGTGGCTGTGAACACGTAGACGTAGTAGAAGATATCGCACGTGATCGCGTGAAAGAAATTTTCGGCGCAGAGCACGTAAATGTTCAACCACACTCTGGTGCACAGGCGAACATGGCAGTATACTTCACGATTTTAGAGCAAGGCGATACAGTACTTGGTATGAACTTATCTCATGGTGGTCACTTAACACACGGAAGCCCTGTTAACTTCAGTGGAGTACAATATAATTTCGTAGAATATGGCGTGGATGCTGACTCTCACCGTATTAATTACGATGATGTATTAGCAAAAGCGAAAGAACATAAACCAAAATTAATCGTTGCAGGTGCAAGTGCATACCCTCGTGTTATCGATTTCAAGCGATTCCGTGAGATTGCAGATGAAGTGGGCGCTTATTTAATGGTTGATATGGCACATATCGCAGGTTTAGTAGCTGCTGGTTTACATCCAAATCCAGTACCACATGCACATTTCGTTACAACGACAACACATAAAACGTTACGTGGTCCGCGTGGTGGTATGATTTTATGTGAAGAGCAATTTGCAAAACAAATTGATAAATCAATCTTCCCTGGTATTCAAGGTGGTCCACTTATGCACGTAATCGCTGCAAAAGCTGTTGCATTTGGTGAAGCACTTCAAGATGATTTCAAAACATATGCACAAAATATCATTAACAATGCGAACCGCTTAGCTGAAGGTCTTCAAAAAGAAGGACTTACACTTGTTTCTGGCGGAACAGACAATCACTTAATCTTGATTGATGTTCGTAACTTAGAAATCACAGGTAAAGTAGCAGAGCACGTATTAGATGAAGTTGGTATTACAGTGAACAAAAATACAATTCCATTTGAAACAGCAAGCCCATTTGTAACAAGTGGTGTACGTATCGGTACAGCAGCTGTAACATCTCGTGGTTTTGGTTTAGAAGAAATGGATGAAATTGCGTCACTTATTGCTTATACATTAAAAAATCATGAAAATGAAGCTGCATTAGAAGAAGCACGTAAGCGTGTAGAAGCGTTAACTAGCAAATTCCCAATGTATCCAAATCTATAATAGATTGAAGAAGACTGCCGAGACTTAATTGTTTTGGCGGTCTTTTTTTTGGACATATATTATTTTTAAAGTATGTATACAAATGATGAATAAATTTTGGCGATATAATGAAGGATACAGCTCCCATAATTGGTAAAGATACTAGATAGATTCATTGTAAAATCATGATTTTGCCAAATTTGCCCTTGAATATTAGTAGCGTTTTCTTTACAATCGTAAATAGTGTAAAAAAGCGTGCAAACGCATGAATATCATCTAAAGGAGAGATTCACATGGGAAAACTGTATGTATTTGATCACCCGTTAATTCAACATAAGATTACATATATTCGCGATAAGAATACAGGTACGAAAGATTTTCGTGAATTAGTGGACGAAGTAGCAAGCTTAATGGCTTTCGAAATTACTCGCGACCTTCCACTTAAGGACATTGAAATTGAAACACCTGTAAGCAAAGCGACAACAAAAGTGATCGCTGGTAAAAAACTTGGTTTAATTCCGATTTTACGTGCAGGTTTAGGAATGGTTGATGGAATTCTGAAATTAATTCCAGCAGCAAAAGTAGGACACGTTGGTTTATACCGTGACCCTAAAACATTGCAACCGGTAGAATACTATGTGAAACTTCCAACGGATGTAGAAGAGCGTGACTTTATCGTACTAGATCCGATGCTAGCAACAGGTGGTTCTGCGGCTGAAGCAATTAACTCTCTGAAAAAGCGCGGTGCGAAACAAATTAAATTAATGTGTATCGTTGCAGCTCCAGAAGGGGTAAAAGTAGTACAAGAAGAACATCCTGATGTTGATATTTATGTAGCAGCATTAGATGAGAAATTAAATGACCACGGATATGTAGTACCAGGTCTTGGTGATGCTGGTGACCGTTTATTCGGAACGAAGTAAGACAACTGACGAGCAGGGGAGATTCCCCAGCTCGTCTTTTTGCTGTAAGCAAGTAGGGGAGGGGGAGAGGATAAATATACATCGTATATACAACATAAGTTGCATACACCTCACATATAATATAGAAGTCTTACGTCTGAGGAACACTATATTATGGAAGAAAAGCGTTATATCTCGAAAATATAATAGTGACAAACTTGTGAACATTTCCTTCTATTATAAAGAGAAAACTGTTAGAAATTGCATATATGTAACCAGTATTTAGAAGGGGAACGTTTTCATTTTTGGGAGGAAATGCCTAATACTCAAATTTTTAGATTTTTTACGATTTCTCGTTGACACTGTTAATACCCTATTGTATGCTAACAACGGGGATAGATGGTAGGGCTTTCAGTGACAAAATTACATCTATTCCGTGACGAAAATGTAAACTTTTTGTTTTGTATAGGATTTATGCAAAAAAATGAGTTATTATTAACACATCGTGAATGAGGGTTACATATTGGAGGGATGAATCCTTGCAAAAAAACGATCGCAGCCATATAAAAGCTTATGCTTTAATGTCAGGTATTCTTGCTCAATTAGTCGGTTCTATTCTTGTTGGAATCTTTGGTGGGCAGTGGATTGATAATAAGGTTGGAACGTTTCCGTTGTTTCTTATTATAGGGTTATTACTCGGACTAGGAACAGGGGTATACGCAATGATTCGACTCATTCGACATTACTATTCGGGAGAGCAATGATGATAGACGTACATGGACTTGTCCAAAGACAAAAGAAATATATGTACTACTTGCTTGCGCTTCTAGTGCTAGGATGGGGATTTACCTCTTACAAGGATGTATTTCTTGGACTGATTATCGGTACGATTTTCAGTTTTCTTAGTTTGCGCATCATTGCACGTAGAACAGACAAGCTGCTAGATCGCGTAACAAATGGAGAAAACGTGAAGTTCAAGGCAACAGCGGTAAGTACATATTCAAGATTCGCCACGATTGGGTTATTAATTTTATTTGCAGCCAAATATCAAGAGTTAATCGCGATGTGGGGCCTAGGTGTAGGATTGCTGACAGGATACCTTGTCATGATCATAGATTTTCTTTATTTAGAGTATAAGAGCAGGGAAGAGAGGTGAATTACTAGTGGAACACGGTAAATTAGTTGAATTTCTAGGTTTAACGTTCGATTTGTCATCAGTTATGATGGTTACTGTAGCAGCAGTTATTGTTTTCTTAATCGCTGTTATCGGAACTCGCAGCTTAGCTCTTCGCCCAACCGGGATGCAAAACTTCATGGAATGGGTGTTTGACTTCGTGAAAGGGATTATCAATAGTACGATGGACTGGAAAACAGGTGGACGTTTCTTAACGCTTGGCGTTACGCTTATCATGTTTATCATCGTATCGAACTTCCTTGGTTTACCATTCATGTATTCAGCAACTGAAGCTGGCGAACATATTGCATGGTGGAGATCACCAACGTCTGATCCAGCAGTTACATTAACATTAGCCGTGATGGTAGTTACCCTCACCCATTATTATGGAATTAAGATGAAGGGTACGAAAGAGTACGTAAAAGGTTATTTCCAACCTATGAAATTCTTATTCCCATTAAAGGTTATTGAGGAGTTTGCTAACACATTAACGTTAGGTCTTCGTTTATTTGGTAACATTTATGCAGGTGAGATCTTATTAGGATTACTTGCTAAGTTGGGCGGAGCATCAGTCCTTGGGGCATTAGGTGCGCTTGTACCAATGTTAGCATGGATGGGATTCAGTGTATTCGTTGGATCAATCCAAGCATTTATTTTCGTTATGTTAACGATGGTTTATATGGCTCATAAAGTAAGCCATGACCATTAATATAATTTAAGTAAGAAAAAATTTATTTTTTTATAATACAAAGGAGGACAAATTAAATGAGTTTAGGTGTAATCGCAGCTGCAATTGCAATTGGTTTATCAGCATTAGGTGCAGGTATTGGTAACGGTCTTATCGTATCACGTACAATCGAAGGTGTTGCTCGTCAACCAGAATTAAAAGGCGCACTTCAAACAATTATGTTCATCGGGGTTGCTTTAGTTGAGGCACTTCCAATCATCGGTGTAGTTATTGCATTCATCGTAATGAACAAATAAGGGAGACTCCCCTTACATAGATGGCGAAGAGTGTTTTTCCGAACTTTCTTCGCCATTGCTTTATGAACGAAACGTATGTCTTTTTTTTTCATATGATCAATTTAGATATTTTGAAGGGAGTGAATCCTTGTGCCAACTTTATTATTAGGAGCTTCCATTCCATTTGGAACGATTGCTTATACATTGTTCATTTTCTTACTTCTATTAGTAATGCTACGCAAATTTGCGTGGGGTCCTTTAATGGGAATTATGAAAGAACGTGAAGAGCACGTTGCTAATGAAATCGACGCTGCAGAAAGAAATAATGCTGAAGCGAAGAAATTAGTAGAAGAACAACGTGAGATGTTAAAACAATCGCGTGTTGAAGCACAAGAGTTAATCGAAAGAGCGAAAAAGCAAGCTGTAGATCAAAAGGATGTTATTGTTGCTGCTGCGAAAGAAGAAGCAGAATCAATTAAAGCATCTGCTGTACAAGAAATTCAACGCGAAAAAGAGCAAGCAATTGCTGCTTTACAAGAACAAGTCGCTTCTTTATCTGTTCAAATTGCTTCTAAAGTAATTGAAAAAGAATTAAAAGAAGAAGATCAAGTGAAGTTAATTCGCGATTATATTAAAGAAGTAGGAGAAGCGCGATGAGCAATGGGATTGTAGCAAAACGTTATGCTGTCGCTCTTTTTAAAATTGCAAAAGAAAAACACGTATTAGAAATGTTTGAAGAGGAATTACGCCTTGTACAAAACGTTTATGTAAAGAACGGAGAACTACATAGCTTTTTAACGCAACCGAACATTTCAAAGGAACAAAAGAAAACGTTTCTTGCAAACGTATTCGGATCTGTTTCTGAATCTATTTTAAATACGTTATATATTTTAATTGATAACAAACGCATTGATATCTTACCTGAAATTGCAGATGAATATGTTGTTCTTGCTAATGAAGAACGTAACGTAGCGGATGCAACTGTATATTCTACTCGTCTTCTATCAGAAGAAGAGAAGCTTAACATTGCTGAAGCATTTGCAAAGAGAACGGGAAAAGATGCAATTCGCGTGAAAAATGTTGTAGATGAAGATTTACTAGGCGGAATTAAAGTACGTATTGGAAATCGCATTTATGACGGAAGTTTACAAGGAAAATTAGCACGTATTCAGCGTGAATTAATGAAGAATAGATAGGGGTGAAGCACATGAGCATCAGAGCTGAAGAAATTAGCGCACTGATAAAGCAACAAATCGAGAACTATCAGTCTGAAATCGAAGTTAGTGATGTTGGTACAGTTATCCAAGTTGGTGACGGTATCGCGCGTGCTCATGGTCTTGATAACGTTATGGCTGGTGAACTTGTAGAGTTCTCTAACGGCGTTATGGGACTAGCACAAAACTTAGAGGAAAACAACGTAGGTATTATCATTTTAGGACCTTACACAGAAATCCGTGAAGGTGACGAAGTTCGTCGTACTGGTCGCATCATGCAAGTACCAGTAGGAAAAGAACTAATTGGTCGTGTTGTAAACCCATTAGGTCAACCAGTTGATGGTTTAGGCCCAATCAATACAACAAACACTCGTCCAATCGAAAGTCCAGCACCAGGTGTAATGGATCGTAAATCTGTTCATGAGCCACTTCAAACAGGTATTAAAGCGATCGATGCTCTTGTACCAATTGGCCGTGGTCAACGTGAGTTAATCATTGGTGACCGTCAAACTGGTAAAACAGCAGTTGCACTTGATACAATCATTAACCAAAAAGATGAAGACATGATTTGTATCTACGTAGCAATTGGACAAAAAGAATCAACTGTACGTAACGTAGTAGAAACACTACGTAAGCACGGTGCATTAGAATACACAATCGTTGTAACTGCATCTGCTTCTCAACCAGCTCCATTACTATACCTAGCTCCTTATGCTGGTGTAACAATGGGTGAAGAGTTCATGTACAATGGTAAACACGTATTAGTAGTATATGATGACTTATCAAAACAAGCAGCGGCTTACCGTGAGCTGTCATTACTATTACGTCGTCCTCCAGGTCGTGAAGCTTACCCAGGGGATGTATTCTACTTACATTCTCGCTTATTAGAGCGTGCAGCAAAATTAAGTGATGCAAAAGGCGGCGGTTCTTTAACTGCACTACCTTTCATCGAAACACAAGCAGGGGACGTATCAGCATACATCCCAACAAACGTAATTTCTATTACGGATGGACAAATCTTCTTACAATCTGACCTATTCTTCTCTGGCGTACGTCCAGCGATCGATGCGGGTACTTCTGTATCTCGTGTAGGTGGATCTGCTCAGATTAAAGCAATGAGTAAAGTATCAGGTACACTTCGTCTTGACCTTGCATCTTACCGTGAGTTAGAAGCGTTCGCTCAGTTCGGTTCTGACCTTGATAAAGCAACTCAAGCGAAATTAAACCGTGGTGCTCGTACTGTTGAGGTATTAAAACAAGGATTACACAAACCGTTACGTGTAGAGAAACAAGTTATCATTCTTTACGCTTTAACACGTGGATTCCTAGATGATATCCCAGTAGTAGATATCACTCGTTTTGAAGAAGAATTCCATGCTTGGTTAGATTCTAATGCGACTGACTTATTAGAAGAAATCCGCACAACTAAGAAACTTACGGATGACGACAAATTTGCAGCAGCAATCAATGGATTTAAAAAAGTATTCGTAGCTTCTGAATAATAAAAGCGGAAGCGGCTCATTCAAGCCGCTGGAGCTAGATAGTATATATAAAAGGCATCTCGGGCTCTGAGATTGCTAAAGGTCATGTAAAGGAAAAGAGTAGGTGCACCTATTCTTTTCCTTCAATCATGAGCAAGAATATCTTGCAACGTAGATTAGGAAGAGGATTCTTACTAATCGTGCCAACTTCCGGAAAAAAGGTGGTGAAAACCTGTGGCATCTTTACGCGATATAAAAGCGAAGATTAACTCGACAAAGAAAACGAGTCAAATTACGAAAGCGATGGAGATGGTATCTGCATCTAAGTTAAACCGTGCAGAGCAAAATGCTAAATCTTTCGTTCCGTATATGGAAAAGATTCAAGAAGTAGTAGCGAGCATTGCGCAAGGAAGCAAAGGGATTAATCATCCAATGCTAAATGCGCGTCCTGTAAAGCGTACAGGATACATCGTTATTACGTCTGATCGCGGACTAGCAGGTGGTTATAACAGTAACGTATTACGTACAGTAAGTAACGTAATTCGTGAACGTCATAATATGGATTCAAACCAATATTCTATTATTGTGCTTGGACGACTAGGACGTGATTATTTAAAACGTCGCGGCTTTAACATTATTGATGAAGTAGTTGGATTATCTGACCACCCATCATTTACTGATATTAAAGACCTTGCTTCTCGAGCAATTGCGATGTTCGCAGATGGTGCTTATGATGAGCTGTACATTTACTACAACCATTACGTAAGTAAAATTTCACAAGAGGTAACGGAAAATAAAATTTTACCGCTTACTGATGTGGCGTCTGACAAACCGACGACAGCTTATGAATTCGAACCTTCTGAAGAAGAAATTTTAAAAGTACTATTGCCACAATACGCAGAAAGCTTAGTGTACGGTGCATTACTAGACGGTAAAGCAAGTGAGCACGCAGCGCGTATGACAGCAATGAAGAGTGCTACAGACAACGCAATGGAAGTTATCGATTCACTTACACTTTCATTCAACCGTGCGCGTCAGGCAGCGATTACGCAAGAAATTACGGAAATCGTTGGTGGAGCAGCAGCGTTAGAATAGTATTAAAAAGCGGAAGCGGTTCGTTCAGAATGAGAGGGGGATGGAGCCTTTTGATGTAGAGGCGATTTGTGCCTCGTAGGAAAAAGCGAAGCCACCGAACATTCTAACCGCTGGAGCTGGATTCAATAAAAAGCGGAAGCGGCTCTTTCAGGAGAGTCGCGTAAGCTAAACTAATAAAAAATTAAAAGCTAACCTCTCTGATAGAGGTAGCTAATTAAAAGAAAGCTAGGAGGGAACCCGATGAATAAAGGGCGCGTTACGCAAATCATGGGTCCGGTTGTAGACGTTAAGTTTGATGGCGGAAAGCTACCAGAAATCTACAATGCCCTTACGGTAAAACAAAGCAACGAAAACGGAAGCATGAACTTAACATTTGAAGTTGCACTTCATTTAGGTGATGATACAGTTCGTACAGTTGCGATGTCTTCCACAGATGGACTTGTTCGTGGCACAGAAGTAGAAGATACTGGTAAAGCAATCTCTGTACCAGTTGGTGATGCAACACTTGGACGTGTATTCAACGTATTAGGTGATGCAATTGACTTAGATGGTGAACTTCCTGCGGATGTACACCGTGATCCAATTCACCGTCAAGCACCTGCATTCGAAGAATTATCTACTAAAGTAGAAATTCTTGAAACTGGTATTAAAGTAGTAGACTTACTTGCTCCTTACATTAAGGGTGGTAAGATCGGTCTATTCGGTGGTGCCGGCGTAGGTAAAACAGTATTAATTCAGGAGTTAATCAATAACATCGCACAAGAGCACGGTGGTATCTCTGTATTCGCTGGTGTAGGTGAGCGTACTCGTGAGGGTAATGACTTATACCACGAAATGAGCGATTCTGGCGTAATCAAGAAAACTGCGATGGTATTCGGACAAATGAACGAGCCACCTGGAGCACGTCAACGTGTTGCATTAACAGGTTTAACAATGGCTGAGCATTTCCGTGATGAGCAAGGACAAGACGTACTTCTGTTCATCGATAACATCTTCCGTTTCACGCAAGCGGGTTCTGAAGTATCTGCCCTTCTTGGTCGTATGCCATCTGCGGTAGGTTACCAACCAACACTTGCAACAGAAATGGGTCAATTACAAGAGCGTATTACATCTACAAATAAAGGGTCTATCACGTCTATCCAAGCGGTATATGTACCAGCCGATGACTATACTGACCCAGCACCAGCTACAACGTTCGCTCACTTAGATGCAACAACAAACTTAGAGCGTCGTTTAACGCAAATGGGTATTTACCCAGCCGTAGATCCATTAGCATCTACATCTCGTGCACTTTCTCCAGAAATCGTAGGAGAAGAGCATTATGAAGTAGCTCGTCAGGTACAGCAAACTTTACAACGTTATAAAGAGCTTCAAGATATCATCGCTATCTTAGGTATGGATGAGTTATCTGAAGAAGATAAGTTAGTTGTACATCGTGCTCGTCGTATTCAATTCTTCTTATCTCAAAACTTCCACGTAGCTGAGCAGTTTACAGGTCAAAAAGGTTCTTACGTACCTGTAAAAAATACAGTTAGTGGTTTCAAAGAAATTCTAGAAGGAAAATATGATGACCTTCCAGAAGATGCATTCCGCTTAGTAGGTGGCATTGAAGAAGTTATTGAAAACGCGAAGAAAATGATGGCGTAAGGCCTTAGGAGGGACGAAGTATGAAGACATTTCCAGTCAGTATTGTAACTCCTGATGGACCGGTTTACGAAAAAGAAGTAGAAATGGTAAGTGTAAAAGCAGAGAGTGGGGAAATGGGGATCTTACCAGGTCACATTCCAACTGTTGCACCATTAAAAATTAGTGCAGTTCGTCTGAAAAATGGTGGACACACTGATTATGTAGCAGTAAGCGGTGGTTTTATCGAAGTTCGTCCAGATAAAGTGACTGTATTATCATCATCTGCTGAAGAAGCAAACCATATCGATATCCATCGTGCAAATGAAGCGAAGCGTCGCGCTGAGCAACGTCTGCAAGATAAACAAGCACATGTTGACTTTAAACGTGCAGAAATGGCATTACAACGTGCTGTGAACCGTTTGAACGTTTCCGATATGAAGTAAAAAAATCCGTAAGGGCTTTGCCTTTACGGATTTTTTTTTGTGTATTTTATGGATAATTTTACAAAACTGGTATAATTATATTGATGCTTGTATAAGTAGAAGTGTACAACAATTTATATTTCATAAAGGGGATGGATCAATGATTGGTGAAATGAAGCGAGAAGCATTGTACTCTTTAAAGGGAAAATGGGGACTAGGTGTTGGATCAACAATTTTATATTTTATTTTAAGTTATGTTGTTTCGCTGGCTGCAATGCTTATACTATTAATTCCAGGAATTATTATATTTCTCTCAGTTGTAAGCTTAACTGGATCATTTGAAGAGGAAACGATGTCAATTGGAGCAGGTATTACCTTTGGAATTTTTTATTGCATTATGATAATTTTGAGTAACGCATCGTATGGGATTACGTCATATGGTTATACAAATGTATTTTTACAGATTAGTAAACGAGAAGATGCTAAAGTAGATTACTTATTCGAAGGATTTCGTGGCTTTAAAAGAATGATGAAAACAATGTGGGCAATGCTTGCGATTTTGTTATATACAGGTACATGGATTCCGATGCTGTTAATAGGCTTATTTGCATTGTTAGGTGAAGAAGGGAATACGTCATTTGCAATAGCTTTCTTCGTACTATTAGCAATTTCAATTGTTGGTATGATTGTGATGTATTTTTCTTATGCACTGACGTACTATGTGATGATTGAAAATCCAGAATATAGTGTTTCGCAGGCGATGAAGGAAAGTAAGAATCTTATGAAGGGTCATAAGTTAGATTTGTTTCTTTTATGGCTGAGCTTCATAGGATGGGCTATTTTAGCGCTGCTTACTTTTGGAATAGGATTTCTTTGGCTTAGTCCGTATATGAGTACGACGACAGCACACTTTTATCGCTACATTTCAAAAGGTGAATTTCAATAGGAACATGCTATACTAATAGAATTATTGTGTATAGGAGGCGAGGCTACGCATGATTAGTGATTTAAAAGGAGAAGCACTAGATTCATTAGAAGGGAAATGGGGATTAGCTGTTGGAGCTACACTACTCATTTCAATTCTTATCACGGCTTTTAGTTTTAGTGTTGATTGGGGATTTTCTTTAATTTTCGGTTGGCAAAAAACAAATGGTTCACTTTCAACGAATATTCTTTCATTTTTTGTAACTGGACCGTTAACTTTAGGTGGATATTACCTTGGTTTAAATATCCTTCGTGAAAAGCAAGCTAGTATTGGTAATGTATTCATTTGGTTTTCAGAGGGAAAGAGATTTCTAAAATCATTTTTATTATATTTATTAGTAAATCTTTATCTTTTCTTATGGACGTTATTGTTCATTATTCCAGGTATTATTAAATCATTTTCTTATGCGATGACATACTTTATTATAAACGATCATCCTGAGTATTCACTGAACCAAGCTATTACAGAAAGTCGTCGTATGATGGATGGACATAAGATGGAGTATTTCATTTTATGTTTAAGTTTTATTGGCTGGTTTATATTAAGTTGTATTACGTTAGGGATTGGATTCTTATGGTTAATTCCATATTTCTATACGACATCTGCAGCTTTTTACGAAGAGATTGCAGAAGAATATTATGAGAAAAAAATTTAGCACTATAAAACCCCCAGTATGAATTATTTGTTCATACTGGGGGTTTTTTGTAGAAATTTTATAAATTGATTACTAGTAAGTGGTTTACTGAAATAGTAACCTTGCATATATTTACAGTTATGTTTTTGCAGAAACTTAAGCTGTTTTTCGGTTTCAATTCCTTCGGCAACGACTGAAAGATTTAAAGTATTTGCGAGGGAAAGTATTGTAGAAACGATGGCTCGTTCTTCAGGACGATGATCAGCTAATTGTGTAAATTCTCTCGGTACTTTTAATGTGTCGATTGGAAAAATTGATAAATAAGCAAGAGAAGAATACCCAGTACCGAAGTCATCAATGGAAGTTTGGATACCGTACTCTTTTAATTGCTTCAGTCTCAATAACGTTTCTTTCTCGTCAATCATTGCAATTCTTTCTGTTAACTCAAGGGTTACATATTTTGGGTCGACTTGCACGTCGTTTAATATTTGTGAAATGTTTTCGATTAATTGATCTTGCCGGAATTCTTTTGCGGATAAATTAACACTTATTTTTAAATTTTGGTAGCCAAAGGTATGCCATATTTTTAATTGAAGACAAGCTTCTTGTAATACCCAATGTCCAAGTGGGACTACTTGTGGCGTCTCTTCTACAATTGGAATAAACTCACATGGTGAAATGTCACCTAATAGCGGGTGTTTCCATCGTATTAAAGCTTCAGCACCGATAATTTTATTTGTTGTCGTATCAATTTGTGGTTGATAAACGAGATAAAATTCTTTGTTTACTAAAGCGATTGGCAAATCTTTTTCAATTCGAGCTTTTCGTTCCATTTTTTTATATAGTTCTTTCGTGTAAAGAGAGCTACCGTTTTTTCCTTTATTCTTTGCTTCGTACATGGCCATATCAGCATGCTGCAAAATGGATAGCGCATCTTCACCTGCTTCAGGGTATATTGCAATTCCGATGCTCGGTGAGATTTGTAAATGTTGATTTTCGATTTCAAATGGCTCATTCATGGCCGCTACAATCCTATCAGCTATTTTTTGGACATCTGGCTTTTTTTTGTAATTCTCGATAAGGATTGTGAACTCATCCCCAGCTAGCCGCGCGAGTTTCATATTTGATGTTGCTATTCTTTCGAGCCTTTTTGCTACTGCGATGAGCAATAAGTCTCCTACTCGATGACCGAGGGTATCATTAATAACTTTAAAACGGTCTAGGTCGAGAAACATAACAGCAAAAGGCTTTTTCGATATTTTTGCTCGCGCAATTGCCTGTTCTAAATGTTGATGAAATGCACGACGATTTGCAAGCTCTGTTAAAGTATCATGGTATGCTAGGAAGTTGATTTGTTCTTGTTGTTGTTTGCTTTCCGTAATATCTTTAATCATTAAATAAACCCCAGAAATTTTCTCCTTTAAAAAGATCGGTACGGCGGTAACGTGCAAGTAGTAAATATCTCTGTTTTTATGGTAAGCCCGTATTTCTAAAGAAATCGAATATCCCTTTTTCACGCGATGAAAGGCGTTAATCATTTCTTCTAAATCTTCTTCGTATATGAGTGAATAGTAAGGCTGGTTTAATAATTCATTCGTTTGATAACCGAGTAAAGTAGTACCAGCGTTATTTACTTTGAGAAAATTACCGTACAAATCTAATGTGAAAATTGGATCTGGATGATGCTCGTATAAAGATTTAAACATTTGTTGATTATGATAGAGTTCATTTTTCTGTTCTACTAAATCTTCTGTACGTAGTTTAATTTGTTTCTCGAGTTCTGAGTTGAATTGCATTTGAGCGATCAATAATATTTTATTTTGTTTTCGAACTAAACTATGACGTATGAGAACGAAAGAAAAAGTTATTATAAGTCCGATTACTATAATAGGCGCAAAAACGTATTCAACTAATATAAAAACAATAAGCATTAATACAGAAATATACGGTAATGATAATCGGATTGATTCGCCAATTTTAGGTGTTAGTAGTACTTGTTCTTGTTTTTCAGGCTTTTTTGTATGGAGAATACAGGCGATTGCTACTAGTACTAAGGTTACTTGATAGAAAGGCGTAACTGTAAACATAGAATACTCTGGTATGAAGTATTTTATATAAGCATAAATCGCATCTGTAGTAGCATATAAAATTAAAGCACTGCCAAGAAGTGCACCGACCTTTTTAGGTAATAAGGATAGTGGTTTGAATAAAAGGTTGATTCCTATTAAGAGAAAGAGTAAATCAGCCATTGGATAGGTAAGTTGAACAAATATGTCGATATAGGATGTTGTAAAGATATGAATAGTTCGTTCAATAAGTAAGTAGTAACTTAAAGTAAATTGGGCTGTAACGATAATACAAATATCACATAGCATAAAAAGTTTTTCTAATAAATCTCGGTTATAAATGATTTCGTATAGAAAGGCAAACGTAAAGCTAACTAAAAAAAGTAAGTAAAAAAAGTCAGATGGATCAACGAACGTATAGAAGTCCTTTACAATTAAACGCTGATAGGCAACGACTATATCACCGATAAAATAAGAGAGAGCTCCAACAGATAATATGATCCAAAATAAACGAGATAGCCCTTCTTTCATGTTTGAAAAATAAAGTATATAACTACAAGCGATAATATCAATTAATAGGGTGCTCGTTCCGATTAATAGCTGAAAAGGAAATGAGTATTCATATACAAAAGGCATTGCTACATAGTGAAGCGTTATAGACAGCAATACAATGCTTATAAGAATACTTACATGTGTTTGTTTTTTCATTTATATCACCTACGGTTTCTTGAAAAGCATATATAAGTTTTATATTTATTTTGCACAATTATAGCAAGTTGTAAAGATAGATTTTAATAATTCTTGTTTCTGTCTCCCAACATATCGACATAGGAATTTGAAGTTTGCTATAATGATTAGAATAGTTGCATTATTTAGAAAAATTTAAAAATAATAATTACTGCAACTAGGACATATTGTTTACTATGTGAACTTGTTCTTAATTTAGGGGGGAGGGTTTCACAATGGCAAGTGTATATGAAAATAGTTATATGATCGTTTTGATTTTCTTGCTATTAGGTATATTGCTGCCGGTAGTGGCTCTTACATTAGGAAGGATGCTGCGCCCAAATAAACCAAGTGCAGCAAAGGCGACGACGTATGAGAGTGGAATTGAGCCTTTTCATGATGCAAATATTCGGTTTCATGCTCGTTATTATATTTTCGCTTTATTGTTTGTGATCTTTGATGTAGAAACTTTATTTTTATATCCTTGGGCTGTTGCGTATGACAAGCTAGGTTTATTTGCATTAATTGAAATGCTCATCTTTGTTGTAATGTTGCTAGTTGGATTAGCGTATGCTTGGAAAAAGAAGGTGTTACAATGGTTATAAATTTTGAGGAATTACATCCAAATGAGCGAGCAGAATTAGAACGAAATATCTTTTTTTCTACATTGGAACAGTTGAAAGGATGGGCGAGGAGCAACTCTTTATGGCCGATGACATTCGGACTGGCATGCTGTGCAATTGAAATGATGGGGGTAGGCTCATCACATTACGATTTAGATCGATTTGGGTCATTTTTTCGAACTTCACCAAGGCAATCGGACGTCATGATTGTATCGGGAACAGTAACGAAGAAGATGGCTCCTATTGTTCGGCGTTTATATGATCAAATGCCCGAACCGAAATGGGTTATTGCGATGGGATCTTGTGCGACAGCAGGTGGTCCGTATGTAAATTCATATGCTGTTGTGAAAGGTGTAGACCAAATCGTACCAGTTGATGTGTATATTCCTGGTTGTCCCCCAAATCCAGCTGCTTTAATCTATGGAATTAATAAATTAAAAGAGAAAATTCGTTACGAGGCAAAGACCGGAAAGCAGGTGACGAATAAATGAGTAATCCAAATAAAGATTTAGAGGATCTAAAAAAAGAAGCAGCTAGGCGTGCGAAAGAAGAAGCGAGAAAACGCCTTGTAGCGAAACACGAGGCGGAAATAAGTGAACTTGAGGAGGAAGATCAAGAAAAAGAGAAAGCGCTACCAAAAAATGATGATATTACTATAGAAGAAGCAAAACGACGTGCAGCAGCAGCCGCAAAAGCAAAAGCGGCAGCATTAGCAAAGCAGAAAAGAGAAGGGACAGAAGAAGTAACGGAAGAAGAAAAAGCGAAAGCCAAGGCGAAGGCAGCAGCAGCCGCAAAAGCAAAAGCGGCAGCATTAGCGAAACAGAAAAGAGAAGGAACCGAAGAAGTAACGGAAGAAGAAAAAGCGAAAGCCAAGGCGAAGGCAGCAGCAGCCGCAAAAGCAAAAGCGGCAGCGTTAGCGAAGCAGAAAAGAGAAGGAACCGAAGAAGTAACGGAAGAAGAAAAAGCGAAAGCCAAGGCAAAAGCGGTGGCGGCGGCCAAGGCGAAAGCGGCAGCATTGGCGAAGCAGAAAGCCTCGCAAGGTGATGGGGATTCGGGAGATGAAAAGGCAAAGGCAATTGCAGCGGCAAAAGCGAAAGCAGCAGCGGCTGCAAGAGCGAAGAAAAAGGGAGCTGAAGGTAAGAAAGAGGATGACCCGAAGCAGGAAGAACCGTCCGTAAATCAGCCGTATTTAAATCAGTATGTTGAGGCTATTAGGGAGAAGTTAGGAGAGGGTGCATTAGTAGATTCCTACATTAATAAACTGTCAAAGGATGTGCCAACTCTTGTGGTGGATCCCGAAAAGTATTATGAAGTGATGGAGTCACTGCGATTCCATGAGGGACTTGCTTTTGATTATATGTCAGAGCTACATGCGACGGATTTTGTGACACATATGGAAGTGTATGTTCATTTGTTTTCATATGGCAAGAAACAATCGGTAGCGGTGAAGGTAAAGCTAGACCGGGAAGCGCCGCAAGTCGAATCTGTGACAGCGCTTTGGAAAGGAGCTGACTGGCCGGAGCGAGAAGCATACGATTTGCTCGGCATTGTATTTAAAGGGCATCCGAATTTAACGCGTATTTTAATGCCAGATGATTGGGTAGGATATCCGCTTAGAAAAGACTATGAACCGTATGATGTGGAGGTGTAGCTATGATCCGCACGGAAGAGATGCTTTTGAATGTAGGACCTCAGCATCCGAGTACACATGGTGTGTTCAGGCTCGTAATTAAGATTGACGGGGAAATTATTAAAGAAGCTACACCTGTTATTGGATATTTGCATCGCGGGACCGAAAAGATCGCTGAGAGCTTACAGTATACGCAAATTATCCCTTATACAGATCGAATGGACTATTTATCAGCCATGACGAATAATTACGTCATTTGCCATGCTGTGGAGACGATGATGGGGCTTGAAATTCCGGAGCGTGCCGAATACTTGCGAGTACTTGCGATGGAGTTAGGAAGAATTGCGAGTCATCTCGTTTGGTGGGGGACGAATCTTCTTGATATAGGAGCGGTCAGCCCGTTTTTGTACGCGTTTCGTGAACGAGAGATGATTATAAATTTATTAAATGAATTATGCGGGGCACGGCTTACTTTTAATTATATGAGAGTTGGTGGTGTGAAGTGGGATGCGCCAGATGGTTGGATTGAAAAGGTGGAAGAGTTTGTTCCGTATATGAGGGAGCAATTAGCAGGTTATCATGATCTTGTTAGCGGTAATGAGATTTTCTTAAATCGTGTGAAAGGCGTTGGTATATATAGCGCGGAAGAAGCGATCTCGTATTCTTTAAGCGGAGCAAATTTGCGGTGCACTGGAGTAAACTGGGATCTTCGCAAAGATGAGCCGTATTCGATTTATGATCGTTTTGATTTTGATATTCCTGTTGGAAGCGTGGGAGATGCTTGGGATCGCTACGTTTGCCGAATGCAAGAAATCGAGGAGTCTTTAAAGATTGTTGAGCAAGCGGTTCAGCAGTTCCCGAAAGATGGAGCTGTGCTGGCAAAAGTACCGAAAATTATTAAGGCACCTAAGGGAGAAGCGTTCGTACGTATCGAATCGCCGCGCGGAGAGATTGGTTGTTATATCGCAAGTGACGGAAAGAAAGAGCCGTACCGTTTGAAGTTTCGTAGGCCATCTTTTTATAACTTGCAAATTTTACCGAAGTTATTGAAAGGTGAAAACATCGCTAATTTAATTACGATTTTAGGTGGAGTTGATATTGTACTTGGGGAGGTTGATGGCTAATGATTGAGACGCTCTTACAATCACCTTCAAGCTGGACGAATTTCTTCATTTTTTTCGGATTAGCGGTACTTCTACTATTTGCAGTCCTTGGCTTCGTTACATATGGAATCTTGGCAGAACGGAAAGTGATGGGATTTATGCAAGGGCGGATTGGACCAAACCAGGTTGGAGGCCGATTCGGTTTACTGCAAACGGTAGCTGATGTTTTAAAACTATTATTGAAAGAAGATAGTATTCCGAAAGCAGCAGATAAACCGCTGTTTATATTAGCGCCTGTCATTGCATTTGCACCAGCATTTATGGTGCTTGCGGTTATCCCGTTCACTGATAAATTTCAATTTGCAGATATTGGAGTCGGGCTACTTTATTATATTGCTGTTTCCGGTATTACGACGATAGGTGTTGTAACTGGGGGATGGGCATCGAATAATAAATATTCCCTTTTAGGAGGGATGCGTGCGGCGGCGCAAATGATTTCTTATGAGATTCCGCTCGTAATGAGTGTAATTGGTATCGTTTTGCTAGCTGGTAGTCTGAATTTAAATGAGATTGTAGCGGCGCAGGAGAAGGTTTGGTACATTTTCGTACAGCCAATTGGCTTCGTCGTTTTCTTAATCGCAGCAGTTGCAGAATTAAATAGGACGCCATTCGATTTGCCGGAAGCGGAGTCAGAACTTGTTTCTGGATATCATACGGAATACTCCGGTTTTCGCTGGGCGTTTTTCATGCTTTCAGAGTACGTATATTTCTTCGGGATGGCATCGTTAATTACAGTGCTCTTTTTAGGCGGATGGAATCCAGTCATGTTTCTTGGATTTATCCCAGGTGCCGTATGGTTTGCTTTGAAATTTAGCAGTGTAGTCTTTCTATTAATTTGGTTCCGCGTTACGTTCCCGCGTATAAGAGGTGACCAGTTAATGGAGTTTGGATGGAAAGTATTATTGCCGATTGCACTTGCAAATATTTTCTTAACGGCATTGATTAAGGAGTTATTCTTCTAATCTATGAGGGGGGTGCCAGTAAGAGATGAAAGGACTATTTAAAGGGTTAAAATATACATTAAGTAATTTGAGCAAGAAGAAGGTAACGTATGATTATCCAAATCAACCGTTGCCGTTGCCAGACCGTTTTCGGGGGATTCAAAAATTTTATCCGGAGAAATGTATTGTTTGTAATCAGTGCTCTAACATTTGTCCGACAGACTGTATTCAGTTAACAGGAAAGAAACATCCGGATCCTACGAAAAAAGGAAAAATTATCGACACGTATGATATTAATTTTGAAATTTGTATTCTTTGTGATTTATGTACAGAAGTTTGTCCGACAGAGGCAATTGTCATGACAAATAACTTTGAACTCGCGGAATATTCACGTGATGACTTATTTAAAAATTTGCAGTGGCTTGACGAAAACGACGAAAACGTCAGGAAGGAGAATAAGGCATGAATGGCGAGTTTGTAGCATTCTTTATACTATCCTTGTCTGCAATTATCGGCGGTGTTCTTATGTTGAACTTAACGAAAGTTATGCACATGATGCTAGCTCTCGTTCTGACATTTCTCAGCATTGCAGGTTTGTATTTTCTTTTGTCAGCCGAATTTATAGGCGTTGCACAAATTTTACTTTACTCCGGTGCAATCACAATTATTATGATTTTCGGCATTATGTTAACGAAACATAACGCGGAAAATGAATCGCGTCTTACTCTTCGAAAATGGATTATCTTCTTTGCAGTTGTAGCATTTGGAGCGGTTATGTATTTCGCTGTTAATAATGTTGATTTTGCAAATGAAAGCACACAAGGAAGTTTACCTCTCCATGAAAACAACACACTTCAAATCGGTACGCTTCTCTATTCAAAATATATTATTCCATTTGAACTAACTTCAGTTATTTTACTTGTAGCACTCGTTGGCGCAATTATACTTGCGAAAAAGGACGAGAAAGAGGAGGATTCCAATGAGTAGCGTTCCAGCTTCTGCATATTTAACACTTGCGATTATTTTGTTTTGCATCGGTCTATTTGGAGCTTTAACAAAGCGGAATACAGTAATCGTATTAGTTTGTATCGAATTAATGCTGAATGCTGCCAATTTAAACTTAGTGGCGTTTAGTAAATTAGGCTTATTTCCGAATTTAACAGGTCAAATTTTCTCACTGTTTACGATGGCTGTAGCGGCAGCGGAAGCGGCGGTAGGACTCGCTATTTTAATTGCTTTATATCGTAATCGTACGACAGTTCAGGTGGATGAAATGGATACGCTCAAAGGATAACATTGTGACCGAAAAAGGGGGAAGGAAACAATGATCGATTATGCATGGCTCATACCGCTTTTCCCACTCGTTTCGTTTTTGTTACTTATTATATTCGGGAAGAAAATTAGAGAAGGAAGCAGCGTACTTAGTATTTTTTTCGTCTTTCTCTCCTTTATACTTGCGGTACTTGTGTTAATAGAAAGGTTTTCAGAAGCAAGCGTGAAGCATAAGTGGGTGTGGCTTAGAGCTGGAGATGTGGATATATCATTCGGCTTTGAAGTGACTGCATTAGGAGCTTTAATGTTATTTATCGTGACGCTTGTGAGTCTACTTGTACATGTGTATTCGAAAGGTTATATGAAAGGTGATGAACGATTACCGACCTTTTACGCATATTTAGGACTCTTTACATTTGCGATGTTAGGGCTTGTTATATCAACGAATTTATTACAACTTTATATATTTTGGGAATTAGTTGGCCTTGGCTCATTTTTACTTATCGGTTTTTATTTCTTTAAAGAAGAAGCGAAGGCTGCTGCAAAAAAGGCTTTTATTATGACCCGTATTGGGGATGTTGGTTTATTTATCGGGATGATTTTAATTTTTTGGTACGCAGGTAGTTTTGAATATGACGCAATATTTAGGGCGATTTATACAGGGGATCTACCTCCTTACATGATTACAATAACAGCGATATTAATTTTTATCGGGGCGATGGGGAAATCAGGTCAGTTCCCGCTTCATACGTGGTTGCCAGATGCAATGGAGGGGCCAACACCCGTTTCGGCACTTATTCACGCGGCGACGATGGTCGCAGCTGGCGTATATTTAGTAGCGACGATGTTCCCTCTATTTTCAGCAAGTACAGTGGCGATGCAGACAGTGGCAATCGTTGGAGCTTTCACTGCAATCTTTGCGGCCTCTATCGGTCTTGTGCAAACAGATATAAAGAGGGTGCTTGCTTATTCTACAGTTAGCCAGCTCGGGTATATGATGCTCGCGTTAGGTTCTGCCGGTTATGTAGCTGGTATATTTCATTTAACGACACATGCTTTTTTTAAAGCACTACTATTTTTGGCGGCAGGAAGTGTAATTCATGCTGTGCATACGCAAAACATTAATAAAATGGGCGGTTTACAGAAGAAGATGAAAGTAACTGGTACGCTATTTTTAATAGGTACCCTTGCCATTAGCGGTGTTCCGCTGCTTTCCGGTTTTTTCAGCAAAGATGAAATTTTAGCGGCGACGTGGATGAATGGCAATTACGTTTTATTTACTTTAGCAGTAATTGCGGCATTTTTAACAGCGTTTTATATGTTCCGCCTTTACTTTCTTGTCTTTACTGGAGAAACGAAGACGAAGGAAGAAGTGCATGAATCGCCTCGCGTTATGACGTATCCAATGATTGTTCTCGGCGTTCTCGCAGTAGTGGCAGGATATATAAATACACCATGGTTTGGGACGTTTCTCGGAGATTGGTTGACGAAAGATGTAGGGTTTAAGGTTGAAGAAACGCATGGACCAGTTTGGATTATGATTGTTGCGACACTCGTTTCATTTGCGGGAATCGCTCTTGCATATTTCATATATAGGAAGAAATCAATTTCTAGGAATTGGGCTGGGGGTACGGAAACATCGCTTTATAATCTTTTGAAAGAAAAATATTATGTGGATGAACTATACAACATGACGGTGATCCCTATTACGAAAGGAATCGCTCATGTGCTTCGCTTATTTGAAGTGTATGTAGTCGAAGGAATTGCAGTTTTAATTGCAAGTGTAGTGAAAGGCACAAGTAACCTTGGATCGAAACTTCAAAACGGGAATGTACAAGTGTACGGTACTGTAACGGCGGTTTCGCTCGCTGTACTCGTCATTATTTTGCTCTATACGGGAGGGGATTTACGATGAATGATTTGTTGTTAACGTTCTTCATTTTTTCCCCGCTTTTAGGAATTTTATTGCTTGTATTAACACCGAAAAAGGAATTGCGTACAGTGCGAGCGCTTGGCTTATTTGGGACGGCACTTCCATTTGGAATCGCTATCGTCCTCGCTTGTACATATGCTTCTGGAAAGAATTTGTCACTATTCGATGAAAAGATGAAGTGGATTAAGTTCGGCGATTTTACAGCGGTAGATAAAAGGTGGTTTTCTATTTATTACGAGCTCGGTATTGATGGTTTGTCGCTTGTCATGATGGTACTGACGGCTCTTCTAGCAACGCTTGCAGCAATTGCAGCCTTTTCTATTAAAAGAAATTTAAAAGCATTTTATATGCTGTTACTCATGCTAGAAATAGGAATGCTCGGCGTCTTTGCTGCTCAAAACTTAATGTTGTTTTTTATCTTCTTTGAAATTACGTTGCCACCAATGTTCTTATTAATTGGAAAGTGGGGAAAATTGTCGAGTGAAAAGGCTGCGTATAGTTATTTAATATATAACGGTATTGGCTCAGCTATTTTGCTCATTGTTTTCTCAATTTTGTTCGCGAAAACAGGTACAACAAATATTGTGGAGCTGAAAGAGATATTAAGAAGCGTAAACGCAGAGGGAGCACTCGTCATCCCAAGTAGTTTGCAGCTTAGTGTATTTATTGCCATAATGATTGCTTTTGCAATTAAACTACCTGTTTTTCCGTTGCACCGCTGGATGGTCAATGTACACATAGAAGCGCATCCAGCTGTAGTTATGCTTCATGCGGGTGTTTTGCTGAAGATTGGAGCGTACGGTATTATTCGCTTCGGGAAAGGGCTATTCCCGGAATATTTTCACGATGTTGCAACACTAATTGCGATATTAGGCGTAATTAATTTATTATACGGTGCCTTTTTAGCGCTCATCCAAACAGACTTTAGGAAAGTACTGGCTTACTCTAGTATTTCGCATATGGGAATTGTGTTAATGGGACTTGCGTCACTTAATGCACCTGGTACACAAGGAGCGTTATTCCAGGTTGTATCGCACGGTTTAATTGCAGCCTTGCTGTTTTTCTTACTCGGTGTTATAGAACAACGTTTCGGAACATCAGACATTACAGCGCTTGGTGGACTCGCAAAAAGTGTCCCAGTACTTAGCGGCTTCTTCTTAGCAGGAGGAATGGCATCGCTCGGATTACCAGGGATGTCTGGGTTTGTTAGTGAATTTCTTGCCTTTCTCGGTTTATTTCAAGGAGAGCCCGTCATTGCTGCAGTCGGTGTGATTGGCATCATTTTAACCGCTGTGTATGTATTAAGGGCGACACTTCAAGTGACATTTGGAAAGAAAGAGTGGGAAGCAAAATCTGATATACACGGATGGGAGTATGTCCCTGTTTTACTACTTATCTTTTGTATTATTGCAATTGGAGTTATGCCAGAAATACTAGGGGATCCGCTTCAAAATACATTGAAAACATTGGGGGTGAAGTAGGATGGATATGAATACGTTACTTAGCTTATCGTGGCATCTAATGGTGCCAGAATTTATTATTCTCGGCGCCGCCATCCTCCTTTCCATATGTGATTTGTTTTTTAAGCTGAACCATAGATATGTAGCTCTTGGTGCGATTGCTGCCATCGTATTAGCAATCGTGTCATTAATTACTCTATATAGCGAACCGGCAGGAGATATTTTAAATGGATCGTTTGTGTTAGATGGATTTTCAAAAGGGTTTAAAACGTTGCTATTAGGTGCCTCAGCTCTCATTTTATGCACCGCGATGAGCGATGATAAGAAGAATTCAATCGAAGATAAGGGCGAATATTATTATTTATTTTTAATGGCGCTTCTTGGTGCGATGTTCATGGCTTCTAGTGTTGATTTTATTACCCTTTTCGTTGGTTTGGAGTTACTTTCACTTTCTTCTTATATTTTAGTAGGAATACGAAAAAAGAGCCGTGCATCAAATGAAGCGGCAATGAAATATGTCATTAGCGGAGGAATTGGAACGGCGATTACGCTCTTCGGAATGAGTTATTTATACGGTATTACAGGTTCAACTAACATTGTAGATATGCAAAAGGTACTCACTGGGGAGCTCGCTAGTGGTATTCAGTTATTGTTAGCTCTCGCATTTCTTTTATTGCTAGTTGGTCTCTCATTTAAAATTGCCACAGTGCCGTTTCATATGTGGGCACCTGATGTGTATGAAGGAGCGACTACACCTGTTACTGCTTTTCTTGGAACGATTTCTAAAATTGCTGGGTTCCTACTCATTATTCGTTTGTTCCTTATGATCTTTGCAAGTGTATTAATACAAGGAGATATGCAATCTTTATATGGGCATATGAGTATATATATTGCAGTGCTAGCAAGTATTACGATGATTGTTGGGAATGTAGTCGCGTTAAAACAATACAATATAAAGCGTTTATTTGCTTATTCGGGCATTGCTCATGCAGGGTATTTACTCGTTCCACTTGTGGCATTATCACCATTTACGATGGATAGCATGTGGTTTTATATGCTGGCATACATGCTTATGAATATAGGCGCATTTGCCATTATCCACGGCTTAATCTTACAAAATAATGAGGAAAATATAACAATTTTCACAGGTTTATATAAAAGGTCGCCATTTACAGCGATAATGATGACAATTTTTATTTTATCGTTGGCTGGGATACCAGGAACGGCTGGCTTCATTGGAAAGATTAATATCTTTTTAGGCGCACTTCATGTAGAGCCAGCACATTACGTACTAGCTTCGATTATGATGGGTACGACAGTTGTTTCATTCGTATATTATTTCCGTATTTTACAACAAATGTTTTTCCGCACCGGAGAGACAGAAGAGAGAATACGGTTACCGTTAAATATAAAGGTTGTTATGAGTCTTTGTGCAATTTCGATTGTAATACTAGGGATTATGCCGATGATTGGGTACAATTTCTTTTATGAATATTTTCCATTAATGAAAGATTTCTTCTTCTTAGGGAACGTGGTACAATAGTGAAAATAAAAGGTGTGGAGTCAGTACTCTGCGCTTTTTATTTTGTGTTAACTTGTAATGTAGATATACGTTTTTGGAAAGAAAATCACGATGTAAAATGTAAGATGTCTATGTGCATTTGAAAAAGTGTAGCTCCTACTTATTATGGTATCGTTTTTATATTCTTTCATAAGTAGTAGCTGAGTAAAAAGGGGTCGATTTTTTGGCACAACTTTTAGGGCAACAAGCACTGATTGCCATTGTTTCGCATTTATTGTTTATTACCATTACGTGGTGGGCCTTACAAGGCATTCACATTGAGCGTTTAATGAAGTCCGGAAAAGTGCTGCAGACGCGAGTATTACTCATCTTAATTACAATTGCAATTGGGACATCTGTAAGTAACTTTTTCCTTGATTATTTAGGCTATTCGAAGAGTTTAACGTATTTAGTAAAGTAAGTGTATAGAACCTCAAATCTCCGTTAACAATGGGGATAGGAGGGGATGAAATTGAAGCTTAAAGCCATTCTTATTGTTGCACTTAGTGTTGTTTTATTTTTGGTTGGATATAGAGAGATGAAACCGATAAGCGATGAACAGAAAATGGAGAGCATGATCAAGGCTTTAGAGAAAAATGATGCTAAAGTAGAAAAATGGTCATGGTTAGCGAGAGAAACAAAAACAATTTCTAACATACATACGTTTCAAAAGTTGTTAAACGATGTGAAGGAAAAGGCAAATATTCAAAAGTGGGAAGTAGAGCAATCTCCAGATGGATATAAAGCTACATCCTATAAAAAGCTTTCTTCTTATGAAGAACGAGTAGTAGTAACTTGGAGTAAAGAAAATACTAAAGAAAACACTTTCATTATCTTTGAAGTAAGTGGGGCGAAATGGGACCCGAAGTATGTTCAAAACATGAATAAAATTTTTAGTGAAAAACCTATAATTTACACTTGTGTTCAAGGTGTACTGAATGATAAGATTGAAGGTGTTTTGCAAAATAAAACCAATCAGGTTTTGAAAGATCTTTCAGCAAGAGCGATCGAACAAGTAGAAGAAAGAGCATTTGTGTCAGTCTCCGCATACAATAAAAAGTGGGATGACGCTCTTTCAACAAATAGAGAGAAAATAAATGTGCAAATAGCAATACGTTCTACAGACAACAAAGATACAATTGTGGTTGGCACACCGATCATAACTTCTGAGTATTGAGTGAATAGATACTGAAAAAAGGACACGGAGGGGAATAATTTGGAAAAGATCATCGTCCGTGGCGGAAAGCGGTTAAACGGCACAGTGCGTGTTGAGGGCGCAAAAAATGCTGTATTACCTATAATCGCTGCAGCCCTATTAGCGAGTGATGGAAAGAATGTACTATCTGAAGTACCAGTTTTGTCTGATGTATACACAATTAATGAGGTATTACGTCATTTAAATGCTGAAGTCGTATTTGAAAATAATCAAGTAACAATCGATTCTTCTAAAGAACTAAACATTGAAGCACCATTTGAATATGTACGTAAAATGCGTGCATCTGTTCAAGTAATGGGACCATTATTAGCACGTAACGGTCGTGCTCGTATTGCACTTCCTGGTGGATGTGCAATTGGTTCACGTCCAATTGACCAACATTTAAAAGGCTTCGAAGCAATGGGAGCAAAAGTACAGGTTGGTAACGGTTTTGTTGAGGCATATGTTGAGGGAGAACTAAAAGGAGCTAAAATCTACTTAGACTTCCCAAGCGTAGGCGCGACAGAAAACATTATGTCTGCAGCTACATTAGCAAAAGGGACAACAATTCTTGAAAACGCAGCGAAAGAACCAGAAATCGTTGACTTAGCTAACTTCTTAAATGCGATGGGAGCGAAAGTACGCGGAGCTGGAACTGGAACGATTCGTATCGAAGGCGTTGATAAATTATATGGTGCAAACCACTCTATTATTCCTGACCGTATTGAAGCGGGAACATTCATGGTTGCAGCAGCAATTACTGGTGGAGACATCTTAATTGAAAATGCTGTACCTGAACATTTACGCTCAATTACAGCGAAAATGGAAGAAATGGGTGTTAAAATTATTGAGGAAAACGAAGGTGTACGTGTTATCGGCCCAGATAAGTTAAAAGCGGTTGATATTAAAACTATGCCTCACCCAGGTTTCCCAACAGACATGCAATCACAAATGATGGCATTATTACTACAAGCTGATGGAACAAGCATGATTACAGAAACGGTATTCGAAAACCGCTTTATGCACGTTGAAGAATTCCGTCGTATGAATGCTGATATTAAAATTGAAGGTCGTTCTGTTATTATGAACGGTCCAAACAGCTTACAAGGTGCTGAAGTAGCAGCAACCGACTTACGTGCTGCAGCTGCATTAATCTTAGCTGGTTTAGTATCAGAAGGTTATACTCGTGTAACTGAGTTAAAACATCTTGACCGTGGCTATGTAAACTTCCATAAGAAATTAGCTGCATTAGGTGCAACTATTGAACGTGTAAACGAAAAAGTAGAAGAAGTGAAAGAACAAGAAGTTTCTGATCTTCACGCTTAATTAAAATAGTCTCTATGTCTTTTGACATAGGGGCTATTTTTTTTGGTTATTACTGTTATAGTCAATAAATTCTATACTTATGCACGTACCAGTAAAAATATTTAGAAAATTTCTGTTTTATACTCTTCCCCTTAAGTATGTTCTAAAAGAAAGAGTTGTTCCATAAGAATGAATGGAGTAAAGCTTTTATATTGGAGGAAAATAGGATGAAATTTTCAAAGCCACTTTTTATTACAGTAGCGCTCTTAATAGCGCTCGTTATCATTGTACCTGCAGCCCTTGTTATTCCATTTGCGAAAGCAAAAGTAGGGGAAGAAACGGCCTCTAAAACTCCTCCAGCGATAGAAAGCATACCAGCTCCAGGAAAAGTAGATACAGCTGTTCAAGTTGCTGTATATCGCGAAAAACAGAAGAAGGTAGAAACATTACCAGTGGAGGAGTATGTGACAGGTGTAGTAGCTTCTGAGATGAATGCCAGTTTTGAAATAGAGGCACTAAAGGCGCAGGCATTAGCAGCGAGAACATTTGTAGTACAACGTATGCTAAGCGGAGGAAAGAAAAATAATGCGGACGTGACAGATACGGTGAAAGATCAAGTGTACAAAAGCAAAGATGAATTGAAGAAGCAATGGGGTAATAACTACGAAAATAATTTGAAGAAAATCGAAGAAGCCGTTTCGAAAACAGCAGGACAAGTTTTAACGTATGATGGAAAACCAATTTCAGCATCCTTCTTTTCAACGAGTAATGGCCGAACAGAAAATGCAGTTGACTATTGGGGAAATGATTATCCGTACTTGAAAAGTGTAGATAGTCCGTGGGATCAAGCCTCTCCAAAGTTTACGAGCGAGCAAACATTTACAGTAGCTGATTTTCAAAAACGTCTCGGTGTGAAAGTGCTAGCAGACGGGAAGGTTGGAAATATTAAAGACCTTACGGAAGGAAAGCGCGTAAAGGATGTAGCTTTTCAAGGAAAAACATTAACTGGAAAAGAAGTTCGTGAAAAGTTAGATTTACGTTCTTCTGATTTCACGTGGAAACAACAAGGGGATAAAATCATCGTTACGACGAAAGGCTTCGGTCACGGTGTTGGTATGAGTCAATACGGGGCGAACGGCATGGCAGCGGAAGGAAAGAAATATACAGATATTGTCGCTCATTACTATAAAGGCGTTGCAATAAAGACGATGAATGATTATGAAGGAAAATTGATGGTGAAGAAATAGGTGCAAAAGGAGCTAATTTTAATTAGCTCCTTTTGGCATTATTTGTAGAAAATAAATGAAAGGTGAGTTGTAAGCCTCGTTTTATAATACAATTATAAGAATATATAGAACATAAAAACAGGGGGTGATGAAAAAAGATGATGGATGTACCACTTCTCATTCCGTCAATGGTGGAACGAGCAGAGAAATATTTTTTGAAAAAGGAAGTTGTTTCACGGACTGCATCGCGTATTAATGAAAATGGGAATTGAACAAGAGTATAAAGTAGGTACGATTGATTGGAATCACCATAGACATTTGGAAGCATAACATTATGAACAACTACTCGAAGAAGGTTATCCTAATTGTAGTGATCTTTTTCAATTGGACAGTATTCAAAAAGCGAAACTAAGCAATCTGGTTTCTATATTTATATGAACTCAGGTTATTTAATTTCTTTTGAAATCATTGATGATTATAAAGGTGCATATATTTACGCACGGCAAGTTTGACCTGATGCGCTTATAATTTAAATGGAGGTTAAATGCGGCTTTCAGCATTACTAGTTAATTATTCCTCCCCAATAAATGACTAATGTGATAAGTTAGTATAGGAAAGAATAACAAATTATTACAAGGAGATAGAGTTTAGATGAATACAAATATTCCGAAAATTATTCACTATTGTTGGTTTGGAGGAAAAGAGAAACCGGATCATATAAAAAAATATATGAAAACATGGGACGGTTTGAAAGATTATAAAATTGTTGAATGGAATGAAAAAACTTTCGACATAGAGAACAATAAATTTGTTAAAGATGCTTATGAGGGTAGGAAATGGGCTTTTGTTAGTGATTACGTTAGATTAAAAGCATTATACGAACATGGGGGTATTTATCTAGACACAGATGTTGAATTGAATAAAAATTTTAATGATATATTGAGTAATGATATGTTTTTGGGATTTATTTATGACTGTAGCATTGGTACAGCAGTTATTGGCGCCAAACCTAAGCACCCATTAATTAAGGAATTGCTGGATATATATGAAGAGATTACTTTTTGTGATAATAGTTATATAGGATTTACTGTAAAAAGATTTCCTAATGTAAAACTAATTAACAATAATGATCTATTTACGCTGTTCCTATTAAATAAATATAAGGAATTTAAATTAAATAATAAATATCAGGAGTTAGACGGTCTCACTATTTATCCAAAGAATTATTTTGAAGTACAACCTATCTTTGGGAGTAAATATACAGTGCATTGGTGTGAAGGGAGTTGGACTGGTAAAGAAAATGGAAAAGAAGTAAAAAAATATAAAAAGTTAATTAAATCATTTTTAGCTAGTATACCATTCGTACATTTTAATGCTGTGGTTACGCATTTACAACATAGAAAAAAACTGTCAAAATTACCGTTCTATAAATACTATGTTGAACATAACAAATAATCATTGATATGAAGTTGAAATTAATCGCGACACAAGTAGCTCAAACAAAATATGGATTTTATAGATTAAGATGGGTACATAATGCAGTGTCTCCTATCGAGTAGAAGGTATTTAAAAAGTGCAATTAAGCAACCTGAGTTCTATAGTTATATGAACTTGGGTTATTTATTTTTCTGAATATTATACTGTTAGGGAGAGGTGTATATTCGCTCACGATAAATTTGAACTGGTGCGCTTTACAGAAGGAGTATAAATGAAAACACTCCAACACAACGCTTTGTAGCCATGCCATCTTGTTGACCATCTGCTGTGCTTAGGTTTAGCGTAATAAATAGAGTATGGTCCTTGTTTGTAATATCCTATTCTCTCCTTAAACTAGGGTTCCCTTCAATAATTTCATCATGGACCATTAAGAATTCACCGCTTTATCCTGTATTAACGAGCAATAAAACCTCATTTCAAAATTCAAGTTGAGAAAAGAAGTTAGATGGGAGATCAACTGCCCGCAAAGCTCCACTAATTAAAGTCTCACTTTATGTTTTCGTAGTTACATAAATAGATAATACCTTAAAACATTGTGTTAAATATCAAAATTTTCCATTAATTGTTTGATATAATAGGATAAAAAGGCATTTGGGGGAAATGAAATGGCGTTATTAGAGTTGAAACAATTAGGGAAGACGAACCAGTTACCGGCAATTGAGCTAAAGGTTGAGAAAGGACAATGTATTGTTTTGCAATGCAATAATCATACAGCTAAAGTGTTACACCGCATTATTATTGGTGAAGAAGAAGCTTCGACTGGTAATGTACTGTTTGAAGGAGAAGTGATTGGAAAGAAAAATTATTCCCGCATCGGTTTTTGTTTTTTGAAAGATGAGGCATATGATCGTTTGAAGGTGAAAGAATACTTTAAGTTTTTAATAGGGCTTTATGAATCAAAGGTAAGTATAGAAGAAGTTGTGCAGTCTGTTGGTCTCCTAGATAAGCTAAACGTTAAAATAGAAAAACTATCATTTTCAGAGAAGCGTCGTCTTCATATTGGACGAATGATGATTCATAACCCGGATTTAATCATTTTGGAAGAACCGGAGCAAAATGTAGATATAGAGAGTACGGTTATTATTCGAAAAGCAATTATGAAAATGAAAGAGCAAGGAAAGGCAATCTTTATTACGTCATCATTTTTATCGGATGCCCTTTCGTTAACAGAGGATGTATACATATTAAACAATGATGGTGTGAAAAAGATAGAAATTGAGCAAGAGGAAGTGGAAGAAGTCGGTGAAGAAAAAGTCATTCAAATGATTCCGCAAATGAAGTTAGAAAGAATACCTGCGAAAGTGAACGATAAAATCATTTTACTTGATCCGATGGAAATCCATTTCATTGAAACGCAAAACGGAGTAACGCATATTCACGTTCGTGAAGGTGATTTCGTATGTGCATTAACATTAAGTGAACTAGAAGCAAGATTAACAGGTTTTGGTTTCTTTAGATGTCACCGCTCGTATCTTGTGAATTTACAAAGAGTACGAGAAGTGATTACTTGGACTCGTAACAGTTTCAGTTTAATTTTGGATGACGAAAGAAAAAGTTCGATTCCGCTTTCAAAAGGACGCATGGATGAATTAAAAGGTGTGATTGGGCTATAAAAAGTGCTCCAATAAGCTCAACATGCGATTTATTCACCAGTAAAAATACTCCTTTTACCGGTATTTTACTGCGTAATCCCTTTGTTTTTCATATGATTGAGTCAAGAAAAGCGAAACAAACGAACGAAAAGCGCTAAAGCGACTTTCATCTATAAAGAAGAAAAACAAAGGGGATGAAGAAATGACATTGGCAATTGAAATGAAAGATGTAATGAAAAGTTTCAGTGGAAAAACGGCACTTCGAAATGTAAATATTGAGGTGAAGCAAGGAGAGATATTCGGATTCCTCGGACCGAGTGGATCTGGTAAGACGACAACAGTAAAAATTTTAACTTCTCAATTGCTTCATAGTGTTGGAACGGTAAGAGTATTAGGGAAAGATATTACAGGACCAAGTAGCATCGATTACAAACGAATTGGTATTTTAACAGATAACAGCGGCTTATATGAAAGACTTAGCATTTATGATAACTTACTATTATTTTGTGACTTATACGATTGCAAAAAAGAACGAATCGATGAAGTACTAACACAAGTAAATTTATTAGATGATAAAAAAACACCAGTAAAGAAATTATCAAAGGGAATGAAGCAACGCGTCACACTAGCGAGAGCAATCCTTCATAAACCAGATATCCTCTTCTTAGATGAACCAACATCTGCACTTGATCCAGTAAACGTACAAAACATTCATAAAATCTTAAAAGACTTAAATGAAGAAGGAACGACGATTTTCTTAACGACGCACAACATGGATGAAGCAGAAACGCTTTGTAACCGTATTGCCTTCCTTTGTGGCGGAGAAATTGTAGCACTCGATACGCCAGAGAACCTACGCTTACAATACGCTAAGGATCAAATAGAGGTCGTATTAAAAGGTAAACGAAAAGAAGTAGTGCAAAAAGATGAATTAGGCGCAAATCGTATTTCAGAATGGATGAAAAAGGGCGAACTGTTATCTATTCATTCACACGAACCAACGCTAGGCGATATCTTTATTGAAGTTACTGGGAGGGGATTATAATGACATTTTCAATGAGACGTGTATCAGCTATTTTTAGAAAAGAAGTACAAGATTTTAAGACAAATTCACAAGTGTTGTTAATGGCATTTTTACCAATTATACTTTCATTTTTGTTTAGCAGATTTGGAGTGGGAAAGGAAATGTTAGGTATTACTACTATAACGGCCTTCCTATTTGTCGCAGGCTTTGTTCAATCTATGGTAATTGCAGAAGAAAAAGAAAAACATACATTGCGTGTATTAATGCTATCACCGGCATCTTCGGTTGAAGTTCTACTTGGAAAGAGTTTATTAACATCGGGTCTGACGATGGTCATTTGTATTGCAAATTTATTCATTTTAGATCAGTTAAATATTAACCTTCCATTGGTAGGATTGATATTCTTATGCGGAACTATTTTGTTTATCGTACTTGGAACAATGATCGGATTACTTGCATCTTCTGTACCACAAACATCAATAATTGGAATGCCGATATTAATGACGATGTATTTGGCTGTACAGTTTGAGCCAATGGTTGAAAATAAAGTAATTAAGACGATGATTGGATATCTTCCAACATCTCATATTGTGAAAGCACTTAAAAGCTTAGTAGGTGGGGCGGGATTTAGTAGTATTAGTGGGCATGTATTAAATGTTGCAGTTTGGCTTATTATATCGCTCGTTGTATGTTTAATCGTATATAAAAAGAAACAATTAGACTAAAAACTGAGCCGAAACGCTCAGTTTTTTCTTTTTTCTATCATTTCCTCGGAAATTTTACAGTTCTTATACATATTTTTACAGATTTTGTCGAAAAGTAATTAGTTATACGTTGTATAGGATACGTGAATATTGTTCAAAATGATTGCTGAGGTGATGATGGAATGCGAGGAAGAAATAATAAAAAGTCGCAAAAGGTAGTACATTTATTTCAAAAAAGATGGGTGTTTCCGGCACTATACATTGCTTGTGCAGCGGTAATCTTAATGGTTGCGCTATGGTTCCAAGGAGCTAATCCGAAGAAGACTCCAAACCACGATCAAGCAACACCGTATACACAATCGGAAGATCCAGCAGTACCAGTAACGAAATCTTCAGAAGTAGTGAAAATGCCAGCTGCCGCGAATGCGGAAGTAGTCGTACAGAAGAAATTCTATGAAGATGCAGCAACTGAGGCGGAACAAGAAAAAGCACTTGTCTTTTATAACAACACATATTCCCCGAACAAAGGAATTGACATTGCTGCGAAGAATGGAAAAGAATTCAATGTTGCTGCTGCTTTAAGTGGTACAGTAACGAAAGCTGAAAAAGATTCACTTCTTGGTTATGTTGTAACAGTTGATAGTGGAAATGGTGTAGCGGTATCTTATCAAAGCTTAGGCAGTGTGAAAGTAGAAAAAGGTGCAAGAGTTGCACAAGGTGAAGTATTAGGAACATCCGGTCTAAGTGCAATGAATAAAGAGGCAGGCTCTCACGTTCACTTTGAAGTACGTAAAGACAATGTGGCTGTGAACCCTGAACGTTACTTAAATAAATCAGTAACAGAAATTAAAGCTGATGCAGGTGCTGCAAAGGCTACGAATGCTTCTGGTAAAAAAGCTGATGACAAATCTCAAAAAGAAGAGAAGTCAACGAGCACGAAACCAGAAAGTAAAACAGAAGACAAGTCTCAAAAAGAAGAGAAATCAACAAGCGGTTCAACTAGTGACAAAAAAGAAGAACCGAAGAAAGAAGAAAAATCAACAAATGGTTCTACAGAATCATCTAACGATTCTTCTTCACAAGAATAAGAAAGTGAAAAAATCAGTTCCCACTAGGGGAGCTGATTTTTTTATTTTTATATAAAAATACTCAATTTCGAGAAAAAAGTTGCAAAAACAAGGAAAAATGACGAGATTCTCGAATATATATTACAAAAGGGAGGGGATACTGTGTCATTTTTATTTGTTCTGTCGACTGCTATTATTTTATTGTTTGTTTTATTCACCTTATATTATTATATTGCCGGTAAGAAAGAGGTTCCCCACCATCAATTATTAGAAGAAGAGTTTGAAAGAGAAGAATGACGCCTTATACATAAGGTGTCATTTTTTTTCGTCAAAATAGTCACTGTTAACGTATTTCTCACAAAAAAACGTAATTTTTCTTAACTTAGTCCGCAAAAATAGTGAACATGTAGCATATATCAGTAGTGCGGGCAATACAATGGTATAAACCAAAGCAAAGAGAGTGTTTGAGGTGAGAAATCGTGAATCATTTCATTATAAATCCAAGAATGTTTAACGCTTACAAACAGCACTCACACTTACTTCTTAGTCGTATGCAGCGAGGCTCATTTCACCCTTCTCACATCCAAATTAGGGAGGCGAGTGGTGTGCACGATTACATCAAAGAGAGAACTATCAAGATTGGTAAGTATATCGTGGAGACAAGAAAGACAGTGCGTGTCATTGCAAAGGAATTTGGGGTATCAAAGAGTACAGTCCATAAAGATTTAACAGAGCGTCTACCAGAAATTAATCCAGAGCTCGCAAATGAAGTGAAAGAAATTCTTGATTATCATAAGTCTATTCGTCATTTAAGAGGTGGAGAAGCAACAAAGCAAAAGTATAGAAAAGAAGATGTAGAGAAGCCTGTACGTCAATAATGTTACAGTAGCAAGCATTCCGTTCACATTCGGTAATATTTTTCAGAAGAATTCTTTTTGCGAATATTACGTTTCTGTTAAATTTATGATAAAATCAGAAATTAGGTGAAAAGAATTCGGGTGTAACCTGATTTTGAATATCGAGGAGGAAAAAACGGGAATGTTTGCGCGAGATATCGGAATTGACCTAGGTACGGCTAACGTATTAATTCATGTTAAAGGTAAGGGTATTGTATTAAATGAGCCATCTGTTGTGGCAATCGATCGTAATAGTGGTAAAGTATTAGCAGTCGGTGAAGAAGCGAGAAGTATGGTGGGACGTACGCCGGGTAATATTGTAGCAATTCGTCCACTTAAAGATGGTGTAATCGCAGACTTCGAAATTACAGAAGCAATGTTAAAGTATTTCATTAACAAATTGGACGTAAAGAGCTTCTTTTCAAAACCTCGTATTTTAATTTGTTGTCCAACAAATATTACATCAGTAGAACAAAAAGCAATTCGTGAAGCTGCTGAACGTTCAGGTGGTAAAACAGTATTTTTAGAAGAAGAACCAAAAGTAGCCGCAGTTGGTGCTGGTATGGAAATCTTCCAACCAAGCGGTAACATGGTTGTTGATATTGGTGGAGGTACAACAGATATCGCTGTACTATCTATGGGTGATATTGTTACCTCTTCCTCTATCAAAATGGCTGGCGATAAGTTTGATATGGAGATCTTAAACTATATTAAACGTAAGTATAAGCTATTAATCGGAGAACGTACTTCAGAAGATATTAAAATTAAAGTTGGTACAGTATTCCCAGGTGCACGTAGCGAAGAGCTTGAAATTCGCGGACGTGACATGGTAACAGGCTTACCACGTACAATTACAGTATGCTCTGAAGAAATTACAGAAGCATTAAAAGAAAATGCAGCTGTTATTGTACAAGCTGCAAAAGGTGTATTAGAGCGCACACCACCAGAATTATCTGCAGATATCATCGACCGCGGTGTTATTCTAACAGGCGGTGGAGCTTTACTACACGGTATCGACATGCTTCTAGCAGAAGAACTAAAAGTACCAGTATTAATTGCTGAAAACCCAATGCACTGCGTTGCGGTTGGTACAGGTATTATGTTAGAGAATATCGACAGATTACCAAAGCGTGCTTTGAGATAATTTGAAAGAACTAAGGCTAATGCCTTAGTTCTTTTTTTTCGTTTTTATATTTTTTTATTTTGATTTTTTGCGAAAATGGAAGGAAAATAGAGAAATGTGAAGGAAACAGGTAAAATATTCATATATATGGTTAAATTTAATATTTCCTTAATTGAAAACGTTTATAATATAATGAGTCGAATACGACATTAAGGCAAATAATGTTTCAATACATATTGCCTTTCCCTAATTTGGGCATACACTCCTTTCCACCTCCGTGTCAGTTGCAAAAATGTGCAACTATTTTAATGGAATAGAGTGTGTGCATTTTTTTTTAGGAAGTTGCGCTAAATATAAAATGTTACTTTGTAATGACAAACAATAAACAAAATGGGATAATAGCAATATGTCCAAGTGGTAAGACCAATATTACAAAAGGGGCGATTGTTACATGCTAAATATAGAACAAATTAAAGAAATCATTCCTCACCGCTATCCATTTTTACTTGTTGATAAAATATTAGAAGTAGATGAAGGCAAAAGAGCGGTTGGGATTAAAAATGTATCCGCAAATGAAGAATTCTTTAACGGACACTTCCCTGACTATGCAGTTATGCCTGGTGTACTTATTGTAGAAGCATTAGCGCAAGTAGGAGCAGTTGCAGTATTAAAGAAAGAAGAAAACCGCGGAAGACTTGCTTTCTTTGCAGGTATCGACAATTGCCGTTTCAAAAAACAAGTACGACCAGGTGATCAGCTTCGTCTAGAAGTAGAAATGACACGCGTACGCGGCCCAATTGGAAAAGGAAAAGCAATCGCAACAGTAGATGGTGAAGTTGCATGTGAGGCAGAAATTACATTTGCGATTGGTGATAAAAAAGAATAGATAGTACTAAAAAATCTCCTTGTGAAAAGACAAGGGGATTTTTTAATTTCTGCTATATAACGATTAAACAATAATATACAAACTAATCAGAAAATATCTTGTAAATAGATGGTAATTACCATATACTTACTTTATTATTTATCTAGAAAACAGGATAAGTGATAAAGGTAATAAAGAAATAAGGGCATTGTCATATTGTTAAGGTACTTAAATAAGACAAAATAGGATGTTATTGATTATGATGAAATGTGGGGAACTCAGTAAGAATATTAATTAGACGTATGAAATCGAGCATAAGAGAGAGAAAAGGGAAATGTCGCATTTCACAAAAGGAGATTATGAATATGTTCGGGAGAAAGAAAAGAAAACCATTACGACAATTAATTACACATAAAGAGCCTAAATCGCGTATTACAGAACAATACCGTAACATTCGTACAAACATTGAGTTTACATCTGTAGATAATCATATTCGTTCTATTATTGTTACTTCAGCCGATCCAGGTGATGGGAAAACAACAACAATCTCAAACTTAGCAGTTGTTTTCGGACAACAAGGAAAGAAAGTTTTATTAATTGGAGCTGACTTGCGTAAGCCGACGATACAAAACTTATTTGCCATTCATAGTTCAAATGGGCTAACGAACTTATTATCAGGACAAGCAAAACTTATGCAATGCATTCAAAAAACAGATATAGAGAACGTATACTTAATGGCAGCAGGTCCAATCCCGCCAAACCCAGCAGAACTATTAGGGAGCCGGGCAATGGACGAGGCGTTGCTAGAAGCATATAACATGTTTGATATTATATTAATTGACACACCACCTGTCCTTGCGGTTACAGATGCACAAATTCTTGCGAATAAATGTGATGGAATCGTACTCGTTGTACGCAGCGAAAAGACGGAAAAAGATAAAATCGTAAAAGCGAAACAAATATTAGATAAAGCATCAGGAAAACTACTTGGAGTCGTTTTAAACGATAAAAGAGAAGAAAAAGAGCAGTATGGTTATTACTAAAATATGAAAAAGCCAACAAAAAAATTTTGTTGGCTTTTTTGTTTTCTGAAAATTATTTATCAAGATATACATTGTAAAAAGCATGATATGATAAAATTTTTGGGAAATCATTGGAATGTGTTGTCATATTTAAGATTATTTTGTAAGATTAAACTTGTTTCTTGTGAACAAATATAGAACTGAATTATTAAAAATAAAAAATGTAAGATTTATATGTTATAATTTTTCCTATGTGTAAATTTTAGAAAGTTGGAGGAACCTATGGAAGAAACAATTAGTCTAAAAGAGTTATTTCATATCTTAAAAAAACGTTTAGCAATGATCCTCGTAATCGCCTTTGGTGCAGCAATTGTAAGTGCTATCATTAGCTTCTTCTTTATGACACCAATCTATCAATCTTCGACGCAAATTCTTGTTAACCAAAAGAAGCAAGAAGGTGCAGCAATTCAGTTGGGGGAAATTCAATCAAATATTCAATTGACGAATACATATAAAGTTATTATTAAAAGTCCAGTTATTTTGGATCAAGTCAAAGAAAAATTGGGATTAGATGTTACGACTCAAGATTTAAATGAGAAAATTGAAGTAGGAAATGAAAAGGATTCACAAGTCGTAACTGTAACAGCAATAGATAAGGATCCGAAACTTGCTCGAGATATTGCTAATACAACTGCAGAAGTATTTAAAGGTGAAATTGCGAAAATCATGAGTGTTGATAACGTAACAGTGTTGTCAAAAGCAGAAGTTGCAGAAAGTCAATCTCCAATTAAACCACGCCCAATGTTAAATGTGGCAATCGCTTTCGTTGTTGGTTTAATGGCTTCAGTTGGCCTTGCATTCTTACTAGAATACTTAGATAACACAGTGAAAAAAGAAGAAGATGTAGAAAACTTACTTGGCTTACCAGTATTAGGGATTGTAGCTCGTATGGATGAAGAAACAATGAACGTGAAATCACACGCTCCATCATCAAGAAAAGTGAGGGGACAAACAATTGGCTCTTAATTTATTCAAAAAGAAAAAAAATCATCGTCAACGTCGTCAATTAATTGCTCATCAACAACCGAAATCACCAATTTCAGAACAATATCGTAATATTCGAACGAATATTGAATTTGCAGCTATTGATACAAATTTACATTCATTAATGGTCACGTCTGCAAACCCAAGTGAAGGGAAAACGACAACGACAGCGAATATGGCAGTTGTTTTTGCTCAACAAGGAAAAAAAGTATTATTAATTGATGCAGATATGCGTAAACCAGCAATGCATCAAATGTTCCAAGTAGATAACATTTTCGGATTAACGAACGTATTAACACATAGTGAACGTTTAGAGAAATGTGTGCAAACAACATTAGTTGATAATCTACACTTTTTAGCTTGTGGTCCAATCCCGCCAAACCCGGCCGAATTGTTAGGTTCGAAATCAATGAAAGAGCTTCTTGGACAAGCATATAGTATGTACGATCTAGTTATTTTTGATATGCCGCCAATTTTAGCTGTAACCGATGCACAAATTATGGCAAATGTATGTGATGCTTCTATTCTTGTTGTTCGTAGTGAATCAACGGAAAAAGAAACAGCAGTAAAAGCAAAAGGATTGTTAGAATCGGCTAAAGGTAAATTGTTAGGCGTTGTTCTGAACGATCGTGAACGTGAAGAGGGCTTATATTATTACTATGGTGCAAACTAATTTTAAAGTGAGATATGGTAAAAACATATCTCCTTTTTTCCCTTGAATATGAGTGATATCTCATATTCAAGGGAAAAAAGATTTTTATAGGAGAGAGGGAGGATGAAACAAATGATAGACTTACATTGTCATATTTTACCTGGTATCGATGACGGTGCACAGACAGTAACCGATAGTTTAGCGATGGCACAACAAGCCGTTTCAGAAGGAATACATACAATTGTCGCAACGCCGCATCATCAAAATGGAAAATATGTAAATGAACGTACTTCAATTATTCATCGCGTAAAACAACTAAATGATGAACTACAACAATATAATATTCCACTTACCGTTTTACCTGGACAAGAGGTCAGGTTATATGGCGATTTATTAGAAGACTATGAAGTTGGTAAAATTGTTACTTTAAATGAAACAAATAAATATATATTCATTGAGTTCCCGTCTAATCATGTACCTCGTTATGCCGAACAATTATTATACGAATTACGTGTAAAGGGAATGATTCCAATTATTGTTCATCCAGAACGTAATGCCGAGTTAATCGAGCGGCCAGATAAGTTATATAACATTGTAAATAAAGGAGCATTAACGCAAGTAACGGCAGGCAGTTTATTAGGAAAATTTGGGAAGAAAATTAAAAAATTTTCACTACAACTTGTAGAACATAATTTAACACATATGGTCGCTTCAGATGCACATAATACGACGTCAAGAGGATTTCATTTAGCGGAAAGCTATGAACTAATTGCTAAAGAATTCGGAACGAGTGTTATGAGTGATTTAAAGGAAAACTCGTATTTATTAATTAGCGGAAAAGCAATTTATAAAGAAGATCCAGAACAAATTCGTCGCAAAAAATTGTTCGGTATCTTTTAAATAAAGTACTGGTGATGTCTCCTAACCGTTATCAATGGAGGCACTCGGTCGTGCTGTGGGTAGAAATTTTCATTTCGCACCTACCTTAGACGCTTGTCGTCGGGAGTATGGCGTGAGGTTGGGTTAGATGCCCATAATTTATTTATAATAGAAACTCTACCTATGGAGTAATAACTATGACTTTATAGGTAGGGTTTTTGTTATTGTTACATATAAATAAAAAATGTGGGGGACAAAAAATGAAAAAAGTAAGAAAAGCGATTATCCCAGCAGCTGGTCTTGGGACGAGATTTTTACCAGCAACGAAGGCGATGCCAAAAGAAATGTTACCAATCGTTGATAAACCGACAATTCAATACATAATAGAAGAAGCGATAGAATCAGGAATTGAAGATATTATTGTTGTAACAGGAAAAGGAAAACGTGCCATTGAAGATCATTTTGATCACTCTTTTGAATTAGAGCAAAACTTACTAGAAAAAGGAAAATATGAGATGCTTGAGAAAGTACAAGCTTCTTCCAAAATTAATATTCATTACATAAGACAAAAAGAACCAAAAGGGCTAGGGCATGCAGTATGGTGTGCTCGTAAATTTATTGGAAATGAACCATTTGCGGTTTTACTTGGTGATGATATTGTGCAAGCAGAAACGCCATGCTTACGTCAATTAATGGATCAATATGAAAGTACACAGTCGTCAGTTATTGGTGTACAAACAGTACCTGAAAATGAAACACATCGTTATGGCATTATTGATCCAGTTGAACAAAATGAACGTCGTTACCAAGTACGTCAATTTGTAGAGAAGCCGGCTCAAGGTACAGCACCATCAAATTTAGCAATTATGGGTCGTTACGTATTAACGTCAGAAATTTTCATGTTCCTAGAAAATCAACAGACAGGTGCAGGTGGAGAAATCCAATTAACTGATGCGATTCAACGTTTAAATGAAATTCAACGTGTGTTTGCCTATGACTTTGAAGGCACTCGTTATGATGTTGGGGAGAAGTTTGGGTTTATTAAGACAACAATCGAGATGGCGTTACAACATGAAGAGCTAAAAGAAGAATTAATGGAATATATGAATGAAATTGTAAAAAGGGAAAATGTATATGTATGAAATGAGGTGGGAGAAAATTGAATCCGTTGAAAGTATTGGATGAAAATGTAAAAGAAAATAGTAAAGAGCTTGATTTGAGCGAAATAAATGCTCGTAAAGGATATATGGCGACAAAACGTTGTATGGATATTATAGGTGCATTATGTGGTTTGATTTTTTTATCTCCTATCTTTTTAGTTGTGGCATTACTTATCAAATATGAAGATCCAAAAGGTGGGGTATTTTTTAAGCAAATGCGTGTCGGTAAAGATGGAAAAGAATTTTATATGTATAAATTCAGATCTATGGTAACTGATGCAGAGGAAAGACTACAAGATTTATTAAAATATAATGAAGTGTCGGGAGCAATGTTTAAAATAAAGGAGGACCCTCGGATTACAAGAATAGGAAAAATCATTAGAAAAACGAGCATTGATGAATTACCGCAATTAATCAATGTGTTAAAAGGGGATATGAGTCTTGTAGGTCCAAGGCCTCCCTTGCCACGAGAGGTAAAAGAGTACACAACTTACGATAAACAAAGATTAATGGTTACGCCGGGGTGTACAGGTTTGTGGCAAGTCAGTGGAAGAAATAGTATTGGATTCGCTGAAATGGTTAAGTTAGATATATATTATATAGAAAATAGAAATCTTATATTTGATTTAAAAATAATATGTAGAACATTCGTTGTGGTGATTAAACCTAATGACGCTTCGTAATAATATATAATTAATATATAAAAGGGTGATTGTAATTGAATATCGCTTTCATCGGAGATAGTTTTCCAGATTCTTTATTATTAGAAAATGATGGGTATCCTTCTATTTTAAAAAAAGAGTTACAGTTACAGCATGGAAAAATAGTAAATATAGAAAAATACACTAAATCAGGAGTTGTAACTAGCGACATACGTGATTTGCTTGATGAAAAATTTTACCAAACGGATTGGGATTATGTAATCCTACATTTCGGAAATTTTGAAGCATTTCCGGCTTTATCAAAAAGTGCGCATAAATTTTTATTTAATAGGTGGATTAAAGAAGATTTAAGACATAGATTGAAATATCGGAATCGATTAACGGAGTATTCTTTCGAGTTGAAGCAGAACCTTAGATGTATATTAAATGATAGTTATGGTGTGGATTTTAAGATTAGTAAAGAAATGTACTATCAGCATTATAAAGATGTTGTGGAGCATTTAAGGGATAAGGGTAAAAAAAATATTATCTTAATTTCTCTTTCAAAAGTAGATGAACATATAAATCAGAATTATAACCATTATATTAATGATTACAATGAGGCCATAGAGGAAATAAGTAAAGAACTATCAATACCATTAGTAGATATCTTTGATATAAATGAAACCACCAACCAATATATCTACACGAAAGATGGATGGCATTGGAATGAGTTCGGTCACGCTTTAGTGGCTAAAAGAATGCTTAAAGAAATATTTAAAGTAGAAATGAAAAATATTTTTAAATACTATGATTTTCCTTCTCGGATGGAAAAAATAGAGAGTAAATCAATTTTTAAAATAGTATCTAAAAATCATATTTTGAGACTGTTAGAAATCTTTTGTCTGAAAATCCTAGGTACTTACATTAAATGTATTAATTGTAATAAGCGTAAAAGAGGGGTGGAAAAGGATGAATAAAATCTTTAAAAGCTCCTTTTTAATAATATTAGTAATATTATTAAGTAAAATTTTAGGTTTTATAAGAGAATTTTTTATCGTATATGTATTTGGGGTTTCTTTAGATACAGATGCATTTCTTATAGCTTCTGTAGTACCTCAGCTTTTGTTTTCGACGATTGATTTGGCATTTGCTGCAATATTAATTCCGATAATACAAGAAGTCAAAATTAATAATAAGGATAAACTACCAGGCTTTCTTTTAGCTCTCTCATTAAGCACTAGTATTATTTTAATATTGGTAACAGGATTGGGATTGTTATTTAATAAGAATATTATTAATTTAGTTGCAGTGGGATCTAATTCCGATGTGAAGGATTTGGCAGTGGTTTTAACGCAGATACTTATGCCGATGATTATATTTCAAGGGATTATACAAATATTAATTGCTGCATTAAGGGTTTTAGATAGGCCGATAATTGGTAATTTTATTGGTATTCCGTATAATATATTGGTTATATTTGGTATTTTTGTAGGGAAAAATTACTGGGGGATATATGGCGTCTCTATATTTATTCTTATAGGAACTGCACTGCAATCTGTATTATTAATAGTATATGGCTTGAAATTGAGGATGTTCAAAAGGTTCGAATTCAGTGAACAAAAATTATATTTGAAAAAAGTTGTAATCTTGGGTGTTCCTACGTTATTTTCGACTTTATTTGCCCAATTACAGGTTATATCAGAAAGAGTATTATCTTCTAGCTTAGAGACAGGATCAATCACTATTATTTTTTATGTTAATAAATTTTTCACACTAATTGTTTTTATTTTATTAACTTTAATAAATTCTATATTGTACCCTCAAATGTCCAAATGGGTATTAACAGAGGATAAGGGGAATTTTGAGGAGAAAATAAATCTAATTATTAAATATGTAGTTATTATTTTAATCCCGATAAGTTTATTTGTTTGTTTGAATGCTGATGGATTAATATATATGGTTTTGGGTCATGGGAACTTGGATGAAAAATCTTTATATACCATATCTATGGGATTTGGAATAATAATCGTGGGGCTCGTTGGAATCATTTTGAAAGATATACTTTTAAAGGTATTTTTTTCTAAACAAAAGGTTCGAATTGCAACGCACCTGAGTATTATAAGTATAATTTTTAATATAGTACTAAGTATAGCTTTTTGTAAATTATGGGGTATATATGGAATAATATGGGCAAACCCATTATCAGCTTATGCAACATGCATTTTATTATTTTATGTTTTAAATCGAAAGATGCAAATGAAAGTAAGAATTTTAATGAGGCGCACAGAAATAGTAGGATTGTTTGCAGTAAATATTCTATTGTACTTAGGACATTATTTAATAAATTTAATTAGTCCAAATATCTATATAAATGTAATTCTTAATGGATTATATTTCTTAGTTATTTTTGGAGGGTTTTATTGGTTTTGTGCGAGGAAGCTTCCGAGAAAAGAACTTCTTTATTCTGAAAGAATTTAAGAAGAGAAATGAGGGGAACTAAATGAAAGTATTGGTAACGGGTGTAGCTGGTTTTATTGGTTTTCATCTAACACAAAAGTTGTTAGATAGAGGTGTTGAAGTTATAGGAATTGATAATTTAAATGATTATTATGACGTTAGTTTAAAAGAAGGGAGATTATCTCAATTATCTCAACATAAGCATAAGAAAAATTTCGAATTTATAAAAATGGATCTAGTAGATAATCATCAAATCGAATCATTATTTAATAAAAATGATTTTGAAGTAGTAATTAATTTGGCAGCTCAAGCAGGGGTGAGATATAGCATTGAAAATCCTAGGGCATACATTGATTCCAATGTCGTGGGATTTCTAAATATTTTAGAAGGATGTAGAAATAAAAAGATTAAGCACTTAATATATGCTTCTTCTAGCTCTGTTTATGGAGCAAATAAGAAAATGCCATTCTCTGAAATAGATTCAGTGGATCACCCAGTAAGTTTATATGCAGCCACAAAAAAATCTAATGAACTATTAGCACATGCATATAGCCATCTGTATAAAATTCCTACGACTGGATTAAGATTCTTTACGGTATATGGTCCATGGGGAAGACCTGATATGGCCTATTTTAAATTTGCTAAAAATATTACTGAAGGAAAGCCAATTAATGTGTTTAATAATGGTGACATGTATAGGGACTTTACTTATATCGATGATATAGTAGAAGGGATTGTAAGGTTAATGGATGTAATACCAGAGCCGATGCAAGATTCAAATGTAATAGATCCTTCTAATAGTTATGCGCCATATAGAGTATATAATATTGGGAATAATAATCCAGAAAAATTAATGGAATTTATAAATATACTTGAAAAAGCTATAGGAAAAAAGGCTGAAATTGAATTTCTTCCAATGCAAAAAGGCGATGTGAAAGCAACCTATGCAGATATTAATAAATTAAACGGGGCGGTTGGATTTACACCTTCTACTTCGTTGGAAGTAGGCTTGGGTAAATTTGTAGATTGGTATAAAGACTATTATACTATTTCAAATATGTGAAGATAAATACAAAGTATGATAGTAAAGGAGAATTATATTTGTACGTTTTAATAATAATTGCATTATTATTTTCTGCTTTAAGTGGTATTGCGGAGAGGGTAGATTCAAACTCAGTTTTAATTTCTTCGTTAACTTTAATGGCTGTCATTGCTATTGTGTTCGTGTACTTACTAAAGTTAATAAAAAACAAAGAGATAAAAAAACATACAGGTATATACACCTTAATATTTATTAATGTATTGTTAATATTTATTAGTGCTTTTGCAACAACTATTAATGGTCAAGCCATAAAATTTATTGTGTATTATACATTTATGGCAATTATAGTAAATATCGTAGACGAAGATATATTATTGAAAAGCTGTAAAGTATTGGTATACACCTCTATAATTTTGTCGCTGGATATTATAGTACAAGGAATGGAATTATATAATACAGGGATAGATTTAGTTAACTTACGTAGCTTTACATTAATGGATAAACAATATTATACAGCTTTTTATGCGATTGTATTACCGATTAGTTTTTGGTTATATTTTGCAACGAAAAAGATAAGACATTTACTAATACTGGCGATTTCTGTTGTTTCGTGCATAGTATTAATGCAAATAAAAACCCTTTTAATTACAGTTCCGTTAGCTATTTATATAGTATTGTTTATTACAAGAGGATATTCTAGGAAAAAACTAGCCCTTTATGGGGGAATATTGATTCTTATTTTTCTTTATATGATTATAACTGGTAATGAAGCTTTAAACCAATTTTATGTAATCCTTTATTATATATTTGGAATGAGCAATAAGATACCACTTGAGTATATGAAGTATGTAGATACCTTAATTGTTAGGTTGGAGATTATTAGGAATGCTATGGAACATTTATCAAATAATTATTTACTTGGTATTGGGGTAGGTAATTATCCTGAAATCGTTCAAGGTAAGTCAGTGATGTCAATTGCGCGTAATATTTCTTATGATTTACCAAATGAAGCTGAAAGTGGTGTGCTACTTTTCTTAGTTGAAGGTGGAATACTAGGACTAGTTGCGCATATTTCAATTTATATATATATAGTTAAAGGTTATATGAAACGTCATAATAAAGAAAGTTTAGTACAAAATATTATTATTTCAATAGTGCTGACAAATGGAATTTCGAATATATTCCAAGATAACCTTAATTTTTTATATTGGTTTTTCTTAGGTAGTGGAGTGTATGTAACCAGTGCTTTATTTTCTAAAAATAAAATAGAAAATAATAAAAAAGAGAAAACTACTAAGAATTTAAATGTGACAGGGGTTACTAATCATGAAAATATTAATCTTTAACACATTGTATTATCCTAACATAATTGGTGGTGCAGAGAAGTCCGTTCAGTTATTAGCGGAAATGTTAGTGAGTAGGGGTCATGAACCTATTATAGTTTCTACTTTTACAGATGATAAAATTGATAAAGTAAATGGAATAAAGGTATATTATCTGCATCATAGAAATCTATACTGGTCGATAAATTCAAAAGATAAAAAAGCATTACAAAAAGTTTTTTGGCATGGTTTAGATGTATATAATCCAAGGTTCTCTAAGGAAATTACAAATATTATATTGAATGAAAAACCAGATGTAATTCATACGAATAATATTACAGGATTTTCAACAATACCGTGGATTATTGCAAAAAAATTTAATATCCCAGTGGTACATACCCTTAGGGATTTTAGTTTAATTTGTTCAAAGTCTACAATGTTTAAAGGATCAGATAATTGCAGTGGACAATGTTCAGAATGTAAAGTATTTTCAATGTATAAAAAAGGATTGACTAATAAGCAGCATGTTGATTATGTAGTTGGTAACTCTCATTTCATGATTCAAAGGCATAAGGAATTAGGGTTCTTTCAAGATACACCATCTGCAAGGATATTTAATGGTACCCATATTAGAAAAGAAGGACATAAAGATAAGCAATTGGTTGGTAAATTAAAGTTCTTTTATATGGGGAGAATTGATTATACAAAAGGAATAAAACTATTATTAGATGTCTTTACTAAGGTTCAAGATGCTGAGCTTATTTTAGCTGGAAAAGTTTATGAAGAAGAAATTGAGAAGAACATTGAAAAAAATACATATCCAAAAAATATAAAATTTTTAGGTTATATTAACCCTAATGATATATTAAGTGAAATCGATATATTAATTGCACCTTCTCTATGGAATGAGCCTTTACCTAGGGTTATTTTAGAAGCATACTCTTATGGAAAACCTGCTATTGGAACAGATAGAGGTGGGATTCCAGAATGTATTATTAATAATAAAACAGGCTTTATATTTAATCCTGATAATCCAATAGAGCTAGAAAAAATTATTAGATATATTATAGATAATCCTATAGAGGTGTCAAATTTCTCTAAGAATATACCTTCATATTTAGAAGGTTTTGATATTGAGAAAACAGTAGATTCATATATAGATGTTTATTCAAAAGTTATTAAATCATAAGTTGATTCAGATTATATTCAAGTTAATTTACTTGAATTAATATTCGAATATAAAAACATACATGTACGGTTTATGTGTGAATAAAATAGGAAGAAGGATAACTATGAAAATTGCAGTTGTTGGGACAGGCTATGTCGGCTTAGTTACAGGTGTTTGCTTATCTGAAATTAATCATCAAGTTATTTGTATTGATACAGATAAAGAAAAAGTGAAAAAAATGAAATCTGGTATATCACCTATATATGAGCCAGGTCTTAATGAATTAATGGTTAAAAATATAGAAAAAGACACACTTAGTTTTTCGACTAATCATGTAGAAAGTTTTCAAAATGTAGATGTTATTTTTATAGCTGTTGGAACTCCGCAGATGCCAGATGGGTCGGCAAATTTAATGTATGTTGAAAATGTTGCTAAATCAATTGGAGAAAGCATACAAAATGATGTTATTGTAGTAACAAAAAGCACAGTTCCTGTAGGGACAAATGATTTTGTAAAAAGAACTATTTTATCCAATTTAAAACATAACGTAAATATTAAGATTGCTTCTAATCCTGAGTTTTTAAGAGAAGGATCAGCTATTGAGGATACTTTTAATGGAGATCGTATTATTATTGGTACAGAAGATGAAGAAGCAGCAAGTATTTTAGAGGAAATGTATAAGCCGTTAGGGTTACCGGTTTTTAAAACAGATATCTATAGTTCAGAAATGATTAAGTACGCATCAAATGCCTTTTTAGCAACTAAAATTAGTTTTATAAATGAAATATCTAATATTTGCGAAAAACTGGGAGCAGACGTTGAAGACGTAGCGTATGGTATGGGGTTAGATAAACGTATTGGTAGATCCTTCTTAAACGCTGGTATCGGATATGGAGGATCATGTTTCCCGAAAGATACACACGCATTAGTCCAAATTGCTGGTGGGGTAGAACACAATTTTGAACTTTTGAAATCTGTAATTGAGGTAAATAATAAGCAGCAAAGATTATTAGCAGATAAGATAATAAGTAGATTAAATCCAATACAAGACAAGAGTGTTGCAGTATTAGGTTTGGCATTTAAACCAAACACTGATGATATGCGTGAAGCCGCATCAATCGTAATTATTAAGGAATTAATTGCTGCCGGAATTCAGGTGAAAGCATATGATCCAATTGCGATAGAAAATGCGAAGGAAATTCTGCCAGAGGAAGTCCAATATGTATCAACTTTAGATGATGCATTAATTGGGGCGGATGCAGCTGTAATTATAACTGAGTGGGAAGAGTTTCAAAACATGGATTTATATCATTTGAAAAATGTATTAAAGGAACCTGTATTATTTGATGGGAGAAATTGTTTTGAGTTAAGTAGGATGAATGAGCTAGGGATAGAGTATTATTCTATAGGCAGAAGCAGTATTATTCCAAAGGGAAATTTAATGGAGATTTAATGTTTTATAAAAATAGCAAGCACCAGTTTTACGGGTGTTTGCTATTTTTATTTAAAGATTTACTAAAGATGATTTATAAGGGAGCTATTCTATGCAAGTATACATTAATGGGAGATTTTTAACTCAAAGAGTTACGGGTGTTCAAAGGTTCGCAATAGAGACTATTAAACAACTAGATTTATATGAGGATTATAATTTTATTTTGTTAGTTCCTAAAGATTGCACAATTAATTATGAATTTAAAAATATTAGAGTGGAAAAAATAGGTGCTTTAAATGGGCATTTGTGGGAACAATTAGAGTTAGCTCGATATGTAAAAGGTCATCCCCTAATTAACCTGTGTAACACAGCACCACTTTTCAAAAAAAATCAAATCGTTGTTATTCATGATGCTGCAGTATATACGTCACCGCAAGGCTTCTCATTTTTATTTAGAAACTGGTATAAGACAATGTTTTATTTTATAAGTAAAAGAACGAAGGAAATATTAACAATATCGGATTTCTCTACAAAAGAGCTTATGCAATATTTGAAATTGAAAAAACAAAAACTAGGGTTTATCTCAGAAGGAAAAGAGCATTTTGAAAGTATTATAGAAAATACGGAGGTACTACAAAAATTTAGCCTTAAAAAGAATAATTACGTTTTGGCGGTTAGCAGTTTAAATCCTAATAAAAACTTTAAGGCTTTAATACAGGCGGCAGGACAATTACTAAATGAATCATTTGATATTGTAATAGCGGGTGGAGCAGATCCGAAAGTATTTGGAGATGTTAACATCGAGGGAGCTAATATAAAATATTTGGGATATATAACGGATGAGGACTTAAAAGGGTTATATAGAAATGCAGGTTGCTTTGTATTTCCTTCTATATATGAAGGATTTGGTTTACCGCCTTTAGAAGCCATGTCAGTTGGGTGCCCAGTATTAGTATCAAATATGGGACCAATGCCTGAAGTTTCTCAAGATGCTGCTATATACTTTAATCCTTATGACACCGATGAATTGGCTAGTAAAATTAAATTAGTGATGAGTAATGATAATCTTCAAACTGAATTAAGTGAGAAAGGGTTAAAACAAGCTCAAAAATTTTCGTGGACTACATCTGCAAAACAATTAATAGAAACTATAAAAAAGTTAGATTAGTTTTAGAAAAGGGGTCAAATGAATTTGAAGATAATGCATATTGGTGAATATGTAAAAGGTGGAGTAGCAACTTATTTACAAGAAGTTGTAAAATATCAGAATGAAAACAGAGAAGTTTTAAATTTAAAAGTGATGTTAAGTGATACAAATTCAGATAAAAATTTTAGCATGAACAAAGAAGATATTGAAGCATATCCTTATGAGAGAAATATAAAAAGTATTATCAAAGCGATGTTTTATGTGAATAAAAATATAAAAGAGCATAAACCAGATATAATTCATATTCATAGTACATTTGCGGGTTTTTTTGTAAGAGTCCCATTATTATTTCAAAAGAAAAGATATAAGGTTGTGTACTGTTCTCATGGGTGGGCTTTTTGTATGGAAACGTCCGCTCTTAAGAAAAAAGTATATGAAATTGTGGAGAGAGTTTTAGCTACAAGAACAGATAAGATTATTAATATATCTTCTAGCGAACATGAGGAAGCATTAAAAAGAGGGTTATCTTATGAAAAATGTGAATTAATTCATAATGGAATCTCTACGGATTTACATGAGGGAGATATAGAGTATAGAATCGATCCTTCCAAAATTAATTTGTTGTTTGTAGGAAGATTTGATCGACAAAAGGGATTAGACATTTTATTGAAGTTTTTTGAATCATATCAAAATCATAATATTAAGCTACATATTATAGGGGAAAGTATATTAAATAATGACGATATTGAAATCCCATCTAATGTGGTATCTATTGGATGGATTAATCATGAACATATTGATTCTTATTATAAACTGTTTGATGCAATCATCATTCCTTCACGTTGGGAAGGTTTTGGATTAGTTGCAATTGAAGCAATGAAAAACAAGAAGGCTATTATTGTAAGTAATCGTGGTGCGTTACCTGAATTAGCAAATACAAGTAATGGGTATGTATTTGATTTGAATAATTTAGATACATTAAAAGAGTTGTTGGATAATTTAAACAAAGAAGAATTAATTGTTAAAGGCTTAAACGGATTTAATGAATTTGAAAAAAAATACACAAGTAAAAAGATGAACACAGAAATTATTAAATTATATAAGAATATTTTATAAAAAAAAGTGGGTGAATTATTTTGAAATTAATTTTACTTTCAGGGGGATCAGGAAAAAGGTTGTGGCCTCTATCGAATGACTCGCGCTCTAAACAATTTTTAAAGGTACTGAAAAATGAAGAGAATGAAATGCAGTCTATGGTTCAAAGAGTATGGTCACAAATAACGGCATTGAACATGGAGGCAGATGCGGTTATTGCTACAAGCAAATCTCAAGTAGATATGATTAATAGTCAGTTAGGGAATGATGTACCTATTATCATCGAACCAGAGCGTCGTGATACATTTCCAGCAATAGCCCTTGCTGCTTCATATTTATACTCTAAAGAGCATGTTGATCTGAATGAGGTAGTAGGTGTATTACCTGTAGATCCATATGTAGAAAATAGTTTTTTTGAAAGATTACTGGATTTAGAAAAGGCGATAAACTCTTCAAATGCAGATTTAGGTTTAATGGGAGTTAAACCTACATATCCATCTGAAAAATATGGTTATATTGTTCCGAATGTAGGGATAAGCACGAAGCAAATTATTCAAGTAAGCCATTTTAAAGAAAAGCCATCTATTACTGATGCTGAAGAATTGTTGAAACAAAATGCACTTTGGAATTGTGGTGTATTTGCATTTAAATTAGATAAAATTATTTCTCTATTGGATCAAAAGGGTCTTCCTGTTCAGTATGATGTATTAGTCCAACAATATGCAAGTTTACCAAAGATTAGTTTTGACTATGAAGTAGTAGAAAAAACAGAGAATATTATTGCATTACCTTATAATGGTTCGTGGAAGGATCTTGGAACTTGGAATACTCTTACGGAAGAAATGGGAACAAACATCCTTGGTAAGGGGAACATGGGAGCTGAGTGTGAACAGAATCATATTATTAACGAATTAGATATTCCAGTTTCTGTATTAGGGCTTTCTAATATAATTGTAGCTGCTAGTCCAGATGGTATTTTAGTTTCAGAAAAGGAAGCTAGTCCTCGAGTAAAGGAATTAGTTGGTGATTGGGATCAAAGACCAATGTATGAAGAGCGACGCTGGGGTTGGTATCGTGTGCTAGACCATACTAAATATGCTGAAGGGAATGAAGTATTAACAAAGCGTATTGGTATTACAGCTAATAAAAATTTAAGCTATCAATACCATAATAACAGAAGTGAAGTTTGGACAATTGTAAAAGGCGAAGGTATTTTTGTGTTAGATAATGAAATAAGAGTTGTTCGTGTAGGGGATGTGTTAGAAATTCAGCCAGGGCAGAAGCATGCGATTAAGGCTGTTACGGATTTAGAATTTATTGAGGTACAATCAGGTAGCGAATTGGTTGAAGAAGATATTGTTCGAATCTATATGCAATGGAAAGAAATAGAAGAAGTTTGTTATTTAAAGAAGTAAAAATTAGTAATAAGAGTGGCTAGAGGTGGAGTTATTTTGTATAAAGAACCAATACTTTTTCAACCAGTATTACAGGAACGGATTTGGGGAGGAGAATCTTTAAAGGGATTTAATTATGATTTACCTTCACAAACGACCGGTGAGTGCTGGGGAATTTCTGCTCATTTAAACGGACCAAGTATTGTTAAGAGCGGTAAATATAAAGGTTTAACGTTAAAACAATTATGGGATGAGCATAGAGTGTTATTTGGTAACTATCAAGCTAATCAGTTTCCATTATTAACAAAAATTTTGGATGCGAAAAAAGATTTATCTGTGCAAGTACATCCGAATGATGAATTTGCAAATGTTCATGAAAACGGTGAGTTAGGGAAAGCAGAATGTTGGTATATTATTGACTGTAAAAAAAATGCTGAAATGGTGTACGGACATACCGCTCAAACTAAAGAAGAATTTAAAAGGCTGATTGAAAATTGCGAATGGGATAGATTACTGCGTCGCATGCCAATTAAGCCTGGAGATTTCTTCTATGTACCAAGTGGAACGATTCATGCATTATGTGAAGGAACATTGGTATTAGAAACACAGCAAAGTTCAGATACGACATATCGTGTGTATGATTATGATCGTGTTGATAGTGTTGGAAATAAACGAGAACTACATGTTGAAAAATCAATCGCTGTATCCATGATTCCCCATGAGGATTATAGAGTTTATCCTGAAATTGAAAAAGAGAATGGTGCTATTATTACTAAATATGTAAGAGAAAAGTACTTTTCAGTTTGTAAATGGGAGATTCAAATGGAAGCATCTTTTCATCAGAATCAACCGTTTCAATTAGCTAGTGTAATTGAAGGTGAAGCGATCTTAAGAACTCTAAGTGGGGAATTTAGTATAAAAAAAGGAGATCATTTTATTCTTCCTGCTGGAATCGTAAGCTTTGTTATAAAAGGGAATGTGACCTTAATTGTATCTCATCCATAGAATATGTCACATTAATTTTACGATTTAGCTTTATCATTTATTAGTATTGCTATAATATAATTAAGAAGTCTTAGCATTTTGTTTGTAATTATAAGCAAAGAGGGTATAAGAATGAAAAAGAAAATTTTATTTTGGATTCTCGGTATAATAGGTGTTCTCATTATTGGAGGCGGTGCATATGCATATCATGTTTATTCTAACATATCAAGTACATTAGATGCTGTGCATAAACCGTTAGATCGTGAAAAGTCAGATAAACGATCAGAAAAGGTAGATGTAGCAGATAAAAAACCAATCTCAATTTTGTTAATGGGAAGTGATCAACGAAAAGATGAGGTAGGACGATCAGATTCTCTTATGTTGTTTACTTTAAATCCAAAGACAAAATCTATGAAAATCACAAGCATACCACGTGATTCTTATACAGAAATTGTTGGGAAGGGTAAAAAAGATAAGATTAACCATGCTTATGCATTTGGTGGTATTGATATGGCTGTAAAAACAGTTGAGAATTTTCTTAACGTACCAGTTGATCATTATATTGAAGTAAATATGGCCGGTTTTAAAGACATTGTTGATGCTGTTGGTGGAGTAGATATTAGTAATGATATGGACTTTACAATTGATGGAGTTCATTATGCAAAAGGTGACTTACATTTAAATGGAGATAAAGCATTACTATATTCTAGAATGAGATATCAAGATCCACGCGGTGACTTCGGTCGTCAAATGCGTCAACGTCAAGTTATCCAAGCGGTAATTAAAAAAGGTGCAAGTGTATCTTCTCTAGCAAGCTATGGTGATGTATTAAAAGCGATTGAGAAAAACGTTAAAACAAGTTTAACGCAAGATCAAATGTTTGATATTCAAAAGAACTATAAAGATTGCATGCAGAATAGTGAAGAAATTCAAATCCCAGGTGATGGTCACAAAGCCGCTGATGGTATTTGGTATTACTATGTTCCAGATGCAGCGAAACAAGATTTAACGAATAAGTTAAGAGCGCATCTTGAATTGACTAAGTAATATGTAACAACCCAACTCCTTTGGAAGGAGTTGGGTTTATTTTTGCATGGATTTATATTAATATTATATGTTGTGAGATTAATAGATGAGGTGAATTGATGAATAAGAAAGCAGTACTTGTTCTTGTTGTCTTTGTATTGTTTGTTGCTTCGATTGTGAGTGGTAAATTGTACTGGAATAAGAAGATTGCAAATGCGACAGGACAGACGAGTGAAGTAACGAAAACAAAGGCTGAAGTGAAAGATAGCGGAGCGAAGAAAGAAGAGAAAAAGGAAGAGGAAAAACAAGATGCGAAGTCATCTTTTAATGAGGCATACGCGAAGAATTTGCCAGATGCAGTGAAAGAGAAGTTAAAGAAAGCTGCTGAGGATAAAAAGGCAGTAAATCTTGTTATTGTTGGTGATGAAGCCTCTTCATCTGAAAAAGGTACTTGGGCAGCTAAGTTAACGGCTAATTTAGAAACTGCTTACGGTAAAGGTTTATGGAAAGTGACGGTAAAGGAATATAAGGGTGAAAGCACAGAAGAATTAATTACGAATAAACTTGATAAAGAGATTGCGAAAGAGAATCCTGATGTGATTTTATTTGAGCCACCATTTATTACTGATAATGGTAAAACTGGTAATGGGAACTCTGTCGCAAATACGCAGAAGTTCGTTCAATCACTTTCTACTAGTGCAAAGGGTGCTACAATTATGATTCAACCATCAAATCCAGTATATGGTGCGAAGAATTATCCGAAGGCAATTGAGGCATTGAAACAATTTGCAACGCAAAATAATTATACATATGTTGATCACTGGGGAGCATGGCCTGATGCAACAACAAAGGCTATCTTACCATATTTACAAGAAGAGTTTGGTTTCCCAAGTGCTAAGGGGCACGAAGTTTGGGCTCAATATATAACGGATTATTTTGTAGCTAAGTAATAAGAGTTATGTGTAAATAACAGAAATTAATTTATTACTTTTTAAGGTATGTGTTTTGTAGCATACCTTTTTAATTTGAATTTGGAGGATATTAATATGAATTGGAAACAAGAATTTAGTCGCTGGCTTTCTTACGCACAATTAGATTCAGAATTAAAAGAACAGCTAGAAAATATGAAGCAAGATGAGAAGAAAATCGAGGATAGCTTTTATAAAAATCTAGAGTTTGGCACAGGTGGTATGCGTGGTGAACTTGGTGCTGGTACGAACCGTTTAAACGTATATACAGTTCGTAAAGCAACAAAAGGATTAGCAAGCTTTATTGAAAAATTAGGTGAGGAAGCGAAAAAACGCGGTGTTGTTGTAGCCTATGATTCTCGTCATAAATCACCTGAGTTCGCAATGGAAGTTGCTGCTACACTTGGGGCACGCGGTATCACAACATATGTGTTTGAAAGCTTA
>NZ_FNDM01000016.1:0-88492 GCF_900100505.1 Bacillus sp. cl96
ATGCTCTACCAACTGAGCTAATGGCTCGTAAATGGCTGGGCTAGCTGGATTCGAACCAGCGCATGACGGAGTCAAAGTCCGTTGCCTTACCGCTTGGCTATAGCCCATCGAAATAATTATCTTCTTTTCAAAGACAAATGTTATTGTAACATAATGCCCAATAAAAAACAACTGCTATATAGCAGAAGTTAAAATGGCGGTCCCGACCGGGGTCGAACCGGCGATCTCCTGCGTGACAGGCAGGCATGTTAACCACTACACCACGGGACCATTTGGTTGCGGGGACAGGATTTGAACCTGCGACCTTCGGGTTATGAGCCCGACGAGCTACCGTGCTGCTCCACCCCGCGACAATACTATTCATATAAAATTATATGGTGGAGGATGACGGGATCGAACCGCCGACCCCCTGCTTGTAAGGCAGGTGCTCTCCCAGCTGAGCTAATCCTCCGAAGTGGTGACCCGTACGGGATTCGAACCCGTGTTACCGCCGTGAAAGGGCGGTGTCTTAACCACTTGACCAACGGGCCAATATGTATGGCAGAGAAGAAGGGATTCGAACCCTCGCACCGCGTTAGCGATCTACTCCCTTAGCAGGGGAGCCCCTTGAGCCACTTGGGTACTTCTCTGTATGGCTCCGCAGGTAGGACTCGAACCTACGACCGATCGGTTAACAGCCGATAGCTCTACCACTGAGCTACTGCGGAATAATGAAGACAATTTGTATCTTATAAAAATTCTCTCTGTAAGTCAAGAAGTTTTTAACAACATCTTGTTCAAACGTGACATGTTTATAATATACTGGATTGCGTTTTTACTGTCAAGATGTTTTCGATATCGGTTTGAGTTTCCCTTTACACTTTCCACAGACATATCTTTTTATATTTATTTGACGCCTTCTTACATATTGAAGTGAACACTCCATACATTCATACTTATAAATCTTTTTTTCCTTCTCTTCATTAATCATTCGTTTACAAAAACGTGGTGCATCAACTTCCTTTAACAACTCACGAAAATCCCTGTCCCTGTGCTTATACCCTCTTCCTGCAATATGTAAGTGATAATGACAAAGCTCATGTTTAATAATCCCGACTAACTCTTCTTCACCATACAATTCGTAATATCGATAATTCAGTTCGATATTATGACTCTTCAATAAATAACGCCCACCAGTTGTACGTAATCTATTATTAAACACCGCTTTATGTAAGAACGGCATCTCAAAGTATTGTAGTGACACTTCTTCCACTAGTCGCTGAATTTCTTGCTCATCCACTCTCATTCCTCCTAAACAAAAAAATATTTTTACACTTTTCTCCCTTCTTATACATATATTAAATAGTACATATACCCATCCTCATGTAAGAAGCGTGGTTTCTAAAAACAAAACATGAATAGAAATCCACTCACCAACCTCTCATCAATAGCATTTTAAATTTTTGAGAGCAGGATTAAACAAGGAGGGATTCCTATGCCTACGTGGCTAAAAAAACAAATGCAACGTGCATATTTCGAAAAAAACCGGTATCAAATTAAGTTATTAAATGAATGCTGGTTTTATTATAGCAAAATACATCAAAGCTCATAATCCATTACACTTTTTATTTCATAAAAAAAGAGCAGTTTCATCTGCTCTCTTCTCTTACTATTCAATCGGCAATATAGATAGTGCAACGCGTCCTTTTTTTGTATCAATATCATCTACCCATACTTTTACAATTTGCCCTACTGATACAACATCTAACGGATGCTTTACAAACTGTTTGCTAAGTTTAGAAATATGTACTAAACCATCTTGCTTTACACCAACATCAACAAAAGCACCAAAATCAACAACGTTACGAACTGTTCCTTCTAGTTCCATACCACGTTTTAAATCTTCTAATTTCAAAATCCCTTTTTTCAAAAGTGGTTTAGGCAACTCATCCCTCATATCTCGTTCAGGACTAATAAGCGCATCTATAATATCAACTAACGTCGGCTCCCCAACTCCTGTTTCTTGAGATAACTTAGAAATCTCTACTTCTTCCAATCTCTTTTGTAATTGCGGTTGTCCTACGTCATCTATTGATAACCCTAGACTCTTCAATAACAATTCAACATTTTTATATTGCTCTGGATGAATACCTGTTCGATCTAATGGATTCGCTCCTTCTAGTATACGTAAGAAACCTATACATTGTTCATAAGTCTTTGCACCTAAACGTGGGATTTTCTTTAATTCCGTGCGCTTCGTGAATTTCCCATCTTCTTCTCTCTTTGCTACAATATTTTTCGCAACAGTTTTCGATAAACCTGAAACATATTGTAACAATGCAACCGAAGCCGTATTTACATTAACCCCAACTTGGTTAACAGCTGTTTCTACTACAAATGTTAATGACTCATTCAGTCTCTTTTGAGATACATCATGTTGGTATTGTCCAACCCCAACTGATTTAGGATCAATTTTCACAAGTTCAGCAAGTGGATCTTGCAGACGTCTCCCAATAGAAACGGCACTTCTCTCTTCAACTTGTAAATTTGGGAATTCCTCACGGGCTAAATCAGAAGCTGAATATACACTAGCACCCGCTTCATTTACAATAATATAAAAGACATCTCGGTTCACACTTTGTAATACATCTACTATAAACTCTTCTGTTTCTCTAGATGCTGTCCCATTACCAATTGCAATCATTTCAACTTGATATTTATCTATAATAGAAAGAACTTTCGTTTTTGCATCCTCATATTTACGAACAGGTGGATGCGGATAAATAACATCGATATGTAGTACTTTCCCCGTATCATCTACTACAGACAATTTACAACCAGTTCTATATGCCGGATCTACCGCTAGCACGACTTTCCCTTTCATCGGAGGTTGTAATAATAAGTTACGTAAGTTCTCAGAGAAAATATGTATTGCTTGTTCTTCAGCTGTTTCTGTTAATTCTTTACGAATCTCTCTTTCGATTGAAGATTGAATTAATCGTTTATAACCATCTTCAATCGCTAATTGTACATAATGTGCACTTTTCGAATCGTTATCACGAATTACTTTCTTATTTAAGAAGGTTACTATCTCATCTACTGGCGGAACAACAGCAACTCTCAATATATCTTCTTTCTCGCCACGATTCATTGCTAATACACGATGTGGTACTACTTTTTGCAATGGTTCTTCATAACTGTAATACATTTCATATATATTCTTTTCATCTTTTTCTTCATCTTTCACGGAAGAAGACATAACACCTTTTCTAAAAGTAACATTTCGAATCCAACTACGATACGCAGCTTCATCTGAAACCATTTCTGCAATAATGTCTTGTGCACCTTGTAAAGCTTCTTCTGCAGATTGCACTTCTTTCTCTACATTAATAAATTCCACTGCCTTTTTAGCCGGATCTTCTTTCTTATATAACAATAACCATTCAGCTAATGGTTCTAATCCTTTTTCTTTAGCAACTGTCGCTTTCGTTCTTCTTTTCTCTTTATATGGACGATATAGATCTTCTACTTCTTGCAACTTTGTAGCTTTAACAATTTGCTGTCGTAGCTCTTCTGTCAGTTTCCCCTTCTCATCAATAAGACGAAGAACTTCTTCCTTCCTATCTTCAAGTTGCATCATATATTGCCATCTCTCTAAAATCGTACGAATTTGCACCTCATCTAAAGAGCCTGTCCATTCTTTTCGGTAACGAGCAATAAATGGAACTGTGTTACCTTCTTCTGTTAATTGAATAACATGACGAACTTGCTTTTCGGTAAAGCCTAATTCTTTCACTAACATTTTCATTAACGCTTGTCGATTATCTACCATTTCCATATACAACCGTAACCTCCTCTATAATAAAAAAAGTTGCCCTTCAAAGAGAGCAACTTAAACTGCCGATTTAAAAATCTATTAGTCCTAAACTAATTTGTAGCGCTTCATCTACACGAATCATCATCACTTCATCTAAGTGAGTTATTTTGTCCGTTAAGCGCTGCTTATCGATTGTTCGAATCTGCTCAAGTAAAATAACAGAATCTCTCTCAAAACCGTACTTTTTCGCATCAATTTCCACATGAGTGGGTAATTTCGCTTTTTGAATCTGTGCAGTAATAGCCGCTACAATCACCGTTGGACTAAAACGATTTCCGATGTCATTTTGAATGACAAGAACCGGACGAACGCCTCCTTGCTCAGAACCAACAACTGGGGAAAGGTCTGCAAAATACACGTCGCCGCGTTTTACAATCAAAATATTACCCCCCGCTAACTAAGCGTTCTACTGTATGAGCTGCTTCATACTCTGCTAAGAAAGCTTCAGATGCAATACCAAGATTAATTTTTCCCATTTCAATGTACCCACGTCGCATTGATTCATGTTGGTAGCGTTTCTTCGTCTTATGTTGACGCAATAACAATTGTGTTGCCTGGCAAATTAGTTCATGGCGATTCTTATTCTCTTGTTTTCCAATTCCGTCCAATTCCGTTACCATTTGCTTTGGCAACCGAACCACGATTTCAGTAGTTACACTTGATTCGGACACAAAAATACACCTCCACCGTCAACTACACACCCAAATATATATATGACACCTATTGTAATAATACCATTGTATGGAGCCTGTTGCAAAGACTTCCTTATTCCTTGCTTATGTTTTCCAATTCACAAACAAAACATTCATCTTCTTAAATTTTTTATCTCATAACTAACTAAAAACAATAGAACTCCTCTTCAAAACTTACGTGCAACTTATATAAAAAATGATTATAAGTAAAAAGCTTCTCATCAAAAAGAGCTTATTATCCAGCAATGAACAGTCACTCCAATGACAAGAAGCAATCATACTACCTTCTATATATTGTTCAAGTAATTAATTATCTCTACAACCTTACCATTCCGTATAAATATTCTCGGCACACGGAAACTGATCGTTGCAATAATTTCATAATTAATAGTCCCTGAGTATTCCGCAACCTCTGTAGCGCTAATATACTCATCTCCTTGCCTTCCAATAAGCGTAACTTTCGTACCAAGTGGCACTTCACAAGGAAGATGAATCATGAACTGATCCATTGTTACTCGCCCTACAATCGGTACCCTTTTACCATTTATAAGCACTTCAAATCCTTGTAACCTCCTAAGCCACCCATCTGCATAGCCAATCGCTACAGTCGCAATCCATTCTTCAGTTTTCGTTCGGTAGGTGACGTTATAACTAATTCCATCACCTTTAATTACCTGTTTAATATGAGCGACTTTCGTATGAAGTGATAGCGCCGGTTCTAATTCAAATGGTAAAAAAGGACGTATTTCTACAGAAGGAGATAATCCATACATTGCAATCCCAATTCGCACTGCATTAAATGTAATCCCTTGAAAACGTAACGTCGCAGCACTATTAGCTGTATGAACAAACTTAGGATCCACTCCGAATTCTTTCAACCAACTTAACTGCTCTAAGAACGTGTTATATTGCTTATCAAAATACGAAGTCTCAACTTCATCTGCCGTTGCAAAATGCGTGTATACTCCTTCTAACTCTAAAAACGGTGCACCCTCTAAACTCTTTAAAAATTCTTTTAGCTCTTTTCTTTCACGTATTCCAATTCTCCCCATACCACTATCAAAGTTAATATGGAATTTCATTACAGATGAACCATCCCAAAGTTTAATTGCTTCGTCCACCCATTCTTTTTGAAAAACCGTTAGCGCTACATCATTTTCAGCAGCTACATTTACATCACGCGGCGGCGAGGGACCTAACACTAAAATCGGCTCAGTAATACCAGCCCTCCGAAGCACTAAAGCTTCATCTAAAAAAGCAACAGCTAACCTTGTTGCACCTGCTTCTAATGCCGTTTTAGCCACCGGTACATAATCGTGCCCATATGCGTTTGCTTTAACTACAGCAAAAATCTCTACATTACTTGGGATGAACTCTTTAATATGTGTAACGTTGTTATAAATGGCATCTAAATCCACTTCCACCCAAGTGTCACGGTAAAATGGTGCTTCTTCCATAAATACACTTCCTTATACACGATATGCGAAGCTTATTCTTTTATATGCTTCTTTTATGAAATCCACCTTCAAACTAAGAAAAGACGTGGTGCACATATATCACCACGTCTAAGAAGTTTACTTCACCTGCTTCGCTGTAACTGAACGAGCAACCATTAACAGCTCCTTCGGCTCTAAACCTTTAGACACGAGCATATATTCTACTCCGTTATGCGACCACGTTACAGAGTCTTTCGTTAATGCACCAATCGTAAACCCAAGATCAACTGGTTCTCCACTTACACTTACCGCTGATGATGCCTCTGCAACTTTTGCCTTTTCTTGTATTAAAGTAAAGGATTTCTTATTTCCAGTGTATGTGAGTATCGCACGCTTGCCACTGTCTGTCTTCAACTCTTTTTCATCTTGCAGAGTCATACCTTGTGGTGTATCAAGTGGATACAAAATAGCAAACGGTTTGTCTTCTTTCGCTGTTGTTTGAACATCTACCTGCGCTCTAGACATATTTTGTTTCGTATCAAATGCACCTTTATCAAATTTCGCATCGAATTTCACTTTAGAGAAATCTACTTTCACAAGAACATTTTGATCATTATCCATTAACTTCACTGAAACTGGAGTCAAGTCGCTCTTATTCAATGTAATCTCTTGTCTCGGCAACATATTTTGATGTTGATAGTTTGTTTTTGTTTTAAAAATATAATACTTATCTGTTTTCTCAAAAGTAAGGTTTTTCTTGTCCTGCAAAATATCTCTTACAAGTGATTCATATAAATAAGCCTGGCTACTATTTTGCGGCCAATCACTTTGAAAACGGAAGCTCTTATTAAGTGCTGGCGTTAATACAAATACACCTTCTTCATTTCTCAAAATAATTTGGCTCTGATCTTTTTTTGCATTTTTTAAATTCACACGATAAAAAGACGGTTCCTTATGCCAAATCTCTACGTTATACTCTTGAGGCTCATTGCCTGTTTTAATAGATAATTTTGCCTCAGCTTGATAACTTTTCATCCCTTTTACTTTTGATTCTAAATCTCTCACGACATCATCTTGCTTCTTTTCCATACAACCCGCCAACACAAAAACGGTCAACAAACCGACAAGAACTAAAAACAGACGCCTTTTCATCAATTCAGCCCCTTTGCCCCTATAAATGAATGGAAGATGTACCTTCCTTATCGCTACCTCAAATATATGAGACAAAGATATAAAATATGCAGACTAGCGTGACAAGCTTTCTAAAACAACTTGAGCAACAGCAAATTCCTTACTATGACTAATTGATAAATGAACAATATACTCTGTACTTGTAATCAGAATTGGCTTACCTCTTTCATCATTTTTCACTTCAATATCTAAAAAACTCACTTCTTTTCCGATACCAGTACCTACAGCTTTTGAATACGCCTCTTTCGCTGCAAACCTTCCAGCTACAAACTCTGTAAGGCGACTTCCTTTCAGCTCCATAGCAACATTACGTTCATTTTCCGTTAAAATACGTTCCATAAATTTAAGCTTTCCATCTAGCATTTTTTCAATACGATTTAATTCAATAATATCGATACCAATCCCTATAATCATTTCAAAATCCCCTTCTTCTATTTAACTTTCTTCTTTCATATTGATAAGAATAACAGAGAATCTTTCTGATGCAAAAGGGGTGATAGTAACCGTATGCTAATAAGATCCACTCATATTTCTTTACAACCGACTATTCTTACCTTACTGCTTATTCATTTAGTCATGATGATATTAGGCGACTTTTTTCTCTTACCACTGGCAGCCTCTAATGAATATATCGCGAAAGGAGAATGGTGGCGTGTCATAACTTCTCTTCTCGTACACGTAGACTTACAACATTTTCTTTCTAATAGTATTTTTTTGTTTGCTCTTGGTTCTTCTATCGAAAAGCAACTCGGACACTTTTCTTTTTTTATTCTATTTTTTCTCTCTGGAATTTCTGGAAATATTTCTTCTTATATTATTATGCCGCTTGAATATATTCACGCAGGTGCATCAGGTGGTATTTTCGGACTATTAGGTGCACAGTTATTTTTATTGTACAATCGATACCGCTCTTCAAAACCAAAAGAAATTGCCATTTTCTCAATTATGATACTTCTATTACTACTATTTACTTTCTTTAACCCTTCTGCCAATCCGATCAGTCATTTAACAGGTTTAATAACCGGTGGCATTTTAACCCCTTTTTTAACAAAAAAAAACGATGGTGCAAAGCTTATTTAATATAAAAGCTTGCACCATCGATAATTTCTACATCTACTTGTTCACTTAAATCTCTCATTAATTGAAATAAAGACTCATCCTTCATCTTCGCCTCAATCATACAATCAATTTGCGGAACACTTCCCTTTATCCTTCTTAAAAAAGATAAAAATGCGTCTACATTAATATAATCTGCATGAGCTCTTGGATCTTTTCCCTCTCTAGGGCTAGAGATATGCATTTTAATCGGCAACAAAGACGTTTCCCACGTATGAACAACACGTGCCCAATCTTCAAACCAATCTTCTTGCTCATTATTCATCATATGGTGATGCAAGTCAAATACGACGGGAATATCTAATTTTTCTCCTAAATATAATGTTTCCTCTAACGTAAAGGTTGTATCATCATTTTCTAATATAATCATTTCTTGAATACCCCTTGGGACATTCGACCAATTCTCTATAAAGCGCTCTAATGCAAGTTCTTTATCTTTATATCCTCCTCCAACATGCAGTACACATCGTTGCTTATGTTCAATCCCCATGCCTTTTAATAATTTTTTGTGCATCTGCAATGTTTTTACAGATTGTTTAAAAACACTCTCTTCAGGTGAATTTAGTACAACAAAATGATCTGGATGGAAATCAATTCTCATATTCATATGAACTGCATATTCACCTAGTTTTTTTAAATTTTCTTTTAACGGACGAATATAGTTCCACTCTAGCAATTCCTCATGATTCGCTAAAGGAATGAGCTTTGAACTGAGCCGAAAGAAAGATATGTCATGCCCTTTATTATGCTTTAATAAACGTAAACAATTTTCTAAATTGGAATTAGCAATTCTTTCAAGCTTACGAATTGCAGCATCACGATCATCTAATTTCTGAAACTGTGCATACGTCATCGTTTGAGATGGAGATGCATTCTTCAAATGCACACTCATCGCAACGTAACCAAGCCTTACAAGCATATAACAGCCCCTTTTCTATCATAACTATTATGTAGTATGCACAATTATAGAAATAAAAAAAAGAGAATGCCCACAAAGGGCATTCTCTTTTTTTTATTAAGCTTGTGGACGGCTATGATGTTTTCTTTCGCCGCGTCCATTTGAAGAACCAGGGCGACCTTGGCCTTCACCTCTACGACCACGACTACCACCATCACGATTACGATCGCGGTTACCATCACGATTGCGATCACGGTTTCCGTCACGATTACGTCCATCACGGTTACGGTCACGATTACGTCCATCGCCACCGCCGCGTCCATCACGACTACGATTACGGTTACCATCACGGTATCCGCCTCCGTTACCGCCGCGTTTTTTAGAACCGCCGCCTCTTGAAACAACAGGTGGTTCTGATGTTAAAGCGATCGGAGTTGTATCCGGCTCTTTAGTCATCATTTTTAAAGCAGCAGCTACTACTGTTACAGAGTCATTTTCTTCTAACATTTCTTCTGCAATACGCTTGTAGTATGCTAAGTTTTCATTTTCAATTGTGCTTTGAAGCTTTTCAGCGATTAAACGTTGTTGACCTTCTAATGCCTCGTCAAGTGTCGGTGCATCCATACGGTCCATTTTACGTTTTGTTGTACGCTCGATATTTTTTAATTGTCCTGATTCACGTGGTGTTACAAATAGCATTGCAATACCTTTTTTACCTGCACGACCAGTACGACCGATACGGTGAACGTATGATTCTGGATCTTGTGGAATATCGAAGTTATATACGTGCGTTACGCCTGAAATATCAAGACCACGCGCAGCAACGTCTGTTGCAACAAGAACTTCAATAGAACCTTCTTTAAATTTACGTAATACAGACATACGTTTCGCCTGAGTTAAATCACCGTGAATACCTTCTGCAGCATAACCACGTAAGTTTAATGCTTCTGATAATTCATCAACACGACGCTTTGTACGACCAAATACGATTGCAAGCTCTGGAGATTGAATATCTAATAAGCGTGTTAACACGTCAAACTTTTTCTTTTCTTGCACTTCTAAATAGAACTGCTGAATGTTTGGCATTGTTACTTCTTTTGCTTTTACTTTAATGTGTTGAGGCTCAGTCATGAAACGCTCAGCAATACGGCGGATTGGATCCGGCATTGTCGCTGAGAATAGTAATGTTTGATGTGTTTCTGGCACATCTGTTAAAATTGCTTCAATGTCTTCAATGAAGCCCATGTTTAACATTTCATCTGCTTCGTCAAGAACAACTGTCTCTACGTTTTGCAGACGAAGTGTTTTACGGTTAATATGATCTAAAATACGACCCGGCGTACCAACAATAATGTGTGGGTGTTTTTTTAGAGCACGAATTTGGCGGTTAATATCTTGACCACCATAAATCGGTAAAATACGAACGCGTTTATGCTTACCAATTTTGTATAATTCTTCTCCAACTTGAATTGCTAATTCACGCGTTGGCGCGATAACAATACCTTGAACCGATTCTTTATGTGTATCCACTTTATCTAATAGTGGTAATCCGAATGCTGCTGTTTTCCCTGTACCTGTTTGCGCTTGCCCAATAATATCTTTACCTTGCAATGCATGTGGAATTGTTTCAGCTTGAATTGGTGTAGCCTCTTCAAAGCCCATACTTTCAACAGATTGCAGTAAAGAATCACTTAATCCTAATTCTCGAAATGTTGTCAATGTTACTTCTCCTTTTCTATCCTATACTTATCATTTAAAAAAAGGCGTTTTCCGAATTTGCGGAAAAGCCCTTTTCCTGAATGCTCACGTATATAAACGGGCGTATATTCTTCACGAAAATACTTCTAAACGTTATTACACTTTATCAATTATAAGTTTTGTATGTGTAAAAAGCAAACCCAACTGTTACCTTATTTTCATATTCAGAGTTTTTTTCTTCACTTTTATTTTTTTATATTTACTGTAAGCGCTTATTATAAGTTTCTTCTATTTTCGTAACTATCATCCCTATTTATATACACCAATTATTTCAACATCGTAATTACTTCTTCTAATTTCATACCGCGAGATGCTTTTATTAATACAACATCTTTCACATCGACTACTGCTTGTAAATCTTTTACTAACTCTTCTTTATTATCATACGCCTTTACACGTTCATTAGGGAAATTAATTTTTGCTCCTTCAGCAATTTGAGCCCCTAATCTACCGTATGTGAATACATGTGAGATTTTTGCTGGATCGATTAATTTTCCTACCTCATAATGGAACTGTACTTCTTGATCTCCAAGTTCTAACATATCACCGAGCACAACGATTTTTTTAGCAAAACCATCTAAACCATTCATTAAATGGAATGCTGCTTCCATAGCCGTCGGGCTTGCATTATAAGCATCGTTGATAATTGTTAAACCACTATTTGTTTTCACAATTTCCATACGCATGCCCGTCATTTGAAGTGTTACTAAACCTTCTTTCATCTCTTCCCACGTTACACCAAAATGTTTCGCAATTGCCATTGAAGCAAGTGTATTATACACATTATGTTTTCCTAACACCGGTAAGTAGAATGAAATATTTTCATCTCTATTCATTTTGAAATGTGTCCCAGTTGCTTGTAATGTTACAGTCGTTGGATAATAATCGTTTGCTCTTGCATCACCAAACGTAACCGTTTCTGCTGCTAAATTCATTCCAGGAACACGATTCGTTAATAAAGGCTCATCTCCGTTATATACGAACACGCCACCTTCTTGTAATCCTGTAACAATTTCTAATTTCGCTTCAGCAATTGCCTCACGAGATCCTAAATCCATTAAATGTGCCTCACCAATATTTGTAATGATAGCTGCATTAGGACGAGCTAACTTAGATAAGAATTCAATTTCGCCTCGGCTTGACATACCCATCTCTAATACTGCTACTTCTGTATTTTCTTCTAAGTTTAAAATGGTAAGAGGTAATCCGATATGGTTATTGAAGTTCCCTTCTGTTTTTTGCACTTTGAATTTAGTCGCAAGAAGACTTGTTACAATATCTTTCGTAGATGTTTTACCGTTACTACCCGTTACACCTACAACTTTAACATCCAATTGATCGCGATAGTTTTTCGCTAACATTTGCAATGCCGATAGCGTGTCTTCTACAAAAATAACTGGAAGATTCTCAGGTGGATTCGCTACATCTTTCATCCATAATGTAGCCACAGCTCCATTTTCAACAGCTTTATCTACAAAAGCATGTCCATCGAAGCGCTCCCCTTGAATCGGAACATACAAGTTTCCTTTTTCAATTTTTCTCGTATCAATAGACACGCCTTGAATAGTAATTCCCTCATATTGCTCTGCTAATTCAGTACCATTTACCATCTGTTCCACTTGCTTTAACATTCGCTTTATCATATATAAACGCTCCTTACATAGAGGAAGCACTATTCCTATGAATAGTGCTTCCTCCTTTTTTATTAGATTGTATATTTAATTTTTTGTTTTTCTTCGTGACGTTCAATCGCTAAACGAATTAGCTCTTCGATTAATTCTGGATACGGTAACCCAGTATGTTGCCATAATAGAGGGAACATACTGAACGGTGTAAATCCTGGCATTGTGTTTACTTCGTTAATATACACTTCTCCATCTTTCGTTAAGAAGAAATCAGCTCGCGTTAAACCTGCACCGTCTAATGATTGGAATGCAATAATCGCATCACGCTTAATTACATTAGATTCTTCTTCTGTCATTTCAGCTGGAATAATTAGCGCCGTATCACCATCGATATATTTCGACTTATAATCATAGAAGTCCTTTTTCGGAACGATTTCACCTACAACTGAACATTTCGGCTCATCATTACCTAGTACCCCAACTTCTACTTCACGACCTACAATATTTTCTTCTACAATAATTTTGCGATCAAATTGGAATGCCTCTACAAATGCATCCTCAAGTTCTTCACGATTTTTACACTTATTAATACCAACACTTGAACCAAGGTTCGCTGGTTTTACGAAGCAAGGATATCCTAACTTATCTTCTACTTTAGAATAAGCTTCCTCACGATTTTTTTCCCATGCACTACGAATGAAGGATGCATATTTTGCTTGTTTTAAACCAGCCTCTGCAAAGATGTTTTTCATAACAACTTTATCCATACCAGCAGATGATGCTAGAACACCATTTCCTACATAAGGGATATTCATTAATTCTAATAGTCCTTGAACCGTTCCATCTTCACCGTTTGGTCCATGTAGTAATGGGAAAATAACGTCAATAGCGTTCTCCTCAGAAGCTGCAGATGGGATAATTTCTGTACTTAATGATAACGGAGAAATCGCATTTTCTGCACCGCTCATTTTTAAAGCTTCAACATCTGTTACTTCGCCTTCAATACGCTCACCACGTACCCATTGACCTTGTTCTGTAATATAAATTGGATGAATCTCGAATTTATCTTGATTTAACGCTTTAATAGCAGCAAGAGCCGTCTGTAGCGAAACTTGATGCTCAGCTGATTTTCCACCATATAATAAACCTAATTTAATTTTCGTCAATGAAATCACCCTAACCAATTGTTTTCATTTTTCTATTTTAGCACTTTTTATAAAAATAGGTAGTTCCTATTTGAAATAAAATGTAACTTCCATAAATAATTAAATAACATCACTTATTGGTTTTTCATTTCATTTTCTATATAGCTACACAAAATAAAATGGCAATCTAATCTAGTTATGTACCTAAAATATGTAGAAATCCCCTTTTTTGTGTATGTCATCTATTCACTAAGAAGATTGTTTGGTTAGTGTGTCTTTTTGCCTTTGCTCAACAAGACGATCTAAAGAAACATATACAATACCTGCAACTACACATCCTACAGCTAAAATTGTAAATAGAAAGTGACCAAGTAATCGATCTAATAAAAAACCGCCCAAAAGTGGACCAAATGCGCTTCCTGTAATCCACTGCAAACTTGCAGCTCCCATATAAGTCCCTCTCAAATGCTCAGGGGCCAAATTTGCTACAAATGTCATCTGTACAGGCGACATAATCATTTCACCTAACGTATATAAAGCATAAACGAACAGTAGTGTTATTAAAATAATTGTAGCATTTGTATTAAATTCTCCAAACCACTTCGGTAACCACCCTATAAAAAATAATCCAATCCCGAATAAACATGCACCATATAACATCGTCTTCCCGACCGGTTTATCCGTAGCCCATTTTGAAATTTGAAACTGGAATAAAACAACTAATAGTCCGTTTAACGCCATTAAATATGGATATGGATTATTCGTTCCAAAAATACGCTTCATTTCATTATCAAAATGTAGTGGCAACATGCCTTCCGTTTGAGAAAACCCCATCGAAATGATAATACCTGCTAATAAGTAAATCATTAATGCCTTATCTCGCATTACAATTTTCCAAACTGCCCCAGATTCCTTTTCTTTATGTTCTTCCTTATCTGTCCTCTTTGGCATCGTCTCTTGAATAAGAAGTAATACAAGCAACGCATAAAATAGCATTGTAGAAGAGGCAATAATAAACACAAGGTTCTTTGACAACACAACTACTGATGCTCCCATTATCGGACCAATCGCAGCACCTATATTGTGTCCCATTCGTAATAAACCATATGCCTCTGTTCTTTTTTCTGGTGCCGTTACATCCGCGACCATAGCTGATGCAGCTGGGTGAAATAAAGAATTACTCAACCCTAAAAAAATAGATAAAATTGCATATGGAATAAACCCTTCTATAAATAGAAAACCGAGCATTAATAATGCATTACTTGCCATAGAAAATATCATAATAGGCTTTCTTCCATATATGTCAGCAATTCTCCCTCCTATAAGTGATCCAAAACTTGCAGCAATTGGAGAAAGCGCCATAATAACCCCAACTTCCAACAACGAATCTACCTTATCTTTTAAATATAATGCAAAAAAAGGCATTAACATCATCATTGCAATTCCATTTAACGTCTCTCCAATAAATCGAATCCATACGTTACGGTCCATCTCCCTTAACTCACGCCACGTATTTTTCATCATTTCACCCCTTTAGTTAGCCAACAATTATCTTATAATAAGTTCAGAAAAATGTAAATTTTCAAATAAAAAAATCCATTCTAACAGAATTAGAATGGATTTTTTCGCTTATAAATTTGCAACATCTTCTTCTTTTTTACTATTATTTAAAGCACTATGTTTTCGGCTATATAAGAAGTAAACCGCTATACCAATAACCATCCATATCCCAAAACTAATCCATGCTGTCCCCGATAATTGAAGCATTAAGTATAAACAGAAGATCACTGTTAATGCTGGTAAAAATGGTACAAGCGGAGCCTTAAATGCCCTTGGTAAGTCTGGATGTGTTCTTCTCATTACGATTACCGCAACAGCTACGAGTGCAAATGCTGACAATGTCCCCATATTTACAAGATGTGCTAAAACATTTAAATCTATTAATCCTGAAATCAGTGCCGCAATAATTCCCGTTGTCCATGTATTTAAAAATGGCGTTTTAAATTTCGGATGAACTTTAGCAAGACGCTTCGGCAGTAAACCATCTCGGCTCATCGCATAAGAAACACGAACTTGCCCATACATCATAACTAGCATTACTGTTGTAATTCCTGTAATTGCTCCTACTGAAATTACCCCCGCTAAACCATCTTGTCCAATAAATTGAAGTGCAAAAGCAACTGGATCTGATATATTTAGCTGTCCGTATGGAACAATTCCTGTCAAAATAAGCGAAACAACGATATAAAGAACTGTACAAATTAATAACGATGCAATAATACCAATTGGTAAATCACGTTGCGGACGTTTCACTTCTTCTGCCGCTGTTGAAACTGCATCAAATCCTATAAATGCGAAGAATACTGTAGCCGCTCCAGCCATTACACCATCTAAACCAAATGGCATAAAAGGCGTCCAGTTTTCAGGTTTCACATAATTAAAACCAGCAAAGATAAAAATAAGAACAACTGCTATTTTAATAAATACCATAATATTATTTACTCGTGCACTTTCACGAACACCCCTAGATAAAAGAACTGTCATCACTAAAATAATTAGAACTGCAGGTAGATCAATTATTCCACCCTTACCTGTACCAGGAGCCGAGGAGAGAATAGTCGGAATATGAATTCCAAACCCCTTTAATAAAGATTGAAAATATGCAGACCAACCGTTCGCTACAGCAGATGTAGCAAGTAAATATTCCAGCATTAAGTCCCAGCCAATTAAAAATGCGAATACTTCCCCCATCGTCGCGTATGTATACGTATACACACTGCCCGAGACAGGAACTGAAGAAGCAAATTCAGCATAACAAAATGCAGCAAAGGCACAAGCTAGAGCGGCAATCGCAAATGATAATATAATAGCTGGCCCAGAATGTTTCGCTGCCACAACACCCGTTAGAACAAAAATACCAGTTCCAACAATTGCTCCGATTCCAAGCATAGTTAAATCTAGCGCGCCCAATGTTCTTGCTAACGTTTTTTGCTTACTTTCTTGCATTAACTTTGCAATTGGCTTCTTTTGAAAAATTTGCTTCATCTTTCACTCCTCCAAGTTTTAAATTTTCTGAAAATTTTTAATTCGCTTTTTTATTTTACTCATTACGCTTTTCCTAGTCAATACTTTTGTCGAAACAAGTAGAAATTCTTCTGAATATGCACAATCCTTATTATTCTTTCTATATATCTTTCCATTATTTTTTTGGTATTATTATACATGTCGATTCCGTGAAAAAGGCATGCCCCCTTATTGAGAGCATGCCTTTTTTACTTATTTCACAGTATATGAACCTTGTTCAATCCAGCTATACATATACTTTTCATCTTCTGTTTCATGTGCTTGTTTTACAATACGAAGCGGACGGAATGTGTCTATCATAACAGCTAATTCAAGCGTCTCTTTCTTCCCTATACTTGCCTCTGTTTTCCCCGGATGCGGTCCATGGGGAATCCCGCTCGGATGAAGTGTAATAGAACCTTCTTCCACACCTTTGCGACTCATAAAGTTTCCTTCTACATAGTAAAGAACTTCATCACTATTAACATTACTATGATAATATGGTGCCGGAATTGACTCTGGATGATAATCGTATAAACGTGGTACGAAAGAGCAAATAACAAAATTATGTCCTTCAAATGTTTGATGTACTGGCGGTGGCTGATGAATGCGCCCTGTAATTGGTTCAAAATCCTCTACATTAAATACCCACGGATATAAATAGCCATCCCATCCCACAACATCTAACGGGTGGTGTCCTAAAACATGTTTATGCATATAGCCTCTTGATTTTGTCATTACGACAAACTCGCCTTTTTCATCATATGTCTCTAATTTTTCTGGACCACGAAGATCTCTTTCACAAAACGGACTATGCTCTAACAATTGTCCGTATTCATTTCGATAACGACGCGGCGTTGTAATTTGGCTATTCGCCTCTACAACAAGAAACTTAGTCTCTCCTTCATCTGGAATAACACGATAAATCGTTCCAATTGGAATCGTTACATAGTCGCCTTTTCTATAGTGAATCGTTCCAAACATCGTTTCAATTTTCCCTGTTCCATAATGAACAAATAACATTTCGTCGCCATCACCATTACGATAGAAATAATCCATTTTTTCTGTTGGACTCACTACTCCAATTAATAAATCTTCATTTCCAAGTATGAAATTCCGTCCACTTATTGCATCACCACTTTTTTTACTGTCTTTCGTTCGAAAGTGGCGATGAGAAAGAGCAACATCCTCTTCATACTGCAACTGACAAGAATGCGATAATGCAGAATGACCTACTTCTGTCGGCATATAATGATGATACAAAATAGACTGCGTACCAGAAAAACCTTTTGTTCCCATTACCTGTTCACGATAAAGCGATCCATCTTTTTTACGAAATTGTACATGTCGTTTATGAGGTAGTTCTCCCATGTGACGATAAAACATGCCCATCACCCGCTTCCTTTTCTTTTTTGATTGTATTACGTAGTGTACCTAAACCAGTAATCGACAGTTCTACAACATCTCCATCTTGTAGCCACTCTTCTGTACCCAGTTCTAAAATACATCCTGTTCCTACTGTCCCAGAACCAATCACATCTCCTGGATATAACGTAACGTCCTCTGAAGCACGTTCAATCATTTCAGCAAATGTATAGTAAATATCTTGGAAGTTTCCTTTTGATAATAGTTTTCCATTTACATGAGCAGTCATTTCTAAATTATATCGATCACCATTACGATAAACGTCTAATTCCTCTTTCGTAACAAGATGTGCTCCTAAAGAAGTTGCAAAGTCTTTTCCTTTCGCTGGACCGAGACCTACTTTCATTTCTGTTGCTTGTAAGTCTCTCGCACTCCAGTCGTTCATAATACAATAACCAAAAATATATTCCTCTGCTTGCTCACGAGAAATATTTCGCCCTTCTCTTCCTATTACGCAAGCAATCTCCAACTCATAATCAAGCTTTTTAGACTTTTTCGGACCAATTACAAAATCACTGGAACCAATTACAGCACGATGATTAGTAAAATAAAAAACCGGAATATCATACCATTCAGGCACAACATCTAATCCTCTTCGTCCGCGAGCTGTTTTTACATGTTGTTCAAATGCGTAAAAATCTCGAATACTACTCGGATTAGGAAGAGCAGCTGTCAATTGTACTTCTTCTAAAGCATATATACCCTTATTTGGATTCTTAATATTCCGCACTACTTCTACATACTCATCCGCTTTCTCTAAAAAAGCAATCATAGAAGAAGGGATTTTCCCTTCACTAGCAAGATTCATATCTATTACTTTGTCACCTTCAAGCCATCCAGCCCGTAGTTCTTTTGAAGGAAGACGAAATGTAACAAATTTCATCCTGATTCCTCCTTATAAAAATGAAATTTCCACCAGCAAAGGGACTTTTGCTGGTGGATACAAATCTTATAAGTTTCCGCGACGCTCTTGTTCTCTTTCAATTGATTCGAATAACGCTTTAAAGTTTCCTTCACCAAATCCACGAGAACCTTTACGTTGAATGATTTCAATAAATAAAGTCGGGCGATCTACAATTGGTTTCGTAAAGATTTGTAGTAAGTAACCCTCATCATCACGATCTACTAAAATCTTTAATTCTTTTAACTTATCAATTTCTTCATCGATTTTTCCAACTCGTGCAGTTAACTCATCATAATAAGTATCAGGTGTATCTAAAAACTCCACCCCATTTGCACGAAGCGCTTCAACTGTTTTAACAATATCACTTGTTAATAAAGCAAGATGTTGTACACCAGCTCCATTATAGAATTCTAGATACTCTTGAATTTGTGACTTTCTCTTTCCATCTGCTGGTTCGTTAATAGGAAACTTAATACGACTTCCATTCGTCATAACTTTCGACATTAACGCCGAATACTCTGTACTAATATCGTCATCATCAAAATGAATCATTTGTTTAAAGCCCATAACATTCTCGTAATAACTAACCCACTCTTCCATTTTTTCAACATTACCAACTACATGATCAACAGCAATTAAACCAGACTCTTCAAATGGAATATTAAATTCTACCTTTTGGAATCCTGGCATAAATGCCCCTTTATAATTTTTACGCTCTACAAGCGTATGAATTGTATCACCATACGTACCAATAACTGCTTTTTTCAATGTACCGTCCTCATCTGTTAATTCCTGCGGTGGAGCAATTGCGACGGCACCACGTTTCACTGCTTCTGAGTATGCTTTATCAACATCATCAACAAGTAGTGCCACATCCTTCACGCCATCACCATGAGTCTTTACAAACTCTGCAATACGATTTTCACTACTTAAAGCTCCAGACACAACGAAACGCATATTTTTTTGCACAAGAACATAAGATACCTTTTCACGGTTTCCAGTTTCTAATCCAGAGTAAGCCACAATTTTGAATCCGAACGCTCTCGCAAGATAATAACTCGATTGCTTTGCATTCCCTACGTAAAATTCCAAATGATCTACATCACGTACTGGAAAAAAGTCCTCCATTTGTGCAGCTAGCGTATCCATAGATTTTTGTTTCATAATATCTTCATCCCCCTGTAAATAGATTAAATGGTCCATACTTAAAACCAACCGAAAACGCTTCCAACGTTAATTAATAGAAATTAGTTAGCAAGCTAACAAATTCTGACCTTTAAAATTTTCTATCTTTTCTGTCAAATTCCTCTTTTTTTCTTACATATAAAATTCGACTTTTTTCTCTTTGAAATAAAGCGGGATTTTATTCAGTGGATTTTTGATTATTCGTTGAATCAAGTTTCAACCGCAACGTTTAATTAGCCATGCATGCTGGATAATGAGGTAACTTTAATACTTGAGGGGATATAAGAAGAATATAAAAAAGACTCCAACATATTAACTACTTACTAATACGTTAGAGTCTTTATTTTTTTTGAATGATTGTATTTATATATCTCATACTAATACATTTGCAAGGAATAGAATAAATGATGTTAATATTACCGCTCCCCCTAAGGATCCTAATAAATCTGTTTTTGTTACTTGAAACACTTGTTCACTGTTCATATCCCTCATTCTCCTTCCTTTTTTGTTTGATTTAAAACTTCTATTATACTAATACACTTGATAAAAATACGATTAATGCTGTTAATACTACCGCTCCACTTGCTGATCCTACGAAGTCACCTTTTGTTACTTGTAATACTTGCTCTTTCATATCTTTCATTCTCCCTTCCTTTTCTTTTGTTACAAAGCTTCTATTATACTAATACGCTTGATAGAAATACGATTAACGCTGTTAATACTACTGCTCCACTTGCTGATCCTACGAAGTCACCTTTTGTTACTTGTAATACTTGCTCTTTCATATCTTTCATTCTCCCTTCCTTTTCTTTTGTTACAAAGCTTCTATTATACTAATACGCTTGATAGAAATACGATTAACGCTGTTAATACTACCGCTCCACTTGCTGATCCTACGAAATCACCTTTTGTTACTTGTAATACTTGCTCTTTCATATCATTCATCCTCCCTTCCTATAAATTATATATATGTAATTTCTAAAAAAAGTATATTTCATAGTTTTTATGTTAACGTTACATTAAATTTGATAACGTAACGTTTGTAACATTAATGTAACATAACTATTATTACGTTGCAATATAATTACGTAAAATTTATTACACTTTTTTTACGTTTTTTTATAATAACCCTCAAAAACCTTTATTTAATGCGTTTTTCACTTAGTTCACGTTTGTAACATTCGTGTAACATTACAGTCATAAAGTGAAATGTCGTCATATTCCTCTCTATTTTTGTTACAAATCGTTTATTTAGTGACACTAAACCTATCTAATCTTTACTTACTTTTAATATGAGATAAAATACCGTCTTTCCAAGATAAGTTTATATGTTTCCTCTATATAACTATGTATAATAAAAACAAAGAGGTGGTCATTTTGAAATTAATCGCATTAGATATGGATGGTACACTACTATCATCTAATCTTGAAATCTCCAAAGAAAACCTACAAGCAATCCAAACTGCACAAGAAGCTGGTCATATTGTAATGATCTGTTCTGGTCGTGCGAAAGAGGATGCTTTAAAGCTATTGGAAGAATATAAATTATCTCTTCCAGTCGGAGCAAGCAATGGGGCTATTGTTTATGTGGATGGAAAAGTAATTAACTCGCGTTGTATACAAAACGACAAAGTTTACAAACTTGCAAAATTACTAGAATCTGAAGGTTTCCCATATAAGCTATATACGAATAAAGGAGTTTATTCTCCATATACATGGCAAGATCAAGTGATGCAAGCATTCGAAGAAAATAAGCATGCGCTTGATGTTACATTAGAGGAACTTGAACGAATTACAGAAAAGCAAAAGAAATCGAACCTAATTACTGATTTCAAAAAAATAGAAGATGTTGTAAATAACCAAGAACTAGAAATATCTAAATTCTTCATTTTAACGTTTAATGCAGCGCATCGCGCACAACTATTAAGTATATTACAAGAAGATGCTGATATTATGGTTACAGCATCGGCTCCTACTAACTTAGAAATTATGGATAAGAATGGACATAAAGGAAACGGGATACAGCAGATGGCAGCTCATTTTAATATCCCTATTGAAGATACAGTTGCTATTGGTGATAATTTTAATGATGTACCGATGTTAGAAGTAGCAGGCTTATCTGTTGCAATGGGCAACGCTGAAGAAGATGTAAAAAAGCTATGTGATGTTGTAACACTAACAAACAATGAACATGGTGTTGCTCACGCAATCGAGCAATTTGTATTGAAACAAACTTCATCTATTAAATAAAAAAAGGACTCTTTCAATTTGAAAGAGTCCTTTTTTATACGTGATGACAAGCAACAAAATGCTCTGCACCAACATTACGGAATTCTGGTACTATTTTTTTACAAACATCCGTTGCAAATGGGCAACGTGTATGAAAACGACAGCCCGAAGGTGGATTTGCTGGACTTGGAATATCCCCTTCTAGTATAATTCGCTCTCGCTTCACTGTTGGATCTGGTATTGGAACAGCTGATAACAATGCTTTCGTATAAGGATGTAGCGGATTGGTAAATAACTCATCACGCGGTGCTGTCTCCACAATCGTACCTAAATACATAATTCCGATTTTCGTACATAAATGTTCTACTACACTTAAATCATGCGAAATGAATAAATAAGATAATCCCTTTTTCTCTTGTAACTCACTAAATAAATTAATAATTTGTGCTTGGATAGATACATCTAGTGCCGCCACAGGTTCATCAGCTACAATAAATTCCGGATTTAATACCATAGCTCTTGCGATTACGATACGCTGACGTTGTCCACCAGAAAACTCATGGGGATACCGGTCAATATGATAAGGAGCTAATCCACATAACTCCAATACTTCAATTACCTTTTCACGAACATTTTCTTTCGTCGCTAATCCGTGGGCCAACATTGGCTCTCCAAGCGCTTCTCCAATTCTCATTCTCGGATTTAATGAGCTAAATGGATCTTGGAAAACGAGCTGCATATTAGGGCGATGTTTTCTTAATTCATCCTTGGATAAAGAATGAACATCTTTCCCTTTAAACTTCACTTCTCCCTCCGTTTTTTGAACGAGGCGTAAAATTGTTTTTCCTATTGTTGTTTTTCCGCTCCCTGATTCGCCAACGAGACCAAACACTTCACCTTTATTAATAGTAAAACTTACTCCATCAACCGCTTTTACATGCCCAATTGTTCTACTAAATACGCCACCCTTAATTGGAAAATATGTCTTTAGATTTTTCACCTCTAATAATGGTTCACTCATTGTTCCGCACGCTCCTCATATAACCAGCAAGCTACTTTATGATTTTCATCATTTACATTTAGATTTGGGGCTTCTTTTTCACATATTTCCATACAATGCTCACAACGCCCACTAAAGTAGCAAAACTCACCTAAACCAACTAAATTCGGAACTTGCCCTGGAATAGAATATAGTTTATCTATTCGTTTTCCCATTACTGGTTTTGATTTCAATAATCCTTTCGTATAAGGATGTTTTGGATTTTGGAATATCTCTAGTACTGGGGCTTCTTCGATAACTTTCCCGCCATACATAACGACAACATAATCAGCCATTTCCGCTACGACACCTAAGTCATGTGTAATTAATAAAATCGACGTTTTAAATTCTTCTTTCACTTGTCTTAGTAGATCCAATATTTGAGCCTGAATAGTAACATCAAGAGCTGTTGTTGGTTCATCCGCAATTAATAACTTAGGATTACAACTAAGTGCAACAGCAATCATAATACGTTGTAACATCCCGCCACTCAGTTCATGCGGATAAGAATGGACGATTTCATCAGCGCGGGCTATGCCAACTTTACGAATTAACTCAATTGCCTTCTTATATGCTTCATTTTTACTAAGTAATTCATGCTCCCTTAACGTTTCTACAATTTGCTCTCCTACAGTGAAGACGGGGTTTAGCGATGTCATCGGTTCTTGGAAAATCATCGCAATATCATTCCCTCGTAAACTACGAAGCTCTTTCTCTTTCATTCCTAAAAGACTTTTTCCTTCATATAAAATATCTCCACCTACTACACTGCCTGATTCAGCAATAAGTCCCATAACAGATAACGCCGTTACACTTTTTCCGCAACCAGATTCACCTACAACACAAACAGTTTCACCTTCTCGAACAGAAAAACTAACATGATTCACAGCTTTTACTGTCCCTTCTTCTGTCTGAAAGTGTGTTTGTAAATCTTTCAGCTCTATTACCGCTTTACTCATATCTCCTCACCTACCGTCTCATCTTTGGATCTAATGCATCACGAAGTGCATCACCAAGTAAATTAATTGATACAACTGTTATAAAGATTGCAAAACCAGGCGGAATCCATAACCATGGACGCTTTTGGAAATCGATTAATGAGTTAGCTGCGCTAATCATGTTCCCCCATGATGGTGTAGGTGGAACGACTCCGAGACCTAAGTAACTTAGTGCGGATTCTCCCAAAATAGAACCTGCAACACCTAATGTAGATACGACAATTAAAATGGGTAAAACATTAGGTATTAAGTGATATATAATTTTCCGGTAATCTTTTATTCCTAACACATCCGCAGCTTGCATAAATGCTTGCTCCCTAAGTGATAAAATTTGCCCTCTTACAAGGCGTGCAAGCCCTGGCCAACCTACTAAACTTAAAATAATCATAATGACATACAAACGATAATCAGACGGTACTTTCCACTCTGATAAAATCGCACCCATTATAATAAGTAACGGTAATCCTGGCATCGACATTAAAATATCTGCAAGTCGCATAATAATATTGTCCACAATACCACGATAAAAACCTGCAATCGCTCCTAATAAAGCTCCAAGTATAACCGATAAAACCATTGAAGCTAAACCAATGGTTAATGAAATACGTCCCGCTTGCATAAGCCTTGTTAAAATATCTCTTCCTAATTGATCTGTACCAAGCCAATGAGAAAAACTAGGTGGTTTGTTAATGAGCGCAACTTGTATTTTTCCTGATGCATATGGAGAAAAGAACGGACCGATAAAACAAAATAAAAACATAAAAATTAATGCATAAAACCCTACAAGTGCCATCTTATTTTTCTTTATCTTTTTAAAAGCTTGTCGCCATGGTGATGATTCATTTCTTCTCTTTTTTTCTTTTTTTTCTGTAATTACTGTAACAGTCTCCATTTCTTCCCCCCCTTACTTCAACCGAATTCTTGGATCAACAACTGCATATACGATATCTGCTAAAAAGTTTGAAACGATTGTTAAACAAGAAAGAAACATCGTAAATGCCATCAATACTGTATAGTCACGGAAATTTAATGCTTCTAATTGAATATTACCAATCCCTGGCCAGTTAAAAATTTGTTCAATAATAATTGCCCCAGAAAACAATCCAGGTAATTCAAATGCTAATAACGTAATTGCCGGTAAAATTGCATTTTTTAATGCATGCTTATAAATAACCGTCTTCTCCTTCAAACCTTTCGCTCTTGCTGTTCGTATGTAATCTTGTCTTACAACCTCTAACATACTTGTTCTAAAATAACGAGTTAGCGAGCCGACCCCAAGAAGTGTCAAAATAAATACTGGTAAAATCATATGTTTTGCAACTTCTATCACGTAAGCAAATCCTGTTGAATTACTGCCAACATCAATCATTCCACCTATCGGTAATAACTTAAAGTCAACCGCAAACACCTTAATTAAAAACAAACCGATAAAGAATGAAGGGAATGACATTGCTGCAAAAACACCGATTGTTACAAGTTTATCGAATAAAGAATGTTGCTTCGTCGCCGAGAATACACCGATAATAAGTGCAATTAGCCAAATAAAAAACAATGCAATAATTGCTACACTAAAGGAATTCCAAATAAATTTATTTAATAATGACGTTACAGGCTCTTGATATTGAAGTGAGAAGCCAAAGTCCCCTTGCAATGCATTACCTAACCAATGAAAATAACGCTCAACAATTGGTTTGTTCAACCCATATAACTCCCTCAGTTCAGCTGCTCTTTCCGGTGTAATTTTCGGGTTTGAATCAATATAATCCCCAGGAAGAAGTGCGAACAGGACGAAGATAATAATTGATGTACCAAGCAGTGTAGGAATCATTTGTAACAACCTACGAACAATATATGTTTTCACCCTTTTTCTCTCCAATCTTATGCTTAAAATAGAAGAACATTTTTTCAAAGCGGCACATTACTAACCGAATGAAAAAATGTCTTCTACTTATACATTCTTATCGTTATTTTTCAAATGATAATACTGGTAAGTTTGCACTAATACTGTTGTACTTTTCAGGATCAATTCCTTTTATATTCCCGTTATAACCAGTAATTGTTCTACGGTAGTTTAATAGAATTACTGGTGGATCATCACTTAATTCTTTATACAATTCTTTATAAATAGGTTTACGCTTTTCGATATCTACAGTTTCAATACCTTTTTGAATTAGCTCATCTACTTTTGCATTCTTATAACCAAGACTAGTTTCATTTGCAGTAGACAAATATTCACCAGCTGTTTCACTCGGATCACTTGTAATCGGTGTCGAAACAGAAGCTAAATCATAATCCCCTTTGTTTACCTTAGAAAGCATCGTATTAAAGTCCATAAATTCAGGATTAAACTCTACACCTATTTCTTTATAATTCTCTTTCGCAATCGGAATTAATAAATCACTATCTTTAGCCGAACTTGGACCGAAATAAGAAAGTTTTAATTTTTGACCATCTTTTTCACGAATTCCATCCGAACCAACTTTCCACCCTGCTTCATCTAATAATTTTTTCGCTTTTTCTTTATCGTATTCGTATTTATTAACTCCTTCTTCCGTATAAGCCCAAGAAGTTGGATGAATTGGTACATTGGCTACTGTACCGTATCCTTTTAACGCTGTATCAACATATTTTTTGCGGTCTAATCCGTAAATAAGTGCTTGGCGAACCTTTTTATCCTTTAAGTAAGGCTTATTATTATTCATATAAATATAACTAAATGACGGTGCTGTTTCGATTTGGATATTGGCGAATTCTAAAGCCTTAGCCTGTTCAAGAACCTCATCACCAGTACCTAAGCCAGTATGGTCAACTTCTCCTGTTTGGAATAACTGAAGCTTCGTATCACCAGAAGTAATTTTATAAATGAAGTTTTGAATTTTTGGTTTACCCGCATAATAATTTTCGTTTGCTACAAAACGAACTTCTTGACCTGGAATATACTTTTCAAATTTATATGGACCCGCAGCTAATGGCTTTCCATATAAATCTTTTAAGTAATCTAAGCTTGTATTTTGCTTATAATCTTTTCCATAATAAGCTTTTGATAGTACTGTACCTCCTAAAACAAATATAGCTTGTGAATTCACTTTTTCAGTTGTAATTTTAATTGTTTGTGGATCAACAACTTGAATACCTTCAATTGAAGTTGCTTTTCCTTCCTTATATTCTTTACCACCTTTAACCGCATATTGAGAGATATCTACTTCACCTTCATATGCCTTATCATGTAAAAGCGTCAATGTGAAAGCTACATCATCCGCCGTTAATGGCGATCCATCACTAAATTTCAAATCTTTACGTAAATGGAATGTATATGTTAACTGATCAGAAGAAACGTCCCACTTCTCAGCTAATTCTGGAATTGGTTTCCCTTGTTTATCGGTTGATACGAGAGATGCAAAAATAACTGAAGTTACGTTTCCATCCCAACCATTTTGTTGGAAATATGGCAAAAATACGCCGCCTGGCTTACTAATACCAACTACTAACGTATCTTTTCTATTCTTCGCTTTGTCTGGCACTTTCGTTTTATCTGTCGCAGCGATCTTTTCAATTTTCACATTTTTTAAATCCTGCTGTTTAACCGGCTCTGTAGAAGCCGCGTCCTCCTGTCCCCCACAAGCAGACAACACAAGCGAACTACTCATTAATACCGAAAATACACCAGCCCATTTTTTTGTCTTTTTCTTCATTGTCCCCACCCTAACTTTTTATGATTATACCCTCTGAACGAATTACCTTATGTATGCCTCCCACAGCAACATTTATAGCCAATCGGAAAAGTCGGTTTTAATCGAAAAAAAAATAGATGTTTTTGAGGGGTAACAATCTTATTCCGACTTTTCCGGTAGACTTTATGGTTATTAGCTTATATCGTTCATTATGTTTTGTCAATTCTTTCTAAATAAATATTTTGAGAATTTTTCCAAAATTATCACTCTACATTTATACTTTAAGAAAACTCAGCTATAATTCGTATTAAAAAACTTAAAAATCTACTTCTATTCCTTCAACATGAAACATAGAATACTAATAACCAATTACCAAAAAGGGGGCGAAAATATGGACAACCTATTCCAATACGTCCTGCACTACGTATTATTAACAATTATGATAGTCGGAGCACTATTACTATTCCCGTTCTTCCCAAAGTTCGTCCTCTTTTTAGCTTTTTTTATCATGCTCGGGATCGCTATTATAATTTCAACGAGAGAAGATGCCACGCAAAAAGAGAGCAGGGTTCAGCGCGTAAAGCTGTAACTTTGCTCTCTTTTCGTTTTCATTCACTAGTCTCTTTTATACATATTTATCCCGCTATTTGCCGGGCAGTAAGAACCCCACCTCAAAATTCAGCGAAAGCAAAAGAAGTTAGGTCGGGGTCGGGCTGCCCGTAAAAGCCCTCACTTTATCTCTCGGGAAATAATTAGCCTTTGTTTTTGTGATTACTCCTATTGAAAAGCCACTAATGACATTTATTTTTCACCTTATCATTTCATACGCTTCACAAGCTATGCAAATTGAGGAACACGGATTTATCTAAGTTACTGTTTCACGTGAAACACATCGTTTCATTTAATCTTTAAAGCAAAATATCATTATGAAAAAGCCACTTCCTCCAACAAAACTGAAAGGAAGTGGCTTTCTACTCTTTACTCCACAATATTCTCTAACTCACTATATAACTTCGCTCGTAACAACTCTTTCATCGTTTTTTCCTCATATAATTTTTCAAGTCTTTCAACATCAGCTACATGTTCCATTTCACATTCTATTGCATATATATCTTCTTCTACATGCATTAACTCATTTTCAATCTCTTCAAGATTCCTAGCTTTTTTCTCTTTTACTGGAACCATTTCAACACTCTTTCTCCCTTGGCGTTTTTGCTTTATTACTTGCTTCTCAAGCTTTTCTTCCCATTTTTGACGAGCCCATGCATAGTTTCCTGCAAACTCAAATAATTTACATTCATCAATCCAGTACGTCTTTTCAAATAACTTATTTAAAAAATAACGATCATGTGAAACAGCTAGGATTGTTCCATTATATTGCTCAAGGGCTTCCTCTAAAACTTCCCTTGATTCAATATCAAGATGGTTTGTCGGCTCATCTAAAATTAGAAAATTGATGTCTTGATACATAAGTTGCGCAAGTCTTAACCTCATTTTTTCTCCACCGCTCAGTTGCGTTACTTTCTTAAATACTGCTGGACCATAAAATAAAAACTTAGCCAATATATGTCTTGCTTCTCCTTCTGTTACAGCTACATACTCTCTAAACGCTTCCAATACATTACTCTTCACATTTCCATACGTATGCTGTGATAAATAACCAATTTTGACACTACTACCAATTCGAATTTCACCAACGTCTGGATTTATTTCTTCTAATAGTAGTTTTAATAATGTAGTCTTTCCTGTACCATTACGACCAACGATAGCCGCACGCTCTTGAAAACGAACATGTAAATTCGCTTGTTCAAATAAAGGTCGTCCAGCAAAACCTTTACTCACTTCTTTCATTACAACAACATCTTTCCCGCTTCTCTCTTGCCCTTCAAACTGAAGACCCATCTGTTTTCGTTCTAAAATTGGCCTCTTTAATTTCTCTATACGTTCTAACGCACGTTCCATATTTCTCGCTCTTTTATGCAATCCTTCATTCGGAGGGTTCGCTTGATTTGCCCATTCACGTAGACGCTTAATTGCTTCTTTCATTTTCTTTATTTTCTTTTGTTGCTCCTGATAAGCTTGAAACTCTTGAAGTAATCTTTCTTCCTTCTCCTCAACGAACTGAGAATAATTCGTATGGTACACGTGAATCTCTCCATCTTCCAAATCAAAAATTTTCGTTACAACTTCATCAAGGAAATAGCGATCATGTGAAATAACTATAACTGTTCCAGTGTATTCTTTTAAAAATTGCTCTAACCATTCAACTGCAAATAAATCTAAATGATTTGTTGGTTCATCTAATAGAAGTAAATCTGGTTTCTGCAATAGCATATATGCAAGGCTTACTTTCGTCTGTTCTCCTCCACTTAATTCCGTAAATACTCTTGAAAATAAGTCTGTCACTTGTAAGCCATTTGCTACCTTCATTATATTTGCCTCGATTTCATAACCACCGAGAAATGCAAATTTTTCTTGAATGACTCCGTACCTCTCCATTAGCTTTTCCAAAGCAGATTGTTCCTGTTCCACCGCCATATTTTTTTCTAAAGCATGCATTTCTTTTTCTAATTCCTTTTCTACTTTAAAAGCAGAACTCAATACATCATATACAGTCATAACCTCATCAAACTTCGGAATTTGTGCGACATGACCAATACGTGTACCTTTCTTCATATGGATGGCTCCTGCATCCAAACTCTCCTTTCCCGTTAGAAGTCCAAAGATTGTTGTCTTCCCACTACCGTTACGACCAACTAACCCAACACGTTCACCATTCTTTATTTCAAGCGATATATTTTCAAATATGATGTTTCCACCAAAAGATTTCATTACATTATTTACACTACAAATAGTCATTTTCCGTACTCCTTTCAATATAAAAAACCATGAGAAAGAAACATTCCCCATGGTTTTCGGCATAGAAAAAGGAAGCCAAATAGCTCCCTTTTCACACGTTTATTAAAAATGGGTGAAGAGATTTCTATCGTTCAATAGTCACTATGCAATTGTTAAAAAAGGGCATACGTATCCCGTTAACAACTACATCATGAAAAATCGCACGACAAAAATAAATAAAATCTAAAAATTTGGCACGCGCAGCTAAAGAACGTTTCATCTCATTCACCCCTTTCGTACGGAATTTAATACTTACTTCTTTATTATACTTTCCAATTTCATGTTTGAATAGTCATTTTTCTGAAAATAATGAAGATAGACTAAACATTTCAATAAGTGACATCAAATCTTACAAAACTGTTATGTTCACGTAATGGAAAGCGATAGTACGAAAAGATGCCTCCCTATACAATAAAGATGTAAACAAGCGAGACAAACAAAAGGGGGAACAAACATGATGAAAGAAATCGTAAAAGCAATCTTTGAGGTATTAGTGAACGGACAAGCAGTTGTAAAAGAACTAAATGAACTATAAAAAGGAGTGAAGAAATATGATGAACATGGTGAAAATGATTTTACACGCTTTAGTCGATGCAAAAGCAGTTAGCCAAGAATTAAACCAACAATAAAAAGGGGTATATGAATATGAAGAAAGCCATTATTATAATTGCAAGCACAGCAATTACCTTATACACAATAAAAAAGAGAAAAAAGAAAAATAATGAAAATGTTCTATATTATCCATACACACTATTAGAGAAAAAATAAAAGACAAGGTACCCTATCGTAATGAGGATATCTTGTCTTTTATTTTTCCCCTATTCCTTTAGAGGATTTCCTTTTCCTTTTCCCGAATGTATTAAGCGGGATTTTTACACATATTTTAAAGGGGCATATATACAAATGGATACACAACAACTATATTTTTTAAACGATATCGGTAAACAAAAACCAGAAAGTATTCGGAATAGAAGCGCTGCATGTCCATTTTGCGATAAAGAACAATTAACGAATATTTTAGCAACTGATGGTTCTATTATTTGGTTAAAAAATAAATTTCCTACATTACAAGATACATTTCAAACAGTGTTAATCGAAACCGATAATTGCGAAGATCATATCGCAACATATACAGAAGAACATATGAGAAAATTAATGCAATTTTCTATTCAACATTGGTTACACTTACAGGAGAACGAAGAGTTCGCATCTGTGATTTTATATAAAAATCACGGTCCATTTTCAGGTGGAAGTTTGCATCATGCACACATGCAAATTATCGGAATGAAATATGTAGATTATCTTGAAAATATTGAAGAAGAAAATTTCCAAGGGTTAATTGTTCAAAAAAATGAATGCATTGAGCTTAATATTTCAGAGCGTCCCATTATTGGCTTCACTGAATTCAATATAATCATTGATAACATTTCATATATAGATGAAATGGCAAATTACATTCAGCAAACTGTACGTTACATACTGACAGATTTCCATAAAGGATGTAGTAGTTATAACTTATTCTTCTATTACTTAAATGGAAAAATTATTTGTAAAGTTGTACCTAGATTTGTCGTTTCACCATTGTATGTAGGATATAAAATACCGCAAGTTTCTACAAAACTAGAAGAGGTGAAAATACAACTCACGCAGTATTTCACGAAAGAAAAGGATGAAATTATTCATAAAAAAACAGAGTAGGTATAGAAAACCTACTCTTTTATTACACCTTTATTTCGATAGTACACATCTTCTAATCCGATGTTATACTTCATGTTATTATCCGTCCACTCTGGCCCTAAATTCCCTGGCCATCCAGATGTATTCGCTATATATTTCAGTAATGCAAAATCAGTCAAACCTTTTTGCACCCCACGCTTATATCCTTTCATTAAATGCGGCATTGCAATTTGCGCATTTGTACGTGGATCTTTCAGCTCATCATCAGTTAAATGTTCTGGTGCAAGCCCGCCGCCGCGGTGTAGTTGAAACAATCCGAATGAAGTTCCATTATCTCCAACACTTCTTGGATTTAATCGACTTTCATGCTCGGCAATTGCAAGAGGTATCCATTCTGGAAGATTTACTTTCTTCGCTTCCTCTATAATGATTTGTTTCATCTGTTTTGCTTCTTCTGAATCAACATAGCTTGTTCCATTCACTAGCTTATCCATTCCTTCAGACTTTCCTTGGAAATATAAATATACTCCAAGAACAACTAAAAATCCTACAAAGAATTTCTTCACTACCTCTACCTCTTTCTCCGCTGAAATTTGTCCCCTTTCAGCCTTCCCTTTACAATTACCTACATTCTATTACTCTTTTATCATAGCAAATAACTATACATATTATCATCATGCTTTAGACCGATTTTGTGAAAAAACAGCTGGTAAATACGGGCAAAAATGTAACTTTCATAGACTATAACGCATTTATTGTATATAATTGTAAACTGAACTCTATATATAGAATAGGAGCGTACAAAATGAAAAAATGCCTAACACTCTTGTTCAGCATTTTACTACTCATCCCTACCTACACCTCTGCACAAACATCATCAAAACCAAAAGTACTTGTTTTGTATAGTACACAAGACGATAAATTTTCAAATAATGTCCAAATCCTTAATACTCAATTAGGACATTTTACAAATGATATAACCGTAAAAAACTTAAAAGAAGCAACTTCAATTAATAACGTATCCTCCTATACACATATTGTTTATATCGGTGAAACAAAAGAAGCGTTTTCTGATGAAACGAAACAATTTCTAGAAAACTTCTCCGGCCCTGTATTAGTATTAGGACAAAATGTTGAACAATTATCTAAGCGTTTTTCTTTCATTACTTTGAATAGTGATGATATACGAGTTAATAAAATTGAATATCCAGACAAGAAGCTAAAAAATACCTTAGAGGAGGAACGATTAATTCAATCATTTGATACGAATGGAACTGTGCTTGCTAACGCCTTAAGCTCAAATAACACTAACCCACTAATCGTTCAGCATGAAACATCTTATTATGTTGCAACACCTAACCTCTTTGACTGGATGTCTCATTACGTCGGTGAAATGTTATTTTCTTATTTCAGCCAAAAACCAACGAAAAATAAAGTTGAAGCTTATTTACGCCTTGAGGATGTTCACCCCGCAGCAGATATAAATCAATTGAAAGAAATTGCTGAATTACTAAAAGAGAAAAAGATGCCTTACATGATTACTGTTATTCCGGTATATAAAGATCCAGATACAGGAAAGATAATACATTTAAAAGATAAACCAGAACTAGTTGATCTTTTACGCTCTATGCAAGATGATGGTGCAGCGATTATTATGCATGGTTACACTCACCAATTTTATGATAGTGAAACTGGGGAAGGTTTTGAATTTTGGGACGTAAAGACGGATCAACCAATTCGCCAATCGAAACATGAAAAACCGAAGAGAAAAGATGAATTTCCAAATATAGAGTCATATAACCAATATGTAAAAAAAGGGGAAGAGTTTGAGGAAAAATATACGACAGATCATATCGAAAAGGGGATTCAAGAACTTGTAGATGCTAAACTATATCCTGTCGCCTTTGAAGCACCTCATTACACAATGTCTCAAAAAGGGTATGAAATATTATCAAGATACTTTTCAACTTATGTAGGACAACTACAGTTAAGTGATACAACTTGGAAATCCATGCACTCTCCAGCATATAGAAGTACACCATCATTTCTACATGGAATGAAATTAATGCCTGAAACAGTCGGTTTTATTGAAGAAGATAAGCCACAAGCTATTGCTAAAATGAAAGCAAATGCTTTATCTGTTGCTAAATTATCCGATGGGATTATTGGAGCATTCTATCATCCTTACTTAGGTGTGAAACCATTAAAAGAAGTGTTAAAGGATCTAGAGAGTATTCCAAATATAGAATGGATTGATTTACAAAAGGAAAAGAATGAAATAAAAATGAAAGATATTCATATTACTACGAATAAAGACGGCATTCACGTTAAAAAACCAACAAGTGCAAATGACATAATTGATTATATAAAGCAATATGGCTTCTTCCTTATACTAGGATTCGTTATCATTGTCTTTCTTTTATTATTAAAACGTGCGAAAAAATTAGAATCCTAATACAAAACCACCGAGCGGAACGCTTGGTGGTTTTTTGTCATATATCAAACCGTGGCATTTTACTAAATAAATTCAACTTTTACTTTTTCCGTTACATGATTAAAACTATAATTCCCCTATCCTTTCAAATAAAATTGACTTGTATTTTCATATATTGTTTTTGCGACCTTATCAATGGATATGTTTTTTATAGAACTAATTTCCTTTAATACCTCTCGAATCATTCTTGGGTGCGTTATAACATCCTCTTGAAATTCCCACGGACCATCTGTTTCTACCATCATATATTCAAGCGGATAATACGAAACGATTTTTCTAATCTTCTCCTTATGTAAAACATCCGGTGTAATCGAAATATAATAACCATTTCTCATCATCCGTTTCATTGTTTCATCGCTTCCTTTAAACCAATGGAAGTGTGCACGTGAAACTTTATATTTCTCTAGCAAATCACATACAATGTCAGCATCTTCATAAACTGCGTGTAATACAATCGGCAAATTATACTTACTAGCTAGTTCTATAAATTTTTTCAATACAGCTATGTATGGATCTGCAGCAATTCTTTCATCTTCTTTTCTCAAATAATAGGGCAAACCTACTTCACCAATCGCAACAATTTCCTCTGCGTTCTGTTCAATAAGTTGATAAATCTGTTCACACTCTTCTTTATGAATCTGTTGCTCTGGATGAAACCCTATCGCTGGATATATAAAGGAATACTTCTTCGCTAAAGATAACGTTTCCTTACAAGATTGATAATTCATAGATACCGCAATAAGCCCCTTTATTTCTTTACTATTTTCCACCTCTTTTAGTAATCTGCTCTTCTCTTCATCCTTATATTGATCAACATGTATATGACTATCAATCCATTTCATCTTTATGCCCCCATAAAAAAAACAAGAAAGGACTTCCTTTCTTGTTTTAGCATCTATATTATTTAACAATTAAGTTTGTTATGATATCAAATAATCCAATACACACTACGGCAACAGTAAAGTAGCTACAGAAATCTTTAATTGGTAACTTCACTACTTCTTCTTTACGCATCCCATTTTTCTCCCTTCTTACTAGATCCCTAATTATTTTTCTATCTGTATCTATTATGCAAAAAATATGACAAATTTACTATCGAATTAACTTACGTAAACCTTACAATGTTGTAAGGTTTAAAAAAGATCCCCATCTTTATTCAGATGAGGATTATTAAAAATTAGTTGGTTTTTCATTCTTCATTACAAACAGAAAGTAATACATTGATACTTTCTAGTTACACTATATGAAAATTACTATCTTTTAACTATCGAATTACATTACAGAAGGCTTACATGTTTGTAAGTTATGTGTAATGTAATTCGATAGTTCTCCTTACTTATATTTCGTACAATAAAGTTAGAAAGTAAGCCAAATAAGAAGAACAATCACATAACCAAATTACATTGCTAGTAGCTACTCTTCTTATACCTTTCACCCATGCTACTACAATGTACCCCCTTCCCCTTTATATAACAAAAAAGCCTTAGTCCATATGGACTAAGGCTTTTTTGTTAACCTTAAAAATACCCTTACCCAGTATTTTTATTTTCGACAAAAAATAGCTGGGGGTATATTTCGCTATCTCACCGTTAAAAGTTTACTCTTCGCATTTATAGGAATATTTGCAACCTCAATCTCTTCAATGGACTCACCGTAACGCCCTTTTGCAAAAACCTTTAATGCTTCATCTCTCTTTAACATATGCTTAACCGTTTTCTTTATTTTCTGCTCTCTACCACGTTCATCGAATGCAATAAATTCATATTCATACCACTCATCACCGATATGCTGACCAATTGTATTCACAACCGTATAGTATTCTTTCGTCTTATAAAATGGATTATATTTATCGATAACCGGTCCAAGTTTCGTAGGCAGTAACATTACTACTATCACTATCATCGCTATTATAGTAGTGATCATTTTTTTCTTCATAATAAACATTCCTCCTCTGCAGGATATATATACATCCATTTTAAAAAGGGGGAATAAAATCTACTATTGAATCTCATTACATTACACTTACATTTTTGTAAGAATTAAAAAAGGTGAACGAATTTACTCGTTCACCTTTTAGCTTGCTTTAAAGCCACCGCCAAGTACATCACGTACATCATGTATAACAACGAAAGCATCTTCATCTACCCGGCTAATAACTTGTTTTAACTTAACAAGCTCTTGTTTATTAATAACAACATATAAAACTTCTTTATTTTTACCAGTATATCCGCCGCGCCCTTCTAATACAGTAACACCGCGTGTCATATTTTTCGTAATAGCTTCACGAATTAAATCTGGTTGATTCGAAATAATCGTAACAGCCGTTTTTGTGTCCATTCCTTCTACAATGAAATCAATCACCTTCGCTCCAATGAACACAGCCACAAGTGTATACATCGCCTTTTCTTGCCCTATTATAAATACAGAACCAGCAATTACAACAATATCAATAATTAGTACGCCTTTACCTACACTCCAACCTAAATATTGATTTGCTAACTGAGCTAAGATTGCTGATCCTCCCGATGTACCTCCGGCTTTGAACATACAGCCTAATCCAATGCCCACAAATAAACCAGCAAATAAAGCTGCTAATAATGTATCACTATTTACATGATACTCAATATGTTCTGTAACGTATAAAAACAAAGATGTTTCTACAATCCCTAAAATTGTATAAATCATTGTTTTCTTATCAAAAAATTTATAACCAACAGCTAGTAAAATTGCATTTATAGCAAAGTTCACAATTCCTGGTGACCAATCAAATAAGTAGTACGTAACAACCGTTAAACCAATAATTCCACCTTCCGATAAACGGTTTGGAATTGCAAAGTAATTAATACCAATTGCGAATAATAATGAACCAATTGTAATTAGTGTTATTTCCTTTATACGTTGATTAACCATAGTTCATACCCTCCCCCCATTTGACATTGTATCACTATCTCCTAGAGGTTTAGAAGTGGTTTTTATTCCGCATTTTCCCTCTTAAAAATTGAAATATTATGTTTAAACAGAGGGTTGATTAATTATTCATATTTGCTCTAACTGCACGGACAAATCGCTCCACATTCCCTTTCTGAATATACTTAGCGCGAATGGTTTCATGACTACAAGTAAATTCAAAATACGGATGAAAATCTATGCTATCTATATGCAAATATGAATACTCTTTAAATGTTGAAGAATAGTACGGAAATTTCCCGTAAAAAAGGAGACGTCTAGTAGTGGCAACAAAAACCCCATGTTGATACGATAATATAAAATTATCCTTCTCAAATATCCCTACCACAAAAGCCAGAATCTTTTCATCATCATCTACATACTTTTTCATACTCGATAAAAGTTCATTCATGCATATTCCTCCAAATTCTATTCACTGCATTAACACTTGAAAAGAATCCATGGATTATTACAGACCGGTTTAACTCCTTTATAAAGTATGAAACGCGTTTCCTGTCAAAGATATTTCAAAAAAATAATCCGTTATGCGATTATACACATAACGGATTACGATTAAACTGTAGAGCGTTCCACAAGTTCGTATGGAATTTCCAGCTTTTCTTGTTCAGAACTCTCGTCATTCACTTTTCTATGCAACATTTCAAAAGCAGTTTTCCCTATCTCCTTTAAATTTTGATCAATAGTTGTCAATTGTAACACTTGCGAGATAGGTTGATTATCAAAGCCAATAATCGCTAAATCCTCAGGAACTTGAACCCCTAATTTTTCAACCTCTGTCATAACCCCAATCGCAACTTCATCACCTGCTACTATTAATGCTTCAGGAAGATCCTGCATCTCTTTTAACTTATGAGCCACTTTTACACCATCTTCTAGTGTAAAACATTCTGTAAAAATCCATTCTTCATTAACCTCTTCGTCTATAGATTGCAATTGCTGTTTATAAACATCAAAACGTTTTTGGCTACTTGGCCCTAATTTCCTTCCCGTGCAATAACCAATTTTTTTATAACCTTTCTCAATCAAATAATCCATTCCTAATTGAAAGGCCGCTGAATGATTCGTATATACACTTGAGATGTTTGAAATATCATTGTCTTCACAAGCAATTATTGCGCCGTAAGAAGCATACGGTTCTATCGTTTCCCAATCATTTGCACGTGAACAAATAATAAGACCATCCAATTGTTTTGTTTTTAACATATGTAAACTTTTCATTTCTTCTTTTTTATTATAATTCGTTTGGCAAAGTAGCACCCTGTAATTATGCGCTAACGCAGTCTCCATCATTCCGCTCACCATCGCATCAAAACACGGATGATTAATATACGGTAAAATCACACCAACAATATTCGTTTTTCCTTTTGATAAATGAACAGCATTTGCGTTTTGCGAGTAATTCAATTTCTCAACTATCTCTATAACCGCTTTCCTTTTTTCTTCACTTACATATGGGTGATCATTCAACACTCTCGAAACAGTCGTAACTGAAACTCCCGCCATCTTTGCAATATCTTTAATATTAGCCATACACTCACCTCTACCTTTAACTTAATGAATCTCATGAACATATGTCAAATCTTCTTATCATTACACCTTCATTCGTTTCTCTTACAAAAGTGTAATTTTTCTGTAAGCTAATTCGATAGTTACTTTCCGCAACATTTCATACAATGGAGTCAGAAACAGGGTAACAACTATTCGAAAAGGAGCGGATTAATATGATGAACAAAATGAAAACGAACAATTTCTTACATACAATGGGCATGGTATTTTCCGCTCTTATCGACGCAAAAGCTGTTGCTTCTACATTAAACAAGTAAGGAGAATATATTATGAATAACATCACTTTTAACAAATTAGATTTTTTAGGACTAGCTAGTGGCTCGCTTCTTCTTACTGCTTTTATTTACGCCGCTACGCTTGTATAACTTTGTGTCCCCTTTCCCCTTTATTATAAATAGTAATAGAAAAGACGACCGTCTATGCCCGGTCGTCTTTTCTTATTTTTGATTTGATTGCAAAGCTTCTTTTAACTCCTCAAACTTCTCATTTAATTGATCTGTCATCATTTTCATAGCGGTTTTTCGATCTATTTGTTCTCCAGCCTCAATTTGAATTGGATCTCCAAAAATCAATTGTGCCTTTTTCCCCTTTATTAATTCTTTTACACTTGATGGACCAACATAAGCTGCCGGCACTAAAGGTACATTAGAACGCATCGCAATTGTCACAGCACCCGCTTTTAATGAAACATCTTCCGCTGATCTTGTTCCACTCGGAAAAATCCCTACTACCTTTCCTTCTTTTAATAAACGTGATGGAATTTTAAGTGTACTTGGTCCTGGATTCGCACGATCTACAGGGAATGCATTTACATTTTTAAAGAACCAATTTTTGAATTTCCCTTCAAATAATTCTTTTTTGGCCATGTAATGAATTTGAGTTGGATACATACCTGTAGCTAACATTAATACATCCATAAAACTTGTATGTGTACATGCAACAACATACGGTCCACCTTCTGGTAGCTTTTCTCTTCCTTGTACTTCTACTTTCCCAGCTGTTTTAAATATATATTTCAACAAAAATGTAATTGGTTTATACATTTATTTCGTTCCTTTCTAAACATCCGAAGTATAATCATATTCTTATAATAATTATAACACTAAGTTTTAGGAGTTGGTAATAAAATTAAGGATGAATTGTTAAATTTCAATTCTTACAAAAGTGTAATTTTCTTGTAAGCTAATTCGATAGTTACTTCTTACTATATTTCATACAATTAAGTCAGAAACAGGGCAACAATTATTCGAAAAGGAGTGGATCAATATGATGAACAAAATGAAAACGAACAATTTCTTAAATACAATGGGCATGGTATTATCGGCTCTTTTCGATGCAAAAGCTGTTGCTTCTACATTAAACAAGTAAGGAGAATGTATTATGAATAACATTGCTTTTAACAAATTAGATTTTTTAGGATTAGCTAGCGGCTCTCTTCTTCTTACTGCTTTCATTTACGCTGCTACGCTTGTATAACTTTGTGTCCCCTTTCCCCTTTATATAGAAAAAGACGACCGTCTATGCCCGGTCGTCTTTTTAATTTTTTCTTTCTTTCAATTCTTTTAAAAGCTGTATCAGCTCAGCTTGTTGTTTTATCTTTTTACGACCATTTCGATTAATTGCTGCAAGCTCACAGGCAACTCCGACGGCGAAGAAAAACAATAAACTTTCTAACATGTGAAATCCTCCATTTGCCTATTAAACAGCTTGACGTAATTGCTCTTCTTGTAAAACTCTCTTATTTATATTTTCTTCTTTTCTCTGACAAACGTTATTGCGAATAAGCGCTGCAATAACAAGTACAGTCCCTATAATATCAAACATTGTGATCTGATACCCTTGCATCATCATAATAACTAAAGTCGTAATTGGTACAAAATTAATAAATAAAATCCCATTAATGGATGATAAAATTTTCACACCATAGTTCCAAGCAAGTAGCGCTACAATACCTGGCAATGTCATCATAAATAACAAATCGTACTTCACAATAGAAATCGTTCCCATACTAGGAACTGAAACATATCCAAGCGACGTAATAATTACCGTTATAATTCCTGTAACAGTCGTACCGAATACACACGTCAACGTAGAATAACGTAATGTTGACCAATCACTACACGTTTGACCACCCATCGTATAAATAACCCAGCCTACAACACCAATAAATATAAATGCTAATGAGAACATATTATCTTTCAATGTTACAAAGAAACTCATGTCACCTTTTGTAATAACAAACACAGCTCCTACAAAAGCAATAACCATACTCGTTATCATATACTTCTTCGGTTTTATATGCTTATATCCCCATAAAATACAAATAGAAATCATCGGCATAAGTGATTCCATAATGGAAGCTACCATTACACCCGACTTACCCATTAACATTTGCCCTAAAAATATGAGGACATTATATACTGTAAATGCCATCGTTCCAAAAAAGACGAGTAACTTTCCTCTTCCCTCTAAACGAAATGCCTGTTTTCCTTCTTTCATTAACAACAATACAATCAGCATTATCGCCACTGCTCCATAACGAATAAGAGAAAAATAAAATGGATCTATGTATTCTAGCGCATGATCAGCAACTGGAAACATCGCTCCCCATGACATACTCGCAATTAAACACGCTAAAGCCCCTATTATCATTTGACCTCTTCTCACCACAATCCCCCGTTTCTTTCTATTTGCACAAAGAGAATTGTAAAAGAAAAAATATATCACGTAAAATGATTCAAAATGATGTTAACTATCATTTATAATGATAGTTAACATCAAGGGGGATTACAAAATGGAATTACGAGACTTACAAATCTTTAAAAGCGTTGCCGACCAGGGTAGTGTAAGTAGCGCAGCAAAGGAATTAAATTATGTACAATCAAATGTAACTGCACGTATTAAACAACTAGAAAACGAATTAAAAACCCCACTCTTTTACCGCCATAAACGAGGAATGACTTTAACAGCTGAAGGAAGAAAAATGCTCGTTTATGTTAGTAAAATTTTGCAAGATGTCGACGAACTAAAACAAGTATTTTTAGATAGCGAAACACCTTCTGGTATATTAAAAATCGGTACAGTCGAAACAGTAAGTACACTGCCTACCATTTTATCTTCTTACTATAAAAGCTATCCGAATGTCGATTTATCATTACAAGCGGGTCTAACAGAAGAATTACTTAGAGAAGTACTTGATCATCAATTAGATGGCGCCTTTATATCAGGTCCTATTAAACATCCACTAATCGAACAATACGATGTTAGTACAGAGAAATTAATGCTTATAACACAAAATAAAGCCTTTCATATAGAAGAATTTACAACAACGCCTCTACTCGTTTTTAACCAAGGATGTGGATACCGCTCCAAACTAGAACGTTGGCTTAAAGACGAAGGTTTGCTACCAAAAAGAATTATGGAATTCAATATATTAGAGACAATATTAAACAGTGTTGCACTCGGTCTCGGAATTACACTCGTACCACAGTCTGCTGTCCATCATCTTTCTAAAGCAGGTAAGGTACATTGTCATGCAATCCCTGAAAAATACGGCAGTATTTCAACGGTTTTCATACGCCGTAAAGATAGCTATATGACGAATTCAATGCGTAGTTTTTTAAAAACAATTGAAGACCATCATCATATCAATATGCTGTGAAAGACATTCTTACATGAATGTCTTTTTTTCTTACAAAAGTGTAAGTCTTTCGTAAGCTAATTCGATAGTTGGAAGTATCCATATTCCCTATAATTAAGACATAAGCAGGGCAACAACTATTCGAAAAGGAGCGGATACGCATGATGAACAATATGAAATCAAATAAATTTTTAAATACAATGGGCATGGTGCTATCCGCACTTGTCGATGCAAAAGCTGTTGCAACTACATTAAACAAATAAGGAGAGATTATAATGAACAACATTACTTTCAACAAATCAGACTTTATCGGACTTGCAAGTGGAGCTACTCTTCTTACGGCTTTCATTTATACACTTGCTCAAGGTCTTATTTAACACTTTGTTTCCCCAAACCCCTTTATATATAGAAAAAGCTGCTCGTCTTATAGACAAGCAGATTTTTAGTTTGTCCCGCTTTAATGGGCAGTAAGACCCCCTCCTCAAAATTCAGCGAAAGCAAAGAAGTTAGGTGGGGGGTCGTGCTGCCCATAAAAGTCCGATTGGTGAAGGCTAATAATCAGTGGGGGATGAAGAACCCCCACACTGATTAAAGTTTCACTTTATTTCATATACAATTTGACCTGTTTTCGTAATATCATATCCGCCAATCGCATTTAATTCATTATGAAATTCTTCCGATTGCAGAATGTCTTTCACAACTTCAATCAGCTCTTCATTTTCTTTATTCTTCAAAATTACTAAATCATACTGTTCTTTCATGATTGGAATAAAGTCCACATTTACAATTTGCGAAAACTTTTCTGAACCTACTCCTACATCAGCTTTTCCATTTGCAACTTGCGTGGCAACACCAAGATGATTCGATTCTTCCCATTCATATCCACTAATATCAGCTTTATTTAATTTTCGGATTCGTAATTGTTCATCCACTAACACTCTAATACCAGAACCCTTTTCTCGATTCACAAACTTTATAGTGGACCCGGATATGTCAGCCCATGTCTTTATTTTCTTCGGATTTCCTTTTTGAACATAAAACCCTACATTTCTGGACAATAAATTAATCATAAGACATGGCTGTCCTACTAAAATACGTTTTACGTAAGGAATATTATATGTACCCGTTTCACCATCAAACAAATGCAAACTAACGATACTTCCTTCTCCTTGATACATTTTCACTAAACTCGTTAAGCTACCTTGATACGCTCTTAAAACATTAGAACTTGGCAAACGATTTTCTATACGTTTAGCTAACATATCTAACGTTAGTTCTTGACCACTAATAATACACGTGTTCAAGATACTACTATCATCGTTTTTCACAGGATTAACTTGTACTTTCCCTGTTTTCATTTGCTTTATATATTGATCTAAATCTGCTGCATCAATGCGCATCTGTCTACCAACTCTATAAGAAGGAAGTTCTCCTTTTTTAATTAAGTCGTATACAGTTAATTTTGATACTTTTAATCGCTTTGCTACTTCTTCCGTTGTGTAGGAATGATGATCCATAGACGATTCCTCACTTTCTCCTTTCATTGTAACAAAGAAAAGAATATTTCTCCTATTTTTTAAAAATAGACTTATGTTCAAATTATATTCAATTATAACTAGTTATATTTAGTTATATTTAGTTATAATTAGATGTGTCAAAATGAAAGGGGACTTTTTTATGAATAAATTTATATTACGTTCCATCGGGGCACTTATACTTTCTTTCCTTCTTATATTTAGCGCTGCTTGTACAAGTGGGGAAAAGCATACAAAGTCAGCTGCTAAAGAGGATAAAACAGTTGAACTGACTATCTCAGCTGCTGCAAGCTTACAAGATGCATTAAAAGAAATCAAAAAACAATATAAAGAAAAAGAGCCAAATATCAAACTTTCTTTTAACTTCGGTGCTTCTGGAGCACTTCAACAACAAATTGAACAAGGTGCACCTGCTGATTTATTCTTCTCAGCAGCAGAAGATAAATTCCAAACCCTTGTAAAAAAAGGATTCATTAATGAAAAAGAAGGGAAAAATCTTCTTGGAAATGAACTAGTTCTAGTCATCCCTAAAGATAGTTCTCTTACAAAATTTCAAGATTTAAAAGATGAGAAAATCAAAAAAATTGCACTTGGTACACCTGAATCTGTACCTGCTGGCAAATATGCAAAGGCTTCTCTAACACACGAAAACCTTTGGAATGATGTTCAAAATAAAGTCATATTTACAAAAGATGTTCGCCAAGTGTTAACATATGTAGAAACAGGGAATATCGATGCTGGTATCGTATACAAAACAGATGCTCTCATTTCGGATAAAGTAAAGATTGGTGAGACAGCAGCAGCTACTTCTCATGAGCCAATCCACTATCCTTTAGGTGTTATAAAGGAATCTAAACATAAGAAAGAGGCGACTTCATTTTATGAGTATTTGCAGTCAAAAGATGCACAATCTATTTTTAAAAAATATGGATTTACAGTCCTGTCGTAATTACTATGAGCATTGATGCTATTTTATCGCCTGTCTTTCTATCTTTAAGAGTAGCTGCATGCGCCACTATTCTCGTTACAATTTTAGGGACAATTGTCGGGCGAGCACTAGCTCGCTCCTCATGGCGATATAAAGTACTATTAGAAACCATATTTTTATTACCAATGGTACTTCCACCAACTGTTATCGGCTTCTTTCTCATTATCATCTTTGGAAACAACAGCCCGATCGGAAAGTGGGTTGAATCATTATTTCAGCAGTCTATTATGTTCACATCTACTGCTGCGATCATTGCTTCTACAGTTGTTGCATTTCCGCTTATGTACCAATCAGCGAAAACGGGATTTTCTATCGCAAATGTACAAATTGAAGAAAGTGCTCGTGACCTTGGCGCAAGTGAATATCAAGTTTTTCTGCACGTTACACTTCCGCTCGCATTTCCTGCCCTACTAAGCGGGATGATTTTGAGCTTTGTCCGCGCGCTCGGTGAATTTGGTGCTACACTTATGTTTGCCGGGAACATTCCTGGTAAAACACAGACAATCCCAACTGCAATTTACATGGCTATTGATGCAAGTAATATGCAACTCGCATGGACACTTGTAGTTATTACTATCGGTATGTCACTCGTATTTCTACTATGTATTCAACTTATTAATAAAAGAATTACTAACTCTTAAAGCAGCTTTTTTCGAAGCTGCTTCTTTATTTCTTAGGAAATAAAATATACCACCGGGAAATAACTGAATTTTACCTCTTATTAAAATATACATTTTATTTGAATTCACTTTCTAAAATAGGCAATTTCCTGTTATTATATGGAGGTGTTTCAAAAAATGAAGAAATGAAAACGCATTTATATCGTGAATTCTTCATCCTGTTTTAGCGATCGGTAATCTTCTACTCTATTAGTGGGGCATTACCGATCGTTAGAACGATATGTAACTATATTGGTATAGCAAACCGAAGGGAGTCTTGTAATGGACATTTTATTAGCGCTTCTTCCTGCAATTGCATGGGGAAACATCTTATTAGTAAGCGTAAAAATGGGCGGTGGTGCATATAGCCAAACGGTAGGTATGACAATCGGTGCTCTATTCTTCGCAACAATTATGTATGTATTTACTCAACCAGCTTTAACAATGACAATCTTAATTGTTGGTTTTATTTCAGGTTTATTCTGGGCTTTAGGACAAGTAAACCAATTAAAAACAGTTGAAAAACTAGGTGTTTCAACTACTGTAACGATTTCTACTGGTATGCAACTTGTTGCAACTTCTATCTTTGGGGTTATCGCTTTCCGTGAGTGGACTACTACTACAACGATCATTCTGGGAACGATTGCAATCCTATTAATCGTAGTTGGTGTTGTATTCACATCATTAGATGATAAAGAAAATGCTCAGCCACCTGGACAATTGAAAAAAGGACTTCTTACTTTAATTGTTTCTACTTTCGGCTATCTTGTATATGTAATTATTATTCGTTGGTATAATATCGATGGTTGGTCTGCTATTTTACCACAAGCAGTTGGTATGTTTGTTGGTGCGGTTGTACTGACGTCTAAACATAAACCATTTAACAAATATGCAATCCGTAATGCTTTGTCTGGTTTACTATGGGGAACTGGAAACTTATTCTTACTTCTTTCATTACCACGTGTTGGAGTAGCAACAAGCTTCCCATTATCTCAAACTGGAATCGTTATCTCAACATTCGGTGCGATTGTATTCTTAGGTGAAAAGAAAACAAAACGTCAATTGATCTTTATTGCACTAGGTAGTGTTTTAATTATCGGCGGCGCTGTATTACTTGGTATGACAAAAGCATAATCTTATATTCTATTAGTAAACCCCTGAAGCATATGTACTTCAGGGGTTTTTTAATTCTAATTATTTTCTAGATATAATTATTTGTATGTTCTTGCCCCTTATAATTGCTCTTCCACTCTAGCAAACCAGCTACACATATAAAGAGATTAATAATAGCTAATATTAGCATGAATTTCCTCCTTCTCATTATCCATTCCATCTACGGTAAGTCTTTTCTTTTTACAAAATTCTCTTAAAGATGATATCGTTTTTATAACATATCTCTACTAGAAAGGAATAAAGGATATGCTAACTAAACATCGAATTTTATTTATTGGTGCCGGTCGTATGGCAGAAGCTATATTTTCCGGATTACTTAAAACAAGCAAAGAGTACATCGAAGAAATTATCGTCTCTAACCGAAGCAACATAGAAAAGCTAAAACAGTTACTACATCGATATAATGTGTCTACTACAACAGATTGGAAACAGCATGTTACATCTGTTGATACGGTTGTTTTAGCAATGCCACCTTCGGCTCATGAAGAGTTATTAGCTGAGCTATCTCCGTTAATATCAAATCAACTAGTCGTAACAGTAGCAGCTGGCATTGGACCATCTTATTTAGAAGCTAGACTCCCAAAAGGCACGCCTGTTGCTTGGATTATGCCTAATACAGCTGCTGAAATTGGAAAGTCTATCTCCTTATATACAATGGGACAATCAGTAAACGAGATACATCAAGAAACCCTGCAACTACTTTTAAAAGGTATTGGTACTTCGCAACTTTGTACTGAGGAAGAAGTTCATCAGCTTACTGCAGTTACTGGAAGTGCACCAGCCTTCCTTTATTACTTTGCTGAAAGCTTAATTGAAGCAACAAAAAGTTATGGAGTTGATGAAGAAACCGCAAAACATCTTGTCATTCAAATGATTTCTGGCTCTGCTTCTATGCTTGAACAAACGCAAAATCCAGCTAACCTTCGCGAACAAGTAACAACGCCAGGTGGTTCCACAGCTGAAGGTCTCAAAACTTTATACGAATATAATTTTTCAGAGGCAATTCAAAAAGCAGTAGAAGCAACAAACAAAAAAGCTAGGGGGAAATAATATGATTTTAACAAGTTTAAAAGACTATACAACATTACATAACGGTGTAAAAATGCCTTGGTTTGGTTTAGGTGTTTTTAAAGTAGAAGATGGTTCAGAAGTAATTGATTCTGTAAAAGCAGCAATTAAAAATGGCTACCGCAGCATCGATACTGCAGCAATCTATCAAAATGAAGAAGGCGTTGGGCAAGCGATTCGTGAATCCGGTGTTTCACGTGAAGAATTATTTATTACCTCAAAAGTATGGAATAGCGATCAAGGATATGAAACAACGCTTCAAGCATTTGAAACTACATTAGAGAAATTAGGTCTAGAATATTTAGATTTATATTTAATACATTGGCCTGTAAAAGGGAAATATACTGAATCATGGAAAGCATTAGAAACACTTTATAAAGATGGCCGTGTTCGCGCTATCGGTGTGAGTAATTTCCACATTCACCACTTACAAGACGTATTTGAAATTGCTGAAATTAAGCCAATGGTCAACCAAGTGGAATACCACCCACGTTTAGCACAAGAAGAGTTACATGCATTCTGTAAAGAACATAATATCCAGCTTGAAGCTTGGTCACCATTAATGCAAGGACAACTACTAGATAATCCAACGTTACAAGAAATTGCGACAAAATATAATAAATCAACTGCGCAAATTATTTTACGTTGGGATTTACAAAACGAAGTTGTAACAATTCCCAAATCAATTAAAGAACATCGCATTATTGAAAATGCAAACATCTTCGACTTTGAATTAAGTGCTGATGATATGAAAGCAATTCAAGCTTTAAATGAAGATCGTCGCGTTGGTCCAGATCCAGATAACTTTAACTTCTAGTAGAAAAACCACTGCCATATGCAGTGGTTTTTTCATTTAAGAAAACTGAAAATTTAAACTATATTTCATTTAGTTGACACTTCATTATTCAAGGTGTAAGATTTTGAATTATCAAAGAAACAAAAAAATTAATAAAATTTATTCGTTTACTCATTGTATCAAGAGAGGTGGAGGGACTGGCCCTTTGAAACCTCGGCAACAGGTTCATTTTGAATACTGTGCCACTTCCTGCAAGCTTTATGCTTGAAAGATAGAATGAGGGACTTCGTTTATATACGGGTGCATAACTTGTACGTAAAAATCCCTCTTTCTCAATATGAAAAGAGGGATTTTTTATTTTTCATTTCCCTCATCATCATCCAAACTTAATTATTTAGGAGGAAAATCAAATGAAAAAGAAGTTTGTACCCGGTATTGCATCAGTTGTAGGAGTAAGTATTTTATTAACTGGTTGCGGTAGTTATAAAAACGAAGCAAGCGGAGCAAATGCAAAAGACGAGGCACCTAGTAAACAGGTTTTAAACTTATCTTCACCTACTGAAATACGAACAATGGATACGGCTCGTGCTACAGATACTGATTCTGGTCAAGTAATGAGAAACGTATTTGAAGGTTTGTATAATCTTGGTGAAGGTAACAAACCTGTTCCTGGTGTTGCAAAATCTCATGAAGTAAGTGGCGATAAAACGAAATACACATTCCATTTGCGAGATTCAAAATGGTCAAATGGCACTCCTGTTACAGCTAAAGATTTTGTGTTCGCTTGGCAACGTGCCGTAGATCCAGCAACAGCCTCTGAATATGCATTTTTATTCTTTGATATTAAAAACGCAACAAAAATTAACAACAAAGAACTTCCAGCCGACCAACTTGGTGTAAAAGCAGTTGATGACCATACGTTTGAGGTAGAATTAGAGCGTCCTGTTCCTTATTTTATTAGCTTAACAGCGTTCCCAACATTTCTACCAATTAATGAGGAATTCTTTAAAGTACAAGGTGATAAGTACGCTTTAGAAGATAATACAATCTTGTACAATGGAGCTTTTACACTAAGCGATTGGAAGCACGAACAAAGCTTTAAATTTAAGAAGAACCCTACCTATTGGGATAAAGATACTGTCAAACTAGAAGAAATCAATTTTAATGTCGTAAAAGAAAAATCAACAGAAGTAAATTTATTCGAGTCAAAACAATTAGATCGTATAAAACTAACATCTGACTTCGTCGATAAATATAAAAAGGATGCTAACTTTAAAGAACGTCCAAACGTAGGCGTACAATTTTTACGTATGAATCAACAAAACAAAGTACTTCAAAACGTTTCTGCACGCCAAGCAATTGATCAAACAATTGATAGAAAATCCTTTGTAAATACGTTATTAAATGATGGCTCTACACCAACATTTGGTCTCGTTCCAAAAAACTTTGCAAAAGGACCTGAAGGAAAAGACTTCCGTACTGCAAACGGCGATTTAACAAAAGTTGATACAAAATCTGCACAAGAGTTATGGAAAAAAGCTAAACAAGAGCTTGGTTCTGAAAAGATAACATTAGAATTATTAACGAGTGATGCTGACCTTGATAAGAAAACTGGTGAATTCTTAAAAGGACAACTAGAAAAGAATCTAGATGGATTAACAGTAAATATAAAACCTCAGCCGCGTAAGCAACAAGTTTCGCTTTTATTAAAAGGTGACTACGAAATCGGAATTGATGGCTGGAGCCCTGACTTTGCGGATCCAATTACATTCCTTGAGCTATTTACAACGAATAACCCTTATAACTTAGATCATTACTCTAATAAGGAATTCGATGAAACAATAGCAAAAGTGAAAACAACTTTAGCTGGTGATGAAAAAGCTCGCTGGGAAGCATTACTAGCATCCGAGAAAATATTATTTAAAGACTCTGTTATCGCTCCTCTTTACCAAAAAGGCGAATCTTATTTAGAACGTTCTTATGTGAAAGGAATTGTGCAAGTAGACTTTGCAGGTCAATTAAACTTCAAGTGGGCAAAAATTGAAAAATAAAGTGAAACTTTAATAAGTGGGGGTTTCTTCATCCCCACTTATTATTAGCCCACACCAATTGTTTTTTTAGCAAAATATATTAAAAATAGGTTCTCTCACACATGAGAATCTGCTTTTTTAATATATTATTCTGAGAAATTAACAATCTATTTTTATTATTGACATATAGTTCTTTTCAGTGTTAATATTCTAAATAATCAAAGAAACAAAATATTTCACCATCAAAATATAATGTCTACTACGTTGAAACATATAACGATAGATTATAGTTCGACATGTATATACATATAGAACACCTGATTACCTATAAACAAATATTTATAATAGGTTTTATCTCCTTCTATAGCTACTTCAAGACACGGACATTATGACGTTACGAACAACACATTTAGGGAGGAACGAACAATGAAGAAAAAAGTTGTACCTGTTGTTGCATCTGTTTTAGGGGCAAGTCTATTACTAACTGCTTGCGGGGGAAATAAAGATAATGCAAGCGGAGCGAAAGCAAACGATAAAGCACCTGATAAACAGGCAATTAACTTATCATTCGCTTCAGAAATTCCAACAATGGATGTTGCAAAAGCAACGGATGGGGAATCCATGAACGTAATGCGTAATGTTTTTGAAGGGCTATATGCAATGGGAGAAGATAATAAACCGGTTCCTGGTGTCGCTGAGTCGGTTGACATTAGTCCCGATAAAACAAAATATACATTCCATCTCCGTGATTCAAAATGGTCAAACGGTACTCCTGTTACAGCAAAGGACTTTGCCTTCGCTTGGCAACGTGCCGTAAATCCTGATACAGCAGCTGAATACGCATTCTTATTCTTCGATATAAAGAATGCGAAACAAATAAACCAAAAACAATTGCCAATTGATCAACTAGGGGTCAAAGCTGTTGATGATAAAACGTTAGAAGTACAACTAGACCGTCCTGTTCCCTACTTCTTAAGCTTAACTACATTCTCAACATTCTTACCAATTAATGAAGAGTACTTAAAGTCTCAAGGCGATAAATATGGTTTAGAAACAAATCATTTAATTTATAACGGTGCTTTCACATTAGATAACTGGAAACATGAACAAAGCTTCCAATTGAAGAAAAATCCTAACTATTGGGATGCTAAAACTGTAAAATTAGAAGAAATCAACTTCAATGTCGTTAAAGATAAGTCTACAGAAGTGAACTTATATGATTCAGGACAAATTGATCGTGTTGCTTTAACTGCAGAGTTTGTTGATAAATATAAGAGCGATCCAAACTTCAAAGAACGCGCTGAAGTCGGTATTCAATTCTTACGATTAAATCAGAAAAATGAAACATTAAAAAATCAACATGCACGCCTTGCTATTAACGGCGCAATGAATAAAAAAGCTTACGTAGAAACAATCTTAAATAACGGCGCTGTTCCAGCTGAAGGAATGGTTCCTGCGAAATTTGCAAAGAGCCCAGAAGGCAATGACTTCCGTAAAGAAAATGGAAATCTAGTCAAGGATGATGTGAAAACAGCTAAAGAAAACTGGAAAAAAGCAAAACAAGAACTTGGTACTGACAAAGTAACAATCGAACTATTAACAAGTGACAATGCTTTAGCTAAAAAGACTGGTGAATATTTAAAAGGTGAATTAGAAAAGAACCTAGATGGATTAACAGTGAATTTAAAACCACAACCACGTAAACAACAGCTAAAACTACTATTAAGTGGTGACTATGAAATTGGTATTGACGGCTGGGGCCCTGACTTCGCTGATCCAATTACATTCTTAGATTTATTTACAACAGATAGTGCTTATAACTTCGATAAATACTCTAACAAAGAGTACGATGAGCTAATTCATAAAGTGAAAACAGATTTAGCTGGCGATGAAAAAGCACGCTTTGAAGCAATGAAGCAAGCTGAAAAAATTCTATTACAAGACGGCGCTGTCGCTCCTTTATACCAACAAGGCCGTTCTTACTTACAACGCTCTTTCATTAAAGGACTTGTAACAACTGACTTCGGTGGTGAGTTTAACTACAAGTGGACAGAAGTTACAAAATAATAAGTGCTAATAAAAAGGTATCCCACCGAGGATACCTTTTTATTTTATACTTCTTTAACTACAGAGCTTCTTCTTCCCTTTACCATTCCTTTTATAGCTAAAGTCATCACTGCTACTGATTGTGTAACCAATACAATAACTAATAATGAAATAATATTTCTCTCTAAACTAACTCCTCCAAATATTATTGTATAATAGCCATTCGCTGCATATGTTGCAGGAAATAATTCACTAATTGTTTGATATGTTTTAGAAAGCATTTCATGTGGCACAGTTACAACCATTTGTGTTAATGAAAGAAAGGCGAAAAAGACTATTGTCAATAATCCTCTTTTCCTTCTTTTTGCATTGAACCAAAACTCATCATAAATATAAACACAAACATCAAATATGTTCTCCACGTCAAAGAAGGTATATGCCCTGACCAAAGATAGCTAACTAAATAATTAATTCCCATAATACAAGACGATATTACTAAACTAATACTTATTAGTTTTACATATTTGAGCATATCTTTTCTCCTTGTTTTTATTTTTCTACTTCTTCAAACTGTAGATTCACCGGATCTTCTAAAAGTGTTTCATAAAAGTTCTCTGCCAAATCTGTTGAAGGGATTTTTTCATCTACTTCATCAAATCGAATACTATCTAGCCACACACAACCTTCTCCTGATAATAAAACACCAAATGCAATACCAGGTGCTTCTTCTTTTATATCTAATACAACCGAGTACGATTGCCAGTTATTCGTATTTTTAATGGGGCGATTTTGCATATTATCCATAGCGAGCGGTTCTGTATCTTTTCCATCTACTCGCATCCACAATCCTGCCCAATCTCTTACATTTTCACTCTTAATAAATGCTGTAAAACGTAATCTCTTCCCTACATATTTATCCGCTCGGAACATTTGCATTAATGTTGAAAATCCTCCATGCGTAACATTCTCTTTTGCTTTTATGTATGCAGATACTTTTCCTTGATGGACAACTTCATAATCTAAACCCATCTCATATTCAGCAGGATGACTTCCACTTAAGATCCATCCTTTCGGTATACCTTTTTGCATTGAAACACCCTCTCTTTCTATATAAAATGACTGAAAGTACTTTCGATATTTCTTTGGTGGCAATTGAAACATTCTTTTAAAAGCTCTCGTAAATGCCTCTTGTGAGGAAAAACCGTATTGCACTGCAATATCAATAACAGCTCTCTCCGTTGACACTAAAACTTGCGCAGCATGAGTTAACCTTCTCTTTCGAATATAATCTGTTACACTCATCCCAACATATCTTTGAAAGATGCGATGAAAATGGTACATCGATACTGCACTGTGGGATGCCACTCTTTCTGTTGTAAGCTCCTCATGTAAGTGATTCTCTATATATTCAATTGATTTTTTTATTATCTCTTTATATTCTTCATGCATTTTAGCCCCTCCCTCACAACTTCAATTTACCATATACATACAAATCGTTTTTGATTTAAATTGCGGATTAGTCCTTGTGACTGCAGGATAATAATTTATTTTCAACACATACATAATTACATGTTTTTGGGAAAAACTTGTATAGAACGAATTTACATAAGGAGGAATTTATAATGAGAATTCTACTATCAGTTTTATTAGCTCTTATGCTAGTACCGGCATTAACAGGATGTAAAGCTCCTGCCAAAGAAGACACAACTTCTAATAAAAAGACGACTGAAGAAGCAAAAAATGAGGCTCCTGCAGATTTAAAACTAAACTTCAATGAATTCGATTTAAAGGCAGACTACCAAGATACAAAGAAAGACTACGAAGCAGACTATAAAAATGTAGCAGCTGACAAGAAAATGGAAGCAAAAATTGAAGATCATAAAGCAGATGTAAAATTAACAGGAGACGAGGCTATCACAAAATTAAGCCCACTTCTACAAGAATTAAAATTTGATAAAGATACTCCTGATCAAGAAGTAATCGATCAAGTAGTGAACGTGTTCAAACTTGATAAAGACTATCAAAAATTCGATTTAGAAGTTGTCTTCTCTGATGGAACGAAAAAAGAATATAAAAGAGAAATAAAATAAAGAAGTAGGCGGTTGCCTACTTCTTTATTTTTGCATATCTTAAATCTGGTTTAGATCCAACATAATATTGAAGTCCAGATACCGTTTGTTTTTGTAAATAGGAATCCGACGGGAATATAATTGGAATTAATGGTGAATCTGTAAACATAATATCTTCCGCTTTATGCAATAAATCAAAACGCTTATCTTCATTTTGTTCTACTTCTGCTTTCTTCACTAAAGCATCAAATTCTTTATTATGCCATTTTGCATAATTGTTTGGACCATCACCTGCATATAAATCTAATTTAGTAATTGGGTCTAATAGAGAACCGCCCCATCCCATATAAGCTAATTGGAAATCACTTTGCTTATATGTGTCGATGTAACTCTTCCACTCTTTATTTTCTAATTTAATATCTACGCCAAGATTTTTCTTAAACATTTCTTGCATTGCTTCTGCTACTTTTTTATGTTGTGTATCTGTAGTGAATTTTAATGTTACTTCAGGTAATGTAGACCAGCCTTGTTCTTTCATACCTTCTTCTAATAATTTTTTCGCTTCTGCTGGATCAAATTTAACGTAACCACCTTTTTCTTTACGGAAATCACGCCCACTTTGTGTTTTTGCTCCTTCTGGAACGAATGCATTTGCTTCTTGTGCATTGTTTTTATACAGTTTTTCAACAATAAACTTACGATCAACTGCTAATGAGAATGCTTTACGTACTTTCGCATTTGTGAACGGCTCTTTTTCTACGTTAAACGAATAAATATAAGATGAAAATCCTGCAACACGTTTATATTCTTTATTTCCTTTTTCTTTCTCAATCATTTCTTGCGGTAAACTACTTAGTAAATCTAATTCTTTTGATTTGTATAATTGGTACGCTGTTTTAGAATCTGGAATAATACGAAACTCAATTTCTTTTAATGTTACCTTTTTATCATAGTATTCTTTATTTTTTTGTACCGTAATAGCCTGATTATGCTTCCATTCTTTTAATGTGAATGGTCCGTTCGTAATTAACTCTTTTGGATCTGTTTTTAATTTATTATTATCATCAATTGATTTTTTTGATAATGGAATGAATAATGAGCTTGCTAATTTTTGTTTAATGGAAGACACTGGGTGCTCAAGTGTTACCTTTAATGTTTGAGGATCAACAACTTGAATACCAACTTGTCCTTCTTCACCTTTTCCAGTATTGTATGCCTCTGCCCCTTTAATAAAATACATTTCTGTCGCATTCATAGAACCCGTTTTCGGATTTAATAATCGCTTCCATGCAAATTCAAAATCATTTGCTGTAATAGGAGAACCATCTGACCATTTAATATCTTTCTTTAAATGAATTGTATACTCAGTTCCATTAGCATTTACTTCTTCTTTCTCTGCTAATTCATTTTGATATTTTCCATCACTATCTTGCGTATATAAGCTTGAGAATAAATGTCCAATTACATAACCTGAAGTACTATCTGTCGCAATAGCGGAATCAAGTGTATATGGATCGCTACCAATATTCGTTACTAATCGATCTCCTTCTCCCTTACCAGCACTCGCCTTTTGCGTCTCTTTCTTACCGCAAGCGACAGAAGTAATTGCTAAAACAGTCATAATGACAAACAGTAAAAACTTCTTCATCCTACATTCTCCTTTAACCTGAAATTTTTGGTGTTGATGCCAATAGTGTTTTTGTATAAGAATGTTGTGGATTACGGAATACTTCGTCCGTATTTCCAAATTCAACAAGTTCTCCTTTGTATAAGACAGCTACTTTTTCACATAAATAGTGAACCATCGGTAAATCGTGCGCGATAAATAAATATGTATAACCTTGTTCCTTTTGAATTTTTTGCAGCAAGTGCACAATTTGGATTTGAAGCGAAACATCTAATGCCGAAATTGGTTCATCAAGAATTAATACTTCCGGCTCACACAATAACGCTCTTGCAATAGCAATTCGTTGACGTTGCCCTCCGCTAAATTCGTGCGGATAGCGATCAATATATCGTCTATCTAACCCAACACGCTCTAGCGCATCACCTGCTACTTTATCTTTCAATCCTTTATCACCTAAACCAAATGAAATATAGCCTTCCGTTACGCTATCGCGTACTTTCCAGCGCGGATTTAATGCTGCTGTGGAATCTTGAAAAATAAACTGTACTTTCTGTAAGAAATCACGTTTATGAGTTGCCTTCAACTTGTGAACGACTTGACCGTTATAATCAATTTCACCAGACGTTGGGCTCTCAATCCCAGCTATGAGCTTACCAAGTGTTGTTTTTCCTGAACCACTTTCTCCAATAATGCCAAGCGTTGTTCCTTTCGGGATAGAAAGTGATATGTCTTTTAACGCTGCGATTTCTTTATTTTTACTTCCATATGTTTTTGTTACTTGCTTTACAGTAATTAAATCTGTCGTCATGAGGCATTCACCTTCTCTTTTGATTTCGCTTTATTATGCTCCAGAACATGTTGCCAGCAATATGAACTATGCTCCTTGGAATATGTTGTTCTCTCTGGGAAACGATGAATACATTCTTTTATCGCTACTGGACAACGATTTACAAAAGGACAACCAAAGCTATTTAACGTCTCAATGGAAGGTGTCGTCCCTTCTATTGCACGTAATACTTTTTCAGAATCATCCATATTCGGAATTGCTTGTAATAAGCTTTTTGTGTATGGATGTTTAGGGGAACCTATCACTTCCTCTATCGTTCCTTTTTCAACAACACGTCCTCCATACATCACAACTACTCGATCCGCTACTTCACGTACAAGTGCTAAATCGTGCGTAATTAGTAAAATACTCGTATTTTTCTTTTCCTTTCTTTCCTTTAATAACTCCATAATTTGCTTTTGAATTGTTACATCTAATGCTGTCGTAGGTTCATCCGCAATAACGAGTTTGGGGTGGCAGGCAAATGCGATTGCTAAACAAATACGTTGCCTCATGCCTCCACTTAATTGATGTGGGTACTGTTCAAAGCGTTTCTCTGCTTCATGTATCCCTAAATCATTTAATAAGTTAATCGCAATTTCTTTTGCTTCTTTTTTCGATTTCTTTTCGTGTTGCAAAATCACCTCTGTAATTTGCCTTCCCACCTTCATCGTCGGATTTAAAGATGAAAGTGGGTCTTGAAAGATAAACGAAATATCTTTCCCTCGAATTTGATTCCATTCTGATTCTTGTAGATTCGTTAATTCCTTTGATTCAAAAGATATATTTCCATCATCAATATGAATTGATTCTTGATTTAAGCCGATAATAGATTGTGCTGTAACACTTTTCCCTGAACCACTTTCTCCTACAAGTGCAACTATTTCACCTTCGCTAATAGAAAAGGAAACATGCTTCACAATTGCTTGGTTACTATTCTCTTTTTCAACGGCTAACGTTACGTTTTCTAAAGATAAGAGCTGTCCCATGTTTTTTCTCCTTTCGATTCCGTTTTACGATTTTTGGATCAATTGCATCTTGTAAACCATCACCAATCGCATTAAATGCGAACATAATGAGCGCAATCATGATTGCTGGGAAGAATAGCTGCCACCATTCTCCACTCAATAATGTCCCAAGTGCATCATTCGTCATCGTCCCCCAGCTTGCTGCCGGTGATTGCACTCCTAGTCCGATAAAGCTTAAAAATGATTCTGAGAAAATAGCTGCGGGAATTGTAAATGATAAATTTACGATAATAATGCCCGTTAAGTTCGGAATTAAATGCCCGTATATAATTTTCATATGGGATGTACCTAATCGCTCCGCTGCAATAACAAACTCTCTTTGTTTTAAAGATAAGACTTGCGCCCTAACGAGACGTGCCATACCAATCCATCCTGTTAATGCAAGGGCGATGATAATGGTAAAAAGACCTGGTTTCATAACAATTAATAGTAAAATAACAATTAATAAATACGGGATACCGTATAACACTTCGATTCCTCGTATAATCCACTCATCAATTAATGTCCCAAGGCGATTGCGCCCTCTCACATATCCACTAAATCCTCCGATTAGCACACCAAGTCCTATATCAAGAGCAGCTGCCACTAATCCAACTGTTAATGAAATTTTCCCGCCAGCCCAAGTACGTGCCCATATATCTCTTCCCAAATCATCTGTTCCGAACCAATGCTCACTACTAGGTGGTAAGTTTGTTGCCTCTTTTACTTGTTCACTCGCAGTAAATGGCGTTAAACTTTCACCAACAAGTGAGAAAACAATAATGAGTAATAACGTCACTGATCCTAAAACTGCGATTGGATTCGATACAAACTTACGAAACACTTCTTTCTTTCGGCTAATCTTTTGCTGATCTTTATTTATCGTTAATTCTTTCTTCTCTTCATTTGTTAATAACTGGTCATTAATTTCATAAGCTCCCATCTAAACATCCCCCTCCTTACGTAATAGAACGAATACGTGGATCAACAATACGATGAATAATATCTGTAATAAAAATACATACAATTAAAAGTGCACTATAAAAAATGGTTGTTCCCATAATCACTGGATAATCTCGATTAAAAATACTATCTACAAAATATTTTCCGAGACCAGGAATTGAAAAAATCTTTTCAATAACGAAAGTACCTGTTAAAAGTCCCGCCATTAATGGTCCAACAAATGTAAGTACCGGAACAATTGCATTTCGAAGAGCATGTCTTATAATAATCTTCTTAATCGGTATACCTTTCGCTCTCGCTAACTTAATATAATCACTCTGCAGTACTTCGATCATATTAGAGCGAACAAATCTTGTAATCACTGCGATTGGTCCTAACGCTAATGCAAAGGATGGCAATACCGTATGTTCAAATGTACCCCAAGAAGCTACTGGTAAGAGCTCGAATTGAATAGCCAATACTTGTATAAATAGTGGTGCTAAAATAAAGCTCGGAATAGAAATACCGAGGATGGCAAGTAAACTTACACCGTAATCAATTACCTTCCCATGATAGAGAGCAGCAAATGTACCTGCAGCAATTCCGACTAGCAATGAAATAATAAGTGCTTGTAAACCAATAATTGCTGATGGACCAAAACCAGTTGTTATAATTTCTGATACACCTTGCCCGGTTGATTGAACAGATTCACCAAAATCAAAATGAACTACGCCGTCTAAATAAGCAACATATTGATTCCATAACGGTTCATCAAGGTGATACTTCGCTCTCATGTTTTGGATCACTTCTTCAGGAAAGATTTTTGCATCTGATGAAAATGGATCCCCCGGAATAATATGCATAATTAGAAATGTCACCGTCGTAATAACCCATAGCGTGAACACCATAACTGATAATTTTTTAATTACATACACCCTAATAACCCCCTAAACACATATATTTACTTAGTTTTATAAACGTACTTTTTCCATTACTCCCTTTTCTCTTTTTAGAATACAAAAAGCCTTGATCTTAAAAAAATAAGATCAAGGCTTAATAAACAAAGGCCCATCACTTATCTTTCAAGACTTGCTTGCTGGAATTAGCACGGTGTTCCTATTACAGAACCCGCTGCTGAGGTGTCATAGGGCCAGTCCCTCTACCTCTCTGGATAAGTAAATTGCTATATTATTATTTGGTTCAAATTGTATATTTCGAATTATAATTCTGAAAAAATGAAAAGTCAATCAAATTGGATATATTTAGAAAAATCAGTTTTTAATACTTTTATTTATCTATATCGTATTTCGCTTATAATAAAAAAAGATATGAAAGGAGTTATAAGATGGACCCCTTACTTCTAGCTACTATAGGATTACCCTTAACAATCGTTATACTTGTCATCATCGGCTTCTACAAACTCTTCATCAAAAAGAAAAGTATCACTTCTTTTTATACCCCTTTCGATAATATTACCGGGCAAACTATTTCCGAATTTCACGAAGAACAGAAGATATTAGTATCCGAGGATGAAGATGGAGATGGCAAGAAGAAAAAATAACCTTGCATAGGCAAGGTTATTTTTTCGTTTCTGCTTGAAAACGTTTATAGTATGTCGATGCTGTTGCAAAATTAATTTCTATATCACGAATCAACGATGAATCTTCTTCTTTAGCTAACTTCTGTAATTTTTTCATTGCTTGTTCCGATTCATTCAAGAAACCGACATATACCTCATGTTCTTGCTCTTTCGACTTCGGAACACGAATTTCTTTTCGTATATGATCAATATCTTCTAACATGCTCGTTGTTACCTTTTGCACATCTTCTTTATATGTAGCAGTCGTTATTTCCTTACCGCCCTTTTCTTTTGCCACTTCAAATAACTGCAGTGCGTTATTAATTTCTTTATTCATTTTCAAATCGTATTTTTCATGTACTGCAAGGTATTCTTTCATTTCTTCTGTTTGTTCTGTAGATTGCTCTACCTTTTCTTTCGGTTCTTTCGTATCCTTATTTCCATTACATCCTGCTAGAAGGATCATACTTCCCATTACAGCAATACCCAAAACCTTCTTCATCTCTTCTTCTCCTTTTATCTACAGCTACTACTCATTATAGTTTCTTTTATCTCCACTTGTTATTATACCGAGAACATCCTACTTTTTACACTTAAGACGACATCGTAACATGTATACCAACATGTTTGTCACAGTATCGTCACTTTATACAAATAACTTTTGCACTGCTTTACTACTCACCTTACAAAACTGTAAGCACACATAAAGAACAAACCATGCTAGACTTACATATGCATAACGCAAACATATGTAAGGTTTTAAGGAGAATCATCTATGTACAACACAATACCTTTTATGGGAGAAGATATTCGTGTCCTTATTCGCGAAAAATCACTTCATATCGAAAATACAGAGAGCCTTCGCCGCGTATTAAAGAAGAAGCATGCTCCATTTAAGTTAGCTCAATATTTAAAACAACAACATACAAATCAATTTCATACCGTGCTCAATATATCGGATAAATCATTAACAATCGAAATCATCGGTCATGTCTACATTGGAAACTTTGCAGATACCTTAAAGGAAATCCCACGTATACCGAAGATTGCTCCTATTATCGTTAAAAAAGCGTATAAAATTACTGACCATACCGATATTATCGACTGTGGGGAAAAAGAAGTCGATAGTAATCGCTGGGTGTGGGATAAACTTGCTGTTTTATATGATACGATCATGAATAATATGTATGAGGTATTTCAAAGAAATGAAAAAAAGAACTGATTCAAACATTCCCTTTGAATCAGTTCTTTTTTGTTAAGCCTCTAAATTTTGTTTTTGCTGCAGTTCAAACTGCTTCTCACTTCTTCTGGCCATAAATAGATAACATAACACTGCTCCTACTTCACAAAGCGCAATAACAACCCCCATCGGTAATGCTGTATTACTTCCACCGATACCTACTAGCGGCGCAACAAGAGCTCCTGAAATGAACTGTAATAAGCCTAATAAAGCTGATGCTGTTCCTGCAGCTTGTTTCTGATTTCTCATCGCTAATGAAAACCCAGTTGTTGATACAACCCCGACACTTGATACGACAAGGAATAACGAACATAAAACACCGATTAAACCTATTCCTAGTACGATTGTCAGTAGTAAAGATAGGCCACCAACAGCTGCGATAATAATACCAGCAACAAATAATGTCTTCTCATTCACTTTCCCCGCTAAACGACCCGTTACCTGACTAGCAATAATAATACCGATGCCGTTAATCGCAAAGAATAAACTAAATTGCTGTGGTGATGCTCCGTATATGTTCTGCAACACAAATGGTGAGCCCGAAATGTATGCAAACATTGCCGCTGTTACTAATCCTTGTGACAATGCATATCCCATAAACAGACGGTCCTTTAACAATTTTCCGTACGTCGCCAAAGTCCCTGACAAACCACCCGTTTCTCTTTCTTCAGGAGGTAATGTTTCACGCAATACAAAAGTAGCTGAGATTAACATGAATACACTTATTGCTCCAAGAACGATGAAAACACCGCGCCACGTTGTAAACTGTAATAATTGCCCCCCAATAATCGGTGCCAAAATAGGTGCTGCTCCGTTTACTAACATAAGCAGTGAGAAAAACTTCGTCATTTCAGAACCTGAATACATATCACGTACCATCGCACGTGATATAACAATCCCGGCTGATCCTGAAGCTCCTTGTAGGAAGCGCAATAACACTAATGTCCAAATAGATGGCGCAACAGCACAAAGTAAAGAAGAAGCAACATAAATAATAAGAGCAATAATAAGAGGTTTGCGTCTTCCGTAAATATCACTAATTGAGCCAACAAATAATTGTCCTACTGACAGCCCAAGCAAACAAGCTGTTAATGTAAGCTGCGCGAGGGATGCACCTGTTTGCAAATCATCCGTTAACTTCGGTAATGAAGGCAAATACATATCAATAGATAATGGTCCAATCGCCGTAAGTGTTCCTAATACAAGAATCATCCATAACCTGTTTGCCTTTACAGGTTTATATATTTCGTGATTAACTTCATTCACTTTTTCAATTCACCCTTTCCTATACAAACTGAATCGTAACAATTATAGTTACATCATAAACATACGTCAAGTACAGCGCATTTTCCTCTTTCATAATGTAAAAAAAGCGATAGAAATTCTATCGCTTTACTTTTTCACATTGCTATTCGTAAATTTAGATACTGAGGACATCATCTCTCCCGTATCTAAATATGTAATTTGAATTGGGTCTCCTACTTCTGTAAACATAGCATATGGGAATTTCTTCACCGGTATCATAAATACCTTTTGTTCATTCTCTAAAAGTACGTACACGATTGTATTTTCACCTGATTTTTCTTTATATACACGTTGTACAATACCTTCTTTTTGCGCTTCTTTTCCTGTTGATGTTGGTCTAAATGTATCACCATTACCGCTCATTACGTTTTTATAATTCTCAAGCGCTTCTTTCTGCGAAGAACCTGTCGCAAATATTTTTGCATTAGCAGCATATACAACTGTATGTGCACGTACTAGGCCTCCGTCATCAACAACCGGAATAATCCAAGCTGGTTTACCGTATACGTTATAAATGACAGGCATTGTCCCATGCCATTTCTCTCTCTTAAAGGAATTATCTACTACTTCTGTAGCTGCTGAACCATCCATAATCCCCTTTACTTCTTTTCCATTATAGTAATATAGCTTGCCTGTGCGTGCATCTACTAATGAATATCCTAGGGCTGAATCTACTCCTTCTTTTGGAGAAGTAAAGTCTGTAAAATAATACAGTGTTCCATCTTTACCAAAGATCGGGGTCACGCCTTCTTTCGTTCCCCACTCAGTCGGAATTTTCATATCTGTTTGTGAGAATTTCGTATTCCAAAATCCGTGAATATATTTACCAAAGTACGTATTTAACGTAGATGCAGTCTCATGATTTAATACACCATCAACAAATTTAGGTGCCTTTCCTTTATCATATCTTTTCACTTCACCTGTTTGTGCATCTACTACGACAACACCTTCTACCTCAAATCCAGATCTTCCTGAAATAAATTCACCATACGTCATTGTATAATATGGTTTTCCTTTATCATCAACCTCAAATTTAGGTTTTCCTTTAAAGATTAAATTTGGTTCTGCTTGCCTTACCACACGCTCTAAATTATTACCAAAAAACATGCTTGGCACATATTTCATTTTATAACCGAGGTGCAGTTTCGCTTCCGCATCAGGATTCGTACCTGACATCGTTACATACCCTGGTATTGTCTCAGCTTTACGCGCTTTAAAAAATCCTGAAACTTCAATCGGCGCTACATATAAAGCTTCGCCGTTTACCATTTGTGGCGTTAATTCTCCTAGCTCAAAATAAGCTACTTTCGGAATATCACCAAATACTTTTTTCATCTTATTCTCCGCTGTCTTTGGCGGCACTGTAAACGGCTGGTCATTTTCAGTAAATGGCTCTGAAATATCTTTCTCTATCTTAACAACAGAATCATATTTCTTTTGCGAGATTACTATATCGTGCAAATAACCAAAGTAGCCGTAACTTGCGAGTAAAATAAACATTAAAAGTCCTTTTAATGTACCTTCTAATTTCCCTATTTGATCTTGTGAAAATAAAACAAGCCCAATTAAAATTGCTACTGCAACAGAATAATGAGTAAGAATCGAGTCTACCCGATCATCAATTAGCCAAAAGTATTCATAGATTGCAATACCTATCCAAAATAAAACAGGAATAACTAAAATAGATGATTTCTTACCCTTTACAACCTTCTTATCTCCCTTCTTATCCACTGCTCGAAGCTTACTACTACTTCTTGTCCATGGAATCAAAAACAAAGTAAGAATAGCTAAAACTACAAATTTCATCAAAGGCACTGTCCCCTTTTCTTTTGTATTCCCTTTTAGTATAACAAATAAAGGGTATTAAGGTGAAAATAGGAATAGTTATATTTTTTTACTACTTAATACAATCCCGCTCACTACATATAGAATAGATGCAATATAAAAAATTGTACCAATCGTAAAGAAATCTACTAAATATCCCGTGGCAATAACCGCTACTGCTCCGCCAATGGATGTCCACACATGGTATTTTCCAATCTCATAACCAGCCTTTTCCTGCGCAACCTTTCGTGCTAACGAAGTCTTCTCAGTATTACGCTGCACAGCACCTAAAATGCCCATTACAATTTGAAGAATATATACATGCCATACTTCCGTGGCAATCGGAAAGCAAAGCATTAAGATTGCCATGGACCAAGCGTATATGATTAATAATTTTTTATCACCTACTTGATCAGATATCTTTCCCACTAGTGGATATACAAGTGCTGATGTTAAAGCAAATAAGCCATACGCCCAGCCAAATTGCGAGAAGCTATTTCCAACGTTTCGAAGCAATAATATATAAAAAGGAAATACCATACTTCCTGCCATCATGATGATACTTTGCGAAGCCACAAATCTTCTATATGTCATTTCGTATACTCCCTATAAAATAAATTCACAAATCTCTCTTCTGAATCTACTTCCTTCTTTTTCTTGAGAAATTCTTCAATACGAGGATATGCCCTCTTTAACTGCTCTTTCGTTGGATAAGAATAGTACGGCAAATAGTAACTACCGTTATGCTTTAAAGTAACATCAATCATCTTCCGAATGACATCCTCTGTTTTCTTTATCTCACTCTCTGAGCGTCCCTGGTTAATCAAAAGAACCAGCGCAAACATATCATCTTTCGCATAGGACAAAACTGCATTTTCATTCTTTTCCACGTAACGAATCGTAATGTTGAGTAAATTAAACTCTTCTTCATTTAATACGTTACGTAAATCATCTATATACTCCGTGAAAGCATCTATAGGCACAAAGTATTCTTGTAACACTTCGGTCCTATTTGGATTTTCATATTCCATAAAAGCACTATCTGATCTCATAACATTATTACGCGTCTCATACTTTCCATCTGTACGTTCAAAATAACCTCTTTGTATATCCCAAAACGTATTCTTTCCCCAATCACTATAACGTGATAACCCAAGTAAAAATTTCGGTACCGCTATAATATTTTCTTCCTTTAATTCACTGTACTCTTCTCTCATATTTTGATTTTGTGCCAAAGTATAATCTGTCACATACATCTCTTTTAAAAATGAATTTGGAGCAACAGAAATACGCGCTAAGTGCATACGAACATTTTCATCTCTTTTCACTTTCTCTTTGAAATAAGATACGTATTCTTTATAATCTATCATTCTCGTGTGCATTTCATATAATTCATCATCTGTTAACTTCAGCGTCACATCTAAAATAACTCCAAATAAACCGTAACCCCCAATGACATATGGAAATAACTCTGCATTTTCTTCTCTACTTACATTACGTACCGTGCCATCTGCCATTAACAATCTAAATGAATCTACTGTATCAATTAGTGCCTCATGACGAATATCACGCCCGTGTACATTTACACTTAATGAACCACCAACAGTAAAAATATTTTGAGACTGCATGACCTGTACCGCAAGGCCATATGGATTTATTTTCTTCTGAATATCATTCCACGTGACACCACTTTGAACTGTAATCTGCTTCTTCTCTGGATCAAATTCTAATATTTTATTATATCCTTTCATATCGAGCATCGTGCCATTTGGATAATATGTCTGTCCTCCTTGGCTATGTTGCATGCCTGCAATGGAAATTTTCTCTCCTGAAACTTTTGCATCTCGCACTAATTTTATTAACGAGTGCTCTTCCGTAGCACTTTCAACACGTTTTATTTTTGTCGGAAGCAATTTACCTACATCACTCATAATAGGATGATCAATTTGTTTTTTATACGTATGTACAGACGTTGCAAGCAAAACCGTATATGCAACAATGACCACTACTATCTTTCTTTTTTTCAAAGGACACTCTCCTTATTAGCAACAAAAAGAGATACCTGTTCTTTCAGGTACCTCTCTTGACAGTGATTACTTTGCTGCTGGCAATTGTATTGGATCAAATTTATCATACGATGTAAACTTCGCATCCGTAATAATGTGCGCTTTATCCTCACCATTGCTACTCATAACCATATCTATCTTTGCTGATTCATATTTAAAATCTTTTGTAATAATATATTCTCCATCTATTTCTTCTATCTTTGCATTTTGGCCTTGTAGCATTTGTTTCTGCTTTTCATCCATACTAGCTAACATACTCTCTGTCTCTTGCCCTTTTAATGCAAACTTCAGCTTATAATTATCTCCACTTTTCTCCATCTTCACTTTATTTAAAATTTCCGATGGAATCTCTAAATTATCTACCATTCCTTGAGTCGCATTCATTCCGTTAGCATTTAATTGTTCCTCTGGTACAGACATAACTTCACCCGTATTAGGATTTTTCAACTGACCAGCAATTTTGCCACCCACTTCATAAACAACAACCTCTGTACCAGAAACATTCATTTCAGAACGAGAATTTTTTTTCTTCGGCTCTAATTGCATTTTGGCCTTTATTACATTCATCTCTGTTCCTTCAGCCTTTATTCCCACATCATATGTCATCGTTACATTTTCTTCGTTTTTAAAAGCTTCATTCGCTTTATTAAAAACATCCTTCGCTGTTAATTCCTTTTCTTTCTGCACAGCTTCTTTTTTCGGTTCATCAGTCTTTTTTGCTTTCTCATTACTACACCCTACTCCTAGACCGACTGCAAGTACTAAACTTGAAATTAAAATATTTTTTTTCATAACGTCCCCTCCTTCCCAAAAATAATATCATCTCTTTTCCTATGAAATCTATATAATTCGTAATATTCTTCTTTAAATTTATTTCCTATATAGCAACATGTTTGAGAAAAAGTTTAAATATGATGTAAATAATAACAACTCATTTCAGGAGGTCATTATGAAAGCTATTATTTGCACAAAGTATGGACCACCTAATGTTCTCCAACTTCAAAATATAGAAAAGCCTAAACCTAAAAAAAATGAAGTATTAGTTAAAATTCACGCAACAAGTGTATCGACTGGAGATTGTAGAATACGTGGCTTTAATAGCCCCCTCTTATTTTGGATTCCTATGCGGATCATATTAGGTTTCAGAAAACCGAGAAAACCTATACTTGGCGTAGAGTTATCCGGTGAAATCGAAGACATTGGAACAGATGTAACACAATTTAAAAAAGGAGATCAAGTTTTTGCATTAACAGAACTAAACCTTGGTGGTTATGCCGAATACACATGCGTGCATGAAAGTGGATTAATAGCATTAAAACCTACCAATGTGACATATGAAGAAGCTGCCGTTATTCCTTTTGGCGGAACTTCAGCATTGCACTTCCTTAGAAAAGGACAGATAAAAAAAGGGCAACGAGTACTTATATACGGCGCCTCTGGGTCAGTCGGGACAGCTGCCGTACAACTTGCGAAATACTTCGGGGCGACTGTCACAGCCATTTGTAGTAGTTCGAATTTCGATTTAGTAACAGCTTTAGGGGCAGACAACGTAATTGATTATATGAAAGAAGATTTTACTAAGCGGGGCGAGCACTATGATATTATATTTGATGCAGTTGGAAAATATAATAAGTCTCTTTGTACAGATGCATTAATGCCTAATGGAAAATATGTATCTGTGAACGGAATGATGGCAAAAGTCAGTAAAGAAGATATGAACCTACTAAAACAACTAGCTGAAACAGAAAAGCTAAAGCCTGTTATTGATAGAACTTACCGATTAGAAGAAATTGCTGAAGCTCATATATATGTAGAAAAAGGACATAAAAAGGGGAACGTTTCAATTACCTTAAAATAAAATATATTCTGAAAATATCATTGACAATTCTTTTTGTACGATTTACTATTAGTACCATATTCAAAACTACATACACATACTCTTATCAAGAGTGGCGGAGGGACTGGCCCGATGATGCCCGGCAACCGAGCTTATGACGTATAAGCTAAGGTGCTAATTCCTGCAAAACGAGTTTTCGTTTTGGAAGATAAGAGAGGAATCTATTTCGTCTATTCGGCACCTCTCTTATTTTTTGGGAGGTGCTTTTTATTTTGGAACGTATATGAAGGGGGATTTATAGATGAAAAAGGTATTATTAAGCATTGTAAGCGGAGCAGTATTATTATTAGGCGCATGTAGTGTGAGTTCAGATAAAGAGGTAAAAGAATTAGACGAGAAAAAGATAACTGTCGGTGTAACAGGTGGACCACATGAACAAATTTTTGAAAAGGTAAAAGAAGTTGCAGCAAAAGATGGCCTCGAAATTGATATAAAAGTATTTAATGATTATGTAGCGCCAAACGTATCATTAGATGAAAAAAGCCTTGATGTAAATAGTTACCAAACGAAATCATATTTAGATGTATTTAAAGCTGAACGCAATATGAAATTAGCTGAAGTATTTTCAACAGTAACATTCCCTATGGGTGTATATTCTAAAGATATAAAAGATGTAAAAGACTTAAAAGAGGGCGATGCAATTGCTGTACCAAATGACCCAACGAATGAACTTCGAGCTTTAAAATTATTTGAAAAAGCAGGGGTTTTAAAAGTTGATCCAAAGGCTACAGAAAAAGCGACTGCAAAAGATGTAATTGAAAATCCAAAAAAATTAAAGATTGTCGAATTAGAGGCATCTCAATTACCAACGCAACTAAGTGAAGTGAAAGCAGCTGCAATTAACACAAACTTTGCATTAGGTGCAAAATTAAGTCCAGCGAAAGATTCTATTTTCCGCGAAGGAAAAGATTCACCCTATGTGAACTGGGTCGTTGTTCGTACTGAAAATAAAGATGATGTTGTTGTAAATAAATTAAAGAAAGCTTATCAATCTAAAGAAGTAAAAGAATTTATCGAGAAAAAATTTGATGGTTCTGTTTTACCGTCTTGGTAGGAGCTGACGATAATGATTGAATTAAAAAATGTATCCAAAGTATTTACAACAAAAAAGGGGAATGTGGAAGCTCTTAAGTCCACTTCCCTCCAAGTAAAAAAGGGCGAAGTATTTGGAATCATCGGATATAGCGGTGCTGGTAAAAGTACATTAATCCGCTGTGTAAATTTATTAGAAAAACCAACGACAGGAAATATCATTGTAAACAATCAAGACTTAACAACTTTATCGGCAAAAGAACTAGCAAAAGCGAGACAAAAAATCGGAATGATCTTTCAAGGATTCAATTTACTTAAAACTGTTACCGTTTATGAAAATATCGCATTACCGTTACGGCTTGCTGGCATTCCAAAAGCAGAAATTGAAAAAAGGGTAGAAAAGTATTTACGTATTGTCGATCTTTTTAATCGAAAAGATGCCTATCCGAGTGAACTTTCTGGTGGCCAGAAACAACGTGTTGCCATTGCACGTGCACTATCACATGAACCGGAAGTGTTATTAAGCGACGAAGCAACGAGTGCTTTAGATCCAGAAACAACTGATTCTATTCTTGACCTATTATTAAAGATTAATGAGGAAATCGGGATTACAATTTTATTAATTACACATGAAATGAATGTCATCCAACGTATATGCGACCGAGTTGCTGTTATGGAACATGGAGCAGTAATTGAAAGCGGGACTGTGAAGGAGATCTTCACAAACCCACAACATGTAACAACGAAGAAATTTGTAAATAGTGCATTTGCAGCAAAAATCCCAGCTGAAGTACAAAAAGAACTACAAAGAACCGGAGAAATCGTAACACTTTCATTTATAGGAAATTCTTCTGGTGAACCAGCGTTAGCTATCGCTACAAAACGTTTCCAAGTGTATCCAAATATTTTATCCGGTAATATTACACAGTTAAAACATGAGGCATACGGGAAACTTGTCATTCATATGCAAGGGGAACAAAATGAAATCAACCACGCTTTATCATTTTTACAAGAGCAAGGAATCATCGTAGAAGGGGGTAGAACAGATTATGGGAAACAAGTCCTTTTTGGATGAATGGGGTAAAGTCATATGGGAAGCAACCATTCAAACATTTCAAATGACATCTATTTCACTATTCATCTCTATCCTTATTGCACTACCACTTGGTGTCACACTTGTTTTAACAAGACCTGGTGGGCAGCACGAAAATAAAATCATTTACCCAATTCTTAATACAATTATTAATATTATTCGCTCTCTTCCATTTATCATTCTATTATTCTTTATTTTGCCTTTTACAAAGTTTCTAATGGGAACATCCATTGGCGTACAAGGTGTTATCGTACCGCTTGTCGTCTTCACAGCCCCTTATATCGCACGTTTAATGGAGACAGCTTTACTAGAAGTCGATCGCGGTGTCATTGAAGCCTACCAAGCGATGGGAGTCTCTACTATAAAAATCATTTGGCACGTCCTGGTTAAAGAAGCTCGTCCCTCCCTTGTACTTGGATTAACAATCGCAACGATTGGCTTAATCGGCGCAACAGCAATGGCTGGTCTTGTAGGCGCTGGTGGGCTAGGGGACTTAGCATATCGCTTCGGACATTTACGCTATGAACCTGAAGTAATGTATGCAACTGTCTTTATTTTAATTATCCTCGTTCAAGGATTACAGTCTTTAGGGAATGGTATTGCACGAAGGTTGAAGAAAGATTAAAAAAAGAAGGTATCTCACCAAGGTGAGATACCTTCTTTTTTATCTTTTAAATCCACCTTCTGAATGAATAACTTGCCCAGTAATCCACTCAGCTTCTTCACTTACTAGAAATTTAATGAGTCTAGCTGCATCCTTTGGCTCACCAATTCTGCCAAAAGGAAACATCGGCTTTAACCCTTGTTTTATCTCTTCAGTCATCCATCCTGTATCAGTTGGTCCTGGATTAATTGCATTCACTGTTATTCCTAAATGAGCTACCTCTGCTGACAACGTACTAGTAAGAGCATCAATAGCTCCCTTCGTTGTTGCATACGCTAGTTCTCCTACCATAGGACCTTGAAATTGCCCCGAAGTCATATTCACAATTCTACCACCAGATTTTTTATCAAATCCTCGGGCAAATTGACTACTGAGCAATGTAGTCGCACGAATATTCACCATATAATGCTTATCTAATTCTTCAGCAGTCAACGTAGAGAAATCATTATTCGTAGAATATGCTGCATTATTAATTAATATATGAGGGTACCCTAATTGTTCAGTAACTTTATTTATAAGCTCTTTCGGTGCATCATTCTGAGTTAAATCTAACTCCATGCTTGATACTCTAACACCGTTTTGTAATAGCTCTTCTTCTAATTGTATTTGTTCATTTTTCTCAACGCCCCATGGCATCTCTTTATCATAATCCGTCCAATACGTAAAAAATATATCGTATCCTGATTCAGCCAATTCTTTGCAAATTGCTGCGCCTATACCGTCTAGACGACTTACCCCTGTAATAACTGCTACTTTATTTTTTAATTGGTTCATCATATACTCCTCCAAGTTTAAAGGACGCATATTTTATATAAGAGATATAAACTTTCCCAAAAAAAAGACAGATACATAAAATAGGCACCTATCCTTATAAAAGGGATGTACAAGCCAAATATGCATTCCTTGAATGATTTACAGATAACTAAATAAACCCTCGCTTATGAGAGAAAAATTCATCTATCTAGTTTCTAATCATTACAAGTTCATCCACATATTGAGTCTTTGCCTCCTTTTGATATATCTCTATTATTAGTCTATCAAAAAAGATGAAATGTTACAAAAAATAAAACAATTACTCAAAACATATATTCGTTCACATTTCCTCTATTGTGAATTTATTCACAATATATATATAATAAACATGTAAATACAATATTGGAGGGATTTCAATGGTTATCAATTTTTTAAGAACTGATAAACGTGCTACTTTCATATTATTACTTTTACGGCTTTACATAGGGTATACATGGCTCGCTGCTGGGATAGGCAAAGTCTTCGGACAATCTTTTGACGCAAGTGGCTTTCTAAAGGGTGCTATTGCTCAAGCATCAGGTGACCACCCTGCAGTACAAAGTTGGTGGGCAGATTTTCTTCAACATTTTGTCCTTCCAAACGCAGACCTATTTAGCTTTTTAGTTCAATGGGGAGAAATTTTAGTAGGTCTAGGTTTAATTTTAGGCGGATTAACAAAAACAGCTGCATTTTTCGGAATCATAATGAATCTTTCATTTTTATTAAGTGGAACCGTTAGTGTAAACCCAAACCTGCTTATTTTGACTATGTTCATTTTAGTTGCAGGGCAGAACGCTGGACGTATTGGATTAGATGGCTATGTTTTCCCTAAACTTTTCCGTAAAAACAACCACGGAACATATAAATTAAGTAAAACTGCATAGTAACAGTTTACTTTTAAAATATAAATAAGAAAAAGAGCCTGAATATAGGCTCTTTTTCTTATTTCTCCTAATTTAAACTTTTAACGAGCCACGAAAACCTCTGGCAGCATAGTAAGAGTCTGCTCCATTATGGTACACGAAAACATGTCCAAAGCGATAATCGCAAAATAAAGCACCACCGAGTTCTCGAATATCTGAAGGTGTTTGTACCCAACTTGATGATTTCATGTCAAAATCGCCAAGTTGTTGCAATTCCCGATACTGTTCTTCCGTTAATAATTCAATGCCCATAGCATTGGCAACATCAATAACGTTATTTTCTGGTTTATGTTTTTTTCTTGATTCTAACGCTTCAAGATCATAACAAAGACTTCTGCGGCCTTTAGGACTCTCCTTTGAACAATCATAGAAAGTATATTCGTCCTTTTCTTCATCATAACCAACAACATCCGGTTCACCACCAGTTACTTCCATTTCGTTAAGTGACCACATTTTTTCATTATTAGTAGTCAGCTTCGCTTCAACTTTAGCCCATTCAAGACCTTCATGGCGGTTCATGTTTTTCTCAAAACGAGCTTGCAATACTTTCAATAACTCTTCACGTTTTTCTACTAGTAAGTCATTTTTATTTCCTGTCATATTAGTCCTCCCTAATTTATGTACTGATAGTAGTTTAAGTATATATTTTATAATAAATCATCTCAATATGAAGACCGTTTCAACCTTATGTCTTGTACAAACATCCCTTACAAAGTCTTAAAACCCCCCATACTCTCTCCAAGAATATAGTGTGAAAACCACATCAAGTTCTGCTTCATAATAGCCACATGAACTCCTGGTTGGTCAGAACTATATGCCATTCCTTTAAATATAATTAATTCTGTATCAACTTCCATATCCATTAATCCTTGATATAGATCATATGCATTTGTAATTGGAATTCTTGCATCCTTTTCCCCATGTTGAATTAAGGTAGGCGTACAAGCTGATTTAATATACGTCATAGGTGATGTCTTCGTATATATCTCTGGATCATTCCATGGAGTATTTCCTAAATACATTCTAATAAAGTAAGGTATATCTGTATTTACATAATGGGTACTCCAGTTAGTTATTCCACCGCCAACTGAAATAGCTTTAAACCGATTACTAAACGTAGAACAGAAAGCTGATACATATCCACCGTTGCTCCATCCCATAACTCCTACTCTATCCTTGTCTACCATCCCTTTTTCTACTAGTTCATCCACTCCAGATATAACATCATCGTAGTCAGCAATCCCCTGTTTTCTATAGTTAGCTTTTAAAAATTCATTACCATAACCTGAACTTCCTCTGTAATTTGGTTCTAAAACGATAAAGCCCTTTTCAACAAACTGTTCAATCGGATATTTCTCATTGAAGCAGTCTGAAAATATCGGAAAAGATGCCCAAGCCGGACCGCCGTGAATTACTACTAATAAAGGATATTTTTTATTATTGTCCAACTCTACTGGCGTTGATAAAACACCTTCTACTTCAAGACCATCGCTACTTTTCCATGAGATGATTTCCCTGTTACTTCTAAGTTTCCCTTTGAAAAAGCTATTTTCATCCGTTATTTTTTTATCGTCTAAATAGATTTCAAAGGTTTCATTTGTTATAGCCTTATTGTAGGATATATGTTTGCCATCCTTTGTTATAGAAGCATCCATTATAAAGCCATCTACTTTTTCGCTTAATATTTCCACAGTGCCATCTTCGGCTAGCAATCCAATAAGATAATTCGTTTTATTCTGCCACCTAATTAAAACCCCTTTAGCTGTCCACTGTAATGGCATAACCGTACTATCAAAATCTGTTAAAGGTTGAATTAGCTCTCCGGTATTTATATCATATATCTCTAACGTACTATCTTGTATATGGTTTCTATAGTAACCCTTCTCTCTTATGCTTGCTGTGTAACATATTTCACTGCCGTCAGGAGAAAAGCAAACACTCCCTCCCAACAACTTATCCACATTCAGCTTTTGTAGCTCTCCAGCTTTAATATGGAGTATGTATAGATCTCCATTTATATAATCTGCCATATTTGAGCTTGGTGTCGCCATAAATACAACCTTTTTACCATCATTTGAAATATCAAATTCATGGATATGAAAATCCTTACCATCCGTTAATTGATAAACAACTCTGTTCTTGTGTTCATCTGTATCACTTTGTATCACCTTCTCTATTTCAATGTAATATAAACAATTATTCTGGTGTTCCTTACCTATATGTTGAAAATCTCCATATAGATCCTTACGTTTCTTTATCTCCTCACATTCTTTTGACTGCGTAACATAATAAAGACCCTTGCCAGTAGGACCCCATTTGAATGTACTGACTCCTTCTTTCTCATCGGTAATTTGAACCTCTCTATAACCATCTAGTGACTTAACAAATATCTGATTTTTCCCATCACCAACTGGACTAAGATATGCGATACACCTAGCATCTGGAGACCATAATGGGTGTGTACTATCTATATCACCATTTGATAATGGGTAACTCTGCTTCTTATCTTTTTCATATATCCATACATGATTCCTATATGTATTGTCTTTCCAATCAGCCGTCTTCTTAACAAATGCTACGTTTTTACCATCATCACTTATGTTTGTACTTGATACGGTTGGTAATGAAATAATCTCTTCTATACTTAAATATGTTTTTTCATTCACTTTCATCAATATACCCCCTTGAAATGTCCATAAATCTCTCGTCTCTTTTTGCCGTAATAAATGAAATTGTTCACGAATACTTAAAATAATAACGGAAAATTCAGACAAACAAAAGTGAAGTCGATAAAGTAAAACTTTAATTTATGGAGTTCTATCCACTTACCAATTCTAGATGTTCTTTTTCGACACAAAAACACCCCTTTAGATAAAATATCTAAAGGGGTGCAAATTTGTAAATTTATTTTAAAGCTATAACTATATATTGGTTTGGAATAAAATTTGATAGCAATGAAGTCAAAAATCTTTATTTAACAACAAAAAAATTCATTTTGAAAAAACGTTTGATCAAAATAGAATTACTCTTTTTAACTAAGTATGAGATTTTTATAAAAAAATTTTAATCAAAACTCACTTACAATCTTTACTTGAAGGAATAGAGCTTCGCATCTTTTTTGTGAACATCGTTAAACTAAGATAAACTTTGACCGTACCTGTAATTAATTGTAAAATATTATACATAGAAAGGTATTATAAAATAAATATAGAAGGGGTATGTTTTTTTGTTTTAAAGGGGCTAAAACACATCTATTTTATGTTTTGAAAGGGAGAATTGAAAAATCATATGAAGAATTTCAAAAAGAGTACCGGTAAAATTTTACTAGCATCTGGATTAGTAGTTTCTATGTCAGCTTGTAGTGTAACAAATTTATTTGGAGAAAAAGAAAAAACAAATGCTGAATCTGGTAAACAAGAAAGTAAAGAAACTAAGACAGAAGGTAAATCATCTGAAACAAAGGAAAAATCAACTAACTCAAAAGAAGAAAGTAAAGATGTTAAGATGATTATGGTTTTGCCTGAGGATTACCCACAACTTATGGTAGACATTGAAGAAGACTTATTAAGACGTCTAGATTACTATGATGCTTCTGTGAGGGATAATAAAAAGGGAAGTAAGTCAAATGAAGAGGTACGAGATAGTATTAAAGACTTAGATAAAGTATTTAATAAAATAGAGCGTATAGATGCACCAGGAAAATACAAGGAAGATCATAAGGAAATTGTAAAAGCTGTTCAAAAGTTAAAAGAATCTTTCAAAGAAGTATCGAAGTTATTTGATTACTCTAAAACACTTAAAGATACGGATGATGCAATCATAGATAAAGCAAACAATAAATTAGATGAAGCAAAACGCATTTGGAAACCTGTATTTAATAAGTTAAAAGCGGAAGCTAATGGTGGTTCAACAACTACTTCTACAACAAGTGGTACTAGTTCTTCTAACTCACCGAGTTTATCTAGTGGTAATAAAGTTAAAACATACAGTACCCAAGATAAAACTGGTATATTCAAAGGAAAAATTGATACACCAGACGAGGATTCCGCTAAGTTTAAGAATGTACAGAACAACTATAAAGACGGTACAGAGCTTGTAGGTAATTGGGGTATTGATTACGGAGACGGAGTCAAAACTACGTTAGTCCTAAAAGCAGATAAGACATTTGAAACATATGCAAATGGTTCTTATCCAAATAAAGATAATTACTTAACAGGAACATACCAAGCAGACGTTTCTTCCCATCAGTTAACGCTAATGGTGGAAAAAGGAACTCAAAATGGACAAGAAGTGAAATTGGAAAGACCTATTTATTCATCATATGAGGTTAAAAATTTAGATGGTAAAGCGTTACAAATTTTCCACATAGACGAACAAGTAACAATTTGTTATGTAAAACAATAACTAACTAAAAAAACTCTGTAAAATGATTTTTACAGAGTTTTTTCTTAGTTTTAATTTATTTCAAACGTATAACTATACTTATTAACCTACCAATCTCCTACTCAACAGTAACAGACTTAGCTAAGTTACGTGGCTTATCAACGTCACACTCGCGGTGAAGTGCTGCGTAGTATGAGATAAGTTGTAATGGAATAACTGCTACTAGCGGTGCTAGCGCTTCGTGTACAGTTGGTAATACGAAGCTGTCACCTTCCATTTCTAAGCCTTTCATTGAGATGATACATGGGTTAGCTCCGCGTGCTACTACTTCTTTAACGTTACCACGAATTCCAAGGTTTACGTGCTCTTGTGTAGCAAGTGCGATAACTGGTGTACCATTTTCAATTAAAGCGATTGTACCGTGTTTTAACTCTCCTCCAGCGAATCCTTCTGCTTGGATGTAAGAGATTTCTTTTAGTTTTAACGCACCTTCTAATCCTACGTAGAAGTCTACGCTACGTCCGATGAAGAAACAGTTACGCGTTGTCGCTAAAAATTGTTTTGCTAATGCGTCCATTTCTTCTTTTTGATCACAAAGTTCTATCATTGCATTTGCTACAAGTCCTAGTTCGTGTGTTAAATCGAAATCAAGAACTTCACCTTTTGCTTTAGCAATATCAGCCGCTAAAATTGAAAGTACTGCAAGCTGTGCTGTGTAGGCTTTCGTTGATGCAACTGCAATTTCTGGTCCAGCGTATAACGGAAGTGTATAATCAGCTTCACGAGAAAGCGTAGAACCAGGCACGTTTGTAATTGTTAATGCTTTATGGCCCATTTCATTTGTTTGCACAAGTACTGCACGGCTATCAGCTGTTTCACCACTTTGTGAAATGTAAATGAAGAATGGTCTTTCTGTTAATAATGGCATGTTGTAAGAGAATTCACTTGCCACGTGTACTTCAACTGGCATTTTTGCAAACTTCTCGATAAATTGTTTTCCAACAAGACCTGCATGATAACTCGTTCCACATGCAATGATGTAAATACGATCGCTATCTAAGATCGCATTGCGAATGTCTTGATTTAATTCAATTTCGCCATTTTCATCTTGATACTTTTGAATTATATTACGGATTACAAGTGGTTGCTCATCGATTTCTTTAAGCATGAAATGAGGATATGTTCCCTTTTCAATATCACTTGCGTCTAATTCCGCTGTAAACGGTGCACGTTCAATCGTTTCACCTTGTAAGTTTTTAATTGTAATACTTTCTTTCGTTACGATTACGATTTCTTTATCCATTAACTCAATAAATTGATCTGTAACTTGTAACATCGCCATAGCGTCGCTTGCCACAACATTAAAGTTGTCACCAACACCTACTAATAGCGGGCTTTTGTTTTTAGCAACATAAATCATGTTTGGATTTTCAGCATCAAGTAATCCGATTGCATAAGAGCCATGTAAAAGAGATAGCGTATTACGGAACGCTTCTTCTACACTTAATCCTGTGCTCACTTGTTGTTCCATAAGCTGTACGATAACCTCTGTATCTGTTTCACTTACGAACGTTACATCTTGTAAATATTCCTTTTTCACTAATTCATAGTTTTCAATTACACCGTTATGAACTAATGTAAAGCGTTTTGATGTACTTTGATGCGGATGCGCGTTTACTTTACTTGGAACACCGTGTGTAGCCCAGCGTGTGTGTCCGATACCCACGCTTGCTGCTACGTTCTCATCTACGATTTCACGAAGTTTTGCGATACGGCCTTTTTCTTTGTATACAACAACACCGTTCTCTGCTTGTACTGCAATACCTGCTGAATCATATCCACGATATTCTAGCTTTTCTAAACCTTTTAATAAAATTTCCTTTGCATCTTGCTCTCCAATAAATCCTACGATTCCACACATGTTTAGTCGCCGTTACAAATGCTTACACTGCTCTGCGAACATGTAACGACATAGTCCGATACCATTTTTATTTATACTAAAAAACGGATTACATATTGCTAGCCCTGTAAGCTTGTAACGGCTTTCACCTTCCTCTCGATTGGGTTTAAGTCCGTATATACTTATACAGCTAGTTTTCATCCGTTCCTCTTCTCTCATCACACTTTCACCTTTGTCCACTAAGTCACCTTAATGATTTAAGTAAAAGCTTGCGGTTGTGATGAACAACCGGGAGTCATCCGCCGAAATCTCGATAAACCCCACCTCGTCAACTACACTATTTGTAGTTCTGGCGCTTTTATAATTTACAATATTTCCTTTGAGAAAAAGAACAAGACTATCTTATAACAAACATGGATAAACCGTCAATGAAATTTTTTTCATCGTCTATAAAACATATGAAAAAGGAGCACTTTTTGTGCTCCTTTTTCATATAAATTCAGCTAATTATTCAGCGCCAACTTCAGCTTTCACAACTTCTACAATGCGATGTACATATGCATCACAAACTTCTTGTGTTGGTGCTTCTGCCATTACACGAATAAGTGGCTCTGTTCCAGATGGACGAACAAGAATACGGCCATCACCGTTCATTTCTTCCTCTACAACACGAATAATTTCTTTAATTTTTTCATTTTCTAATGCTAATTTTTTATCTGTTACACGAACGTTTACTAACAATTGTGGGAATTTCGTCATTTCTCCTGCAAGCTCAGATAATGGCTTTTTCGTCATTTTCATGATGTTTACAAGTTGAAGTGCACTTAACATTCCATCACCAGTTGTAATGTAATCAAGTAAGATAATATGGCCTGATTGTTCTCCACCTAGGTTGTAACCTCCACGCTTCATTTCTTCCATTACGTAGCGGTCACCAACTGCTGTTTTATCACTTGTAATATTATTTGCTTCAAGTGCCTTGTAGAAACCTAAGTTACTCATAACAGTTGAAACAACTGTATTATGTTTTAATTGACCAGTTTCTTTCATATATTTCGCACAAATGAACATAATTTGATCACCGTCAACGATGTTTCCTTTTTCGTCTACAGCAATTAAACGGTCGCCATCGCCATCAAAAGCAAGTCCGATATCCGCACCTTTTTCTTTTACCAATTCAGCTAAGCCTTCTGGATGTGTAGATCCTACACCCTCATTAATATTCATACCGTTTGGAGAAGTTCCCATTGTTGAAATATCAGCTTCTAGGTCTGCAAATAAGTATGGAGCTAGAGAAGAAGTTGCACCATGTGCACAATCTAAAGCGATATGTAGGCCAGAGAAATCTTCTTCAACAGTTTGTTTAATGTACTGTAAATATTTTTGTCCACCTTCAAAGTAATCGCTCACTTGTCCAAGATTAGTACCTGTCGGACGTGGTAGTTCATCAACTTCTTTGTCTAATAAAGCTTCAATCTCAGCTTCTTGCTCATCTGTTAATTTAAAGCCGTCTGAACCAAAGAATTTAATACCGTTATCTTGTACTGGATTATGAGATGCAGAAATCATAACACCCGCTTGTGCATCTAGTGCTTTTGTTAAATAAGCAACGCCCGGTGTAGAAATAACGCCAAGGCGCATTACTTCTGCTCCAGTTGATAATAGACCTGCTACTAAAGCTCCTTCTAACATATGACCAGATACACGTGTATCACGACCGATAATTACTTTTGGACGATCTGTATCTTTTGTTAATACATAACCACCAAAACGTCCAATTTTGAAAGCTAATTCAGGTGTTAACTCCTTATTTGCAACTCCGCGTACTCCATCTGTACCAAAATATTTACCCATTATGATTCGCTCCTTTTTCTTGCTCTTTTTGATTATCTACTGTTGGTTCTTGACTCGTTTCTTTATCTTTATCTTGATTTTGATTTTGGTTTTGATTCTTTTCCTGTTCTTTTTCTGAATCAGGTTCAGGATTTTTTGGTTTCTCATTTTGATTTTCTTGATCCGTATTTGAATCCGGTTGTTGACCGTTACCCTGTACTTCTTTATCTGGTTTTTCTTTCTTCACAATAGTAACTTTAGCACTTTTTTGTTTTGGCTCTATTGAAATATTACCAGGACCGCTCACTTGAATGGAAATATCTTTCGTCCCTGAGGATACATTTTGCAGATTAATTACCGCTGTTATTTGAGCAGCTGTTATTTTATCTACTATACTTGCTTCTCCTGAAATATCAACACTTATCTTTCCATCTTGCGGCGAAAGTAGCTGAGCAGTAACATCTTTAGACAGTCCATTTTTCTGGATTGGGATACCATCAATCGTTTTTGTTTTCGTTTGTTTTGTTTTTTGCACTCCCACCGAAACCTTCACTTGATTCGGTTTTGCACTTGTTACACCCTTGGGTAATAAAACAGAGGCATCGAATGTTGTAGACTCTGTCAATTGACTAAGATCTACTTCGACCCCCTCTAGCGATTGTATATTATCCAAAATATCTTTTGGACCAGCTATCGTTACTTCTCTCGGTTCAACACTGATATTTGTAACCGCCAATCCTTCTGCTAAACTCCCCTTCTTCGTATACGTTACAGGAACAGTTTTTTCAGTATTATTGGCTGTAGTTTGCGTTGCCACATTCAACGTTACACTAATCTTAGATGGACTTGTTCTTACATTTAAACGTTTTCCTTCTTTATTGTATAATGTAACTTCGGGCGTTTTTGTAACAGTTTTATTAACACCTTTTAAATCAACATACGCTTTGGCAGAGGAAATGCTTTCAATTTCTTCTTTCGTCCCAACTACCTCAACAGTATCCGGTTTAAGGCTTGATTTTTCTAGAGTAGCCCCCGCTGGCATCTGATCCTCATTTGATAATTTCAGATCTACATGAACATATTTTCTCGCCTTTTCATGAAGAGTAACTTTAATTGTTGATGGCTGAACTGTTCCTTTCACATCATCTGGAAGCCCGTTCGTTTTTAAAGAAATCTCATAAGTTCCTTTTGGACTATCTCGCAAATCAACCGGTATGTCAAATTGTTTTTTTGCTTTTGCTGTAGCAACTGATGCTTTTGGGCCTTCTAATTTTACTTTAACGCCCTCTGCCGGAATACCACTTACAATATATTTCTCCTCATCATACTTAAGATTAATAGCATAATTAGTTAATGTTTCTTTCGTATCATTTGCAAAAGGTAATATACCTGATGTCGTATTTTTTTCAGTTAACGTCGCTGACATAAAAAGCATACACGCCAATAGTAATGAGATCCCTTTTAAAAACCAATGATTCTCCATTAACTTATCCATGACGCTTTCTCCTCCAATTCCATAAAGACGAAGAAGTCGTTTTTTCGTTTCCACTAAATTCAGCTAATAACATATCTTTCAGCTGTTCTGTCTTCAAATCACGATGCAACTTACCATTTTTCGTTAAAGAAATTTGACCAGTTTCTTCAGACACAACTACTGTAATACTATCAGTAACTTCACTAACTCCCATTGCAGCACGATGTCTAGTTCCTAATTCTTTAGAAATAAACGGACTTTCTGATAATGGAAGATAGCATGCTGCTGCTTTAATTGTACTTCCTTGCATAATTACCGCTCCGTCATGAAGAGGTGTATTTGGAATAAAAATATTAATAAGTAATTCCGATGATACGTTTGCATTAAGCGGAATACCCGTTTCCACATAATCACCCATACCGGTCTCTTTTGACAAAGTAATTAATGCACCAATTCTACGTTTCCCCATATATTCGGTTGCTTTTGCTATCGCTGTTGCAACCATTTCAGGTTCATCATCCTCATGCGTTCCAACACGCGAAAATAAACTCCCGCGCCCTAGCTGCTCAAGTGCTCTTCGCAATTCTGGCTGAAAGATAATAATAACGGCTAAAAATCCCCACGTTAATACTTGTTCAGTTAGCCAAGATAGCGTACGCAATTCAAGGAAAATACTGATCATCTTAACGACGATAATAACTGTAATCCCTTTTAAAAGTTGAACAGCTTTCGTCCCTCGGATTATAAGAATTAGCTTATATATAATAAACCATACAATGGCAATATCTAATGCCGTACTAAGATATTTCAAAATGGTCGTATCTTCAAAAGGCATGCTATCCCTTCCTCCTACTTACGAGCAATTCTATCCATATATTGAAATATTGTTTTATGCTCTATCTGTATGTATTTCCAACAACTAGTTAATTATACCATACATGAAACAAACGACAATTACAAACAACCCCCTTTAGCTCAAATTGGTAAGATGTCAAACATTTTTATTGTACAGTATAATATAAATCATTATTATACGCTTATTTTCAAATAAAAAAAGCAACTTCTCAGTTGCTTTTCTTACATTTATTTTAGTTTTTCACCGAATAAAGAACCCATTAAAGCAACTGCTGTTGTTGCCGTTCTATTTCTCTCATCTAAAATCGTATTTACCTCAACAAATTCAGCAGATGTGATAATATCAGCTTCTGCTAACATTTCCATCGCCAAATGACTTTCACGATAAGATAGACCGCCAATTACAGGCGTTCCAACACCTGGTGCATCATGAGGATCAAGACCATCTAAATCTAATGATAAGTGTACACCATCGGTATGAGATAAATATGCGATTGTTTCTTCCATCACAGCCGTCATCCCCATACGATCAATTTCATGCATTGAGAACACTTTAATACCTTCATTGCGAATGAAATCTTTTTCTCCTTCATCCAATGCACGCGCACCGATAATTACGACATTCTCTTTTTTCACCTTTGGATATGCTCCGTATAAATCTACAAGTGAAGAATGTCCATAACCTAAACTTGCTGCAAGTGACATACCATGAATATTTCCAGATGGTGAAGTTTCCTCTGTATTTAAATCACCGTGTGCATCATACCAAATAACGCCTAAGTTTTTATAATGTTTTGCTACACCAGCTAATGTACCGATAGCAATACTATGGTCACCACCTAATACAAGTGGAAAACGACCTTCTTCTATAATATGATCCACCTTACTTGCTAATTCATTACATACAGTTGCAACTTGTGTAAGGTTTCTTAATTTTGTATTTTCATCTATCTCTTTTTCTCTCTCTATACATATATCTCCCATATCTTTAACGTCATATCCAATTTCTTCAATTCTTTCAATTACCCCTGCATAACGGATCGCGCTCGGTCCCATATCAACTCCACGACGCATCTGTCCTAAATCCATTGGAACTCCAATAACTGAGATTTCTTTTTTCATAGATAGTATCCCCCTTTTATGCCTTCACTAAATATTTTAAATCTTTTATATAGTCTGACTCAACTCGACATTTTTCTGTATGGATATACAATTTATTCACTTATATTCACGTTGAAAACCAAATTTTAAGACTATTCTATGTATAAAGTTAACTTAATGAAACAATCGCAATCACTATTATTAAATAATAATAATAGAACACTCCTATATTTAGAAGTGTTTTTCTGATGCTATTTTCCATACTGTTGCAATATTCTTCGTTGTCATTTCAATATTTTCTTCTGCTACTTTATATGCTTCTTCTAGTGTCATCGGTCTCGTTGTAATACTAAATACCGCATCTATTCCTTTCTCGTACACAGCTGAATAATCAGATGATACAGACCCTCCAATAGCAATTACAGGCACAGAAAAACGTTTTGCACGCCCCGCAACACCCACAGGAGCCTTTCCATATGCAGTTTGTTTATCTATTCTACCTTCACCAGTTATAATAAGATGTGCATCTTCTATATGTTTATCGAAATTTGTATAATCTAATACAATTTCAATGCCCCTACGCAAGTCTCCCTTTAACACTGAAATAACAGCCGCTCCCATTCCTCCCGCTGCCCCTGCACCAGGTATTTCAGATACATCAAAAGATACATATCGTTTAAGCATATTCGCATAATGTTGTAAATTCTCATCTAGCTCTTTCATCATCTCGATATTTGCACCCTTTTGTCTCCCAAATACGAAAGATGCTCCCTGCATTCCGACTAATGGATTATCCACATCACATGCCGCTTCTATCTTTACCCCCTTTAAGCGTGGGTCCATTCGTGAAAAATCAATAGTAACAATCGAGTGTAATGTGCCTCCAGATGGATCTATTACTTCACCCTTACCATTTATAAACCTTACTCCTAAAGCCACTAACATACCTGCCCCGCCATCATTTGTAGCACTTCCTCCAAGTCCTAAAATTATGTACTCCACTCCTTGATCTAGCGCATGTAATATAAGTTCTCCTGTTCCTTTTGTCGTTGTAATAAGTGGGTTGCGCTTTTCAACTGGAACGTGCTGTAATCCTGATGCTGCTGCCATTTCAATAAACGCTGTCTTTTTATCTTTAGAAATGCCATAAAAAGCTTGTATACCTTCTCTAAGCGGTCCTGTCACACTAATTGATATAATTCTCCCCCCTGTAGCATCAACAAGTGATTCAACCGTCCCTTCTCCTCCATCTCCAATTGGTATTTTCACATACTCTGCATTAGGAAAAATTGCTCTAAAACCTCTTTCAATAGCTCCACATACTTCTATAGCTTTTAGGCTTTCTTTATATGAATCAGATGCAATAACAACTTTCACAATTATCTCCCCATCCCTTATTTTTACGTTTTCTTCATTTTAAACGACAAGTATAAAAGTTGTCTTTTTAAACACAAAAAAAGCTTACATCGTATGATGTAAGCTTTTTTATTTAGATGGAGCCTAGCGGGATCGAACCGCTGACCTCCTGCGTGCAAGGCAGGCGCTCTCCCAGCTGAGCTAAGGCCCCTTATTAATTAAGCGGAAGACGGGATTCGAACCCGCGACCCCAACCTTGGCAAGGTTGTATTCTACCACTGAACTACTTCCGCAAAAATGATGAGCCATGAAGGACTCGAACCTTCGACCCTCTGATTAAAAGTCAGATGCTCTACCAACTGAGCTAATGGCTCGTAAATGGCTGGGCTAGCTGGATTCGAACCAGCGCATGACGGAGTCAAAGTCCGTTGCCTTACCGCTTGGCTATAGCCCATTAATATTTACTAGTATGGTTATCTTTTCAAAAAAATAAACCCTCTCAGGTTATTTTAAAGAAAATGGTGGAGGGGGGCAGATTCGAACTGCCGAACCCGAAGGAGCGGATTTACAGTCCGCCGCGTTTAGCCACTTCGCTACCCCTCCGACATTTTAAATATATATGGTGGAGGATGACGGGATCGAACCGCCGACCCCCTGCTTGTAAGGCAGGTGCTCTCCCAGCTGAGCTAATCCTCCAAAAGTGGTGACCCGTACGGGATTCGAACCCGTGTTACCGCCGTGAAAGGGCGGTGTCTTAACCACTTGACCAACGGGCCAAAAAAGTTTTAAACCTATTCCCAAGCTTCCAACCGGGCTTGAACCGGTGACCTCTTCCTTACCATGGAAGTGCTCTACCAGCTGAGCTATGGAAGCATAATGGCTCCGCAGGTAGGACTCGAACCTACGACCGATCGGTTAACAGCCGATAGCTCTACC